>VXMH01000108.1 GCA_009841235.1 Caldilineaceae bacterium SB0661_bin_32 | reverse complement strand
TTTTACTCAACTTCCCGCCTTACCCGAGTGCCTCTTGTCTCGGTGGCTCGGTGTTGGCTATACGACACTGGGGCAGGCGGAGGGGGGCCGGAACAGTCTGTATCAAAGTACTCGCCACCCTGGCAACAGCCTGACCGGACCAGTCCGGGATGGCGACGCGCACAAGCTCTCCACGCCGGACGATTGCGCTGTCAGGACGCTTTGCTTCGGACCCGACCACAACGACCAGGGAGGGGATCGACTGAGCGTTCAGCGCTTGTTGGAGCGAGAGCAGGTCGGAGCTGAGATCGGGCTGCGCAGATACGAGCAGGGCGCAGTCCGGAGATGACCGCGACGGCCGCGAGGCGAAGGATTGGGTCGCAGGCGATTGCGATGCGATTTCAGTGCTTTGCGAGAGGAGGCCGGAGCCGCTGCTGTCGGTGACGGTGATCCAGGGATGAACGAAATCGGCGCCAAGAGAACTGAGGCTGCGCGCCGCTTGCTCGGCGTCCGGTTCTTCGTCGGCTGCGATCAGCAGATGTACGGGTGCATCGATCTCGCGCTGAATCTCAGCGAGATTGATCTCACTGACGATCTGCCAGATGGAACGCAACGGCAGTGAACGCATCCCCCACCAAGCCTATCCGTAAACGCGTACGTCATCGCCGTTGCCCCCGGCGTCTGACTCAAGCACGCGGGCAAAGGCGTCGAGGGTCCGGTCGATGTCGTCAGAAGAAACGCCCAGATTGGTAACCGCTCGCAGATGGCTGCTATCGATCGGATTTAAGAGTACGCCATGCTCTTTCAGGCCCGAGGACAGCTGCGCCGGTGTCATATCGTCGCGGCAAAGCCCGAAAATCACGATATCGGTTTCTACCAGCTCCGGATCGATGACGATACCATCCAGCTTCGCCAGGCCATCGGCCAGCCTGCGGGCATTTACATGGTCGTCGGCGAGCCTTTCCACATTTTCAGTTATGGCGACGATGCCGGCGGCGGCGATGATTCCTGCCTGGCGAGTTCCGCCGCCAAGGATTTTGCGCATGCGCCGCGCCCGTTTGATAAAGTCGGAATCGCCGACGATGACCGAACCAACCGGAGCGCCAAGACCCTTGCTCAGGCACAGGCTTGCGCTGTCCGCCTCCTGCAGCAGACGGGCGGGGGCGACGTTGAGAGCGACGGCGGCGTTCCAGAGGCGGGCCCCGTCTACGTGGAGCTTCATACCCCGGCTGTGCGCCAGATCGCCGGCCGCGTCCATATACTCTACGGGCAGGCAACGTCCGCCGGAGCGGTTGTGTGTGTTTTCAATCGCCAGCAGACGTGTCCACGGGTAGTGCTCGTCGTCGGCGCGAATCGACGACTCCACCTGCTCCAGGTCCAGGGTCCCGTCGGGTGCCGTGGGAAGCGGGCGGGGGTGAACGCCGCCCAGTCCTGCGGAGCCGCCCTGCTCAGCGAGGAAGATGTGCGCTTGATCTCCCAGGATCATTTCTTCGCCGCGACCGCAGTGGCTGAGTACGGAGGCGAGATTGCCCATGGTGCCGCTGGACACGAATACGGCGGCTTCCTTTTGCAGCAAGTCCGCAGTCATTGCCTCCAGGCGATTGACGGTCGGGTCTTCGCCGTAGACGTCATCGCCGACCGGCGCCGAGGCCATCGCTTTTCGCATCTCTTCCGTGGGCAGGGTCACGGTGTCGGAGCGCAGATCGATCGCTTTTTCAGTCAAAACAGTTTCCTTTCGTCTTGCGATTGAAACGCGGTTCTGCAAAGGCGGAGTATTGTGGCTCCCATTTCATTCTCAGGTTGCGCCGGTCTGTTGATGCTGACCAATATAGCCGATGACGACCACTTGTCGAGCACTGTCCCAGTCGAAAGCAATCCGAATTGTGTAACGAGAGTCCTTGTTGCTGCCTGTGCCGACGTGACTCTTCAACCAGTAAGTCTTGCCTTCAAGGCCGGTCGTGTACCAGGACTTGTAGCGGTTCATGGTATTCTTGCTTTGACTGCCAATATAGTTCCAGCCACAGGCCTTCTTTATTGACGAGTTAAGGTCAGGTATGCTTACCTCTCCCATCCTGGAACGATAGTAGGTGGTCGCAAGCCATTCGAGTGCGGCCATTACATTGGTGGGCTTCTCGTATGGATTATCTTCGATCTCAGACTTGGAGTTGGGCTGAAAAAGCAGCTCGCCGGCGTACTTCTCCCTGGCAAGGGCCACGGCAGTTCTCACGTTCTCAATCGGCAGGAGTTCATCGACACTGGGCGGTTCTTCGGTTGGCGCCACCTGCCTGCGCGTTTTTTCGTAAGCGACCCGCCAGAGTTTGACAACCTCCTGCGTCGTCTTCAGTTCCCCTCGAAGCTCTTGAAGCTCCTGTCTCAGAGAACTGTTTTCCGACTCCAGGGAGGATTTGCCTGTATCCGAAACATAGGGAACTTCTGCAGCGGGTTCAAGAACGCTTTCGTCGCCGTGCACAGGTATCGATGGCTGTACAGAATCGGATTGGTCGTCATCCGCCGCAGAATCGGAGACACGAGAAGCCTCTGTTGCTTCTAAAGCTTCAAGGACCTCGTCATCTTCTTCGATGTCCGCGAACATTATATGCATATGATAGATACAGGCGAGGATTTCTTGCTGAAGTTTTACGCGCCGCGGCCAGAGAGCCGCCTCCTCAGAAACAGTCGGAGCAATGTCGTGAACCGGCTTGTAGTCGTAGAGCAGGCGCTTCAAGGACTCAGTCCTGTGAAGCAGCTCCTCCAGTTCCTCGGCCGTCGGCAACAGATAGCCTCCCACCTGCTCGAAAAACTGGTCCAGGGTCCGGCCATCCGGACCGCCCATAAAGAATTCCAGTTCACGCACGAACTCTTGATTTATTTCGGCCAGTATTTCACCGTACTTCTGTGTATATCTTCTTACTATCGCTTTGTAATGAATAATTTCCGTGGCCGATGCTACGAAGTCGCTTGCTTGTTTCCATTGCGACGCGTCTGCCGGCAGATCCCGCAATTCCGCAAGCCACTGGCGAAAGAACGCGTCACTTTGAGACTCTGCCGGAGCGTCGCTGTCGCCTTCATCTCCGTCTGGCATGTTCCCCGACACACACAATAGCATGAGAGCGAATTCGTCTTTACTGAATTGACTATGTGATGCAGCGAGACTTTCAGCTTCCTGCAGCCAGTTGCCGGAATCCATACTGCCGGCGAAGCAATTCTCGGTAAAGTCCAGACCTTGGGCTGGCATATTCAGATCGCATAGGCGTCGGCATACTATTTCATAGAGTTCAGCATGGGAGTCCATCCAGACTTGCAGTACAGCGCCAACGAGATCGGCTGAGGAGGGCAGAAGACGAAGTATTTCAGCAAGGAGAACCCGGTAGTCCGCCCTATTAGGGTTTCGGAATCCTTTTATTTTCACGCATTTGCGGAGTACCGATTGGAACAGTTGCCTGAGATCTCCACTGGCTTTTTTCCTCCGCACCAGGGCGCGCTCAACCACCTCTGCGCGGAAATCGTCCGACATCAAGTCGACAATGTTGTTCAGTTTTGGCGCTGCGTCATGTGTACGGGTCACCATTTCAGTTCCGGGCAGGGGTTGAAGAACCTGCAACTCTCTCACGGATGGACGAAAACGAGAAGAGAAAAGCCGGGGGCCGGTGCAGATCGCAACCGAACCCCCTTGCTTCTCTCTCCTTGGTCTGGGTCCTCTCAGTTGAGGCTATTCGGGTCGGAAGGTACCGACAATCGCTTTGATTTCGTTGGCCCGGTTCTGGACCTGATTCTCAGGAACGGCAACGACCAGGATGTAGGCCGTGTCGTTTGCCCGCAATGCGGTAATCACGATGTGGGCTTTGAACAGACCCTGACTTGCCAGATCGGCGGTTGCAACGCCGTTAATCGAGGGCAAGTTGTTGGTCGTGCCCGCTTCCAGGCTCTTCACTTCCACGGGCACCGGCAAGGGCAGACTCTCCAGCTGCTTCTCCAACCATTCGACCAAGCTCTCGGACGAAATGTCGTCGTCAAGACCCGGGAAGATGCCGACGCCGGCCATCGCGGCGATAGGCGGCCTGGAGAAGATTGCCAGCTGTACTGCGAGGTGGCCGGCGTTCTCGCCGCCGGGGCCTGTCAGGGCATCGTCCACCTGCTTGGCAGCGTCCGGGCTCACAAACCGCATGATCTGGCTGAGCTGGCCGCTCTGAAGGTCAAAGACGGACCAACCGCGCGGGACGGCAAAGGAGTAACCCAGGCGATCGTTCTTGACTGCGGCCCAGCCGCTGGGAATGCTTACCTTTGGTTCGGGCGCGGGTGTCGCCGTCGGTGCAGGCGTGTCGGTCGGCTCGGGCTCGGGTGTGTCGGTCGGCTCCGGCTCAGGCGTGTCGGTCGGCGGGACCGGCGTGGGTGTGTCTGTAGGCGGCACGGGGGTATCGGTGGGCGGCACGGGGGTGTCCGTGGGCGGGACAGACGTAGCGGTAGGTTCGGCCTGCTGTCTCCTGTTACAGCCGGCCAGCGCCAACGCTGCCACCAGAACGATTAGAACGACCATGTAGGATGATTGCGCCGAGGAGAATCGGCCCAACCACCTGGCTCGTTCAACTGTCGAGTTCTGCATCTTAGTCCTCCATTTTGGATAGTTAGAGCCGCAACTGCGACTTCAGAAAACTGATTGTGTCTTGTAAATCACTATTGTATATCAGCAACCCTCCTTCAAACGATTGTAGTATACCGTTAGCCTCTACCGGCTGTGCGGAAGCCCAGCCCAAGGCCTGCCTTACAAACAGGTTTTCGGCCAGATCTGCCCAATGCCGCGTACCGGTTGATACAGGTCTCCTGCGGGCGACAAAAGGTCCGGGGAGTCGACTACCTCCTGCATACCCTCGCGCCAGGCATGTTCCCGCTGTTCCCACTCATCGTTGCTGAAATAACGCAGGTAGACGATGGGCTTGTCCAGGCGACCAAGGGCCATGCCGGTCTGGAAGAACTGGGTCTCGAAGGCCAAGAAGACCGGAACGCCTCTCGGGCAACCGAGCTCCTGAGCGATCGATTCATTTTCGCCGAGAAAGCTTTGAAACTCAACCGCGATCTGATACTGACAGTCGCCGGCGGCATTCTTTACCGGTACGGCAGGCGGCGCGGAAGCGGACTGCGCTTCGGATTCGGAAGCGGTGTTGCCTGCTGCCACCTGCCCATCTACCGCTTCTGCTGCATTTGGCTGCTGTTCGGCAGCAGGGAGGGAGGGGGCAGGCGCGTCGCTATTGTCCTGATTCTGCGCGGCTTCCGAAGGCGCTCTTTCCCGCAGCGTGCCGCTGACAAAAACGCCTATCGCCAGCAAACCAAGAGTGAGCAGGACGCTCAGGACAGTGACCATCAGAGGCCTTCGCGAGCGTGTGGAATCGCCAGCAGGGGCGGGTTGGGTGTCCTGTCCGCTGGGCCGTTGCTGGGCCAGGTTCTGCGACAACGCCCCTTCCAGGCGGCTCTCCGCGCCGGGAACAATCACTGTTTCCGTCGTATGCGAGGATGAGGGGGGCAATCCGACCGCTGGCAGCGAAACAAGGGTAAGTGTTGACGTCTGCTCGGCGAGAGCGCTCTCCAGCGATGCGATGCGGCCGGCTATGGCGCTCAGGTCGTCCGCCAATTCGCGGGCGACGGCGTAGCGCTCTTCCGGGTCTTTCGCCAGGCAACGGCGCATCACTGCGACAAGCTCCGGTGGAAGTGCGGCAAGCAGGTCGTCGGGCAAGGAAAGAGACGCGTATACATGGGCGTGGAGAATCTGTGTTGTCGAGCCGGTGAAGGGTGGACGACCGACCAGGCAACGGTAGAGGACAGCGCCCAGCGCATAGATGTCGGCGCGCCCGGTCACTTCGCGACTGCTGGCACACTGTTCCGGGGCCATATAAGCGGGCGTGCCGATCGTGCGACCCACGTTGGTTAACTCCGGCATGTCGAGGGCCCGTGCAATGCCAAAGTCGGACAGAAGCGGGGCGACAGGCAAATCTCCGGCGGCATGACCAGTTGGAAACTCTCCACTTGAAGGCGCGCCGATCAGGATCCGCTCTGCTTCGTGAACTGCTGAAGCGGAATGGGAACCGGAAGGAGGGCTGCCGAAGGCGCCAGGGTCGAAGGGGCGCAGTAGGATGTTACTGGGCTTTACATCCCGGTGGATAATATCCTGCTGGTGTGCATAGTCGAGAGCTCGGGCGATTGGGGCAAGAAGGTTGCAGCATTCTGCAACGCTCAGCCGTCCGCGGCGCTTGAGAAGCTGGTCCAGGCTATCGCCGTCGACCAGTTCCATCGCGATGTAGGCGGCGCCGTCGCCCGTTGCATTGCCAACTTGCAGGGTCTGAACGATGTGAGGGTGCCTCAAACTGGCGACCGTGCGGGCCTCCATTTGAAAGCGGCTGCGCACCGCGTCGTCGGCGCCCTGGGACAGAATTTTGAGGGCAACTGTACGTTCCTGGATCTGGTCGTAGGCCCGGTAAACGCTCGCCGTGCCGCCGCGCCCCAAGCGACCGCCAATCAGGTATCTGCCGATCTGACGGCCGGTCAGAGCGCCGCCCGGCGTTCGAGAGAGATCCGGGCCTGACTCAGCAGGCTCTACGGAGCGGTTCTCGCCCGTGACGTTTTCTTCTTCTGTTTCAGACCTGACGGCGGCGCCGGCAGGTTCCTTCTGATCCGGTAACATGATGGATCGGTAGACTCAGGCGCGAAATCAATCCGAACAGTTCACACTGTGCACCAGCGTTGGTGCAGAAAAGCTTGGCTCCGCGGCTGTGGGTGTCTTGGATCGAGGCTAGAGTGTTCAGTTGCGGCTTCGCAGCCCCAAGGCAGTGTCCTGAAGACTAAAGTCCCGCCTGGTCCAGCGCGTCAGCAGTGACGCGGTCTTTTTTGGGCGCGAAGGTTGATAATCTGCTATTCGCGCACTATAATACCAGAGAAACCTGATTAGGGAAACAAGAAACCAAAAGCGTGGACGCAATTGGAGCTCTGATGCCAGCAAGTCAGAACGCGAGACTGGTCTGTCTCAGCGGACCGGATGCGGGGACGGAATACGAACTATCTGAGGAGCAGATGTTGATCGGGCGTTCCACCGATGCTTCGGTCGTCGTAAACGATGGTTTTGCCAGCCGGCAGCACGCCGAGCTGCACTATATCGATGACGCATTTCGGCTGCACGACCTGGAAAGCAAGAACGGTGTCTTTGTCAACGGGAGCCGGCTGTCGCCAGGGGCGACGGCCTGGCTTGAGGACGGCGACGAGCTTCAGTTTGCCTCAACCCGCTACCGATTTCACGACCCATCGGCCACGATCACGGCGTCATTTCTCGAAGCCCTTCCAGAGGAGGGCATTCGAGTTGACTCGGCTACGCGCCAGGTTTTCATTGACGGCAAGGTGCTCCTGCCTCCGCTTAGCGTAAAACAGTTCGATCTGCTCTGGTACCTCTACCAGAATCGCGGGCGCGTGGTCAGTAAAGATGAGCTGGCGACCCACATCTGGTCCGAGGTGGGCGGTAACGTATTTGACGCCAGCATCGACCGAATGGTAAGCAGGGTGCGAAACCGCATCGAGCCAGCCCCGGCGAATCCGGGTGATTCCAATTCTCGATTCATCGTTACGGTACGGGGCTTTGGGTATCAGCTGACAGATGGGTAGCTTCACGGCAACCGGGGGATTTCCTGGTCGCAGCTTGCCTTGCACTGGCGGGGCGAAGGCACAGGCAGCAGGCAATCGCAAGACGCAGACTCAGACCCCCTCCCCGATTTCTCCTCCTTTCCCATTCCAACCTACCTGAACCTGCAGGATCTTGGCTGCGGGATGCGGCCTGTCCGCGCAAATCCAGGGATCGTAAGTAAACGGTCCGGGTTGCGTTGCGAAAGGTTCAGGATGCAGGCGGCAGATCGGGCTTATCCTTGATGCAAAGCCACTTGGGGCACGGACGTGCCGGGCCGTACAGCCTGGCTTTGGACCCCCAAGAGAGGGTCCGGCATGTCAAGCGACCGGTTGGAATTGCGAAAGGATCTGCATATGGCACTGTCTCACAGCGAATATACCCTCGGGGAACCAGGTCAAGGCGCGATACGCAGGGGTGGAGAGCTCGGCGCTTGTCCAAAATCGGAGCCTGGCAGCGGTTCGGTTGCCTCCACCGCCGGAGACGGTCGAGGATGGCCGTATAGTCTTATCCCGGCTGCCCGGGCCGGAGACGGACAGGCGTTCCAGGGACTGGTCGAGGCGCACTGGGCATGTGCAGCCCGTCTGGCGCGCAGCATTTTGCAGACGGAGGAGGCTGCTGCGGACGCCGTCCAGGAGGCTTTGATCAAGGTACACCGGGCCATGCCTCGCTTCAAAGACGGCAATTTCCGGGCGTGGCTGCTTCGAATTGTGTCGAACACCTGCTACGACCACCTGCGGAGCCAGAAACGCCAGCCCGCCCTCAGTCTCGAACAGATGATAGAGGAGTCAGACTTTGAGGCTCCGGCGAGCGGTGAGGCGCAGAACCCGGAGCGATACGCGGTCCGGCAGGAGCAGATCGCGTTACTCAGCCGGGTGATCGAAGGGCTCCCTTCCTGGTACCGCGACGTGGTCGTCCTGGTGGATGTCCAGGGCTACGATTATGGGGAGGCCGCTGCCTATCTGAGTTTGCCGCGAGGCACGGTCAAGTCCCGGTTGAGCCGCGCCCGCGCACATCTGCGAGATCAACTGGCGGCGGCGGACTTGCTTCTCTAAATCTCCCTTTGGCCGGATTGGCGCAAGGCAGAGGCGCCGGATGCTGTCATGCGCCGTTGATTTACAGCCCCTCTATTCCCTCCCGCAGCCTGTCGACGTCAGTCTCGTCGTTGAAGAAGTGGGAGGAGACCCTCACCAGATCAGGATCGGGGACGGAGCGGATGAGAATGTTGTCTTCGGCGAGGCGGTCGACGGCGGCTGACGGGGAGATGCCGTCGATGGTGAAGCTTGTCAGCCCTGCGTGCGTAGGTGTATGGACCAGACGGACGGAGGGGATGGATGAGAGAGCCGCCCGTGTGTACCGGGTTATCTTCTGTGTGCGTTCGTACACCCAGTCCAGGCCGAGCTCCTCCAGCCACTGGATGCCGTTCCACATGCCGGCCAGGGCAGGGCGGTAGGTGGTGCCAACTTCGTAACGTTTGGCCCCGTCAGGCGGCAGGAAAATTCCGGTTTCGTCGTAAGCGCCGCCGTCGCGCAGACTGGGGTACCCCACGTAGGTCTGAAGCAGATCACCCAGTCGCTCGCTGTTGACGTAGAGCGCGCCGATGCCTTCGGGCCCGCAAAGCCACTTCTGGCCGGGAATCGAATAGAAGTCGACCTTTGACGAACGCATGTCCAGGCGAATGGCACCGCCGGATTGGGCCCCATCAACGGCGATCAGTCCACCGTGATGATGAACCAGCTCGGCCAGGCGGTCGACGGGCAGTACGGTCCCTGTTTTCCAGGAAACATGGGCGACGGAGAGCAGTCTCGTGCGAGGGTTGACGGCTTGCTCGAACTTGGCCAGGAGCGTCTCTTCGTCTTCGTCCTTGTCGAGAGACACGACGCGCACTTTGAGGTTGAAGCGCCGGGCCGCGGCAAATACGGGCAGGAGCCCGCCAGGGTGCTCCCAGGAGTTGGTGACGATCTCGTCGCCAGGCCGGTACTGTAAACCCCAGGTTGCAATATTCATGCCGTCAGTGGTGTGATGCGTCAGCGCGACTTCGTCCGAGTCACACCCCAGAATGCGGGCGAACCCGCCTCTCAGGGCCGCCGAAAGTGACTGGCCTGATTCGCCCATGCCAGTGAGGCGGCCGGCGGTCAGCTGCTGTCTGTTTTCACCCTCGATAGCGGTTGCCGCGGCGCGACTCAGGGGGCCGTAACTGCCGGTGTTCAGGTAGACCGAGGCCTGAACGGCTGGTAGCTCATTTCTGACTGCTGTAAGGTTTGGTGACATTCTCTCTCATCCCGTTTGTGTGACTGGAAATTGGCGCTTTCCCCTCGTCGGGGCACTGGTATTGGCCGGCGTCCTCACGCCAGGACATCCGGGCCGAACTATGCTGTCAGCCGCCGAATGCCCACTGGCTGGGGCCGTGGGTCTGCAGGTACAGGTCGACGGCGGCTTCGGGATCACTGCGCAGCTCGTGGGGCTGATTGCGCACCCACTGCTGGTAGTCGCTGGCCCAGGGCTGACCGTCCTTGATCGTACGCAGATTGAGTTTGGCGATGGCACCGCTGGATTCCACGAGGCCGCTGGAATGAAACGTGCGGGCCACTCGTTCGAAATCAAACGCCAACCGTTGAAACCGGGGTTGCCAGTCCAGCTGGCCGTTCTCCCTTACGAGGTCCAGGAGCAGATAGTGGGCGCGGGGATCGCCATTGTAGGGCATGCCGACGCTGCCGGGGTTCAGTATGCGCTGCCGACCCGTTTGCGAGGCGGGGACGTGCGCCGTAGAATGCGGCGCCGTGATGGTGCGGTCCATGGGCTGGTGCGTGTGACCGCAGATGAGTATGGGCTCGTCGTAGACGGCAACCTGGCTGGCGACGGAACCTTCATCTGCGTTGGGAACGATACCGGCAAACGGGTTGTCGGGGAGACCGTGGAAAAGTCGCAGTGGCGGCGCCCCTTCAATCTCAACGAGCAGGTCGTGTGGGAGATGGCGCAGGTAACTGAGGTCCTGAGGACGCAGCTGTTGCCAGGTCCAGTGGATGTTGGGGAAACGGTTTCTGTTGTCGAATATGGGTGAACCATCAGGCGTATTCAGCTGCGCGAGAACCAGGTCATGGTTGCCCTGAACGGAAAGCCACTCTCGCTGGCGCAGCAGGTCGAGCACGTCGAGAGTCCAGGGGCAGCGGTTGATAAGATCGCCTAACAGGAAGACTGCGTCGGGACGCTGTTTGTCTATGTCAGCCAGCACGGACTCCAGAGCTGGCAGGTTGCCGTGGATGTCGCCCAGGAATGCGAGGCGTGCAGGTCGTTTCATATCGGCCGGGCCGCCTTCAAGGGGTCACGCTGATCAACGTATTGCGCCCGCCCGGTGGCTTCGCTGTAGGCGGCAAATGAGTGCCGGATGTCTTCCGCATCTGGGTCATGGTCGTTGGACCAACACCAGCGGAAGAAATTTATGATCTCGGGTTCGGCGGTGACCAGCTCCCAGTAGAACAGCTTGGCGATTGCGCCGCCGGCCTCGAGCAGCCCTTCGCTGGAAAAGGCCTCAAGCACGGGGCAGCGGTCGTAAGGAACACGGAAGTGCTGAACTTTCCAGCCGCCGGGTTCGTCGTTTTCCGTCACTGACTCCATGAGGGCGAACTGGGCGGCCGGGTCGCCGTTGAGAGGGAGCCCGATGCTGCCGGGATTCATCAGGTGCCAGTGGTCGCGGTCTGCGGCCGCACGCAGGGATGGGCTTCCTTTTTCGGTCCCGCCCCGGTGGGAAGAGCTGCCGTCCTTGAAGACGGACTCGCTCTCGTGAGGGTCGGTAAACGGATCCGGTGAGCTGTTCTTGTACAGGTGACGGTCCACCTGAACATGGGTATGGGCAGAGATGACGTTGCGTTCCTCGATGGATTCGATGGCGGGAATGATTTTCGCGACAGGCATATTCTGGTAGAACCCGACCCGATTGCGGCCCGGTACGCCGTGCGCCACGCGGATAGGCTGAGCGCCGAGAAACTGCAGCCTGATTTCATCTGGCAGCGCGGCCAGGTAATGGGCCTGCTCCGTCCCGATGCGTTTAACGAGCCAGTGGAGAATGCCCCAGCGTTCCGAGTCGTGGGCGCCTTGGGGGGCGCGGTCGGTACCGTAGTCGAGGAGGTAGAATTCGTGATTGCCGCGTACGACCGCCCAGCCGGAGGCTCGCACGATGTCCACAACGCTGTTGCTGAACGGCATCGGGTTGATCAGATCGCCGTCGAGAACGACGAAGTCGGGCTGAAGCCTTTCCAACTCGGTCTGGACGGCTTGCAGCGCGGCCAGGTTTCCGTGGATGTCGGCGAGGACGGCAAGTCGCATGGGCAGTGAGATTTACGGCGGCAGTCGGTCTGCGGCACACTGCCCGCTATGCTACCCGGTGGATGGAGAACCGTCAAACGGGAGGGGTAGTCGGAACCGCAGCGATCAATGGTTGGTGGTCAGTGATCGGTGGCGAGAAGCGAGGGAGCAGTATAGAAGGGCGGGGGTAGTAGTTGACAAGCGGGGGGGCAGTGGCTAAGATCGACGCATATTTTGGCAGGCAATGTTTGCGCCTGTACGATCATGGGAGGCAATGATGTGCGGTCGATTTGTGCTGCGGGCTTCGCCGCAGAATTTGCAGATGTTGTTCGAATTGGATGAGGCGCCCCGGACGGGGCCGCGGTACAACATCGCGCCGACTCAGCCGGTGCTGGCGGTGCGGACGAATCCCCATGGCGGGTTGCGGGAGGCGACCTACCTGAATTGGGGGCTGATACCGTTCTGGGCGAAGGATCCCAAGATCGGGAGCCGGATGATAAACGCCCGTTCGGAGACGGCGGCGGAAAAGCCTTCATTTCGGGCCGCTTACAAGTACCGGCGCTGCATCGTGCCGGCCGACGGATTTTTCGAGTGGAAGAAGGAGCGGGGCGGCAAGCAACCCTATCTCATCGGACTGGAGTCGGGCGAGGTTTTCGGCATTGCCGGGCTGTGGGAACACTGGGAGCGGGACGGGTCGGCAGTTGAGTCGTGCACGCTATTGACGACGGCTGCGAATGCGTTCATGGAGCCGCTCCATCACCGGATGCCGGTGATTTTAGACCGACAGGACTACGACGAGTGGCTCGATCCTGGTGTGCAAAAGGCCGGCCCATTGTTGCATCTGATGCGGCCGTTCGGCGGCGCGCCGATGCGGGCCGTGGCGGTCAGCAAGTTGGTCAATAACGCGCGCAACGACGAGCCGGGCTGTGTGGAGCCGGCTGGGGCGTAGGGTCAACGAGGAGACTGAAATAGATGACAGCGACAGTTCAAAGTTCAAAGGCAGTTGACGGCTTGTCGAAGGACAGGTCGAAGAGGGCCGGATTTGAGACGCCTGCGGACAAGCCGCCGCAAAGGCTTTTTGTCCCCGGTCCGACGGATGTGCATCCGGCAACGCTGGCCGCACAGGACATGCCGATGATCGGCCACCGCAGTGACGAACTGGAGTCGCTCTTTGGCAAGTGCAGTGAGCAGCTGCAGGCGCTGTACCATACGGAGGCGAGGGTCTTCACGGTCGCGGCTTCCGGTTCCGGCCTGCAGGAGGCGGCGATCCGCAACGGCGTCGGCGGGCGGGTGATCAACTTTGTAAACGGGGCATTCAGCCAGCGATGGCATGACGTTTCGGCCGGCTGCGACAAAGAGGCGGTCGCGGTGGCAGTGCCCTGGTGCACTGCGGTCAAGCCGGCCAGGGTGGAGGAAGCGCTGGAGCAGGCCCTCGCCGGCGGCCCTGTGGATGCGATCACGGTTGTTCACAATGAGACGAGCACCGGAGTTGCCAGCCCGTTGGAGGAAATCGCAGAGACTGTACGCCGAACCAGCCCGGACACGTTGATCCTGGTCGACGCGGTCTCGTCGTTCAGTGGGGTCAAGCTGCCGTTTGACGCCTGGGGGCTGGATCTGTTGCTCACTTCGTCTCAAAAGGCTTTGGCCGTACCGCCCGGACTGGCCTTCGCCGCGGTCAGCGACCGCCTGATGGAGCGTGCGGCGACGCTTTCGGATCGCGGCTGGTATTTCGATTTCCTGCAGCTCGACAAGTACCGCCAACGGAGCACGACGCCGGCCACCCCGGCGATTTCGCTGCTGCGGGCGCTCAGCGTTCAGCTGGACCGAATCTTCGCCGAAGGCTTGGAGGCCCGATACGCCCGCCACGCCCACTGCGGGCAGATGAGCCGGGCCTGGGCGGTCGACAACGGTTTCGGCCTGATGGCTGAGCCGGGCTATGAGTCGGATACCGTGACGACAGTGGAGAATAGCAGGGGCTTGGATATCAGCGGACTAAATGGCTTCCTGGGGCGGCGGGAGATGCAGATTGCGAACGGGTACGGTCCGTATAGGGGGAAGGCCTTCCGAATCGGCCATATGGGCGAGGTGTGGCCTTCCGACCTTGAGCGCCTGTTTTCCGCGATAGAGGCGTTTGCGGCCGGGGAACAGAGATGAAGGCAGTTTCCCGCCTCGGGGCTGACTGGGATGGCAATCGCCCGGCGGCCGCCGTGGAGAGAGGCAGCCTGCAGGAAAAGCCGGCTGCCTGGTTTACAGGCTGACATGCTCTACCTGGTGGCCACGCCCATTGGCAACCTCGGAGATATTTCGCTGCGGGCGCTGGAAACGCTGCGTTCCGTTGACTTAATCGCGGCGGAGGACACGCGCAAGACGGGGCGGCTGCTGAAGCGCCACGGCATCGACACGCCCCAGTTTTCCTACCACGAACACAATGAAAAGCAGGCCGTAGAGAAAATCGCCGGCGCGCTGCGGGGCGGGCTCTCGGTGGCGGTGGTGACGAACGCGGGTACGCCGGGCATCTCCGATCCGGGCTTTACGGCGGTTCGTCGAGCGCTGGAGGAGGGGCTGCCCGTCTCCGCGATTCCGGGGCCGACCGGTCTGGTCACGGCGCTCGTGCTTTCGGGGCTGCCCCTGCACAGCTTCACTTTTCGCGGCTTTGCGCCGCGGAGGTCGGCGGCGCGGCGGCGCTTCCTGGAAGTGGATGCCGACTCGCCGCACACGCTGGTGTTTTACGAGAGTCAGCACCGGCTCCCGGCTTTTCTGACCGATGCGCTGGAGGTATACGGCGACCGGCCGGCCGCCCTGGCCAACGATCTGACGAAGCTGCACGAACGGGTGCAGCGGGGAACGGTTGGCTCCCTGCTGGGGGCGGTCGCGGACAGGAAACTGTTGGGCGAGTTTATCGTCGTGATCGGCGGCTGTCGTTAAAGAAAGTTATGCCGGAGGGGACTCGGCGGCGTCGGCGGGGCGGCGCATTTTTCGTTCCAGGACTGGCGCCGAGGTGACGACCGCGACGCCGCACAGGATGGCGGCGCCTCCGAGCAGCTGCTGGGGTGTAGGAAAGACGTCGAATAGCAGTTGGGACCAGAGTACGGCCGCGACGGGGCTGGCGGCGAGAGCAACGGCGAAGACGCTCATGTCGAGTTTGCGGAGCGTCCAGTAGTAGAGGAAGCGGCTGACGACGACGTCGACCGTGCCGACCAGCACGAGAATCGGGAACGCCTGGGCTGAGGGAAGCGCAAAGTTTCCGCGGGCGATGTTGAAGAGCGCGAGAAAGGCCGCGGTCAGGAGCAGGCGGTAGAAGAAGAAGTTGAGCAGGTCCACCTCACCCATGTTGCGTTTGGTGAGGGCGGCGTGCAGGGCGTAGATGAAGGTCGAGACGACTATCATCATCGCGCCCAGTCCCAGGTAGTCGCCCGGTTGGAAGGAGATGACTGCCAGCCCGATGACCGCTATTGCCGAACCGACGCCTTGCAGAAGGGTGAAGCGTTCGCCCAACCAGAGGAGGCCGAAGCCGAGACTGAATAGCACTGTCATCTTGCCAACCATGGCGGCGACGCCGGGGTCGATGAAGGCCATGGCCTCATAGTTGAGTCTTGTGCTGACGGCCACGCACATGCCGATAGCGAGGAAGGTCGGCCACATGCGGCGCAGGGGAGCCAGGCGCAGTCTGCGAGTTACGAGGCCGATCAGGCCGACCTCCACCAGCGCGACGGCGATAATGTAGAATGCGCCCAGGGCGGGCTCGATGTAGGGAAAGACAAGGCGGGCGAATACATAGTGGAGACTGTCAATCATCAGCAGGCTGATCAGGAGCGCGGTACCGCGTGCATTGCCGGAACTGTCCCCGCCTTGCGGCGAAGTCGAGGTGAAAGGACTACTGCGCGGCATGTCCCTCATGTGATCAACCTTTGCAAGAGGAGCAATGGACCAGGCGGGAAGCCGCCGGCCCAAGGGGCGTCCTTGTCAAGTGGATGCAATTCCCTACTCTTCAGGCACATCATATCCGGCCTCTCCGAAAGCTGCCAACAGGGGCAAGGTTGGATGTGCTAAAATACGGTCGGATTGGGACGCAGGCGGTGTTGGCGGTAGTCGAAGGGCACAGGAATGGTACGCAAGATTCTCCATTTCGATCTCGATGCCTTTTACTGCGCGGTTGAAGAGCTGCGGCATCCGGAGTTGAAGGGGACCCCGTTTGCTGTCGGCGGGCGGCCTGAGAGCCGGGGCGTTGTATCCTCCTGTTCCTACGCGGCGCGACAGTTCGGAATCCGCTCGGCGATGGGCATGGCGCAGGCGGTGCGGCTGTGCCCGGAGCTGCGCGTGCTACCGCCGGATATGCGAGAGTACGGCCAGGTTTCGGGGCAGGTGATGGGGATTCTGCACAGCGTGACTCCATTGGTGGAGCAGTTGTCGATCGATGAAGCGTTTCTTGAGGTGACGGAGCGGCCTGAATACGCTTCAGAACTGGCGCGGATGGTACAGTCGCAGGTGAAGGAGAGAGTGGGACTGCCTTCTTCGCTGGGCGTGGCGACGAACAAGCTGGTGGCCAAGATCGCCACGGATGTTGGAAAGGCGGCTGTCCGGACCGGGGACTATCCCAGGGCGGTCCAGGTGGTTCCGCCGGGCCGGGAGGCCGAGTTTCTGGCGCCGTTGCCGGTGGACGCGCTGTGGGGGGTCGGCCCCCGGACGCGGGAACGGCTGGCTGCGAGAGGCATTCACAAGGTGAGCGATGTGCTGGCGGCGTCCGCAGAGGAGCTGGAGCAGCAGTTCGGCAAGCTGGGACGGGATCTGCGGCGACAGGCGCAAGGAATCGACCAGCGGCCGCTTGTCACCGAGCGGGAGGCCAAGTCGATCAGCCAGGAGACGACTTTCGCGCAGGATGTGGTTGATACTGAGACGTTGCGAAGGGCGTTGCGCCAGCAGGCGGCACAAGTCGGCGCGCGACTGCAGCGCGGCGGACTGGCCGCGCGCACTGTCAATTTGAAGTTGCGTTGGACTGACTTCACCACGCAGACACGCCAGACTACGCCTTCACAGCCGGTGGACGATGAAGAGGAGATCTACCGTATCGCCCTTGATCTGCTGGCGTCGCACCGGCCTGAGGGGGCGGCGGTCCGGCTGATTGGGGTTGGGTGCAGCGGCCTGGTTCCGGCGGTGAAGCAGATGAGCATTTTTGATATGGCGGCGGACCCGGAGGCGCTGGCCAAGGAGGACCAGCTGAACGAGACGGTGAAGACGCTGCGAAAGAGATTCGGCGCAGATGCCATCCGCCGCGGCAGCGATTTGTGATGCGGGCAGGTTACATCGGTGATATTTCAGATGAGCTGCACTTGAGGGGGTTAAGACACTTGCGATACGAAGTGCCGATTTCGGAGGCGTTGATAGACGAACTTTTCCCTTTTTGGGCGTCCATTTTCGGGGAGGTATTGCCTGACATTGCGCGCGAAGTCTTCCTGGGCGCTGAAGATGCCTATAACGGGGGCACGCTCTATCTGCAAAGGGAGGGCGGGCGCCTGGCAAGCACGTGCTTTACGATGCAGTCAAAGACGCTGCCGGGCCTGGCAGGTTTCAGTGAAGTCGCCACGGATCCGCAGTTACGCGGCAGAGGCATGGCGACGGAGCTGTGCGGCCGGGCCGTGGAGGCGTTTCGCAGAGCAGGCGGTGAGGCGTTCTTCCTGGGGACGGTCAACCCGGCCGCGGCGCGGGTCTACCGCCGGCTTGGGTGGCGCAAGCTGGCCGGAGCCAATGTGATGGCGAATATCCTCAGCGGGGCGTCCCCGGAAGCTTTCCTGGTGGACTACTTTTCGGGTGAGGGAGCAACGGTGGGTGAGGCGTCTCCCGCGGACCGAATTCCGATGATCCCTCTGATCCTTTGCCCGCATGACTGGCAGGTGCTGGACGCGAATACAGGTGTGTGCTCAACTCGCTATGCGACGCAGAACTCGTGTATGGGTCTGTACGTGCGCTATGGGCGGGTCCGTTCGGGCGGCGGTACGTGGTTCGCGGCGAGGACGGCGGAGGGGAAGGTGGTCGGGCTTGCGACGGCGCGCAGAGATGAGGCGGGTGCGTTCCAGATTGACGCGTTCGCGCATGCGCGCTTTGCGGACGTCTGGGAAGAGCTTGTGCAGGCGGCGGTGGGCCGGTCTCAGGAACGGGGTGAGGACGGATGCTATGCCGTCGTTTCGGTTGAGGATGAAGAGAAGCAGTCCTGGTTCGAGTCGCTGGGATTTCGAAGGGCCGGTTCGGGTGCAGAGTTTGCACTGGATGGAAGGCGGGTAGCTTCGGTGAGAATGGAGAAGAGCTCCGCGTAAGCGGTAGTGTAGCTGGGGATGAAAAGGCGGCTGGCACTCGGCCAGCCGCCTTGTGTTTGGGAATTCTCTATTGTGTTTGGGAATTCTCTTTTGTTCAGGAACCTGCCTGCCACCAGAGCAGAAAAGCGCGGGTGCTTCAGACCTGCGTAGAGGCGAGGGGAAGCAGGAACTTCAGCCCCTACCCCATCATGGCGTCCTCGCCGCGCCATTCAGTGTCGATACCAACATAGTCCTTGACCAGCGGCTGCAGATGCTCCGGGAAATCCTTCAGGAAGGCTTTCGCATTCTCAGAAAGCGGCCAGGGCGCGTTTACCGGGTACCCGCGGGGGCGCAGGCCGATGCCGCAGGAGAGGCGGACGCGGTCGATACGGTTCGGGAAGGCTGAGTGGTAGGTGCGAGAGGCGAAGACGATTTCGTCGCCCGGATCGGTGAAGAGGGGCACGACGCCGGGCACGTCAAAGCCGACGTAGCCATTGGGTTCAGTCCCGATCCGGTGGAAGGAGCGCTGGTCGGGGGTGAGCTGGAAGCCCTCGGGCCCTTCCCAGCCTTCGACGTGGGAGTCTTCGATCACGGCCAGCCCGCCGTGCGCGGGATGGGAGCCGGTGATGTAGAACCAGAGGCCGGACGGCCAGGGTCCGCGGTTGAGGATGTCACCTGAGAAGGTGGGCGGGCCGTCGGTGAATCCGCAGAAGTCCGAGTGCCAGGTGAGGGGGTCGGAGCCGGGATTGCGGATGATGGCGGCGGTGCGGTTGATGGTCAGCTCTTCGGCCTGGCAGAAGACGCGCTGGGCGCGCATGAAGGGTTCGTGGTCGAACAGTTTCCACATGGCGGGGGAGTGTTCGATGAAGGAGGTGTGGGTGAAGCTGTTGCCTTCGCCGAGCGAGTCATCCGGATCGATCACCTGCTTGACCGACTCCTGGAGCTCGGCCACGAGTTCGTCAGAGAGCACATTCTTGACGATGGCAAAGCCGTGGGCCTGCACGCAGTCCTGTGCGGCGTCCAACTCGTCCAGCGTGAACTCATATTGGTATCCCGGATCTGGCTTCTGTATGTGGCTGTAATCCATTCAAAACTCCTTAACCCACTTGATTCATTATCCCATCATTGCACTGTCGCCGCGCCAGTCGTCGTCGATTCCGACATAGCCTTCAACAAACGGTTGTAATCGCTTGGGGAAAGCCTTCAGGAAAGCCTGTGCGTCTTGCGAAAGGGGCCATGGCGCTTCAATTTTGAAATCACGCGGGCGGTAGATAATGGCACAGGAAAGCCGGACGCGATCAGTGCAGTTGGGGAAGGCGGCGTGGTAAGTACGGGAAGCGAATACGATCTGGTCGCACGGGTCGGTGAAGACAGGCACCAGCCCGGGCACGTCGAAACCGACGTATCTTTGCGGTTCGGTCCCCTTTTTGTGAAAGGAGCGCCGGTCCGGCGTGAATTGGAAACCATCGGGAGGGGTCCAGTCCTTCAGGTGGGAGTCTTCGATGAGTGCCAGGCCGCCATGTACGGGATTGGAGCCGGTGATATAGAACCAGAGGCCGGACGGCCAGGGGCCGCGGTTCAGTACGTCTCCTGAGAAACTGCGGGGGCCGTTGGAGAAGCCGCAGAAGTCGGAGTGCCATGCGAGCGGCGCGGAACCGGGATTGCGCAGGATTGCGGCAGAGCGGAGGATGGACAACTCCTCCGACTGGCAGAAGGCGCGCTGTGCATGCAGATAGGGTTCATGCTCGAGCAGCTTCCACATGGCTGGAGAGTGTTCGATGAAGGAGGAATGGGTGGAGCTGTTTCCCTCTCCCAACGTGCCATCCGGGTCAAGAACCTGTTTGACAAACTCCTGGAGCTCCTGCACCAGTTCATCTGAGAGTACTTTCTTGATGATGGCGAAGCCGTGCGCCTCGACGCATTGGTGCGCGGCGTCCGATTCGTCGAGTGTGAATTCGTAGCGGTAGCCCAGATCGGGCTTTTGGATGTGGCTGTAGTCCATTCAGTTCTCCGGCATTTCCAGGACTAGCCCATCATGGCGTCGGCTTGCGGTTCGGCATCGTCGGGCCGCCAGTCGTTTTGGATGCCGGTATATTCCTCCACGTAGTGCTGATAACGCTCGGGAAGCGCCTTTATGAAGGCCTTCGCCGTATCGGGGAGCGGCCAGGGCGCGTCGATCTTGAATTCCTTGGGGCGGAAGCCGACGCCGCAGGAGAGCCGGACGCGGTCGATGCGGTTGGGGAAGGCGGCGTGGTATGTGCGCGTGGCGAAGACGAGCTGGTCAGTTGGCTCGCCGAATAACGGTACCATGCCGGGCACGTCGAAACCGACGTAGTTATGCGGCTCTGTCCCAATGGGGTGGAATGAGCGCTTGTCCGGGGTCAGCTGGAATCCCTCGGGCCCTTCCCAGTCCAACCCGTGCGAATCCTCAATGACGGCGAGGCCGCCGTGCTTGGGGAAGGAGCCGGTGATGTAGAACCAGAGCCCGGAGGGCAAGTTAAACTTATTGAGCACGTCGCCCGCGTTTTGTGGAGGACCCTCCGCAAATCCATGCCAGTCCGTGTGCCATCCCAGCGGGTCGGAGCCGGGATTGCGGATAATTGCGGCGGAGCGGTGAATGGTCAGCCCGCCATCGCCGCAATAGAAGCGGTTCACGCGCATGAACGGCTCATGGTCGAACAGCTTCCAGGAGGCCGGGGAATGCTCGACGAAGGCGGTGTGCGTAAAGCTGTTGCCCTCTCCCAGCGTGCCGTCCGGATCGAGGACCTCCACCACCGATTCCTGGAGCTCCTGCACCAGCTCTTCGGTCAAGACGTTCTTGATGATGGCAAAGCCGTGCGCTTCGACACATTCATTCATGGCATCCAGTTCATCGATGCTGAACTCATAGCGATAGCCCAGGTCCGGTTTCTCAATGTGACTGTAATCCATTGCAAGCTCCTTGCTATACTGCTGGCCGGATTATCCCTTCAGTGACCCGATGGTGATCCCCTGGATCATCTGCTTTTGCATCAGTATGAATGCGACGATCGGCAAAACCGACATCAGAATGGCGGCGGACATTCCGATTCCATAGGCGGGGCCGGTGCCTTTCAACTGGAACATGATGATGGATACGCCCACGGGCATCGTGTAGATCTGTGGTTTGTTCAGCACCAGCAGAGGCCACAGGAAGTCGTTCCAATGGTAGGTGAAGGTAAAGATGGCGAGGGTGGCAAGAACGGGCCTGGACAGCGGGAGGGTGATCAGCCACCAGAGCTGCAGCTCGTGTGCGCCGTCGATGCGCGCGGCCTGGAACAGCTCGTCGGGCAGGGTCACTGCGAACTGGCGGAAGAGGAAGAGGGCGAACGGAGAGGCCAGCCCAGGGAGTAAGAGAGCCCAGTAGGTGTCGTGCATGCCAAGTTTCAAGGTCAGGACATAGGAGGCAATGAGTGTCGACCAGGCTGGGACAAGCATCGTGGAGATGATGAGCCAGAACAGTTTGTCGCGACCGGGAAACTGCTTGCGGGCGAAGCTGTAGCCGGCGAGGGAGGCCAAGAAGACTACGCCCAGCGTAAAGGCCGCCCCCGTGAAGACGCTGTTCCAGAACCAGCGCAGGACAGGAGAGTTGGCCACGCCGCTTCCCGTCATCAGGTCGATGTAGTTTTTGAGCACGGGCCGCGTCAACACAAAGGAAGGGGGAATTGTGGCGACTTCGGAGGGGTGCTTGAAACTGGTGATCAGAGCCCAGTAGAGCGGGAACAGTGAGATTGCGGCAAGCACGAGGATCATCAGGAGCGCGAGGTAGCGTAAAGCGCTGGCCGATCCTTCCGGGAGCAGGCGCAATTGCAGCAGTTCCAGTAGTGAAGGCGTCTGTCTGTTCAGCCTGGATTGTGTTGCCATGTTCGGGCCTTCGGTTCAGAATTCCACAACCTGGGAAAAGCGTCGGAACTGGAAGATGGTAAAGCCGACGGTTGCCACGAGGAGCAGCAGTCCGGCGGCGGCGGCGGTGCCGGCGTTGGCGTAGAAGATCAACTGGTTGTAGATATAGTAGCCAACCGTAATGGTGCTGTGCACGGGGCCGCCGCGCGTCAGAACGTAGATGGGCACGAAGACCTGGAGGGCGCCGAGCGTTGAGACGACGATCACATAGAGCATGGCGGGCGTCAGGAGCGGCAATGTGATCGACCAGTGTTTGCGCCAGAAGGCGGCGCCATCGACGGCGGCAGCGTCGTACAGGCTGGAAGGGATGCTCAGGAGCGCCGCGCAGAAAATAATGATCGCGACGCCGTTACTGGAGACTATGGCCATGCCGGCGAGGGAGGGAAGGGCGGCATAGATACTTCCCAGCCAGTTAACAGGCTCCAGATTGACGAGAGAGAGGGCGTAATTGAGGACGCCCACGTGAAAATCAAAGACAAAGCGCCAGATAATCGCTACGGCAAGCCCGGAGATTACGCCGGGCAGGTAAAAGGCGGCCTGAAAAAAGCCGCGCATGGAGCTGCTGCGCAGTGAAACGATGAGTATGGCGGTCAATAACGAGAGGGCTGTCGAAATTGGGACAACCATCAGCGTGTAATAGAAGGAGTTGAACATGGACTTCTGTGCGCTGGGCATTTCGACGACGTCGGCGTAGTTCTGGAGGCCCACGTACTCGGTGACCCCGCGCGGATGCCAATCGACGACGCTCAACCAGATTACCATGCCGTACGGCAGGAGGAAGAAGACGACGAAGAAGGCCATGAAGGGCATGATGAGGAGGTAGCCCCACAGCTTCTCCGACTGAGAGATGGTCAAGCGCGGCCACGGGAACGTCTTTGGCCCTGTACGCAGGCCGCTGCCGATTTTGTCTACTCGATCTGTCATTTTTATGGGGGCACTGCGTATTGCAGGGCGACCTTAAGGTGAATGCAATACGCAGTGCTTGTATTGGAACGCTACACGTACCATTCCAGGTTTGCGATGGTGGTGCAGAAATCCTGTACAGCCTCTTCCGGTGGAACAGGCAGGAAGATCTTCTGATGCACCAGCTCGAGCTGCTCGACGGTCTCGCGTGCGCGGCCGCCGTGGGCGGAGGCTCGCTGCCGTCCATAGGGAATGTAGTGCTCGTAGTGCCATTCCAGCATGGGGTTGGTGACGCCTTCAACTGCAGAGACGCGAGCGGGCAGCAGGTACTGTGCTATCCACTTCTGGTTCTCCCGGTTGGAGAGCCAGAGCGCAAAGTCGATTGAGGGGCCGATTTCATTGGCTCCGCCGGCGCGGTAGACGATCGAGTTGACGTCCAGCATCGGACCGCCCCAGTAGAGAGAGTGCGGTACACCTGGATTGGTGGGGGGCTGGACGAAGATCCATCTTATGTCGCGCTCGGTATCGGTGACGACCAGCGTATCGGGATCGACTTCGACGCCGGGACGCTGCGACCAGCCGATGCTGGGGCCGATGCCGCCGAGGAGGGACTTCTGGAAGAAGTAGTCCCAGCGGCTGGCGCTGAGGCCGTTCGGGTTGGGGATGACGCCGTGCACGAAGTAGAGGTCCTGCAGCCATTGCAGCCAGGCGATACCTTCCTCTTCGGCCAGCTTGCAGACCCACTGGCCGTCTCGGAGCTCCACGGTGTCGGTCCCCCAGTTCCAGCTGAGGACCTGGTCCGGCCAGTAGAAGAACGGATTTGTTTCCGCGGCCGAGAACACGGCGCCCCAGACCTGCGAGCCGTCATCGCGTTCGAAGGTGCAGGCCTGCATCATCGTCAGGTAGTCGTCGAAGTTCCAGGTCCGTTCCGGGGCCTGGGGAAGCAGGTGGTCTACGCCGGCCTCCGCCACGATGTCGAGGTTGAGGGCCATGCCGTTGGCGAGGGTATAGAAGGGCACCATGTAGTTCTTGCCCCGGAAGTGCATGCCTTCGTACCAGCCTGCGGGAAGGTCATCCTGGAACTCCTGGGGAAGCTCGATCTCTACGGCAACGTCGGATTGCAGGGCCTGGATGATGCCGTCAACGCTGGCGCGCAGGACTGTATGGGGAGGATTGCCGGATGCGATTGAGGTCTGAACCTTGACGATCGAGTCCCAGCCCACCGCCTGGTAGCTGATGGTAACGCCCTCGGTCATATCGCTGTATTCGTCGGCCCTCTCCTGTTCCCAAGTCCCGTGCGGAAGGATATCGCCGGGCAGGCCGAGGGGGAAGGACCACCATTGAATCTCGACCGGGGCCATCGCGACTTCACTCTCTGCCCCTTCGGAGTCTGGGGCTGCGGGGGCCACGCAGGCGGCCAATGCAGTCGCGCCGCCCGTCAAGGCCGCGGTTTTCAGGAAGTCACGTCTTGATAGAGTACGTTGCATGGTTGCGTCTCCTTTGGATTTTGAACGCCCACCGATGAACTTGGAGGGGATTGTTAGATTATATGGCTAAAGAGGCAGGTGTCAAGTGAAAAAAATATCGGCCTTATCGGGAAATCAATCGATGTGGGATTCCCCCAAGTCCGCGGCAAGTATCAGTATGGGCAGCGTTTCAGTCCAAGTAACACGGACTTCACTTCCCATCGCGAAGAGAGCCGTTGCCAGTCACTTTGAGGCGCTGCCGGAAGAGGCGTGGACGGCCAGGAGGCGGGTGACTTCCTCGTCGCTGACCTGGCGAAAGTCGTCGTACCAGGCGCCGACTCCCCAGAACGGGGCCGGTGAAAGCAGGGCGACGGCGCGGCTGACGAGATTGGCGCGCGAGGGCTCGGAGCCGTCGGCCGTTGTCGCAGCTTGAGAATTCAGCTCTGCGATGGTACGGGAAGGGGCGACGGGAACGGCTGGTACGACTTCGCGCGGCTGGCGATGGGTCAAGGCCTGGATGGCGGCGCGCATGGAGGCGCCGGTGGCCAGGCCGTCGTCGATCAGGAAGATGGTGCGGCCCTTGATGGGAGCGGGCGGACGGCCGCGGCGGAAGAGGCGGGCGCGGCGGGAAAGTTCATGCTGCTGCCGACGCGAGATCTTCCGGATACGATCCTTGTCCAAGCCCTGTTGGGCGACAACCTTCTTGTTGATCACCTGGACGCCGCCTTCGGCAATGGCGCCGAAGGCCAGTTCGGTCTGGCCCGGCACGCCGAGCTTGCGAACGAGCCAGACGTCAAGGGGCGCATTCAGGGCGCGGGCGACCTCGCAGGCGACGGGTACGCCTCCCCGCAGAAGGCCGAGTACCAGAGGGTTGACAGCATCCAACTCTCGGAGCATGGCCCCGAGCAGCGCGCCGGCGTGGCGGCGGTTTCGGAAACGTTGGGGGCTCGCGCTTGTCACGCAACAACCTCTCCACGCCCCTCGCTCTCTGCTCCTCCGCTATTGCTCCCGGTCGGGATTGAGCAGCCAGGCGACAAGGGCCTGGATCTCGTCTTCGCTCAGCTTTTCGGCGAAGTTCTGCGGCATCTTACCGGCCTGTTCGTATGTTTCAACCAGGTACGCGGCGGGGTTGACGATGCTTTCGTAGACGTACTCTTCGGCCGTCATGCCTTCGACGCGGCTGCCGGCGCGTTCATAGAGGTCGGCCATGTTGGGGCCGTTCTGGCCGTAGACGTCGACCTGTCTCTCTTCGAGATTGTGACAGGCGAAGCAGGCTTCGCCCGTCCAGATTTCCTGGGGCGAGCGGATGTTGCGGGCCCTGTATTCTTCGAGGGCGGCGGCCTGCTCTTCTTCGCTGAGCAGGATATAGGCCGTGTTTTGGAATTCAGTGGGTCTGATGACGTCTTCGAAGGGTTGGAACGGGTCTTCGTCCGGTGTCTGGGCCAGGGCGGATCCTTCCCAGTTCATTACAAATTTGGTCAGATCAACAACCTGGTCGCCGCGCAGCGGCCCGCCGAACTGTCCGCCCCAAGTGGGCATGACCTCCGGCCACTGGCTCTCCGTCTTGCTGGGGCGGCCGGCGGCGATTGTCAGCTTCACGTAGTCTTCGAGCGAGCCGACCCAGCCAACATCCTTGAGGCGTCCGGTGTCGGTGAAAAAGTAGTAGCTGTTCAGTCCCGGCCCCCTGCCCAGAATTCCCTTACCATCCGGCCCGTGGCAGATGACGCAGTTGTCGGAGAACAGCTTGGCGCCGTTTTCGATGGAGCGGCCTTCCCAGTTGATGGTCTGCGCTTCCATGCGCGGGTTCTCGCTTACCAGGACCATCAGCAGCGCGATGATGCCGACCAGTGAGGACAGGATGCCCCACATTATTTTGGCGATCGGAGACCTTGTGTAGAGACGGTGCATAGTCGCTGTATTACTCTCCTGCAAGAGCGCCGGACAGACTCTTCCACCCGTCGGCAACGTAACCCATGAACAGGTGCTTCCAGCCGTACTGCTCCCAGTAGAGGGAGTCTTCGTGCAGCCAGAAGGTCTTTTTGTATTCGCCTTCTTTTCCATCGGCGGAGAACCAGGTGATCTCCCAGTTCAACTTCTTGAGTTTGGGCTGGGCCTGGGTGATCGTCAATATGCCAATGGGCGCGTTGAAGTCGGGGTCTGCGCGGCGGTAGTAGTCGACGGCACTGTTAAATTCGTGCAGGAGCTCCATGAATTCGTGGTCGTGCACGTCGTACTCTTCGTCGGTGCGCCAGACGCCGAGCGGCAGATGCTTGTAGCCGATTTCACGGGAGAGCCCGGAGCCTTCTTCGGGCATCACGTCCTGAACGATTTCGACCGAGGGGGCGCCCTCAACGGCGTATTCGGGCGTGCCCATCCAGCTCCAGATGATCATGACGGCGCCCGCGCCGATGCCGGCGACGATGGCGACCATGCGGTCCTTGCC
Organism: Caldilineaceae bacterium SB0661_bin_32; assembly: GCA_009841235.1. Lineage (GTDB taxonomy): Bacteria > Chloroflexota > Anaerolineae > Caldilineales > Caldilineaceae > Bin5. The sequence continues at coordinate 23,328 of VXMH01000108.1, read as the reverse complement.
GCGGCGGCTGGGGTTGTAATCGAGATAAGGAATGGCCATCAGCAGGACGAGGAGCACGCCGGGCAGCAGGACGCCGGCGATGAACTTGTCTGCGATTTTGAGCAGCCCCTGCAGCCAGTAGAAGTACCAGGGCGCGACGGTATGCAGGGGCGTTGATTGCGGGTTGGCTATATGCTCCAGGGGAGCCTGGAAGAAGAAGACGGTCAGGACGATGAGGAGAGCCGTCATGACGGTCAGGAAGCTGGTCTCGTCGACCAGAACGTCTGGCAGGTAGTAGACGCGCTTGTCGGCGGGGACGCGGTTGGCGGTATCCTCGCCAACTTCCTCTTCGTCGGCGGGCAGGCTGATGCCGAAGTGGACGACCTTATAGTAGTGGACGAAGAAGAAGAGGATCAGCAGCAGCGGCAGGAAAAGCACGTGCAGCAGATAGAAGCGCAGGAGTCCATTGGCGCCGATGTCCGGCGCGCCGCGGGCGAGCAGGTTGACGGTCTCGCCGACGACGGCGGGGGGCACGGCCTCGGCCATGGAGGTGCCGATGGTGACGGCCCAGAAGGCCAGCTGGTCCCACGGAAGAAGATAGCCGGAAAAGCTGAGGAAAAGGGTCATTACGAGCAGCAGCACGCCGGTGAACCAGGTAAACTGGCGCGGCGGTTTATAGCTGCCCGTCAGATAGCAGCGGACCATGTGCAGGGTGACGATAGCCACCATGGCTTCGGCGCCGAGGCGGTGCATGTCGCGCAGGAACTGGCCGAAGGGGATATTGGTCAGGAGCAGGATCATGTCGACGTAGGCGCGTTCCGGCGAGGGCGCGTACCAGATCATCAGCAGGATGCCGGTGATGGTCTCGACGATGAAGAGGTAGGTCGAAAGCAGACCCAGCCGGTAGGTATGGGTGAAGCGGGTCACGCTCTCGTGATAGTAGGTGGGTTTGATGTGGAGCAGGAAGCCTTCGCTATGGGGCTTGAGGCGCGGGTTGGGGCGGCCGGGCGGTTCGCCCTGCAACATGCGGCGAAACTCGCCGGCGTCGATGCCGGCGGTGAGGCGGGTGAAAACGTCGTCGGCCTGGGCAGCGACCGCGCCGAGAACTCCTTTATCGCGAATGTTTTCTTGGAGTCCCATCTGGATCTATCGTCTCCTGGTAAGATGAACTCAGGTTGAGGACGCTCTGCTTCTAGCCTCGGTATCCCTTCAACAATGGACTGGCCGTACGCGGCAACCCTTCAATAATCGTGCCTGTGTCAACAACTATCTCCGCTTCGGAAGAAGGTACTCCGGGTGACACAATTGCGTCTTCTGCGAACATCGTCTTAGCAACAACCTTGCGGCCTGTGACAATTTCAATCATGAACTGATCCAGTGAGCGCGGGGCAGGGCCTTCTATGTAATGCCCTTGCAGGCTGAACTTTGCTCCACATGCGGGGCACTCAAAGCGGGCTCGCGTAGGATCCCACCTGTACTTTATCCACATGTCGCCCCATTTATGGGTGCACAGGTTGTAGAAGGCACGCGGTCCATCCTCAGTATTGACCAGCCAGAACCTGCCATCGACATTGGCTTTCGGGTCACTTCCGACCGGCGGCAAATTGGAAGCGGCCCCAAGAAAGAACCTGCCTCCGAATTCGTTAGCGGGTCGACGCGGGTAAAGGAACTGATAGGCGGCCAGTCCAGTTCCCACGGTCATCGCCGCCAGTGTGCCGGCCCAGATGTAAGTCAGAAACTCCCTGCGATTCTTGCCCCCGTTTCCAGCATTGATGCCTGCAGAGTGAGAGCCGGGAAATGAGGCGCGATCAAGAGGCGCAATCTGCTCGGCGTCCGCTGGTCCTCTTGCTTTACTCCAGGCTTCTTGTTGCCTCAGACATTGTTGGACTGTCACTTTGTCCGAATTCTCCTGTCAGGGATCACGCGGAAAACTTGCGTACTCCCTATAAGGCGGCAGTGCCCCAGGTGCAGGATTAGGACTAAGAAGGCACCGCCTTGGCCGGTGACAGCGCTTTGGGCTTCCCTTGCAAGCGTTTGCCTGTGTCCACGACGACTTCCGCATCAGGCGAAGGCAGGGCTGGAGCCGAAATGAAATCGCCTGCGTCTTCGGTCGTCGCGACGATAGAGCCGTCCTCGACAATTTCTACCAGAAACTGATCCAGGGAGCGGGGCGCGGGGCCTTCGATATAATGTCCCTCGCGGTTGAATTTGGAGCCGTGGCAGGGGCATTCAAAGCGGTTGTTGGAAGGCTCCCACTTGTACAGGCAGCCGAGGTGCGTGCAGACCATGTAGAGCGCGCGCGGCCCGTCGTCGGTATTGATGAGCCAGAATTTGCCGGTAGAGTTGCCTTCCGGGTCGATGCCGATCTGGGGCAGGACAGTGGCGGCGCCGAGAAGGAACTTGCCGCCGAACTCACCTTCGCGGAAGCGCGGGTACATGAACTGGTAGGTTGCGAGGCCGCTTTCCAGCGTCAGAAGGGTCAGGGCGCCGCCCCAGGCGTAGGAAAGAAATTCGCGGCGGTTAATGCCTTCCTGGCCGGGTTCGAAACTTTCGAGAACGGCGGCGCGGCCGACGGGAGCCACTCTGTCTGCGGCTGCAGCGGCAGCGCTGCCATTGCTTTGGACGGCTGTGGGGGTCTGCGCCTCAACTGTAGCCGCGGCGTCTGCCGCCGGGGACGCTTCTGCGGGCGCAACCTCTGCGGCGGCGACCGGCGCTGCTTGGGCGGCGGCTGCGGGTTCTGGTTGTGGGGCTGGCTCGGGCGCTGCTGCGGCGGCAACGGCGGCAGGTTCAGGCTGCGGGGCGGCTGCTTCGGTTGAAGGAGCGGCCTCTGCGGCTTCACCCGTGCTGCCATCGCGCGGCGGCAGCATTTCGCTCACGTCGACGCCGATGCGTTCGGCGGCCGACTGCCGGGCGCGATTCACTCTGTCGAGCCATGCCTGGTTGACTTCGGCCATTGTGACTGGTCTCCTTGGAGATGCGGAAAGCCGGTCCTGCATCTCGCCCCATTCTCATCCTGCCGGCAGGCATGAAAGTACGGGAATCAATGCCTGGCAGGACTGTGAAGCATCGTTCGATAGAGTCGATCAGAGTATAGCAGGGGGCAAGTACATTGTCAAAATTATCACAAACGATCTGGCTGTGTTTACGACTCGCGTTTCAGCCTGCCCCATTTGGCCTAATCAGAGGGCGAATAGAGTTTCCTAATGATCATAGTAAGGAACGTCAAAGAGTGTCTGACTGATATCTTGTGCGAAACTGGGATGGGTCAAGAACGAGACCGGGATAAAGATACTGCTATCGATACAGATGCGCGTATTCGGCATCAAAGATCTCTCGTCTCGTCTGGCGCAATTGCTCGACGACCTCCTCCCGGCTGGATCCGATATTCAGACCACCGTCGCGCTTAATTTGCTCGCGTAGCTCGTTCAGCTCTCGCAACCAAGTGCGCCTCTGGTGGGCCGTTTCTATAAGCGACGCGAGGAGGTCGTCCGGACTGGTCTCTGCATCGACTGCAAGCTCCTCTACCTTTGCGTAGAGGGTGGCTGGTAACTGAAGTGTTACTGTGTCCATGCCCATGTCACACTCCTTTATGTTGTGCGTCTCTATGGGAATTCTACCACACAGGGCGACCATTCCTTAGCACGGTCAACTGAAACACCAGGGCAATCGCATCTAATTTGTTTTGCCGATACTGCCGGAGTTAGCCAGAGAGTCCACGAAGGGCGTTTTCGAGGAACGGACATAGAGCCTGCACGAGGGCAGGCACAAGGCCTGCCCCTACACTCCGGGCAGTCTTTCGGGAAGTTGACACATTTGGATGCAATTGCCCTGACTGACAAAGGGCGAAAAGTGACCCTGATCTTTCGCCCGTAAGACTCGATGCACGATTAGGTTGCAAGCTGCTCCAGGCTGGCGGCGACCTGGTCTCGCTGGGCGTTCAGGTCTTCCAGTTTGTCGCGTTCGCGCTGCACCACCTGCTCCGGGGCCCTGCCGACGAAGTTCTCGTTGCTCAGCAGGCCGGTAGCGCGGCTGATCTGGTTGTCGACGTTGTCGAGCTCTTTCTGCAGGCGCTTGCGCTCGGCTTCGAGGTCGACCATGCCGGCGAGGGGCAGGTAGGTGGTGATGCCGCCGGCGGAGAGTTGGACGGAGGGGCCGGAATCGGCGCCGCCGGCGCTGGGTTCGACTGTAACCTGGGACTCGTCGAGGCGCGCAAGGGTGGTGAACAGGTCCAGGTTGTCCCGGGCCAGGCTGCGGCCGCTGCCGGCAAAGATGGCGGCGATGCGGCGGCCGGGCTCGACGCTGTATTCGGCGCGGGCGTTGCGGATGGCGCGGACGATCTCCTGAATGCGGCCCAAGTCGTCTTCGGCGGAGGCGTCGCGGCTTTGCGCAGGCCGGGACCAGCGTTGCGTCATCAGAGACTCGGCCTGATCGGGAACGCCGGGCAGATGACTCCATATCGCTTCGGTGACGTAGGGCATGAAGGGATGGAGCAGGCGCAGGGACTGCTCGAGCGTGTAGGCGAGGACCTGGCGGGTCGCGGCGGCTTCAGCGGCATCGCCGCCGTAGAGGCGCGGCTTGGCGGCTTCGATGTACCAGTCACAGTATTCGCTCCAGAGGAACTCGTAGAGCTGGCGGCCGGCTTCGCCCAGCTGCCAGTTTTCGATGAGCTGGGTCACGTGGGTCTGCACCGCGTTGAGACGGCTGAGAATCCAGCGGTCGGCGAGCGTCTGCGCGTCGCGGGCGGGCAAGGCGTAGGTGACGTCGTGGATTCCGTCCCCATTGCTCAAGGCCACGTCATCCGCTTCCAGATTCATGAGCACGAAGCGGGCGGCGTTCCAGATCTTGTTGGCAAAGTTGCGGTTGGCTTCGATGCGGGTGACGCTGAGCTTCATGTCGTTGCCGGGCGTGCTGCCGGTGAGCAGGGTGAAGCGGAGGGCGTCGTTGCCGTAGGTCCCGATCAGGTCGAGCGGATCGAGAGCGTTGCCCAGGCTTTTGCTCATCTTGCGGCCGTCTTCGGCGCGGACGAGCCCGTGCAGGTAGACGTAGTGGAAGGGGACCTTGCCGGTAAAGTAGAGGCCCATCATTATCATGCGGGCGACCCAGAAGAAGAGGATGTCATAGCCGGTTTCGAGCACGGTTGTGGGGTAGAAACGGGACAGGTCGGAGGAGTGAGGAGTGAGAAGTGAGGAGCGGGAGTCGTCTGTCCCACTACTCGTTTCGTCTTCTTCGAATTGGGGCCAGCCGAGGGTGCTGAAGGGCCAGAGGGCGCTGCTGAACCAGGTGTCGAGGACATCTTCGTCCTGCTCCAGCTCGACGGCTTCGCCGTAGCGTTCGATGGCCTGCTCAAGGGCATCGCTTTCGCTGCGCGCGGCGAACTGATGACCGTCGGGCCCGTACCAGATGGGGATGCGGTGGCCCCACCAGAGCTGGCGGCTGATGCACCAGTCGCGGATGTTTTCCATCCAGTGGTAGTAGTTTCGCTCGAAGCGTTCGGGCACGATCTTGATGCGCCCGTCTTTCACGGCGGCGACGGCGGCCTCGGCCAGGGGCTTGGCCTTGACGAACCACTGGGTGCTGAGGAGGGGCTCGACGATGGTGTGGCAGCGCTGGCAGTGGCCGACTTCGTGGACGTGCGGCTTGTCGCCGACGACCAGGCCGGCCGCCTCCATGTCCCGCCAGAGTTTCTCGCGGGCTTCGAAGCGGTCCAGCCCGGCGTAGGGGCCGGCGGCGGCGTTGAGCGTACCGTCCTCGTTGGTGATGTTTACATGGGGCAGATTGTGACGCTGGCCGATGAGGTAGTCGTTTGGATCGTGGCCTGGCGTCACTTTGAGCGCGCCGGTGCCGAACTTGGGGTCGACGTGGTCATCGGCGATGACGGGGATCTCGCGCGCCAGGATGGGCACGAGCGCGGTCTTGCCGATGAGATTGGCGTAACGTTCGTCGTCAGGATGGACGGCGACGGCGGTGTCGCCGAGGATGGTCTCGGGCCGGGTCGTGCTGACCTCGACGTGGTTGGTCGGAGATTCGGCGGCGCTGGCCGCGCGCAGCGGATAGCGGAAGGTGTAGAGCCTGCCGTCGACCGGCTCGTGTTCGACTTCGAGGTCGCTGATGGCGCTCTCGCAGCGGGGGCACCAGTTGACGAGATAGTTGCCGCGGTAGATGAGGCCGTCCTGGTAAAGGCGGATGAAGGCTTCGAGGACGGCGTCGCTGAGGCCGTCGTCAAGGGTGAAGCGTTCGCGGGTCCAGTCACAGGAGATGCCCATGCGGCGCTGCTGCCCGCTGATCTGGCCGTGATATTCGTCCTTCCAGGCCCAGACTTCCTGCAGGAAGCGTTCGCGGCCGAGGTCGTGGCGGGTGGTATCGTTTTCGGCGAGTTTGCGTTCGACGACGTTCTGGGTGGCGATGCCGGCGTGATCGGTGCCGGGCACCCAGAGCGTGGGCCGGCCGGCCATGCGATTGTAGCGGATGAGCATGTCCTCGACGGCGCTGGTGATGGCGTGGCCGAGGTGGAGCGCGCCGGTCACGTTGGGCGGCGGCATGGAGACGACGAAGGGCGGGGCGTCGGGGTCGGCGAGTCCGCTCTCAAGTTGCTGTTCGGGGCGGAAGAAGCCCATCGACTCCCACCATTCGTAGAGTTTCTCTTCCCACTGCCGCGGCTCGTAGACCTTGGGCATTTCCTCACGCGTTCGGGGCCGAGTTGTCGTTGTCATTGTTCGCAGTGCTCCCATCAGTAGTTCGCCGTCGTCGGGCGGCTGGCCGGTCGGTTCAGGTGTACGGTCATTGCATCAGCGGTTTTCGTGTGAGCGCCGGGCAAAAAAACAAGCCACTTCATCCAAAGGACGAAGTGACTCCGCGGTACCACCCTGGTTAGCGGGCAAGGTTGTTGCCGGCTCTCTCTGCCGCGATAACGGGCGGACCCGGGGAGAGCTATGCCTGGCGCCTGTTCACTCTCCCGGCCTTCCCGGCGACATTCCCCTCTGCGACTCCGGCACTGGTCCAGCGGTGTTTCGGTCGTCAGATGCGCTGCGTTAACGGACGCCCCTTTCAGCCGGGAGGGCGTCTCTCTGGCCGTTCGCGCGCGTGGGTACTCTTCCGGTGCGCTGCCGTTCTCTGTTTACGCAGACGATTATAGGTTGCGGCGGGAGAAAAGTCAATTTTTCGGGTGGAGGGTAGATGTGAGGAACACCTTTTTTCATCCGCGAAGGGCCGCAAAGGGCCGCGAAGAACACCAAAGGCCACTGGGAAGTCCCTTGCGTGAAAGCGGGGATCAGCCGCACTTTGCTCCCGCAAATCGCTGTTCAGCAAAAGGTCAATGAGCCGTTCGCTTCAACGGCTCAATAGTGAAGCACTGAAGGGTTTTGGCAGGTTTTGTCATGTTTTTGGGGGGATGTATTATATTTCATATTATTGTTTGTTAAATAAGGCCGGGCTGTGGGGAGGTGCAATTTGACACTTGAATATATGTTTTATAGGTTCGCAAAACACTCTCATTCTCAAAGAGCGATGCCTACCATCATATGGTCACCAACTGGTTTATCATTGACCACAACTTGGCGGTCAACTCCTCCTGACTTTCACCACTTACTTTGTGACCACTACCCGGTGCTGACAAGGATGTTACCGGGGAAAGGGAATGCCTGCCGAGCCTGTTCGCCTCAAACATTTCCTCCGCACCACGCATAACCTTCGCCTCTTCTCGTTTCATTTTGCTCTCCTCTCCTTTTCTCCTGCTACAAGTCTAACTCCCTTCCGCCTCTCAAAAATCCGGGATGCACCCAAATTTCATCCAATTTCCATCCAGGCCTTGACAAATAGAACGTTTGTTCGTATAATGTCCGTATGAACTCCTCGCGCCAACTCGACCCGATGGCAAAATAGTTGCCCTCATCGGCGAGATCAACGGCTTCGAAGCGGCCGGCGACGCGCATCAAGACTATCCTCGGCAGGGATTCGGTCTTTGTGACAGCTCCCCAAATACGCAGATTACACTTTCGCGCTCTTTTTGACGCGGATGCAGGCACCGCTGAGGGACTTTCGCGCGCTCGCGTTTGCGAGTTGGACGCGGTGGACCGCATCGGCCTCATCATTGCGCGCGGCGGTCTCGTCGACTGCGCAGGGACACGCGGACAGCCGAATAACAGCGAAGCGCCGGGCGGTACGTTGCCGCCTGGAAAATCATAAATTAAGCAGGCAGTTCTCAGCAGTACCAACATAAACGGACAGCAGAAGTACTCACACACAAGGACAAACAACAATGGCTACACCGCCACCTGTACCACCCCCCGTTGACCCGCCGCGGATATTCGGTCCGACTCCGCCCGACTATTCTTTCATCAGTTTTTTGGACCTGACCAACGCCGACCTTGACCAGTTATCGGCGGCGGATAACGGCACTGTTGTCTACAATGCGCAAGAGGGCCGCTTGCAGGTCAAGACCGCTGGCGGCTGGGCTAATGCCATAATTCCGCACGCTGTCACGGCGGCCGCGCTACAGTTTTTCCTTAACGACCTGTCCTCCGGCTTAAACAGACTCTCCGATCTTCGCAGTCGGATGGTCTGGATCGAGAGTTCTGGCGGAGGGTACTACAAAGACACGATTGACTACGTCAAGCACGCCCGTGTCATCGGCTCGGATGGCAAGGTCTATAAGGCTCTGGCATCCACTGGGCCGTCGTTCACAGTTCAAGACCCTGTCACCGAGACGAACGATCCCCGCACGGTTTGGGAACTGGACAGTCCAGAACCCTCCTATGAGGGCGTCGCCATCGCCGGCGGGCACGTTCATGCCGACGGCACGCTCGTGACCGGAGAGTCGTGGGGCGTCAGCAGCGTGACGAGGTCCGGCGCGGATTCCGACAGCTACCTGTACACCGTCATTCTGGACGTGCCTGTGGATGACAATGAGTACCACGTGCAGGCGCACTCGATTGTCGACGTGACCGACGTGACGCTCATCCCCATCATCCCGTCCGATCCGCCCTGCTTCACCGTGCAGTTCGAGAAGCGCGTGAATGCGAACACCGTTCACGATGGCATTGCCAGGGCCTTCTACTTCGCGGTTTACGGCAAGTAGCTTCGGGCGCGCCTGAGCAGGCGAAAGGACGGGACCGGCACTCTCACCGTTCTTCGCACCGCAGACGCCGCCCGCTTCCTGACGGCGATTGGCGAATCTGCTGCCATCAAGGGTAATCGCATTGCCCTGATCCTGATCGTATTCAGGCCCGCCCAGGCCGAGCTGCTCGAAAACATCCTGCTTTTGATTGTCGGGGCAATCTCTACGAATCTCCGCACGGCGATAAACGGGTTGTTCGAAAAGTTCGAGGACCAGAGTCAACAAGCGAAGGAGAGCGAAGGCAGAACCGTTACGGCGCCCATTTGGAGACCGGACATCGACTTTCCTCAGGAGAGACAGCAGTGAGCAAACTGGGATTTCACGTACAAGGATTCACGCCGGCCGCGGTTGCCGCGTTGACGTCAAAGGGAATGAGCCGAATGGGCTTGTTGACGCGGTCTACATTCCGTTCAACGAGATCACACCGTACGCTGAACGCGTAGCCATCATCTTCCTCCTTGTGGAATTGGCTGGGGAGGGGCGGGACGGCAAATCACTTTGGATGTAACCCTGCGGGGAGGGTTTCCCCGCTCACAATAGAGGAGTTTTGAGAAATGGCACAGCAGTCACCATCTGGACCGCACGGTCTTACGTCGTCGCCTCAGGGCGTTATGGAACAGTTCTTCACGCAACTCAACAACATCCTGGCCTTCATTAAGGACCTGGGGCAGCGTGGCATCGTTGAGTGGAATGAGGACCAGAACTACAAGGCAAATGCGCGCACGGTAGGCAGTGACGGCGTTCTCTACAAGGCGCTGCAGGCCACCGGGCCGTCCAGTACGAACGCGCAGGACCCGACCACAGAAACGGCAGATCCGCGTGAAGTGTGGGAACGGGAAGTGCCAGCGCCGGCGGCGGAATTCAAGCCTTTGGCGTGGGGGCAGATGGGTTCAAACGGCTCGTTTATCACCAGCCCTGCCCCATACGGCGTAGACACCGCTAACTGCCGGCGTACCGGCACGTCGGGCGACTACACGTATGAAATCAGGCTGCCCGGCGATGCCCTGGGCGACGTGTGTAGAGCAATCGTGGTTCCGAGCCCGAACATTGACGGCCGGATGACCATTACAGAACGGAACGACGGCATCAACGTCAAGCTGCAGCACGGAGCGCACACCGGGACCGCTCGCACGTTTTACTTCGTGGTCTTTGGCGTAAAGTAGGAGGCGAGCATGAACGTAGTTCAGGAGTTTTTCAGGGAAGTATCTCAGAATCTTGCCGCGGTCAAGAAGATTGATGGCCTTCATGCCACTGTGACCGAGCTCAAAGCGAATGGCATCCTCCCGTGGAGTTCGACGGGGAACTATTCGGCGCATGCCCGCGTAATCGGCAGCGACGGCAAGCTGTACCGGGCGCTGATCGCCAACGGGGCTCACGCCAACAGTGCGCAGGACCCCGTCACTGAAACCGCTGATCCGCGTGTCAAGTGGGCCGAAGAAGTCCTGATGGGACCGCAAGGTCCACAGGGGCTTCAAGGAGCACAGGGGCCGCGAGGTCTGCAAGGCGATCAGGGACTACAGGGGATTCAGGGGCCAGAAGGTCCTGAAGGCCCGCAAGGTCCCCAGGGACCTCAGGGGCCGCGAGGACCGCGAGGGCTCCAAGGCCCCAAAGGCGACAAGGGTGACAAGGGTGACAAGGGCGACTCTGGAAGTGGAAGCACAACTCCACCGCCAACAACTAATCCGCCTGGAAAGCCGACCAACGTGTCGGTCAGCAACATTCAATCAACGTCCGCCACTTTGAACTACCGGCCCAACACTTCCGGCGGTTCTGCGGGTTGGATGGAGTACGTTGTCGTTGCAGCCAATGGGACAGTTGCTGATCAGAGCAGTTTTCCTCACTACCCGACGAGCGGCTCGGTCAGCATGAGCGGTCTGACGGCGAGCACGACTTACACCGTCACCTGTAAGATGGGCAGCAGTGATGGGACTTCGGCCGGGGTAAATGTGAGGTTCACTACAACTTCGTGATGAATGGAGCGCGCCTACTGAATCGCGCTGACAGCGACGTTTCTGCGCGCTGACGCATTACCTGTACGCCGGACACAGCAACACCCCTGACGTATGTGAGCCGCCGTCCGTGCCCTACCACCACGGGCCGGACGGCGGTTTGATTGATTGCGGGACAACGACTCGTTTTCTTCAAATCCCCAAAGCGAGCTTGAATAGTTCACGGCAATGTAGGGCTCGTTGACATTTTGTTTGAGCCAGAGCAGAGTACTTGAAGACGCTGTTCCACTTGCCATAGCTCTCTGGCAGTTCACGCCACTGGGCGCCGGCGTGCAGTATCCAGTGGACTGCTTCAACGAAACGGCGACACTCAGGATGGCAGTTTCAAGGATCCGTTCATCGCCCGCCATGTATCCGACGGGACGATTAAGATGTTTGTCTACCTCGTCCTGCTCTACGACCCAAACCCACACCCGCTGCTGGGCGGTCGAGGAACCGGAGAATCAACTCTATCCCGCGTTGATACGGCAACTGGTGGAGGAGTTCCGCGCCTACGCTCAGCGCGGCGGCCAGGTGTTCGTGTCCACCCACTCGCCCGATTTCCTCAACGGGGCGGAGCTTGACGAAATACGCTGGCTGGTCAAGGAGGATGGCTTCACTACCGTCCGCCGCGCGTCCGAGAGCGAGCTTCTGCAGTCCCTCCCGCCCCTTATCGACCGACTCCAGCAAATGCTCTCCAGTTCGGAGCGGGCCGACATCGCAGTCGGCTACTTTTTCGTCAGCGGCTTTCAGGCCGCGGCCGACCAACTGCCGCCCCTGCAAAAGGTGCGAATCCTCGTCGGGCGCACAGACCGGTGCGTGCTGGAGGAGGTGGCGCCGGGATTGCAGCAGACCCGGGGCTGGCGTCTCAACTACGAGCGGACGACACAGCTCGCCGCAGCCAGCAGGCGTTCGAGAACATCGCCAGGGGTATATCGGTCCTGCCGCAAACAGACGACACGAAGGTAGCAGTCGTCACCCTGCGCGAGATGATCGCGGGCGGCCGCGTTGACCGCACCGGCAATGAATTCGACACGAATTACCTGGACAACTTGTGGCCCGATCTCACCGTGGATGCTGAATTGCCGCTCACGGACCGCCTGCACAACCGCATCTATTGAGGACAAGGAGCTGCCGGCTGAGGAAGCGCCGCGTCTGACCACTGACCACTGCAGTTCGGCGGCGGCCGCAGGACCGTGACCGGTCTCTGAGTCCTCGCCTGCTGCGGAGTTCGATGGCGTTCATCCGCCTTGCTGTCCTTGCGCATCAACGCAAGCCGCGCCTTCAGATCGCGCAAAATGATGCTGTGTTCTACGCCGAGCTCGGCTGCGATGGCACGCGTTGACTTTCCGGCCAGGGTCAATTCGAGCACCAGGTCCCGCCGCGCTCCCTCTCCACCTTTTTGAAATTGCCCAATTCCAATTTTGCATACATTTTTTGTTGTGGTAGAGTTCCCCTACCACGATAAAAAATCGCGGGACCGGGGGGCGGCCGTCACACCTCACCCCCCAAGCCCCGCTAGGCCACGAGATTGAGGCTCGTGACTTCCCTTAAGTATCCGCAAAACCCCGTATGTTGGCAAGGTGACACGGACACCGACCTGGTGCGCTGTGTCGGATATTGCACCGATTTGGCGCCGGCATTTCGCCGCCGCCGGGTTCGCCCCTGTTCCTATCGCGTGATCAGACACGAAGGCGGCAAGGCCGCAATCCAGAAAACCGAGCGCCGCCTTGCCGCTTTTGTCATCAATAAGGCGAGGCGTTGAGATGGAGCTTGCGCTTTTGGCCTGGTTTGTCCTCTTCCCTATCCTGAGCGGGATCATTGCCAGCAAAAAGGGGCGCAGCGTCGTTGGCTGGGTCCTGTTGGGGCTTCTCTTTGGAATCTTCAGCTTTCTCGTGCTGATTTTTCTGCCCGAGAACCGGCCGGCGATGGAGGCGCAATCCCTGCAAGGCGGCCGGTCCAAGCGCTGCCCGTACTGCGCGGAGCTGGTGAGGCGAGAGGCGATTGTGTGCCGCTTCTGCGGCAAGGATTTGGAGGTACGGCGCGCCAGCTGAACGGCGGTCAGTTCCGGTTCCAATCGCCGGCCTAGGAAACGGCTTCACTCTCTCCTTTCTCCCCCCTCTCCTCGCTAAGTTACGGATGTTGAAGATATTGACACGATTTTGCCACGAAAACAGGGCACAATGACACGTCAATGACATATGAGTGTGATATAATAGGTGATTATGCCGCCTTATAGTTCGGCGCAGCCGGTTTCGCGATAGAGAAACTCGGTGTCACTTCAGATACCCTTTTTCGCATCAGCTTCGGCAGTCAGCGATGGTGTCGTTAATACCAGAATTCGGTGATCGGTGGATAGAGGCCCTTTTGCCGGAATATCACGGCGGTTCCGGCTACTGGGCGCCAGTGAACTGCTCCAACCGTGCGTGTTGTGTTAGACAAAACCGAAGGAGCGGCGAAGGGCCGCGGAGAACACCTTTTTTGTCCGCGGAGAACAGCTTTCTTTGATCCGCGAAGTTACGCGAAGGGTCGCGAAGAACACCAAAGGCGTAGCGGATTTTCACTGACAGGAGGACGTTAAGTTAGGGGGAGTATATTACAGATTTGAAGCGTTTTTCACGGGATTTGGCGTTTTTTTGATTCGGTGTAGGGGGCAGCCGGGGAAGATGTGGTCAGATGGCGATGAGGGCACTTTCTTTTGCGGGTGATGGACTTACTGGAGTAGTGGCTTCTGCGCTATTCGATACTTGGCCGTTTTGTGACCGATTCAGGTGTATTTTCCCCGGTAAGGGGACAGGGGGGCGTGTATCCCGAATTATTGTCCGTCAAGTGGGGCCGAACTGTTGCGTGGGCTGAAACCACCACTGTTTGGATGACCACCGCAATAAATCTGGATGCACCCGTATCGTCTCAAGAGATTGACACCCATTACTTGCACCCCTATACTAGCCTTGGCACAGGTTCTGTAATAAATAGAAGGGGGCCAAAGACTGTAGCATTCTATTGTACATCGGATGTGTTTGCGCGAGGAGAGAAGGGTTAGCAACCTATCAATGAGTACGACATGCAAGATAGCCAAGGCATTTGGCTGCTCCGTTGATGCCTTGTTCTCTGAGAAACCAAATTTGGTGCGAAGTGGAGGGCGTATATGAGTCGCTCTTGGCGTGATGACACTACAGTCAAAGCGGCAGGTACGCTAGCCGGGCAACAGTACCTCAATGGATCCTTGATGTTCCCTTCGGGCGACGCAGGCGACGAACCGTATTCTGAGCGGACTTTCATCGACTTGTTCGCAGGGGCAGGTTGCTTGTCTCTTGGCCTCATGTCCAGTGGCTGGCGCGGCATTTTTGCCGTCGAAAAGAATGCTATGGCCTTTGAAACTCTAAGCCACAACTTGATCGAAGGAACGAACGGCCCTACGTATGAGTGGCCTGAGTGGTTTCCTAAGAAACCTTGTACGGTCGGAGGAGTAGCAGGCACGTATTGGCAGCAATTGCTACGTCTACGTGGAAAGGTCACCATGATTGTGGGAGGTCCTCCTTGCCAAGGATTTTCTTTGGCTGGCAGAAGAAACAAGGAGGACGCCAGGAATTCACTATTTCGAGCCTATATGCGTATAGTCGAGGCGGTTCAGCCACTTTTTATATTGCTTGAGAATGTGCACGGGATTACGATGGAATTCGACAAAAAGACCCGGAAGAAAGCGAAGGTTGGAAGGCCTCCTGAACCTTATTCCCAGCGGATCGCCCGCGCCCTACACAAAGCTGGCTACGAAGTTCAGGCGGATTTGTTGAGAGCTGTAGACTATGGTGTCCCACAGCTCCGTCCGAGATACTTTCTGATGGCTGCGAGGCGAGGTATATCACCGTCGCTTAAGGATAATGACCCATTCAAAGGCTTGGACGCCCTACGCGCAGAATTCCTCCGATCCAAGGGACTCCCCGTGGATCGTCCAGTGTCGGTAGAGGAAGCTCTGTCAGACCTCGAAACGGTCAATGGCACTAAACAGTGTGTGGACTCTCCAAGATTCATGCAGGGTACCTACGCCTCGCCTACTACACGCTACCAACGCCTGATGCGATCTAATCTCGACGGCGGTTTACCTGATAGCCATAGACTAGCAAATCACCGGCCGGAAACGGTTGCACGCTTCAGCAAAATCTTGGCGACTTGTCGCAGAGGTGTTCAGCTTAACAAGATTGACCGAGAGCGATTCGGCTTGAAGAAACACTGCACAGTTCCACTTGATCCGGGGCAGCCGTCCCACACACTGACAACGCTACCGGATGATTTTATTCACTATTCAGAAGCCCGTATTCTTACGGTGCGGGAGTACGCTCGCCTACAGTCAATACCCGATTGGTTCCAATTCCGGGGCGTATACACAACTGGTGGCAAACGCCGGGCACTTGAGTGTCCTCGTTACACTCAGGCGGGCAACGCTGTCCCCCCCTTTGTTGGTGAAGCAATTGGGACATTCTTCACTAACTTACACGAACAATACCTCCGATCAGCAACTCCTGGGTAGCCCTGCTCCTGTCAAGCAACTTGGCTGGATTCCGTCAGAGCAGAGAGGGCAAAGTCGATTTTCCGTATTTCGATTCCCTGATGCGTTAAACGACCAACATGATGTGACCATGGCAGAGCGCGCGACTTTTTGTGTTCGGAGTTAGAGAAGCCATCAGGCAGGATCCATTTTCTGAACAACAGCTGTACCCCCGCCGTTATCCCGGATTCTCAAATATATGTGCCAGATGCAACGATCTTACTCTTCGGGACTTTCTATCCAACACTTCCGCGCGAAATTACTTGAGTGGTATCGGAAACACGGACGACGTTTTCCATGGCGGCGACGGTCGGCTTCCAATTACAAGAAGATAATAGCGGAGGTATTGCTCCAGCGGACCCGTGCTGAAACTGTAGCTGAGTTTTTCCCAATTTTTGTCACCCGGTACCCGTCATGGTCCCAGTTGGCCACCGCCGACGAACATGAACTTATCGCACTAATTCGCCCAGTAGGGCTTTGGCGGAGGCGGTCAAAAACATTGCTGAACCTTTCGCGGGAAATGGTCAAGCGGAACGGGAGGTTCCCCAAAGACCGCGAGCAACTCGAAGCCCTTCCAGGCGTAGGACAATACATCGCTAACTCGATAATGCTACTCTGCCACAACAATCCCCAACCACTCCTGGACGCCAATATGGCCAGAGTATTGGAAAGGTATTTTGGGCCAAGAAAATTGAGGGACATCAGGTATGATCCATATCTACAAGATTTGGCTAGCAGAGTCGTCGATTGTCCAGACTCAATAGCCCTAAATTGGGCCATATTGGATTTCGCAGCAAAAACCTGTTCGATACGTCGTCCCAAGTGTAGCCAGTGCGTTCTTGCATCAGAGTGTAGTTTTGCCAAGGAGCCCGGGGCTAATCGTCCAAGGCTGCCCCACAATCCCAGGAGGATGACGCATGGAAAATGACAAACAGTTTGACCTGACTCCATCGCCCAGAGTCTTGCGAATGCTTGGTCAAGTGGACTTTAAGCCTTGGCAGTGTCTCGCGGAATTGGCCGACAACGCGGTAGATGCTTTCCTGACGGGAAGAGAGCAAGGCGGCATAGGCGTTATGTTTCCCCAAGTAAACATTGAGATTCCTAGCAGCGCCGATATCAGTGCCGACATGGGGACCATTAGGATTACAGATAACGCTCCCGGTATGGATCCTGAGTTGTTGGAGCGTGCAGTTCGTGCTGGTTTTTCTGGCAATAATTCCGTGGATAAGCTTGGTCTCTTTGGGATGGGCTTTAACGTGGCGACAGCGCGGCTTGGCAATAGGACTGAGGTGTGGACCACGCGGGCGGATGACGAAGATTGGTGGGGAGTTGGTATAGATTTCGATGAAATGGAAAAATCGGACACCTTTCGTGTGCCAGCTTTGACTCGCCCCAAGGTCCCAAGCGAGACAGGAAAGCACGGAACCGAGATAGTAATATCGAAACTTGACAAAGAACGTGCCAAGTATCTGCGATCTCCGGGCGGGTTAAGGTTGACTCGCAATCAACTGAGCCGAGTTTACAACAAGATAATGCGGGAAATCAGCCTGAAGGTGACTGTTGCGGGCCAAGAGCTAAAGGCTCGCGAGTTCTGTGTCTGGGACAAGAAACGGTGGGTGAATGCCGGCAGCAGGTTCGGGCGAGTGCCGGCAGTTATCCCAATTGAGGTTGATTTGGGGGAACGCCAGTATTGCAACGATTGCTGGGTGTGGTTGATCTCCCAGGATACAGAGTGTCCATCCTGTGGTTCTGAAGACCAACTTCGAATGCGTGCCAGAAAAGTTTCTGGCTGGATAGGAATCCAGAGGTTCTTTGACCAGAAGGATTACGGGATAGATCTCATTCGTAACGGGCGAGTGATCGAGAACAGGTCAAAGGTTTTTTTCTCATGGACAAACCCCGATGATGGGGACGTCTTAGAAGAGTACCCGATTGAACAACAGCATTGGGGCGGACGAATCGTAGGGGAATTGAACATCGACTTCGTCCCACTTGCAAGTCACCAAAAGGACTCTTTTGACAGAAACACTGCCGAATGGCAAATGGTGTTCGAAGAAGTCCATGGTTTGGGACCAATACTCCCACAAATTCGGCAGCGATTAAACTTTCCTGATACCAATGAATCACCCTTGGCACGACTTCACGCTGCTTATCGACGTGGCAATCCTGCGGGTCTCAGGTGGCTTGTCCCAGGGAATCCGAAGGGAATCAATGCAGAGCCGCAACAGTGGGCGGCGAGGTTTTGGGAAGGCGATCCAGACTATCAGTCTGACAACATCTGGTGGGAAGCTGTCCTACAGGCCGAGGAAGCAAAACAGTCGAACACTATTCCCGTCCCTCCTAAACAACAGGGAGGAGATCTCTTCCCAGGCAGTGACGACGACTCCATCGAACCTGAAGGCGACAAAGAAGGAGAATCCACCGAACCACAAGATTCCCCCGAATTACAAGAGGAGAAGGATGTCTTCCTGTCAAGAGACGTATCGATTCCAGAGATGCCAGGCTTCTCAACCCTAGAAGTAACTACATCTAGGCTGGTGACAGGTTCTCTACGATCCAAACTCCACATGGAATTCGCCCCTGTTGGTAATCGCGTCGAAGTGCTTTATGACCCACGCCACACGCTTTTTACCAGTACATTGACTGAGCCGGTTGATTGTCTCGTCGAGGAACTGGCATTTCAATTGCTCCAGCGGAGCAACACAAATCAGCGCGAGTGGCCGATCTCGAAGATCACCCAACTCTTGAGAGAGAAGTATTTCTCTTGGTCCAATCGGAGTTACGCGAGTATTCGAGAGCAATGTGCCTCCCTTGTAGACGAACTAATCCAACATTTCGTGGAGGAACTCTCGGGATTGTCACCTCTCGACGACAGCGTAGTAACAGAAGCGGAATTATTGGTAATATCCAGAAACGTCGCGAGGAAAGATCGAGGAGGAAAAGAGCGTGTTTTGGAAGTAATACGAAGCGGTACATACCCTCGGTATCTGGGTAATGATGGAGTGATAAGGCTCATATCCTCGAACCCTCATTTAGCGTTGGACGATAAGTTCTTTGCAGTCTCCTATCGGGACGTGGATGAACCAAACAGGGAACAAATTATGGACCAATTGCTGGTCCCGCTCAGGGATATTGTCTGGGCTGCTTCCTTTGAACCTGGTGATGGAACAAGCGAAGAGAACCGCACCATGTTGGCTCGTGCAGAGGCCGGATGCCGTCTCTTACAGTTATGGAGGACATAGATGCCTGGTTTCCTCGGCATTGAGCGAATCAGCCTAGGGCCTTGGCAGGCATTAGAGAGAGCCATTCAGCGTTTCCTGATTCACGCTGGCTTCGATGATGTCAGGCTAGTAGGAGGTACAGGGGACGGTGGCGCCGATGTAGTGGCAAACTTGCAGGAACGGACTTGGGTAATCCAATCCAAGTATAGATCTCGTAACCAAGCTATTGGAGCAAAAGTCGTTGACGAGGTGGCAGTTGCCATAGGTAGATATGGAGCCGAAGTCGCAGTAGTCGCAACAAATGCCTCGTTTTCCAAGGACGCCATGCAACGGGCCGAGAGACTAGAAATGGACATCGGTACGCGAATCTGCCTATGGGACGGAACAGTTCTACTGGAGCGTTTCCGGAAGCTTCAACAGTATGCAAGTCAGCGCAACGAGCCGAGACCATATCAGGAACAGGCCATTACCGCCATAAATTCCAAGATCATGTGCGGTGGGGATAAGGGGCTTTTGTTGATGGCGACTGGTCTGGGCAAGACTAGAGTAGCCGCTGGGGTTATCGAACAGTGGATCAATGACAGACCAGAGAACGAAATTCTCCTCATTGCGCCATCTTTGGACTTGGTGCCCCAACTGGAAGCGTCGTTGTGGCCATACTTGCCTAAAAGTGTAGCAACCCACGTTCTGGTAGGATCGGAAAAACCAAGTTTCCAAGGAGGCGTTACCGTCGCGACGTTTCAGTCCATGCTTAATCGTGGTGCAGACGAAAGGGAAAGATTTGGGCTCGTGGTCGTGGACGAAGCACATCATGCCCCTGCGAACGGATTCCGCCAACTATTGTCGGAATTGGCACCCCGGTTCGTTTTGGGGATGACTGCCACTCCATGGAGGGGCGACGAACGAAGACTAGAGGACATTTTCGATGCCCCGACATACACTGTCTCCATTGTCGAAGGGATGCAACTCGGGTATTTGGCGGCAGTCGATTATCGAATGATGGTGGACACCATTAATTGGGATTGGGTAAGGCAAAACCTGAACTCCTCGTTGTCGATCAAGGAATTGAACCGCCGGTTATTCATTCCCGAGAGAGACGAAGCACTGGTATCCAAGATCAGGCAGCACTTGGACTGCCTGATCGACCCGAGGGCGGTCGTGTTTTGCAGATCTACAGATCACGCTGACTTGATTGCAGGACGCCTGAAATCGGAAGGCTTTGCGGCTCACGCATTCCATAGCAATCTAGATAGGTTCGTCACCACTAAGATACTGCGCGATTTTCGGGTGGGGGATGTACCCATAATCGTCACCGTGGACATGCTGAATGAGGGTATCGACATACCCGACGTAAACTTGATCGCGTTCCTGCGAGTCACGCACTCGCGCCGCATTTTCGTCCAGCAACTTGGCCGGGGCCTGCGCCTAAGCCCCGCGAAAACAGAGGTCCGGGTGCTGGATTTCGTTTCTGACGTTAGAAGAATTGCCGCCGCCAAAGGCTTGAATCGGGAAGGCGAGAGCATGGCAGCAAACCAACCAGAGTGGCAAATCTTGCGTTACCCTGATGGTCAGATCGTTAAGTTTGAATCGGACGAGTCGCTGAGTTTCTTTGACGAATACCTGGGTGATATCGCTGAACTAGAAGAAGGTAGCGACAGCTCCCAGCTAAAGTTTCCTACGAATGAACAGTTCTAGTCGGAGACGCCACGCAGGAAACGGTTTGTGATGGTTCTTGCCTCATTTGCATCAGGTGATACAGTCAACCATGCAGCGCGTATCCCATCGTGGACTCCGTGTAGTACCGACCCGGTGGCTTTTAATTGTCAAGATTGTGAAATTGGATGGAACCCTTGCAGGCTAAGGCAAGACGACAGTCTAAGACATTGGAGAGCCGCCCAACATAGCCGTCACAGTGGACTCCTGAGCGCCAATGCAGAACGTGACAACAAAATCGAGAGCGAAATAGTCCGCTTTCTCCTTTCTCACGGTGTTTCTGTCAACGTCAGCCTGCTATTGAAGTACATTCCGAGGGAGACTTTGGAAGGTATAACTTCAACTGAACTTGAGAACCTGCTACGGAAGTCGCCGAAATTCGTAGAATCCTCTCCGAGGATGTTTAAGCTCAAAGATTCTCTCCAGGAAGATAGCAGTGCAGCATCGTTCAGACCACTTCCATTGTCCTCGGGAACGCAGCTAGAGTCATTGATGGCAAACTCGCCAACATTGGGGGTATCGAGACAAACTTGCTTGTTCAAAGAGTTCAGCGGACTCAACTTATTGGCATCGTTTGATTCAAGGCAAACTGCAAGGATTGCCCTAGACGAGATCATGCACGATTACCTGGAAGTAGTGCTATCGAGGCGAGAATGGACGATTCGAGCTATGCACCTGTATGCCGTTGGTCCAGAAACCGTACCCAGCAATGGCGTCCTCACCGAAGACGACATCTTAGTTACAAGTCGATTGCTATCCGCAGTATCAGCAAGCGAACTGCTCGCAAGGATGTCACCAGAAGAAGCCGTCAGACTGCTTCCCGTAATGAGGGAAACCATCATTCTAGGAAATTTAAGGCTGGTTGCTCATGAAGCAAGGAAACGGGCTCAGGGTGGTTTCCTAACTTTCGCCGACCTAGTCCAAGTCGGGACTATCGGATTGATGACGGCCATGGAAAGATTCGATCCTTTCCGGGGATTCCAGTTTTCGACATATGCAACGAATTGGATTCGGCAAGCCATCGGTAGGGAACAGGCCAACTTGGACCGTATTATCCGCCTTCCGGTTCACGTGATAGATGGATTGAATTCTCTGCTTCAACGCCGGCACATACTTGAATCCGACTGGAATCGGAGTCCAACAAATTTAGAGTTGGCTAGCGAACTAGGCCTTGGACTGGATAGGATCGAGTTCCTGCTCCAGTTGGAGCATCACCCAGAGTCACTAGACTTACTCTTGGAAGGAACTGCTGATGTAATAGAGAACGACTCAAAACTTCGTGAGTCAGCAGACGGTGGTGTGCTAAACAATCTGCGGGACTGGTCTGTTAGAGATGCCGTTGAGAAAGTGCTTGTCTCGCTGTCGTCCCGTGAAGCGCAAATAATCATACTCAGATATGGCATCGGAGGAGAGGACGAGCTGACACTTAAGCAAATAGGCCAGCGCTTTGGGCTCACCAGAGAACGAATCCGTCAAATTGAAGCGGGGGCTCTAAGGAAACTTAGGAATTCCAAGTTTGCATACAAGCTGCGGGACCTATTGTGGTAACTGAGATCACCGAAAACTGGGTGCCAATAATTGGATGATGAGGGCAGCTCTCCGCAGGAGTATTAGAGCGACTCTAGTCGAGAATCCGGTCTTGAACTCAAGTGATGTGAATTGTCATTCCTGCCTTATAGCAGTGATACTGTGTGGTTGGCCCCAATCGTTAGACCACGAAACGGGAAAAATAAGGTGCATCCAGACGGATGCGATCGCATCTGAACGGGACGCGTAGTGTTGTTCAGCTTGGGGGATGATTGTCGGGACTTTTTAGCGTTTTCTCTTTCTTGTTTAAGACTTGGGCCCGTCTTGCAGCAGGTACCGTCTCCAGACTTGGATTCGGTGGACAACTGGCGAATCGTCTTGCTGCCTTTGAGGGCCTCCAGCGCAACCCGAAACTTGTAGGCCACCGAGTGCCGCCGCCGTTTCTTGACCATCGTTCTGCCCCTCCACAGGTTCGGCAGTTCGCTCCATTATACACCTTAGCTTGTAGTCCAGTTTTTGGGGCCCACTTCAGTAACCTTTTTTTCAGGGAAAGGACAAAAGTGACATTAAGCACACAAGAACACGCCCGCGTTGGTATGCACCATATCGAGACAGCTATCATTAGCCTTCTGATGGACTATCCACCCGGAGAATTCGTCCCACCCCATGAGATAGTTGAACAGTTAGGGTTCCAACAGACCCAAAGTATTTCCTATACACCGGATAAGCTTGTCTCTTACGTTGCACAAAGGTTGCATGAGGAAGGTAGACTAGAATATGGAGAACGGAGAGGGTATAGACTACATGGACCGGGACAACTTGGGGCGTAGACGAAACACTTGAACGCCCCCCACTGTACACGCCCCCGCCCAAAAACAGGAGCCGCAGGATGAGCGAAGAATGAACCAATGTAAGTTCAATATGAAACCACGACTATTCGTGCCGACCACAGATCAGAAGCACGACCTTCGCCTGCAAAATACGCATATTCTGAATTTCAATTGGGCTCCACATTAAGTATCAGAATTGCGTCAAGTTCAGAAAAGAGACTGGGCATAACCGATGCTACAGCCCTTGGATTAGGTGAAACAAAGGCATTTGGTCTGGACGTGCGGCACATCCCAAATTATTTGCGGTGATCACGCAAACGGTCGTGGTTTCAGCCCAGGCAACAGTTCGGCTCCACCTGATAAACAATAATATAAAATATAATACATCCCCCCAAAAACATGACAAAACCTG
>VXMH01000084.1 GCA_009841235.1 Caldilineaceae bacterium SB0661_bin_32 | reverse complement strand
TATCTTGTGTGTCTGTTTGTTGTTCTTCTTGAGTGTGGGGTTAAAAAATCATTGCGTATTTTTTAAAACGCCCCCCCGGGGGGGGGGGGGTGTTTTTCCCCCCCCCCCCCCCCCCGGAGGCCGGTAACTTCTCCACTACCTTTTTGATCCACTCGATCGCACCTAACCAATTACCACTTGAACTTGAGAACGGATTGACCTCGGCAATATCCCACGTAATCGGGATCGCGTGCCGCGTGAACAGGTGCGCGACCTGTTCACGCGGCACGTTCCACGTGCAGAGACCGTTGCAATAGTCGGCTAAGCGATCAATTGCCAATGCCAAATAAGTTACAACCGCGTCGGCATAAGCTGACGCACCGGAACCGCCGTGGCGAAGGCGCTTGCCGTCATCGGCATACCCGGACGCAACGGCATCTTGCTTAGCCTTCACCCAGACTTCGGGCACCAGATCACTGTATGTGACCATTGCAGTCAATTGGCGTGGCGTGAACAGCGCTGACCACCGCTTGAATCCGTATCTTGGTGCCCGAAATCCCATTCCGGCAGCTGGAATCTCCAACGTGGGCGCCCTGATCGGCCTTTCCAAATCGGCTCTACTGACGTGTAAGTCACTTGCCGCCAAGTACACCCGTCCCCGACCCCGCCCACCATCAGCGACGATAGCCACCAATTGCTCGCCGGCATTGCCGGCGTTGAATTGCTCGACGATGTAATCATTCGGTATTGCAGAGCCGGTGGCAATGCACGTTCCATTCCCACGCTTCATCGTTGGCGCAAGTTCAGGCTGTCCGCCTTCTCGAATCCGGTAGGAAATCTCCTGGCGTTCTCGATCGATTACCGGTTCAAACCAGATCCGTGGTTTTTCGGGCCGGCGTTTCAATTCCCAGGAAGATATCAACGGCACCTGCCCCGACCAGGCCGGATCGGGCGAAGGGATCGTTCGAACCCAGAGCCAAGCGATTGGGGTGAGTTCGGCGCCCTCTTCACCAATCGCATCCGGGTAAAGGTGGCCAATCCGTTTCCAGGCCTCACCTCGCATCCACTGCCCATACGCGCCGATGTCTGCCGCTAGACCCCTTGCGCCACTCCAACCGTAGTTTTGCCGTTGAAGAATCGGATTTACCGGTGAGCATCCCGAGAATCTTGGCGGAATCTCAACCAACGCCTTCTGGATGAGTACCGCGACCGGATTCAGATCGCCCGCGAGCGCGGTCAAACCGAGCCGTTGGGCCTCAAGTGCGGTGGAGCCCCCTCCTCCAAAGGGGTCGAGTATCGCCGGGGGAGGTCCCTTGCAACTTCGATCTATCTCTTTGCGTGCCCGCCGCAAGATGTTGGGGTCGTTTGAGTTCTCCCAAACGAGCGACTCTTCAAGGATCCTAAATAGACGCTTGCGCTGTCTCTGCTGCTGATCTAGGGTCAGCGAATCGTCGCCCGAGGGGTCGTCTACCAAGGAAGCCCATATGACGGCTTTGGCGGCAGCCAGCGGCTTACGCGACCACCAAACGTGCATTGTCGATGGGTGCCCGTGGCGTATAGATTTCTCGCGCACGCATGCTTTGTCGATCGCTTCCAATGGCAGGGCGACTTCGATCAGCTTCGGGCGGTGGGATACGGTCAATTCGGATCTTCGGATCGTGCTTCGAGCTCATTAACGCGTACTTGGATTTTTGCCACCAGCGAATCTATTTCGATGCCCTCAAACGGATCCTTGAGGTATCTGACCCTGGGTTGGGATTCATCGCCGTGGGGAACCTCGACCAGCGAAAGCCGCCAGCGTTCCGGTGAGGATTTTGAGTGCAGTATCTGCGTTGCGCTTATTGATACCTCGCCCGTATCCGGCAGATGGCCTTTCACTTCGATAAAAAACTCTCGCCCGTCTTCTGGGTCGCGGGAGAGAACGTCGTAACCGGGATTGGCGTGGGGTTGTTCGCTCGGCTCTCTGCCCAGGCGACGTTCTGCGGCGAGGGTCGCCACTATCGCCAGACGATCGGTTCGCTCCCTCAATTCCTGAGTGTTCGGCGATGGCCTACTACCACTCAACATTTGTTGCGGGATAACAATGGCGGCCGCTCGGATCGCGGGCGGGCGCGAGATCAGCTCCGCATGGCAATCAAGTTCGCGCTCGCGCTGACTGAGTCTGGCCTCCAGCTCGTCGCCGCGGGGTGAGCGCGTCGGCGACGGCCCGGCGTTCTTGCGTCGCCGCGCGGCGTGCTCCGCGTCGATATGCCGTATTTCTTCGGTCATGCGCCTGCGCACCAATCGCCGTGTTTTGGCGATGTGGTGTCCGATCGCGCGTTGACATTCAGCCAGATGTGCGGCACTTAAGGATTCGATCGCCCAATTGCGGGCGTGCTCGTCAAGCGAAGTGCCGCCGAGCGTTGCGAGGCTGTCGGCGACACTTCGGGTCATTTCTTGATTCGGATACGGCTCGTAATCAAGGTGCGGAGTATCGCCCGGATCGCGCGCCGATCCGTCCGCCAATAGCTCAACGTACTGAATGCGCTTTGAAATCACCGTGCCGGTGCCGTCGGCCACGCTGTGTTCCAGGCAATATAGAACCCGGGCGTCGGCGGTGCGATCGTGTGGATCCTGCAGCATGGCGCCGTCTTGTAAGGCCTGTCCGTACTTTTCAGTTACTGCTTCCACAAGCGAGCGGGTGAGCGGGTGCGACGGCGAGATCAGCTCGGCCTCGGCGCGTCCCCGAACCCGCAGGTACTGTCTTTCGAACGCTATCCGCCCGTAGCGCAGATGGGCTTCGGATGCACCGGACGGTCCGGCGCGCAGTGCGGCCGGCACTCTGGTGATTTCGAATCGGCCCCGTTCGCGTGGCCGGGCCGTGCCGCCGAAACGCCGAAGCGCTTGCATGAAAAACGCCCGCACGTGGTAGGGTTGAAGTTTTTTGAGTTGGGCGCGATCCATGTCTCGGCGTATCTGTTCCGTACTGGCAACCGATCGTAATTCTGGGACCAGAGCTTGTTGATTCATGGCGTTCTGAAATTGCCTGTCGAAGCTGTCCTCCAGCCGCTGCTGCATATAGGCATCGCTTTCGGGCGAATCGGCCTCCATGATGGCCCGTTCGAGTAACTCGCGCAGCGACCGGTTTAGCTCGGCGTCGCCCAATATGTCGTATACAGAATCGTTCCCGACCGCGGCGCGAATGGATTCGATCTTTGCAAACAGCCGATCAAAAACAACTCCCTCGCGCGTCCCTTCGGCCAGCAGATTCCACAGGTAGCACGTGCGCCGCTGCCCAATGCGGTGAACGCGCCCGAAGCGCTGCTCGATCCGATTCGGGTTCCAGGGCAAGTCGTAATTGACCACCATGTTCGCCGCCTGCAGGTTGACTCCTTCGCCGGCCGCATCGGTGGCCAGCAGTACCCGGACGATGGGGTCGACCCGGAACTGGTCCTGGACCTGCCGGCGATCCTGGCGGCGCATGCGACCGTGGATGACCAAGACCGAGTCCGGGCGTCCGAATTCGTCCTGCAACCGATCCCGGAGGTATTCGATGGTGTCGACATACTCGGAAAAGATGATCAATTTGACCGGTTGGCCTTCCGAGACATCATCGGCATCGCGAACCACTGCTTCGCGCAGCCGACGCCACTTGGCGTCGTCGCGGCGCCGGCGCAGCGCTTCGGCCTGAGGAACCAGAGGGGAGAGCTCTTCAAGCTCTACGGCTAGTTCCTCAACTGTCCGCGCCGCGGTGGCCCCCTCCAACAGGCTTTCTTCGAGGATTTGCACGTCTTCATCGGAATAATCATCTGGATCAAACCCGAAGATCGCGCGCCGCTGCCAGCGTCCCAGATCGGGCCCGCCGACGCCGGAGTCCGCCTCACGCCGCAGTTGGTCGAGGCGTTCGGTGAGGCGGCGATGACGCCGCTCCAGCGAGCGATAAATGGCAGCCGGCGACGAGGCCAGGCGCCGCTGCAGGCTGGTGAGGGCAAACCCGACCGCCAGTCCGCGAATCTCGTCGCGTTCCTTGCGCATCCGCTGGGCTTTTGCAAGGCCGTCCCGCACGTAGGCTGTTACTTTGCGGTAAAGGTCTTTTTCGGCGTCCGATAGGTCGTAACGCAGCGTCCTGGCCTCGCGCCGAGGAAACAGCGGCTTCCCATCGAAATCGGTCAGCTTCTCTTTGGATTTGCGGCGCAGCGCCCCCTCCAGATCGGGGACTTTCTGACCTGGCCGCAGGCGTCCGGCGAACCGGTCTGCATCCACCAGCGACATAAATGCGAGGAAGTCGTTGTCCTTGCCGTTGTGGGGGGTGGCGGTGAGGAGCAGTAGATGTCGGGTGCGCTCGCGCAACAACTCCCCCAACTGGTATGCCAGGGTCCGCTCGACTTTGCTGCCGTAAACGTGGGCCGCCATCTTGTGGGCCTCATCGACGATTACCAGGTCCCATTCGACCGCGCCGACCCTGGCCAGCATGTCCTCCGCGCGCGCCAATTGGTCGATCCGCGCGATCCACAGCGGATCTTCGGCAAATGGGTTGCCGGTGTAGGACTCCTCGATCTGGTTTCTCGACATTAACCGGAAATCCAACGCGAATTTCCCGGCCAGTTCATCCTGCCACTGCTCGACCAAACTTCCCGGGGCAATGACCAGGCATCTCCTCACCACCCCACGCAGCATCAGTTCCTTGATGAGCAATCCCGACATGATGGTCTTGCCCGCCCCGGGATCATCGGCCAAGACGAATGAGATCGGCTGTTGGCGAAGCAATACCTCATAAACCGCCTCTATCTGGTGTGGATAGGGCTCGATCCGGCTCTCGGCAACGGCCGCATATGGGTCGATGTAGTGCGATTCGGCAATTCGCAGCGCCTCAAGTGCGAGCCGAAAATCTGCGCCGTCGGCCGAAAATGGACGACCCCTTTCGGCCACCCGTGCAATGCCACCGAGTTCGGAGCGTTGAATCAGGCGCCGGTCGATTCCTCCATCCGGTCTTTCATAGGTAAGTGTTGCGGTGTTCCGCCCGTGCGATTGGATACGGATGACCGCGATTGGCCCTTCAGCGATGACGCCGATCAATCGGTCATCGGGTTTTATGTCTGAGAAGTTCTTCAAGAGTCCCTTGTGAATGCGAACAGTTGCTGGTACGAGTCGTACTATTTGCCCCAAGGCCAAAGCGCCCATTATGCCCGATTCACGGGAGCGGGGCAATAATCAGTTCAATTGCGCGCGTCGTCACGTGATTTCGGCAATGTCATGGGCAGTACTTCTACGGGCTTGCCGAACTATCCGCGTTCGATGAGCGAACTCAACGAATCGGTGAATCAAAATCCTGAATCGTGCTCCCTAAGGGTCTACTGGAATCAAGATAAATCCGTGAAACAGCCCATAGGAAATCAACCCTGTACTTAGACGAACTCAACAACTTGGTTAAGGACCTGCAGAAACGGATTCCCCAACATCGCGAATTGTTGTGCAGCAATGAATGGTTGACCAGATATGCGTTGATTGACCCACTACTTACAGCCTTGGGTTGGGATTTATCAGATCCTGCGCAAGTGATTCCCGAGTATCAATCTGGGGCAGGAAGAGCCGACTATGCGTTGTTTGTTGGTAACCCACCGCCCGTTGTCTGTCGATCGCCACGACCTTTAGTCCGGCGTAGCCACGAGCTTTAGGCCACCCGGG
>VXMH01000116.1:40310-51568 GCA_009841235.1 Caldilineaceae bacterium SB0661_bin_32 | reverse complement strand
CGTTTCCCTTGCCAATCAATTCAATCCAACATCTGTAGGGTTGATCAGAGGTTCCTTAGTTGGGAAAACGCCTTGTCAAACTGATTGGATCTCTGGATCCAGCGGATGTCCTGACTGCTCATGGAGCAACTCCATCGAAAGTGCGATACAGCAACTGCATACCGGCATCCACGGCCTGCGCGCTCCCCATTATACCGCACATTCATGCCGTACCAGCATCTCTCGTCCAGACTTCTGACAGCCGGCACAATTCACACCTGACGCCCCCACCATGCGAATACCATACGCAGCCCATACGCAGCCCATACGCTATAGGAACGAAAATGGTTTTCTTCACAAGCTACAGTACAAATGGGTTTACAACATCGCCGCGATCTGATATAGTATACTATTGGTTCGCTGTAGCGGTTTAGAAGACTCAAACGCTCAGGCGGTTTAGTGGATAGAAAAATGAAAATTGAACATCCCCAACAACCCAAGGCCCAGGCAGACGTTTACCGGCGGCTCATTGGCTTCTTGCGTCCCTATTGGAAGCAGGCGGCCTTTGCTTACGTCTCGGTACTCTTTGCCTCGCTGCTCAATCTATACATTCCGCAGATCCTGAAGGACGCCATCGACCTGGGCATCGAAGGACAGCGCGCCGGCGCGCTCTTCAACGCGGCTGGGTGGATCCTCGGTATCGCGGTCGTACGCGGCGTCGCCGCCTACGGTCAGCGCTATTACGGTGAATGGCTGACCCATCGCGTTGCCTATGACCTGCGCAATCAGTTTTACAACGCGACCCAGCGGCTCCCTTTTGCCTTTCACGACCGCTCGCAGACCGGAGATATGATGAGCCGGGCAACGAGCGATATCACCGAGACGGAGCGCTTCGTCGGCCAGGGGCTGATGGATCTGACGTCGTCGCTCCTGCTGCTTGGGGGTGTTATCGTCGCCATGGTGCTGGTGAGTTTCAGCCTCGCTCTGTACGCGCTGATTCCGCTTTCCCTGTTGCTGGTGCTGACGCTGCGCTTCGGTATGGTAATCCGTCCCCGCTTCAAGCGCGTCCAGGAGCAGATGGGGCAGCTCTCCTCCACCATGCAAGAGAGCATGACCGGTATCCAGGTGGTGAAGGCGTTTGCCCGCGAAACTGACGAGTTGCGGAAATTCAACGCGGCCAACGAGGACTGGTTTGCCAAGCGCTTCGGCATCATCAAAATCTGGGCGAACAACTGGCCCACGTTTACCTTCATCCTCTTGAGCAGCAACGTCCTGCTCCTCTTCGCAGGCGGCCCGCTGGCGATCGAGGGCGCGATTACGGTTGGGTCGCTTTTCGCAATGCTGGCCTATGTCATGATGCTCAACGGCCCCGTGCAACGTCTCGGTTTTCTGGTTAACATGGCGGCCACATCCGGGGCCAGCGCGACACGTGTGTTTGAAATTATCGACACGCCCGCTGAAGTGGAGGAACAAGAAAACCCCACCGTGCTGAAAGAGGCGCAAGGCGCCGTGGCCTTTGAGGGCGTCAGCTTTGGCTATGAAGGTGGGCCGCGGGCGCTGGATGACATCAACTTCGAGGTGGAATCGGGGCAGACTGTCGCGCTGATCGGGCCGACCGGCAGCGGCAAATCGACGATCACCAATCTCATTCCCCGCTTCTATGACCCGGCCAGCGGCTCCATCCGGATCGATGGACATGACCTGCGCAGCCTGACGTTGGAAAGTTTGCGCCAGCACATCGGCATCGTTCTTCAGGACCCGTTCCTGTTCGGTGTCACAATCGCAGAGAATATCGCCTATGGCGTGCCGGAGGCTACACCCGACGCGATTGTCGCCGCGGCCAAGGCGGCGCGGGCGCACGACTTCATAATGGATTTCCCCGCCGGCTACGAGACCGTGGTTGGCGAGCGCGGTGTGACCCTGAGCGGCGGACAGAAGCAGCGAGTGGCGATCGCGCGGGCGTTGCTCTATGAACCTCGCATTCTGATACTGGACGACTCCACCAGCAGCGTCGACACGGAGACCGAGCATCTGATCCAGCAGGCGCTCAACGTGCTGATGGAAGGACGCACGACCTTTATCATCGCCCAGAGACTTCTCACCCTGAAGAACGCCGACCAGATCTTCGTTTTGGATGGCGGCCGCATCGTGGAAAGGGGCCGCCACGACGAACTGCTGACCGGGGGTGGACTTTACCGCAACATCTACGATCTGCAGCTGCGCGACCAGGAGGAGTTCGCAGAGCTGGAAGCGCGGTTGCGCGACCAGGCTGAATCAGAAGCGACAGACTCGGACAGGTCGTCTCAAGCTCGCTCCCTGGTACTAGCCGGCGCCGTGGAAGAAGGGAGAAACTAAGATGAGCAATTCGAATGGCAATGGAAGAGTTGCTCACTCACACCGAGGGAATGGACAGGTTTCCTCCTCGCTAAGAGAGACAAGTATGGTAACTGAGAAACTCCCGCTTCAACGGGACGCATTCGGCCGCGAGCAGGGGGCCCGGTCCACGTCGGACAGCAGTCTGTCGGCCGTCGAACAGGAAAGGCTGCGCCGGGAGCGCAAGATTCAGGACCTGTTGCCGGACGAAGAGGAGGCGCAGGAAAAGACCTACGACAGCCGGTTGGTTAAGCGGTTGATGGTATATGTAGCCGTCTACAAACGGGAGTTCGTTATCTCGCTCATCCTGATCGTCGTAACTTCAGTTATGAGCGTGGGAACGCCTTGGATTATTCAGCGAGCAATTGACGAAGGAATCCGCGTTGGTAATGTGGGCACACTCCGTTTCTGGACATTTCTTTTCCTGGCAGCGATCGTACTCGAGTGGGTTGCAAGCCGCGCCCGTCTCACAGTGATGGCCTATGCCGGCACCCGTATCGTGACCGACATCCGCAGTCAACTCTTTCGCCACCTGCACACGCTGTCGATGGGTTTCTTCAACGACTACAGCGTTGGCCGCCTGATGAGCCGGCTGATCAGTGATGTGAGTGTGCTGCAGGATTTCGTTACCTGGTCGATCACCGGGCTGGCCCGATCGGCATTCATTCTGGTCGGGATTATCGTGGCGATGCTGTTCCTGAACTGGCAGTTGGCGCTGGTTACCTTTGCAGTCATGCCGGCGATGATCGCTCTTACCAACTATTTCCGCCGCTATGTGCGCGAGGCCTATCGCGCCGCGCGGCAACGTCTGTCGTTGATAAACGGCTTTCTCAATGAGTCGATCACCGGCATCCGTGTGACTAAGAGCTTCTCGCGCGAACAGGCCAACTCGCGCCATTTCGACGATCTCAACCGCTCTTATTTTGACGCCAATGTGCGCACCACACAGTTGGCCGCCTACTTCTTCCCCGGCGTCGACTTTATCGGCTCGCTGGCGACTGCGTTAGTGGTCGGTGTCGGCGGTTGGCTGATTCTGGGCGACCAACTGACCGCCGGCGTTCTGGCGGCATTCGTGATCTGGGTGGATCGCTTTTTCGAACCAATTCGTGAACTGTCGCGACGCTACTATACCTTCCAGGCAGCGATGGCCGCGAGCGAGCGCCTCTTCGCCCTGCTCGACACTGAGCCGGATCTGAAGGACGCGCCCCAGGCCTTCGCGCTGCCGCCGATTGCAGGCCGGGTGGACCTGGACAACGTTCAATTCAACTACAAGGAAGACGAGCCCGTTCTGCGGGGCGTAACCATCGGTGCCGAGCCCGGCGAGCGCATCGCTCTCGTCGGCGAGACCGGCGCAGGTAAAAGCACGGTCATTCGCCTCATCGCCCGCTTCTTCGACGTGACCGGCGGGGCCGTCCTGATCGATGGCCACGACGTTCGCGATGTCACACAGGCCAGTCTGCGGGCCCAGCTGGGCATTGTGCTACAGGATAGTTTTCTCTTCGATGGGACCATCCGTGACAATATCCGCTACGGACGGCTGGACGCGACCGACGCCGAGGTGGAGGCGGCCACGGTTGCCGTCGGCGCCGATGAATTCATCCGTAAGCTGCCGGACGGCTACAATACCCAAGTGGGGGAAAACGGTGTCAACCTGAGCGTTGGACAGCGTCAGATCGTCTCCTTCGCACGCGCGTTGTTGGCGGACCCTCGCATCCTCATTCTGGACGAGGCCACCAGCTCCATCGACACAACGACGGAACGGCAGATTCAGGCCGGTTTGGAGCAGCTGCTCAAAGGGCGTACCAGCTTTGTCATCGCCCACCGGCTCAATACAATTGTCAATTCGGACAAGATCGTCGTGCTGGACCAGGGGCAGGTCCTGGAGGAGGGGAGCCACGAAGAGCTCCTGGCGCGACAGGGCCGCTACCACCAGTTGTACACGATGCAATGGGCGGTGGAGAGCGATCCGCGAGCCAAAAACTACGCCTTGAACTGACCGTAACGTGCGAGGCGTGAGGAAGATTCCGGGTCCTCACGCCTCGCCTCGTGCCCTTAACTTTCCTCGATCTCAACTTTCTCCATCACATCTCCTTGCTGAATCGCATCGACGACATCCTGGCCGCTGCGCACTCTGCCGAAGACGGAGTGTTTGTTGTCGAGCCAGTTCGTGGCCACGTGGGTGATGAAGAACTGGCTGCCGTTTGTGTTGGGTCCGGCGTTGGCCATGCTGAGCACGCCGGGTCCGTCGTGCACCAGTTCGGGGTGAAATTCGTCGTTGAACCGGTAGCCGGGGCCGCCCCGCCCACTGCCGGTGGGGTCGCCGCCCTGGACCATGAAATCTGCGATTACACGGTGAAAGCTCACGCCGTCATAAAAGCCGTCGCGGGCCAGCGCCACGAAGTTGTTGACAGTGTTCGGCACCTTGTCGGCATAGAGGTCTATGACGATATCCCCACGGTTGGTCTGGATCGTCGCCGTGTAGGTTTTCGACGGATCGAGTTGCATGGCCGGGGGAGATGTATACTGCGTCACAAGCATTTCCTTTCGCTGTTGAAAAGAGTAATATG
Source organism: Caldilineaceae bacterium SB0661_bin_32 (assembly GCA_009841235.1). Lineage (GTDB taxonomy): Bacteria > Chloroflexota > Anaerolineae > Caldilineales > Caldilineaceae > Bin5. The sequence continues at coordinate 46,649 of VXMH01000116.1, read as the reverse complement.
ACTCTTCCGCCCCAGGTACCGCAAATGTCAGCGAGGAGCGGATAGAGTTGATTGAACTAAGGCGGCGCGGAGGACACAAACCGGACTCAGCCTGCATTATAGTGCTCTTTTCGAGATGAAACACAATCGGCGCAGGCGGCGCGCTCGGTATGCTGGCCCTTCCAAGCCGCTACCTCGAGTCGGGACAGTTGTGACGCACCTGCTTACAGGTGTGCTATACTGCATGTCGAAGACTGACGGTTCTTTTTCCGGCAAATGTGTCGAACAGGCCAGGGTACACGCGTCGGAAGGGAAACAAGGACCAGATCGATGACAGCGCATCCGATGGAAACAACGACAGGAATCATCACCGGTTCTGACCTGCTGGCTATGGGTGACATCGGCCCCTGTGAACTCATTGACGGAGTGATTGTAAAGATGAGCCCAGCCGGTGGATTACATGGCTTCATAGAATTAAGGCTCGCCCTCTTGGTAGGCGGGTTCATCAGAGATAGGAATGTCGGATTTTGCATGATCGGGGAAGTCGGTATCTATATTCGCCGCGATCCGGACCGGATACGCGGTGCAGATCTGGCCTTCTGGTCTCATGCAAAACTGCCGGCCGGCCCGCCGGCCGGTTTTGTTGAGGTTGCCCCCGACCTGGTTGTAGAGATTCTGTCCCCCACCGACCGCTGGCCGGACGTGCACCAGAAGATCGACGACTACCTCTCAATTGGCGTCGATACACTCTGGATCGTCGACCCTGAGGAAGAGACTGTCTTTGTCTACCGTTCCGCTGCGCAGCGCACCGCTCTGCGCAGTGGCGACACGCTGGCCGGAACAGGGCCGCTGACCGGTTTCACACTTCCCGTTTCCGAACTCTTCGCAATCTGATTTCCCAAGAACTTCCAAATTTTTAACCTTTGCCTCGCCACGCACCTCCAATGCCCCACGCCCTGACCCATATCACAGTTCTCGATCTTTCACGCGTCCTCGCCGGTCCCTATGCCGCGATGACGCTGGGCGATTACGGCGCCGAGGTGATCAAGATCGAGCAGCCGGGCCGCGGGGACGACTCCCGCCACTGGGGTCCCCCATTCACCAACGGCGGCCAGAGCGCATACTTTCTCTGCGCCAATCGCAATAAGCGCGGCCTTACCCTGAATCTGAAGACCGAGGCCGGTCAGAAGATCTTCCGACAGCTGGCCGCGCAGGCAGATGTCGTTGTAGAGAACTTCAAGGCAGGCGGGATGGAGCGGATGGGGCTGAGTTATGAAAGCCTCCGCGTCGACAATCCCGGTCTGATCTACTGCGCCATCACCGGCTATGGCCAGACCGGCCCCGATCGTACGCTCCCCGGCTATGACACCGTAATCCAGGCCCAGGGCGGCATCATGAGCATAACCGGTCCACCGAGCGATGGAACCGACGGCGAGCCCTTCAAAGTAGGGGTGGCGATCGTTGACATCACAGCCGGTCTGCAGGCGGCGGTGGCGATTCTGACGGCTCTTCAGCATCGTGATCGGACCGGTGAGGGCCAGTACATAGACATCGCGCTCTATGATACGCAGTTGAGCTGGCTGGCAAATGTCGCCAGCGGCTATCTCCTTTCCGGCGACCCGCCCCGCCGTTATGGCAACGCCCATGGCACCGTCGTGCCCTATCAGACCTTTGCTACCGCCGACGGCCATCTCATGCTGGCGGTGGGCAACGACAGTCAGTTTGCTTCACTGGCAGAGGTTGTGGGTGAGCCTTCCTGGGCAAACGACGAACGCTTTTCTACAAATCCGGCCCGCGTGCATTTTCGAGAACTGCTCATTCCGGCCCTCGCCGACCATTTCCGCCAATGCGCCACCGACGAGTGGATCGAACGGCTGCGCGCGGCGGGCGTACCGTGCGGCCCGGTCAACGACATTCCGACCGCGCTGGAGACACCCCAGGCCGAGCACCGGCAGATGGTGCAAACGGTCACCGACGGTTACGGAGACAGGATCAGGCTGGTGGGGCCGGTCCCCAAGCTGGACCGCACGCCGGCGCAAATATCTCGGCCGCCGCCGCTGCTGGGTGAGCACACCAACGAGCTGCTGCGGGAGAAGCTGGCTATAACAGAAGAAGAGATCGATACACTGCGCAACGACGGCGTAGTTTGACGTCCAGGAGCAGGAGCGTTGCCGGGCTCTTTGGACCCACTTTGTCAGGCAGTTCCCCCTGGGCTATACTATTCTGACAGCTTTGAACGACCCCCCGAGGCCTTCAACTGAACTTTTCCACTGGGAAGGATTCTGCCGTGCCTACCAACCTGGAGTTTCGCGGCCGCTGGCTGAATGTATACGGAAACCTGATTCTGATTGCAATTTTTACGGGGATCACTCTGGGCATCTACGTGCCCTGGGGATATGCTCGCTGGCAAAGGATAGTCACCGAAAGCACATATTATGAGGACCGGCAGTTGGAGTTTGATGGCTCCGGTGCGGAGGTGTTGGTGCAGTTTATTGTCATCGGATTCTTCACGCTGATTACCCTCGGGTTATACGTCATTCTCGGTTTCGCTGCGACCAGGATGCTTCGCTGGCAATACGCCCACACGCTCACGCCCAACGGCCTGCGTATGGAGTATGAGGGCAAGACGATCGATATTTTTTGGGAATGGCTTCTTCTCGTTATCTTTACACCCCTGACCCTGGGGCTCTACTACTACTGGGGGCGCAATCGTCTGCGCAGCCAGATTCTGAACCATGTGTCGTTGAGCGACCAGCCGATGCAGTTCAGAACGACCGCGGGGGACTATTTCCTTGCCGTACTGAGCAACTGGGTGATGACGGTGTTCGCGGTGGGCATCTACGTCGCCCTCGGCCTCTTTTTGCGTCGCGAGGTCCTGGATACGGGCCCTCTGGCCGCGCAGCTCGAAAGCATCGGCGCCGGTCCTCCCATCATGGATCTGGTCAATCTGCTGGTGCTCGTCCTCGCCCTCGGCGTCTATACTTTGCTGGGTCTCGCTCTGCTGGGTATGGCCATTGTCCGTTTTCGCGCCTGGGAAGTGAACCGCACGCTTCTGCCGCCGCCAATGCGCTCCCGTTCGCCGATGCCGGCGGTGTCTACGCCGGTCAGCGCGCTGGCCGGCACGCCTACGCCCGTATCGGACGTTACCGCCAGCGTTCCGGAGGAGAGCGAGTCTCTCTACACTGAAAATGAACCGCCCCCTATGGCGGACAGCGGCTATGTAGTCGATACGCCTGGCCGCCGCCCCCTGCCTGTCACACAAGAGGAAATCGAGGACGAATACTACGATTTTGGCGAATTCTCCACACACGCTGGCCAGGAACCGGATGTGAACAGCGGTGACGAGCGATCCGACTGGAGCAGTGAGCAGTGGGCCCGTCCTCAGGCTGCCGCCTCCTTAACTGATGAGAACGAGGGCGAGGAGGGGGGCGAATCAGCAGGGCCCGGAAGATGACGATGAGACCTAAGGTCCGCTCAATTCAATGTAGGGGATCCGATCTTTACAGCATCACGTATGGGAATATCGAGTTGGGGAAATGCGCGAAAGAAACACGAGCGTGGACGTAGTTGCTGTGTCTACGCATACGAGGCCCAGATGGCCGCAGCACTGTGGTCCCCTAGAGAAGCTTAATGACCGGTTCATCCCCTCGGGCTGGCTGAACAGTTCCGATTTCCCAGAAGAACTGCTCTTCCCCCTCACATACGTCTCGGAAGCGACCGAGGCCCGATGGCGGAACCGCCAGCAGAAGGCCTCCGCTTGTTTCGGCCTCCCATAACAGCGTTTTGTGCGCGGCGCTCACGCCGTTGGCCGCGGCGACATGTCTTCCAAAGTGCTCCGGATTACGGACGCTTCCTCGGGTCAGATAGCCGGCCTCGATATAATCGAAGGCGCCGGGCAGAGCCGGTACGCTCTTCGCCTCGATCTGGAGTTGAACCGGCGTATCGGCCGCAGACGCCGTCGCCAGTTCGACCGCGTGACCCAACAAGCCGAAACCGGTGATATCAGTACCGCTTCGTACACCCGCGGCTCGGCCCGCATAGGCGGACGCGCGGTTTAAGCGGGTCATCGAACCGATGGCGTCTTCAAGATGGGAAGGCTGAATATCCGGCTTTCCCAGCGCCCGCCGTCCTTTGCGGGTGGCCGAGCTCTCCGCTGAGCCAGTGAGCTTGGCGGCCGTAGTAATAATGCCGGTGCCAAGCGGTTTGGTCAGGACCAAATGATCGCCTGCCGCTGCGCTTCCTTTACGAAATAGCGACCCGGCAGAGGCCACACCTGTGACGCTCAAGCCATAGAACGGCTCAGGATTGGTCACGGTATGTCCGCCAGCGATGGCAGCATCGGCCTCCTGCACTTTGGCGGCGCCCCCCGCCAGAATTTCGCCGACCACCTCGGCCGGCAGATCTTCGGGAAATCCGGCAATATTGAGACAGACGCGTACCTCACCGCCCATAGCGTAGACGTCGCTCATGGAATTGGCGGCGGCGATCGCCCCGTACAGCCAGGGATCGTCAACGATTGGCGTGAAAAAGTCGGTCGTCTGAATGAGAACACGCTCGTCATCAAGGCGATAGACGGCCGCATCGTCCGGTTTGCCCAAGCCGATGAGAACATCCGGATATTCGGTTTGCGGAAAGACCGCAGCCATCTGCCGCACGACCTGCGACAACGCCCCGGGAGGGAGCTTTGAGGCTCAACCGGCGCAGGCGACGCGGGCGGTCAAGGGTACGGTTGACTCTGTCATCTCTCTTTATCCTGCTGAGTAGATCCAATCCTGCGGCACAATTTTATCATAGGCCCAGTCTGAACCGCGTACGACCGCGGCCGCGTGCGGCGACTATACAGATTGTACGTCCCGAACCGGCGAGTCCTTCTCTAAGTCGTTGCATGCGGTTAAACCATCCAGCGAAACAGAGGAATCATTATGCAAATTGCATAGTGAAAGCAGGCTGAAACTGGAGTATAGTTGTCGCAAGTGGCTGAAGCAGGTGCCGTGTGGGGTCGGCATCGCAAAAGCTTCCGCCGCGACCATTCTTCTTCCTTCCTCCTTAAGGGGCCCCGACAGAGTCAGTTGTCGGGGTTCCTCCCCTCCTGTTTCGGACGAAGTGCAATGTAAAAGAAGAGGCGCCGGCTACGCTTCAGCCAGCGCCCCCTTCACTCGTTCTGCCTTTGGTGGTGACGGGAGTCCGTCTAGGCTGCGACTGCCTCTTCACCCGAGCCGCGTACCGCAATGATGCGGGGCCTGATCTCTTCGGCCTTCGGCAGGGTCAGGGTGAGAACTCCATCCTCGTAGTCGGCGCTGATGTCGTCGGCGTTTACCGCTGCCGGCATCGTGATGCTGCGCATGAACCTGCCGAAACTGCGTTCCCGCAGATGCCACTTGGCGTTTTCCTCCACGCTTTCCGCCTGGGTCTCCCCCCGGATGGTAAGCGAATTCTCCGAAAAACTGATTTCGAGGTCAGCCGGATCGATACCGGGCAATGACGCCTTCACACTGTAACCGTTGTCATCCTCGCTGACATCCAGCGCCAGGCGTATGTGGCCTCCATCTCCGTTGCCTTGCCATCCGGCCGGCGCCTGGAAGAGATCACCTACGAGCTGGTCCATCTGATTGCGAACCGAAATCATCTCACGGAACGGGTCCCAACGTACGATTCTACTCATTTTCTGCCTCCTGAACTTTCCATTTAGCGCCGGCGCTTCTATTTCAGGGCGCTATCTGAACTGACCGTCTTGTGTGGTTTGCGATGTGGCCGCCTTGCCGCCACATGCAACTATCAGGATAACGGCCCAACATTAGATCGAAGTCAACGCAAAGTTAGAGGAACATAAGTGCCCTGTATGAGGAAAGTAAGAGGCCCGCCGCGTTATCGTCGTCAGAAAAGCTTTGTCTGCGGTGCGTGATTGGGGTATCATTAAGGCAAGAACACGTGTGCGATCCAATAGGCGAAGGGCCGCTTTGTAGTACCAGGCCCTTCAGGCGTGAAGTCAGGTCCCTTGTCGAGGGATTCATGTAGCGGAGATACAGTTGTGAGCACAATTAACACGATGGAGGATCTGATCCAAGTTCTTGACGAGCATCCTGAGTGGCTTGAAGCCCTGCGCGCGCGGCTGCTGTCTCGTGAACTGTTGGATCTTCCTCACAACTTTGCCATGTTTGCGGCAGAGATGCGCGAGTTCAAGTCGGAGATGAACGAGTTCAAGGCTCAGGTGGACCGGTTCGTGGCCGCCACGAATAGTCGATTTGATGGTGTCGACGCCCGACTGGATAAGGTCGATGCCCGATTCGATGGTGTCGACGCCCGACTGGATAAGGTCGATGCCCGATTCGATGGTGTCGACGCCCGACTGGATAAGGTCGA
>VXMH01000116.1:0-40300 GCA_009841235.1 Caldilineaceae bacterium SB0661_bin_32 | reverse complement strand
TGGATAAGGTCGATGCCCGATTCGATGGTGTCGACGCCCGACTGGATAAGGTCGATGCCCGATTCGATGGTGTCGACGCCCGATTCGATGGTGTCGACGCCCGATTGGATAAGGTCGATGCCCGATTCGATGGTGTCGATGCTCAATTGGACGGGCACGATGCCATGTTCAAGAGAATAACTGACGATCTGGGACAGTTAAAGGGCGCTCATGCTAGAAATGCCGCGCTCGAAAACGCCGCCATTATTGCCAGAGACTTGGGCCTCCGGAGAACGAAGAGCCTCTCGCGGGAGGAACTCCTGGATCTTATCGATGCGTCCGACACTGTTGGTATTACCGTTGACGATCTGAGAAGCTTCCGCGTGGCCGACCTGATCATGGAAGCCGCGGCAGAGGATGGAGAGATCTGCTACGTAGCCGTAGAAATCTCCTACACCGCAAATGGCAGGGACACCAAAAGGGCCATCCGTAACGCCGAATTTATGACCAGGTTCACCGGCAAGCGCTCTTTCGCGGTCGTCTCCGGCCTCTATCGGGACGACCGAATCCAGGAAAGCATCGAGTCCGGTGAACTCTGCTGGCATCAGTTGACGCCGGAGCAACTTGAAGCGGAGTGACGCCCAAATTCACTACCTCGTCGCCATGCCTGCGCGTTGTTGGCGGCGGCGGATCTGATGTATGATTGGCGTTAGGATATCCGCGGCGGACCGGCCCTGAAACTGGCCCTCACCCTTAAGACTTCCGGACCCTCCCATGTCCAACGATTTTGTCCATCTCCACACCCATTCCGAGTATTCACTCCTCGACGGACTAGGTCGCATTGACGATCTCGTGAACGAGGCCGCGCGTCTGGGACATAAAGCGCTTGCCCTGACCGACCACGGCGCCATGCACGGAGTCATCGAGTTCTACCGGGCCTGCCGCAACGCCGAGATCAAGCCGATTATCGGTGTGGAAGCTTATCAGACACTCTGGCAGCGGCCAATGGGCGGTCGGGACCCACAACTCGACAGAGAAAACTATCATCTTCTTCTCCTCGCCAGGAATATGACCGGCTACCGGAATATCCTCAAAATCGTCAGCCACAGCAATACCGATGGTTTCTACTACAAGCCCCGTGTCGACCATGACTTCCTGGCTGCACACGCGGAAGGAATTCTATGCACGACCGGTTGCCTCGGCGCAGAGGTTCCCGCCCTCTTGTCCCAGGGCAAAGAGAATGAGGCGTACGAGCGCCTGGGATGGTATGCGGATGTCTTCGGCAAGGAAAACTTTTTCATCGAGGTTCAGGAACACAATATTCCCGAACTGCAGCAGGTGAACCGGACTCTCATCCCCTGGGCCGAAAAGTTCGGCCTGGGCCTGTTGGTGACGAACGACGTTCACTATGTGAGCGAAAGCGATGCCTCCCCTCATGAAGTGCTGCTGTGTGTGCAGACCAATGCCAAACTGAACGATAACAAACGGATGCGGCTCAGTGATCAGAGCTATTTCCTCAAGAGCCGCCAACAGATGGAAGACACCTTCCGCCCCCTGCTCGATCTCCCCGCCTCCGCCTTCGACAACACCCTTCTCGTCGCCGAAAAGTGTGACCTCGATCTGGAAGACGACAACTATCACCTTCCGGACATGGAAATCCCGGAAAGCTTTACTTACGAGACCTATCTACGACATCTGACCGACCAGGGCGTGCAGCGCCTGTACGGCGACAGAGCCAATGACGAAGAGGTACAGGAGCGCAAGGAGCGAGAACTGCGCATAATCCATGAGATGGGATTCGACGTTTACTTTCTCATTGTGGCCGATCTGTGCGACTTTGCCCGCAGCAGAAATATCTGGTGGACCTTGCGCGGGTCCGGGGCAGGTTCTTTGGTCGCCTACTCTATCGGTATCACCGGGCTGGATCCGATTCATAACAATCTCATCTTCGAGCGGTTTCTGAATCCCGGCCGTGTGACAATGCCCGACTTCGACCTCGACTTCCCGGACGATCAGCGGGAAGAGATGATCCGCTACACGGTCGAAAAATACGGCGCCAATCAAGTTGCACAGATCGCAACCTTTGGTCGCATGAAGGCCCGCGCTGCCATTCGCGACGTGGGTCGCGCCCAGGATATCTCGCTCGATGATGTCGACCGTATCGCCAAGATGATCCCGGCTATCCCTGGCAATCCGGCGACGATTCAGGATGTGCTGACCGAAGGCCATGAATTCTACGATCAGGAGTTGAAGGAGCTATACGGTAAAGATGGCTGGGAGCGTTCACTACTGGATACGTCAATGCAGCTTGAGGGCGTTGCCCGGCACGCCGGCATTCACGCGGCCGCAGTCATCGTCGCCGATAAAGACCTGACGAACTACACGCCTCTGATGCGCGGCTCAAAAGGGTCGATCACTGAGACGATTACCCAATTTGAATTCCCTGTCCTGGAATCGTTGGGTCTGCTGAAAATCGACTTTCTCGGCCTCAGTACGCTGACCGTTATGCGGGAGGCCTGTCGGCTGATCAAGGAGCACCACGGTATCCAGTACGGCCTGGACTCCATCCCAATCGAAGGCCCTGAGGCCGAGCCTGCATTCCGCCTGCTGTCCAGCGGCGAAGTGAGCGGCGTTTTCCAGGTGGAATCCCCGGGGATGAGGCGTGTGCTGACCGAGATGAAGCCCACCGCCTTCGAGCACATCATTGCCACCATCTCTCTTTATCGGCCCGGCCCGATGGAGTATATTCCCAACTACATCAGGCGGATGCACGGCGAGGAGGAGATGGAGGTCAAACATCCCGCCCTCAAACCGATTCTGGCGGAGACCTACGGAATCATCGTCTACCAGGAACAGATCATCCAGATTCTCAACCAGCTTGCCGACTATACCCCTGGCGAGGCCGACCTGGTGAGACAAGCCGTCAGCAAAAAGGACGCCTCGAAGATCGAGTATCACAAGGCGCTGTTCATCGGCGGTTGCGGCAAGAATGGCATCTCCGCCAGCGAAGCGCAGGCCATATATGCGGACATCGAATTCTTTGCTCGCTACGGCTTTAACAAGGCCCACGCAGCCGACTACGCAGTCATCACCGTGCAGACAGCCTACCTGAAGGCGAACTATCCGGTCGAGTATATGGCAGCCCTCCTGCTCGTCGAGCGGGACAAGACCGAGAAAGTGATCACCTTCATCCAGGAATGCCGGCGTATGGGCATTCACGTACTCCCACCCGACGTGAACTACAGCGGCCTGGATTTCGCGATTCAGGACCTGCCCGCGGACGCTGACCAGGAGACGCTTCCCAAAGACCCGACCTTGGCATATGACTTTCCCGTCAGCGCAGGGTCTGCCATCCGTTTTGGCATGGCCGCGGTAAAGAATGTCGGCGTCGGCCCGGTGCAGGCAATTCTGGACGCCCGCGCGGAAGGCGGCCCTTTCACAAACCTTGAGGACCTTTGCGATCGCGTCGACCTCCGGCAAGTGAACAAACGCTCGCTCGAATGTCTGATCAAAGTGGGCGCCTTCGACTCCTTTGGCCGGCAGTCCGAACGTGGGAAGGGGCAGCTCCGGCGCCAGCTTCTCGACGTAATCGATCAGTGCATTGCCCGTTCAGCCGCCACCCACAGCGCCAGAGAGAGCGGCCAGCTGTCGATGTTCGATCTGTTCGCCGGTCCCGATGGAGAAGCGCAACCGGAGCAGTTTCCGATTCGGCTGCCGGAGTACGAAGAAGCTGGAGCCAGGACCAGCGACCGGGAGCGGTTTGCGTGGGAGAAGGATCTTCTCGGCGTCTACGTCAGCAGCCACCCGGTACAGCAGCTGAACGTGGACCTGAGTCGATTCACCACCTGCCCTTGCCCGGAATTGGACGAAAGACACGATGGCAAAAACGTGTCGCTGGTCGGAATGGTGGCCTCGATCCGCACCACTGTGACCAAGAAGGGCGACAGAATGGCCTTTGTCCAGCTGGAGGACATGCAAGGCCAGTGCGAAGCGGTCTTCTTCCCCGACGTCTACGAAAAGTGCAAGGAAAACCTGCAAGAGGAGCGGGTCGTGCATGTCAAGGGGAAGGCCCAGACCCGCGGTGGGCGCACAAGCGTCCTGGTGGATTCGCTGCATACCTCCATTGAGTTCGGTCAGGCAAAGGCCGAAGAAAAACACACCGAGGTCGGAGAGAGATGGGATGCAGTGCCTGGCGCCTGGTCAAACGGGAGCGACTTCGAGTACATGCCACCGCCCGCTGACTCGCCACCCGACGAGCCGTCCATCAATACGACACCGCCTCCTCCCGAAACTGAATTTCCGGGTGAAACGGCGCCGGAATCCAAAGAGAAAGCGGCAACCGGCATGGTGGATGTCACTGCGAGTTCTGAGGGCTATGCGGAGCCGTCCAGTCTCCCCCCTGGCATCCTGGCAGAGAACGGACAAGAGACCCGCACCTCGCCCCTGTCCGACGCCCCCGCAGAGCAAGAGCGCACGGACACCGAGGCCGAAGGGCCGGGAACAAACGAGGATCCGGCCCATGGAGGCTCGTTCTCCGAACAACCTGCACCCGAGGTGCAGGCGCCAATGTTCAATGGAGGGTTAGCCGGCGCCGCCCATGTTACAGATTCTGAAGAAGCCAATACGGCGCAACATGCCGAGAACGGCCGCCATCTCCTGCGCATCACCTTCAGCCGCTCCGGCCAGTTCAGTCGCGACAAATACCGGCTGCGGGAGATTTTCGAAGCAGTGCGCGATCCAAAAGGTCGAGACCAGTTTGTAGTCGTCTTGGAGACAAATGGTTCTCGCCATCAGCTTACCTTCCCCAACGAGTACTGCAATGTCAGCACCCGTCTGCTCAAAGAGCTGCGCAATCACTTTAAAGTAGAAGTGGCGGTGGAAGACCAGCCTTGAAAAGATTGACCGTCCTGCCATCTTCGCCGTCTCTACCGCGGCTGCTTCACCACACGAAAGACTGAACTGGCTTCCCTTCAGCCGTTTCCCATCGCGGCGTCCCGTAAGAAGCCCCCGCTGCTACGCTACGAACCGAACCTTTCGTTGCTGTGGACGTCAATCGACCCCAATAACGGGTGATACAACGTACTGAGATCCCCACAACGAACTGTAGCAAAACGCACTGGGATACAACTCGTCTTGTCAGAGTGCCTGACTGCCGCAGGGCGAAACGATTAGTAAGAACGTTCCCGTCAACATGGAGTGACCAGATGAACTTTGCTACGACATCGAAACAGATCGAAAGCGCTTACGCCCTGGCCCGGGAACGGTACGCGGCCATTGGCGTAGATACGGAGCAGGCCCTGGCAAAGCTGCGCGGCGTCCCCATCAGCCTCCACTGCTGGCAGGGCGACGACGTGCTCGGCTTTGAAGAGCCGGGCCGGGGTCTGGGCGGCGGCCTGATGGCGACCGGCAACTACCCCGGGCGCGCCCGCACAGTAAACGAACTGCGCAGCGATCTGGACATCGCCTACGGCATCATCCCCGGCAATCACCGCCTCAATCTTCACGCCATGTACCCCGATACCGATGAAAAGCCGGCCCGCAACGAGATCGAGCCGCGCCATTTTCAGGGCTGGGCAGACTGGGCCAAGGAGAACGGCCGCGGCATCGACTTCAACCCAACCCTGTTCTCCCATCCCCTGGCCGAAGATGGGTTCACCCTGGCCTCCTACGACAACGACATCCGTCAGTTCTGGATTCAGCACTGCATCGCCTGCCGGGAAATCGGGAGCTTCTTCGGCAAAGAGTTGGGTACGCCGGCAATGACCAATATCTGGATCCCCGACGGCCTCAAAGACACGCCCAGCGACCGGACAACGCCCCGGCGCTTGCTGAAAGACGCCCTGGATCAGATATTCGAGCAGGAGATCGACCCCAGCTGCAACCGCGACGCCATCGAATGTAAACTCTTCGGTCTCGGTTCAGAAAGTTACGTCGTCGGCTCGCACGAATTCTATCTGGGCTACGCGGCGCAGAACGGCCAGGCCCTCTGCCTCGACGCCGGCCACTTTCACCCGACCGAGGTGATCTCCGACAAAATTTCGGCCTGCCTGCTCTTCGTGTCGGAGCTGGTCCTCCATGTGAGCCGCGGCGTGCGCTGGGACAGCGACCACGTCGTCACATTCAGCGACGAGCTGCAGGCGATCATGCAGGAGATCGTGCGCGGGGACCATCTGGACCGCGTGCACATCGGCCTCGACTTCTTCGACGCCAGCATCAACCGTGTGGCGGCCTGGGCCATCGGCACCCGCAATTCGTTGCGAGCGCTGCTGCTGGCCCTGCTGGAGCCAAGGGAAACAATGCATGAGATCGAACGCAATGCCGATTACACCACCCGCCTGGCATTGATGGAAGAGTTGAAGGTGATGCCGCACGCGGCCGTATGGGACTACCACTGTTTGCAGCAGGATGTTCCGGTGGGCATGGCCTTTATGCAGGAGATCCGGCAGTACGAAAAAGATGTGCTGTCGCTGCGCGACTGACAGCACGGTCCATGGCAGCGGATGAGCGTCCGCCCCTCGTCAGGAAAACACCGAACGGGACCACACATGACAAGCAAACGCGCCACCGTCCTCGCCATCGATATTGGCGCAGAGTCCGGCAGGGTAATGGCGGTACATTTCGACGGCTCCGGTCTGCAGCTGGAAGAGATGCATCGCTTTCCCAACTACGCGCTGACCGTCAACGGCGTGCTGCAATGGGACATTCTCCACCTCTGGCGGGAGGTGCAGGCCGGCATCGAACGCAGCAGAACCCACACAGCCCAACCCCCTGCCAGCCTGGCCGTCGACACCTGGGGCGTGGACTTCGGCCTTCTGGACCGCAACGGAAATCTCATCGGCAACCCGGTCTGCTACCGCGACAGTCGGACCGAAGGAATGCTGGACGCGGTCTTCAAGCGGGTTCCCAAGGCAGAGGTGTTCGCGCAGACCGGAATCCAGTTCATGGCGATCAACACGCTCTACCAGATGATGAGCCTCGTCGAGCGTGGTTCGCCCCAATTGGAGATCGCTGCGCGTTTCCTCACCGTTCCCGATCTGCTCAACTTCTGGCTCAGCGGCGCCCAGGTGTGTGAATTCAGCAACGCCACCACCACCCAGATGCTCAACCCCTTTACCCGCTCCTGGGCCGGCGAACTGCTGGACGCGCTCGCAATCCCTCTCGACCTCTTCCCGGAAGTCGTGCAGCCCGGCACGCGCCTGGGCGCCTTCCACGATATCCCAGTCATCGCACCAGCCTGCCACGACACCGGCAGCGCAGTCGCCGGCGTCCCTGCTCAGACCGAAAACTTCGCCTATATCAGCAGCGGCACCTGGAGTCTCGTCGGCCTGGAGGTGATCCAGCCCGTCGTCAACGAAGCGGCGCTGGCCGTTAACGCCACCAACGAAGGCGGTGTCTACGGCTCGTTCCGGCTGCTCAAAAACGTCATGGGCCTTTGGCTGCTGCAGCAGTGCCGGTCTACCTGGGAACAGCAAGGGCGGTCCTATGCCTACCCGGAACTGGTCTCGCTGGCGGAGTCCGCCGAGCCCCTGCGCTCCTTCGTCGATCCCAACGACGACCGTTTCCTACCCCCTGGCGACCATCCCGCCCACATCCTGGCCTTCTGCCAGCAGAGCGGCCAGCCCCTTCCGCAGAGTGACGCCGACGTCGCCCGCTGTGTCTTCGAAAGTCTGGCTCTGGCCTACCGCGATGTTTTCCAGGAGTTGCAGACCCTGACCGGACGGCCGATCGAGGTCATTCACGTAGTTGGCGGCGGCTCCCGCAACCAGCTGCTCAACCAGCTCACCGCCGACGCCACCGGCATCCCCGTCCTGACCGGGCCCGGCGAAGCGACCGTTATCGGCAACGCGCTCGTGCAGCTCATCAGCCTCGGCGAGCTGGCCAGCCTCGACGAGGGCCGTCAGTTAGTTGCTGGTATAGGAGAAATGGAGCGGTTCGAGCCAGAAGGGCAGGACGCTTGGCAGAGCGTGAAAATGCCAGCCATCCAATAGGCAACGATTCTATGCAATCGGGAACGTCAGCCCATCTTTTTGCCGCGTGAAAATGAGACGCGCAGGTGGCTATCGGCCGCGTGGGGCGCGGCCAGTCCGTTGTCCATGCGCAACAGCTCACGCTGACGGGGCGTCAGGTCGTTTAGCCAGTCCTCCTGGAAACCGTCGTGGGGATCGACCTGGAAGATCAGAGCGCTCTTGCGGTAGTGGCCGAACAGCGCATGCCGGTCGGTCTGCGTCCGGTTGGCCCCGCCCCCGTGCCAGCACTGGCCGTTGAAAACGAGTACACTGCCGGCAGGCGCAACCAGCTGGTGGACATGCTTTACATCCATCCCCTCCGGCGGCCCGGCCATTCCGCTCCTGTGCGAGCCGGGCACGATACGCGTCGAGCCGTTTTCAGGCGTGAAGCTGTCCAGCAGCCACACCGTATTGACCATGACCGGTGATCCCATGTTTAAAAGGTCGGCTCGAATATCGCTGTGCAGACCCTGCACAGGATCACCTGGCCGGACGATACGCGCGTTCAGGCTCCCCAGGATGATCTGTTTACCCAGCACATGCTCGATGACGGGCAGTGTGCGGGGGTGATCGATCAGCGGATGGTAGAGTGGGTCGAGCACGGGCAAGTTGCTCACGTGGCCGGCCTGGCCCAGAAATCGCTGCTCGCCGCCGAGCCTCGCTGCCCATTCCGCCAGCGAGGCGCGCAGGGCCTCCACTTCCGCCGCACTCAGTACGCCCTCCAACAGAGTGAAGCCGTAAACGTCCATCTCCCAAAACGCCTGTTGCAGTGATGCCATCCGGCTGTATTCCTGTGTGTGATACTGTGTTCAGTAGTGGACCGTCGATCAACAGATCATGCCGCGCTTGGATTCCAGGCCGTGCGCAATCGGATTGTCCCCGATCCAGCGCTCGTCCACCGGTTCGGAGGCCAGTTGGTAGCGCGTGTCGGTGGAAAGCCGGATCCGGTTGGTCTGGTTGTCCATGCTGGCGTGCATCGTGTACATGCTGAACACCAGCAGATCGCCCACCGCATATTCGGTAGTCAGCCAGCGGCTCCTCAATTCCGCCCGTGCGGCAACGGCATCCAGGGAATAGGCGCCTCCGTTGGAATGCTGCCACAGTTTCTCCCCCGTTTCGATCTCGGCGGCATCGGGATAGTTGGTGCAGTAGGCATCTACGTCCAAAGTCCCGTAGTCGGCCTTGATCTCTTCGAAGCGGTGGGAGTTCTCCAGGATCATCAGGCCGCCCATCTCGATAGGGATGTCGCCCAGCGGCGTCCAACTCGTATGCAGCCGCTGCGTACCCCGTCCCATAAAGACAATATCGTAATGGGGTGGTGTCGCGGTTGTCTCTCCCGGCGGTTTCGAACGGCACCACGTATAGTCGAAATGGCGCACCTCCCCGCCCAGAAACTGTTCATAAAATGTCATCATCGGCCCGTCATAGAGCAGCTCGAGTAGAGGAGGATTGTCCTTGGTCAACTCCACCATAAACGCATTCTCAAAGTCGGAGTGGGCAACACCATCCTCCATGGGATAGTCCGGGTCCAAACAGCCTGCAGCTTCAAGTTTCCTCAGCATCTCGAGCCGCGCTTCCAGGACCTGGCTTCTGTCCAGCAGACCGGGCAAATACAAATAGCCGTCCTGCTCAAACCGCCGGCGCAACTCCCTCATGTCGGAAAGAGCATCGCCCGAAGAGCGCAATGAGCCAAACGCCTCCGGCGACGTATCGAGCAGACTGCCTTGAAAACTAGGCGAAATCGAGAGATTCATCGTTATGTGCTCCCATTCACTTGACGAGAATTCATTGACCGGACCGAGCGGCCATCTTGCCGTCTCTATGCCCAGGGATCGACCACGATCTTGGCCGCCTCACCCTTTGCCAGCAGGCCGAAGCCCGTCTGGAGCTGGCTCATCGGCAACTGGTGGCTGATCAGCTGATCGATGAGGGGCGACTGCCGGATGACCTTCATAACCTTGGTATAGTCCCCCATATTGTAGAGCCAGGATCCGACAACGGTTAACCCTTTACGGATCATGTCGGTACTGATTGTGATTGTAAGCTCATCACGGCATTCGCCGACAAAGGCCACCCGTCCCCGGCGGCGCGTGGCGTCAATGCAGAGCCTTTCCGCCGGGACGCGGCCGGAACAGTCCACCGCACAGTCAACGCCCCTCCCTTCGGTCAGGCTGCGAATTCTTTGCAGAATGTCCGGATCGTTGGGGTCGAGTACCGCTTCCGCCCCCATCTCCAGCGCCCGGTTCGCACGCCACGGCGCCGGTTCGACGCCGATCACCCGCGCATTGCGAAAACGGGCATTGACCACCGCGCCCAGCCCGACCGGTCCCAGACCTGTGACCAGCACCGTATCCTGGGAGTTGACGCCGATAGCCTCGAACCCGCCAAACGACGCGCCGATGCCGTCAATGGCCATCGTCGCCTGTGCATAACTCACGTCTTCAGGGACCCTGGGCAGCAGCCACGCCGGCTTGAGCGTGTAGTGGGCAAACGTGCCCGCGCCGGACATCGAGCCATTCACCGCGGCGAAATCGTGGCTGTCTTCACAGTAGATATAATCGCCGCTCATGCAAAGGTGACAGCGCCCGCAGGAAAACTGCGGCAGGACGACGACCCGGTCCCCCACGCTGACCGGCCCCCGCTCAGCGACTTCCACCACCTCTCCAACGCCCTCATGCCCGATTACCGCCTGACTCTGGCCGGCCATCCATAGCTTGTATTCGGTGCACAGCGCCGAGGCACGGACCTTGACGACCGCCCAATCCGCTTTCGCCTTCGGATCCGGCATTTCATGAAATGCGACCTGACGTTCACCGGTGATTGCTGCCTGGATCACGGGAAACACTCCTTGTTGCTCCAGCGGCCAAGGTCCGTGCGTTTATCCTCCACACGCATCGACTGGCGCGACCCTGTCGGAAGAAATCTCAGACGGACGGGAGTCAGTTGAGGAATGGCATGGCATATATCGCGCCGGAATCAGAACAACCCTTCATTCGGGCTGTTATTCCAGGCAACTGCCTCAACGTCACCCAAATAACGCGGTATCAAGGCCTGGACCGCCGGGTCAACCGTTTCGGTCCACGCAGTCCACTCAGCGTTTTCAGTAACATGACCGGCGACAACGGCCTGGACGGACTCGGGCAGTTCGGCATAGATGGCCCAGTACCAGATAGTGAGTACCGTCCGCCACTGGTCGCTCTGGTTTGCGTGTGCCGAATGCAACAGCCGCGCATCGCCGACGACCACGTCCCCCGCCCGCACCGGTACATCGACCTCGCCTTCAGCCTTCTGAAATGCAGGATGGCTCAGGTCCTTGGCGCGGCCCACTTCATCGCTTTCATGTGCCTTGCGATCCATATCGTGCAGCGGGTGCCGCTTCAGATGCGAGCCAGGAATCAGGCGCAGACAACCGTTCTGCGGGCTGGTGTCGACCAGATAGTACATCAGAAAATACTGCTGCGGCTTGTCGGTGTAGCTGATCGGATGCTCCCACAACACGCCGTCCTGATGCCAATAGAGCGGAGGGCTGTGCGGCGGCTTGCTGATCACAAATCCGCTCCAGACTTTGGGCTCGTCAAAACCCAGTTGAGCCAGCGCCCCCAGCGCGCCCGGATGGGCAATCAGTTCCGGAAAAGCCGGGTGGGGGAACTTCCAATAGGGTATGATGCAGCCCTGCGACCGGCGCTGTTCAAAGTGCTCCTCATCCTCCTGCGCGATCGTCCATTCGCTCATGGCATTCAGTTTGGCGACCATCTCCGGTTCCAACACATTCTCGAATACACAAAAGCCGTCGCGCATGAGCTGATCCCGCTTTTCTACTGCGGTTATAGGCATGGCTGGACCTCCTTACTTTCCGGTTGCGAATGTCGGCTGGAGATGTCGGCTGGAGATATTGTCGGGAATAGGGTGAGCGGATCTGCGCTTGCTCTGCAGTTGCGCTGCGGTCGAACGG
The DNA here is from genome assembly GCA_009841235.1 of Caldilineaceae bacterium SB0661_bin_32. Classification (GTDB taxonomy): domain Bacteria; phylum Chloroflexota; class Anaerolineae; order Caldilineales; family Caldilineaceae; genus Bin5. Next base: position 28,363 of record VXMH01000116.1, on the reverse strand, counting down.
ACGGAGTGGTGGTCGGCTACGGCTTCGGCTGCTCCTCTTCCGGTCTGCGCACCGGGCGCCGTGCCATGGCGCGCGGCTCCACTTGGCTGTAGATGCGCCGGATGGCCCGCTTCCACATCGAGCGCGCCGCCGCCGCCTGATAGGTAGCCTGCCGCTGCGTATTCGTCCACCAGGTCGACTCCGGCTTCTCCACCGGCACACTCCACTTGACGGCGCATGCCCCCCAGGTCAGACCCGCGCCAAATCCGACAAACACAAGATTGTCCCCCGGCGCCACCTTCCCCTCCTCAATTGCTTCGCATAATGCAATGGGGATGCTGGCTGTACTCGTGTTGCCGTACTTGTGGACGTTTACATAAACCTTGTCTTCCGGGATCTTCAACTGCCGCAGAACGCTGTGCTGGATGATGCGCTTGTTCGCTTGGTGTGGTACGACCAGATCGACTTCGCTGACCGGAACACCGGCCTTGTCCAACACCCTGCGCGTGGCGTCTGCCATGATCCGGGTTGCGAAGCGGAAGACGGCCCGCCCGTCCATCTGGATGTAATGCGAACCGCTGCTGACCGTCTCCAGGCTGGCCGGAGCCGCGCTCCCGCCGGCTGGAATCGTCAACAACTCCGCCCCCGACCCGTCGCTGCCCAGCACCGAAGCGGTGACACCGCCCGGCACGTCACTGGCGGCCAGCAGCACTGCGCCCGCACCGTCCCCAAAGAGAACGCAGGTCGTGCGGTCGGTCCAGTCCACCCACCGGCTCAGCGTCTCGGAGCCGACGACCAGCACATACTCGGCGTCCCCGGCCAGAATCTGCCCGCGCGCGACGCTGAGAGCATACACAAAGCCGGAACAGGCAGCGCTCAGATCAAATGCGCCTGCATTGATGAGCCCCAAATTGTCCTGGATGATGCTGGCCGTGGCGGGAAAAAAATGCTCCGGCGAGCTGGTCGCACAGATGACGAGATCAACCTTGGCCGGGTGGAGATCGGCCACTTCCAGCGCCTTGCGCGCCGCCTGCGTCCCCAGAGTGGCGGTTGTCTCCTGGGGCGCGGCCACGACCCGCCGCTCCTGAATGCCCGTTCGTGTGCGAATCCACTCGTCCTGGGTCTCGACGACCTGTTCCAGATCCTGGTTTGTGACCACCCGCTCGGGCACCTGATAGCCCCAGCCGATAATTTGGGCATAACAAGGCGGCTGCACCTTATCCAGCATCGGCTGCTCCGCTTCTGCAGTCGAATAGTGCCCGTTCAAATGCGCGGCTGCGTAGTCGCTCCCGGTCCCGTTTTCTTCGTGCGCTTGCGCTGTCATACCCCATTCTCCTCGAACCGCCGCAGCATCAGACATGAGTTGTGGCCGCCGAAACCGAAACTGTTACTCATTGTCACTGCGACGTCTGCCTGCACAGACCGCAACGGCGTGTAGTTCAGATCACAAGATGGATCGGGGTTGTCCAGATTAATGGTTGGCGGGATTACGCCCTCTTCAATCGTCTTGAGGCAGACAATCGCCTCAATCGCGCCGGCCGCTCCCAACAAATGCCCAAGCATCGATTTCGTGCTGCTGATGTTCACTTTGTAGGCATGCTCGCCCAACGCCCGTTTGATCGCCTTCGTTTCCCCCGGGTCGTTGAGCTCCGTGCTCGTTCCATGCGCGTTGACGTAGTTCACGTCGGTGCGCTTCACCCCGTAGCTCTCGGCCTTGCGCAGGGCCATGTTCATCGCATCTTCGGCGCCCTGGCCGTCGAAATGGGGCGCCGCCATATGATACGCATCGGCGCTGTTGCCGTAACCGATTACCTCCGCATAAATCTGGGCATCGCGGGCCAGCGCATGCTCGAGCGACTCCAGAATCAGAATCGCGCTCCCCTCGCTCATCACAAAGCCATCCCGGTCACTGTCAAACGGGCGGCAGGCCGACGACGGATCGTCGTTGCGCTGGCTCATGGCGCCCATTATGTCGAAACCGGCCATGATGATCGGCAGTAGGGCGGCCTCCGCGCCGCCCGTGACCATCACCTGTGCGTCGCCGCGCCGGATCAGCTCAAAGGCCTCTCCGGTTGCTGCGGTGCCGCTGGCGCAGGCGTTCACCACCGAAAAGTTGGGGCCCCGAAAATCATAGAGAATGGCGATCTTCCCGGCCGCACTGTCCACCAGCATATTTGGAATCAGAAAGGGGCTTACCTTGCGCAGGCCGCGCTTCTCCGTCAATCTGAAATTGTCAAGCAGGGACGTGAGGCCGCCGGTCCCGCTGGCAATCAGCACGCCGATATCAGTCGGCGTCTCCTTGCTGAGATCGATCCCGCTGTCGGTGAGCGCCTGTTCCGTTGCCACAAGAGCATACTGAATGTACGGATCAAGGCGGCGGGCCTCTTTCCGGTCCATATAATTCTTTGCTTCGAAGCCCTTCAGCTCCCCTGCAAAGCGGGTATTCAGTTCGCTGGTGTCGAATTTGGTGACCGTTTCAATGCCCGACCGGCCTGCCAGCAGGGCATCCCATGTCTCTTCAGCAGTCAGGCCTAGAGGTGTCACCGCGCCGATGCCGGTGATTACGACTCGCCGCGGCTGACCATTGCTACTGTACATGCGCGTTTATTCCATGTGAACATCCCGACGAGGGCGAATAGCGATCACTTGCCCCCGTCGTCAGCCCACCTAACTGTAGAAAAATTCGAGTCTATCCGTACACTCTACTATAACACAAAGACTGGTCAATCGTTGCGTTTCCCCTCCTTCGGGGGCTAAAGAGTCGCCGCTAGCGGCGACCGGGCCCCTTCCGTGCGTCGACAGGCCCGAAAACTTGCCAGTTTTAGTTCGTTATCGTATAATTCCGCTTATGACAAAAGTCAGCCCTTCAGTCCATCCCAATCCACAGTGTTCGGGCGCGGCAGACGAGCAGATCGGCTTCCGTCAGCTTCTGGCCGAATCCGGCGTGGACCATGTTCACGGTATGGAAATTCTGCGGCTGATCAAGATGTGCGCGGGAGCGTATGATCGCATTCTGGGCGAACGGATGCGGGATGAGGAAATCTCTCTGCCCCAATGGCATATCCTGATCCGCCTCTACCTGGCAGAACGCAACGGTCAGGCCGCTCTGATGCCCACCGATCTGGCATACAGTCAGCGTTTGAGCAAGAACACGATCAGCGCCCACCTGCGCGTCTTGGAAGAACTGCGCCTCATCGAACGCCATCTGGACCCGAACGACCTGCGGGCGTTCCGCATCCGGCTGACGACCGACAGCAGGAGCCTGATCCGCTCGTCCACCCCCCTGCATCTCGAATTTCTCAACGAATTGATCGCGCAACTCTCGCCCGAAGAGTGCGAGATGTTGCAGGGGTTACTGGCAAAGCTGATAGAATCATTGCAGCGGAAACGGGAAGACAGCATCGGTTTGTAGTCGCCGCCCGCCCTTTGCTCATCGTCGGCAAAGGACCGCGGCCAACCGAGCGGCAATGGCAAGGTCGACCTTCATCGACCTGTTACACCCAGATCCTCTCCCTAAGGAGTGGCATGTGAACCAACGAAGACCATTCGGTAGACCTGGCGGCCCCGGCGGGTCGGGTGGTCCGCCCGAAGGCGGCGGCAGCATGAAAGACCTGGCCCGCTCAATCCGCTATCTGGGCCGCTACAGGCTCGTCACTACGCTGGCCTATGCCTCGCTGTTCATCAGCATCGTGGCGCAGCTTATCGTCCCTCAACTGGTGCAAAACGTCCTTGACGCCGTAACCGACAGCGTGTTCGCCCGTCAGATTCTGGCTCTGCCGGAGGCCGAGCGGGCTGCCGCGCTTGAGCAGTTGCCGGTCTCGGTCGACCAGCTGACAGAACGTGCTGTCAGTGCCGAAGGGCCCATCTACTGGGCGATGGTATTTATCGTTGTCTTTTCGCTGGCACGCGGCCTCTTCGCCTTCGCACAGGCCTTCCTGGCCCAGAAGGTGAGCCAGGATCTGGCCTTCGATTTTCGCAACGAACTGTTTGAGAAAATCCAGCGGCTCTCTTTCAGCTACCATGACCGCAATCGGACCGGCCAGCTGATGATCCGCGCCACCGACGACGTCGAAAAGCTGAGGATGTTTATCGGCCAGGGGATGTTGCTGGCCGTGCAATCGATCGTCCTGCTCATCGGTTCGCTGGCAGTATTGGCCTTCACCAACCTGTCGCTCACATTGATCATCCTTCCTGTGCTGCCCGTTGCGCTCGTCCTCTTCATGGTCTTCGGCTCCGTTGCCCAGTCGCTATTCGGCGAGATCCAGCGCCGGCTTTCAACGCTCAATGAGATCCTTCAGGAAAACCTGGCCGGTATCCGCGTCGTTAAGGCCTTCGTGCGCGAAAGAGAGGAGCAGGACAGGTTCGACAACGCAGCCCAGCGGCTCATGGATCAGCACATTCGCGTCTCTAAAATATTCAGTTTTCTCTTCCCCTTCATCTTTCTGATCTCCAACCTGGGTCAGGCCGCTGTCGTCTACTTCGGCGGGAGGCAGATCCTCTTCGATACGCTCACGCTGGGTGAGTGGCAAAAGTTCAGCCTCTATCTGATCTATGTCTTCTTCCCGGTTGGCCAACTCGGCTTCATCGTCGCCCAGATGAGCCAGGCCAGCGCCAGCGCCAAACGTATCTTCGAAATCCTCGACGCCGAGAACGAAGTCACCGACAAACCCGGCGCGCAGCCTATGCCGCAGGTGCAGGGACGCGTTCGTTTTACCGACGTATCATTCCGCTATTTCAACAGCACCGATCCCGTCCTCCAGAGCGTCTCCTTTGAGGCACAGCCTGGCGAAACCGTCGCTCTCCTGGGCGGAACCGGCAGCGGCAAGACGACCATCATCAACCTCATCCCCCGCTTCTACGACGTGAGTGAGGGGCAGGTTCTGCTCGATGACTGGGACGTGCGCGACGTCACGCTGGATAGCATGAGACGTCAGATCGGCATCGTGCTGCAGGAGACCAATCTCTTTACCGGAACGATTCGCGACAATATCGCCTTTGGCCGCCCCGACGCCACCGACGCCGAGGTCCATGCCGCCGCCGCGGCCGCCGCCGCGCACGACTTTATCGTTAGCTTCCCCGACGGCTATCAGACCGCTGTCGGCGAGCGCGGAACAACCCTTTCCGGCGGCCAGAAGCAGCGCGTCGCCATCGCCCGCGCCCTCCTGACCGACCCGCGCATCCTCATCCTCGACGACTCCACCAGCAGCGTCGATGTCGCCACCGAGGTGCTCATCCAGAATGCGCTGGACCGGCTTATGGTGGGACGCACCAGCTTTGTTATTGCCCAGCGCATCAGCACCGTCGTCAACGCCGATCAGATCCTCGTCCTGGATCGGGGCCGCATCGTAGATCGCGGCAACCACGAAGAACTGATGCGGACCAGCGCGATCTACACCGACATCTACCACAGCCAGTTGGTGGAAGACGCGGCGGTTGAGGAGGAAGCGCCGCTGGCCGCTGAAGCATAGCGCGTCGGCAGCAACAGACCATGTTACGCACTATCTCTCCCAGGAGCGTGCCCGATGTTCGGTGACCGCATGTTACGGCAGGAAACGCTGAAGCCGAAGAGCGTTGGCGCCACCCTGTCCCGTTTCAGCAGATACTTTCGTCCCTTCTGGTTGGCTCTGACCCTCGTCGCCGTACTGATGGCGGTCAACGCCTATACCCAGGTGATTGGCCCGGTGCTGATCGGCCAGGCAGTGGACTGCTTTCTCGCCCCGGCGGCCTTCGGCGAAGAAGGCACTGGTCTTCAACTGCCGGCAGCGACCGATCTGCAGGCGGAAACCGACAGCCAGGCCAACTGCTGGTATGCCCCGGAAGTCGCCATGGGGGACCCCAGCCGCAATGACCTGTTGCGCGGCCTGCTCAACATTACTCTGATTATAACCGCCTACTATCTGGTCGGGTCGGTCACCGGCGGCCTCATGTTCTTCAGCATGAGCTGGACCGGCCACCACGTTCTGCGCCGCCTGCGCGTGCGCCTGTTTAACCATCTCCATCGCCTTTCTCTCGGCTTCTACGGCCGCAACGAGACCGGCGATCTGATGAGCCGCATCACCAACGACTCAGACACGATCCAGCAGGTCGTCAGCTTTGCCCTGGTGCAGGTACTGAGCAGCGTGTTGCTGATCCTCTGGATCGTCTGGCAGATGGTCGTTATGAATTGGGCCTACGCGCTCATCAGCCTGAGCGTTGTACCCCTCATGGGCTTGGCGACTCTGTGGTTCAGCAACCAGGCGCGCAAAGCCTTTCGCGTCACCCGCCAGAGCATCGGCGACGTCAACGCAGAGTTGGAAGAGGGCATCTCCGGCGTGCGCGAGGTCCAGGCCTTCAGCCGCGAGGAGACCAATATCGAGCAGTTCCGGCAAAGCAATGCCGTCAACCGCGACGCCAATATCAAGGCCGTTGCCTATACCTCCGCCCTGGCGCCGACGTTGGAAGCGCTCGGATTCCTCGGCATCGCTGTCGTCGTTGGCGTCGGCGGCGTACTGCTTCTGCGCGGCCAGACACTGGCAGGTTCGGCCATCTCCCTCGGCCTGATCGTCACCTTCTTGGGCTTTGCGCAGCGCTTTAACATGCCCATCTCCCAGATCAGCGTCATGTGGACCAATATCCAGAGCGCCATCGCCGGCGTGGAGCGCATCTTTGAACTGATGGACGAGGTCCCGGAAGTGCAGGAGAAAATCCACGCCCGGCCAATGCCCCCTATCGTAGGCAACGTCTCCCTCGAAAACGTCGAGGCCGAATACGTACCCGGCGAGCCTGTCCTCAAAGGAATCAATCTGAGCGCCCATCCCGGTGAGACTGTGGCAATCGTTGGGCCTACCGGCGCTGGCAAGACGACCATTATCAACCTGCTTCCCCGCTTTTGGGATGTAACCGGCGGATCCGTGCGCATCGACGGTGTCGACGTGCGCGACGTACAGCTGCACAGCCTGCGCGAGCAGATCGGCATCGTCCTCCAGGATACCTACCTGTTCAGCAGTTCGGTGATGGACAATATCCGCTTCAGCCGCTCGGACGCTTCAGACGAGGAGGTCATCGCCGCCGCAAAACTGGCCCAGGCGCACGACTTCATCGAGCGGCTGCCCGACGGTTATGAGACCGTCCTCGGCGAACGCGGCGCCGGACTCAGCCAGGGGCAACGGCAACTGCTGGCCATCGCCCGCGCCGCACTGGCCGACCCGCGCATCCTCATTCTGGACGAAGCCACCAGCAGCGTCGACACCCGCACCGAGCAGAGAATTCAGGCCGCGCTCAACGACCTGCTCAAAGGACGCACCAGCTTCGTGATCGCGCACCGCCTCAGTACGATCCGCAGCGCCGACCAGGTGTTGGTGTTGCATGACGGAGAAATTATCGAACGGGGCACACACGAAGAGCTGCTGGCCCAGCGGGGCTTCTACTACGAACTCTATATGAACCAGTTCCGCCGCCAGGAAGATCTTCCAGTGCAGCCGAACGGAAGCGGGCCCACCAGTGTAGCAACTCTCCCTGCGAGGCCCGTTACCTGAGGCGCGACAATGAATCGCATGGAATGAGGGCGGCTCTCAACCTGTTCTCGCCTGTGCCATTGCCCCTACTCCGACCGAAACTGCAGCCAGACCAGCGGGATCAGCATGCCGATTACAACAATCGGAACGCTGTCCCAGGGGGCGAGATTGACCTGGATCCAGACGCCGCCGGGAATGACATCGACACCGTATAGAATATACGCGCCCCAGCCCACGAGCATAGCCCACAGCAATCGCTGAACAAGCAGCTGGCGCGGCATCACCTGTACCAGCACAACCAGCAACAACGCCAGCACGACCAGTTGTGTGACCATTGCAATCGTCAGCGAAGCGATATCGACCTCAACCGCCTCCAGCTCAACCTCCGTGTTAGGTGTAGCAACCGCATCCGTCGTGGGCACGGCGGTCGCCGGCGCCGCCTGCGTAGGCGCCGGTGTGGCTGCCCGCTCAGGATTCGTGACCTCAATCTGAGTTCTGTCGGATGCTACATCCGGGTCAGGGATGCGCGCTCGGAACTCCTTGCTGGAGTTTGCCTCGACACTGTTGACAGCGATCAGGAGTGTGCCCGTTCTCTCCAAAATCACCGATTTGCGTGCGAGCCCGCCCCGGGTGGGGACAGGATTTGACTGGATTGCAAGCTCCTCGCCCTCATAGATCAGCCGGAAGTTCACCGGCGTTCCATCAGGGACCGTGTTCCCGTTGCGATCCAGAATCGGACCGGCCTGCAGCTCCAGGCTGTCACCCAGCTTCAGGTCGGTCTGGATAAGCTCCAACTCGTCATCCTCCGCCTGTTCTATTACGATGCCCTCGTTCAGGACAGTCAGGTCAATCCGCTGGTCCGGGTCCGGCTCCAGCCGCTCGACCAGGTTGCTGAAGCGCGTGCCGGGCACGCTGACCGGAGGCGCGCCGGTGACCGTCTGCGCCCGGAACAGTGCGCGCACGGCCGCTTCCAAAAACGGTTGGGTCTTCGAGTAGACGCCGAGGAAAGCGGTCATCTTGCCGATCTCGGTTGAATCGAAGAAGTACGGTTCGTTGAGCGCAAGCACCACCAGCTTGCTCCCTGGCAGCCTGTCACTGCGCTGACGCAGAAACCGTTTGACCGCGTCGCTGCTGTCGTAGTTCGCTACATCTACGTCCAGCATGGCAAAGATCAGCCAGTCGGCGTTCAGGATCTCCTCCTCCAATGCCTCTGCCACCGCAGAGTCGGCCGTGCCGTTTAGCAGAGAGTTCAATTCGGCAAAGGTACGGCTGCCAATCCGCTCTCTCCGCAATTGGTTGGTCGCCTCCGGCCCGTAGAGCCTTAACATGATCTCTTCCAATGCAGTTGGCTCCACTGCGGGATCAGCCTGGCAGTCGTCACACTCATGCAAAATGCGGCTATCTGTGAAGATCAATACATCCTCGTCTCCGCCCGGCGGCGCCGGCAGCGGGTCGGTCAACCCCGGGGAGTCGGGAAAGAAGATCGTCAGCGCCTCACTGGCGACCTGGTCCAGCAACATCTGTGCCTCTCTCCGATGTTCGCTACTGAACCCCATCTCCAGGTCGGCCGGCCCCACCACCACATCCGCCAAATCGATTTTAATCGGTTCGTCAACGGACTTCAGATCGGTCGCCGCAGCGCCATCCGCAAACACTGGGTCATACAGCCGCACTTTCAAGCGCAAAATCCGTCGTAGCGAGGCATCCACGCGCGCGGCGAATTCGGCATCGTTCGTATACCGCTCGCGGAAAAAGATTATCGTCTCTTTGATGTTGGCTCTCTCATCCAGCCAGCTGTCGGTCAGAGAGAAATCCGCCAGATAGAGAAGGTCGTTGCCGGCCGTAAATGCGTCTAGTGCGATGCGCCGCCGCGGGAAATCCTGCAATGGCGGGTCGTAGTATCGGCGCACGGCCATTACGCCCAGCGCGTCGCTCATCAGGAGACCGCCCTCCGCACGCCAGGGAGCAAACTCGTCCAGATCCAGGAGTATGCCCAACTCCTGCGCCAGGCTGATCGGCGGCGTGCGCTCGCGGCTGCCCTGGAAACTGCTGAATCGAATATGACCGGACATCAACGCCTCGGTGGCGGACATCATCCCATCCATCCGCAGGATCGCGGACGGCCGCTCAGTGACCGCCGCAAAGGGCGGCAGTTCGATTCGCTCCAGTTCCTGCAGGCTCTTTTGTATCGTCGCGATCTCCTCGTCTGGCCGGCGGTCCGTACCGCCCAAACCGGGAAAATGTCCTGCCACGGTAGCAACGCGACCGGCGCTCCCCCGGTGGATTCCCGTTACATAGGCCTGGCCCATTCGACCCACCCAGAATGGGTCGCCGCCAAACGTGTGCAAACCCAATCCGGTCACCAGGTCCGGCCGCGGCTGTTCTATCACGTCCAGCGCCGGCCCTAGCAGTAGATTTACACCCACACTGCGTATTTCGCGACCGTGCACGGCGCCGACCTCCTCCACCAATTCAGGATTCCAGGTGGCCCCGAGCGCCATCTGCGGCGGGATCGCAGTGAATCCGGCGCGCAGCACTGAGCCCGGCATGCCGTCACCCCCCTGATCCACACCAATCAGCAGGGGAATCTCCAGCGGCAATCTCTGTTCCAGTCCCGATTGTAAAACGCCCGGTATGGCCGCACCGCCGTCCTTGACGTTCAACGCCTCCGACGGCGCCAGGTAGATGCCGTAGGCCACTGCCTGCAGCTGATTTGTAAGCCGCGCGACGTCCTCCGTTGTCGTACCGCTGTAGTTGCTGAAGTTGCGATTCCTGGGGCTGATCACCACCCCGCCCACCCTGTACTCCTGGATCAACTCGGCGACGTCGCTCCTCGGTCCGATATCGTTGCCCTGGAACGTAACAATAAACAGCTGGCCAACGCGATCGGCGACGCTCATCTCGGCGATCAACTCATCAATGCGCGCCTCCAATATCTCATCCGGGCCGGGCGTAGGTGTGGGTGAAGGGGTTGGCGTAGGGGACGGTGTTGGCGTACTCGTGGGTATGGGTGTTGGCGTGACCGATGGGGTGAGCGCCAGGCTGGTGGCTTCCGCCTCCGCAGTCTGCGTCAGTCGGGCGCGAGCAGTGGCAGTGGCTCGAAACGACTCCTGCAGCTGTTGGACCGAACGAGTCTCTGTGGCCGTTGCCGCAGTCGTTTCTGACCCCTGGGAACCGGGCGAAGGCGTAGTCGCCACTTGGGCAGCGGCGAACTTCACATGTGGAATTCCGCCGCCGAAGTCAGCTGTCAGCATAACGGCCGCCAGCAGCGCGGCCGCCAGCGCTAAGGCGCGCGAACGAGCCCCGCCGCTACGCCGGGCGCCCTTTCGATGGCTTCGCTGCTGGCAACGGAATACTCTCATCAAATCCGATTATACACGATCAACCCATCTGTCGGAATGACCACTTCCTACCCCTCACGTCGCATGAACCTGCTGGACAGATACAACCAATCTATGTATAATGACTTCAAGGAGAGAACAAAAGTTCGATGCGTGACAGCTCTCCTTCTTTCACTTGAATTCGTTCTTGGGACACCATTTGGTCTGCCGCCAGGCCTACACTTAAAATGTGAATTTCGTACGATGCTGGGACGCCGCGGCCGGCCTGCCGCCTGGAAACGGAGTGTCAGCCTGAAATGTCCCAATCCCCTTGAGAAATATGGTAAGCTTGTTCTGCGAACAGCGCTCGTATCAGAACTACGGAGCCGGAAATGCCTCAATTCCAGGTAGTCAGCGACTTTCAACCGATGGGCGATCAGCCCCAGGCCCTCTCCAGGCTCGCCAGCGGCATCGATGAGGGCCTTCAGCACCAGGTGCTTCTCGGCGTCACCGGCAGCGGCAAGACCTATACCATGGCCAAGGTCGTCGAGGCGATCCAGAAGCCGACCCTGGTCATCGCCCACAACAAGACCCTGGCCGCCCAGCTCTACAGCGAGTTCCGTGAGTTTCTCCCCAATAATATGGTGGAATACTTCGTCTCCTACTACGACTACTACCAGCCGGAGGCCTACATCCCCCGCAGCGATACCTATATTGAAAAGGATGCACAGGTCAACGAGGAGATCGAGCGCCTCCGTCTGGCCGCAACCAGCGCCCTGTTCAGCCGGCGGGATGTCGTGATCGTCGCCTCGGTCTCCTGCATCTACGGCCTGGGCAGCCCCCAGGACTACGGCCAGGTGGCCCTGAAGCTGACCGTCGGCGAGATGGTACGCCGCAATCAGGTCTTGCGCCATCTGGTCGACATCTTTTACGAGCGCAACGATACTGCCCTCCAGCGGGCCAAATTCCGTGTGCGCGGAGACGTGCTGGAGGTGCAGCCGGCCTACAGCGACAACGCCTTGCGCGTCAGCTTCTGGGGCGATGAGATCGAACGCATCAGCGAAATCGACACACTCACCGGCGAAATCCTGGACGACTTCCCCGAAGTGGAGATCTTCCCGGCCAAGCACTTCATCACGCACCAGGAGCAGGTTCAGGAAGCTATCGTCGATATCGAAGAAGAGCTCAAGCAGCAGACCGCCATGTTGGAAAGCCAGGGAAAGCTGCTGGAGGCACAGCGTATTGGCCAGCGGACCCGCTACGACATCGAGATGCTGCAGGAGATCGGCTACTGCAACGGCGTCGAGAACTACAGCCGCCATCTGGCGCGCCGTCCCCCCGGCAGCCGCCCATGGACCCTGCTCGACTACTTCCCCGCCGACTGGATGGCGATCATCGACGAGAGCCACATGACCATCCCCCAAATCCGCGGCATGTACGCCGGCGACCGCTCGCGCAAAGAGGTGCTCGTCTCGCATGGCTTCCGCTTGCCCAGCGCGTTGGACAACCGCCCCCTCACCTTCGATGAATTTGCCGAGGTCGTGAACCAGGTCATCTACGTCAGCGCCACCCCGAGCGACTACGAAATCAGGAACGCCGCACAGGTCGTCGAACAGATCATCCGCCCGACCGGTCTCCTCGATCCAACTGTCGAAGTGCGGCCCACCGAGGGTCAAATCGAAGACCTGCTCCACGAGGTGCATCGACGCGTGGCCGTCGGACAGCGGGCCCTCATCACGACGCTCACCAAACGGATGGCCGAAGACCTGGCCGAATATCTCGCCGACCTGGGCGTGAAGGTCCAGTACCTCCACAGCGAGATCGATACCCTGGAACGGGTCGAGATCCTGCGCGACCTGCGCCTCGGCGTCTACGACGTCGTCGTCGGCATCAACCTGCTGCGCGAGGGGCTGGACTTGCCCGAGGTTACGCTTGTCGCAATTCTGGACGCCGACAAACAGGGTTTCCTGCGCAGCGAGTCATCGCTGATTCAGACCATCGGCCGCGCCGCCCGGCACGTGGAGGGCCGAGCCATTCTCTACGCCGATAAGATGACCGAAGCCATGGAGAAAGCCATCGGCGAGACCAATCGCCGCCGCCAGATCCAGGAGGCGCACAACCTGGCGCACGGCATCGAGCCCCGCAGCATTGTCAAGAGCATCCGCGACCTGACCGACCGCATGAAGGTCCTGGCCGAGGACCAGGCCGACTACAGCGTCGACGAAGACGAAGCAGCCGCTACTCGGAATCTGGCAGCCCTCTCCCCGGACGAGCTGGTCAAACGGATCACCAATCTGGAAGAGGAAATGCACGAAGCCGCCCAGAACCTGGAGTTTGAGCGAGCCGCCTCGCTCCGCGACCAGGTCATCGACCTGCGAAACGCCCTGAAGTTGGAAAGGGTGTGACTTCTTGGGCAACGCCGCTGATCACAGACTGCGCTAGGACCTGCAATCTGTCAGCTTCTTTCACATTGGCAGGCGTCCCAAACATCCTCTCTTGACGGGATTTTCTCCGTGTGCGAACATTTTTATATGAAGGCAAGCAAATATAAGCCGAACAGAGACACCTGACCGGCTCCACATCCGCCTTGGCCCGCATCGCCGCCGCGCTGATTAGCGAATAGACAAGCAAAATGATAGGAACCGTCCGCGAAATCGAAATCACCACCGAGATGCACGCGTCGTATCTCGACTACGCCATGAGCGTCATCGTTGCCCGCGCCCTGCCCGATGTGCGCGACGGCCTCAAACCTGTCCATCGACGCATCCTCTATGCCATGCACGACATGGGGGTCACCAGCAACAAACCCTACAAGAAAAGCGCCCGTATCGTCGGCGAAGTGCTCGGCAAGTACCATCCCCACAACGATACCTCCGTCTATGACGCCATGGTGCGCATGGCCCAGGAGTTCAGCCTGCGCTATCCTCTCGTCGACGGTCAGGGCAACTTCGGCTCCATCGACGGTGACAACGCCGCCGCCATGCGCTACACCGAAGCCCGCCTGGCAGCCATCAGCGACCTGATGCTGGCCGACATCGAAAAGGATACCATCGACTGGAACGACAACTTTGACACCACGCTCAAAGAGCCGGCTATCCTGCCGGCCGCGCTGCCCAACCTTCTCATCAACGGCGCCAATGGCATCGCCGTCGGCATGGCCACCAACATCCCCCCCCACAATCTGGCCGAAGTCGTCGACGCCGCCGTCTATCTGATCGATCACTTCGACAAAATCGACGAGGTCGGCGTCAACGATCTCCTGCAGTTCATCAAAGGACCCGACTTCCCAACAGGCGGCATCCTCTTTCGCTATCGCCAGGGCGCCAAGGGCGAAGAGGAGATCGATGCCGTCTCCCAGGGATACGCCACTGGCAGAGCGCGTCTGATCATGCAGGCTAAGGCCCACTTCGAAGAGATGAGCCGCAGCCGCAGCCGCATCGTCGTGACCGACCTGCCCTATCAGACCAACAAGACCAACCTGCTCGAACGTATCGCCCTGCTCGTCCGCGACGGCAAAATCGACGGCATTACCGACCTGCGCGACGAGAGCGACCGGACCGGCATGCGCATCGTCATCGAGTTGACCCGCAACGTCGACCCGAATGCAATTCTGGCTCGCCTGCTCCGGCTGACGCCAATGCAGCAGACATTCGGCATGTCTCTGCTGGCACTCGTCAACGGCGAGCCCGTCACCCTCACCCTCAAGCGCATCCTGCGGCATTTTATCGAGCACCGGCAGGAGATTATCCGCCGCCGCTCGCAGTTCGACCTCGCCAAGGCAAAGGCCAGGTCACATATCGTCGAAGGTTTGCTAAAGGCGCTCGACATCCTCGACGAAGTGATCAGTACGATTCGCCGCAGCCAGCGCGTCGACACCGCACGCACCAATCTGATGCGCGCATTCGGCTTCACCCAAGTCCAGGCACAGGCCATCCTCGATATGCCGCTGAGACGGCTGACCGCGCTCGAGCGTAGACAGCTCCAGGATGAACATAAGGAGCTGCAGCAGCTGATCTCCTACCTCGAAGACCTGCTCTCCGACGACGGCAAAATCCTCGGCGTCATCCGCGAAGAGCTGCTCGCCCTGCGCCAGCAGCACGCCGACCGCCGCCGCACACAGATCGTCGAACGCGCCCAGGGCACACTCACCGCCACCGATCTGCTGCCGGACCGCCGCGTCTGGGTGGCTCTCGGCGCTAACGGCGCCTTGCGCCGCCAGGATTTCACCGGCATCAACCGCGCCGGCCTGCGTCAGGCTGCCCAAAACGCGGCCGCGGCGCTGCTCACGGCCAACACCCGCGACCAGCTCTTCATCTTCTCCGCCAGCGGGCGCTGCTACCGCCTCGGGGTCCATGAGCTGCCACAGGAAGGGCGCAGACATCTCGCCGATCTGACCGATTTCAGCCGCCGCAACACCATCGCCTCAATGCTGGCGCTGCCGCAATCCGCAACCGAGGGCTTTCTGTTTCTCGTCACCCGCCAGGGCGCCGTCAAACGCATCGCCCTCGCCGACTTTACTCAGGCCGCGCTGACCGCCCTCAACGTGATAAGCGTGAATGGCAAAGACCGGCTGGCCTGCGCGCTTGTTACGCCCGGCAACGGCGAAATCATGCTCATCACCCGCATGGGCCGCTCGATCCGTTTCCCCGAAGAAAAGGTACGGGCGATGGGTACAGCCGCACGCGGCGTCGCCGGCATCAACCTCAAACGGGATGACGAAGTCATCGCCGCGCTGCCCGTCGCGCCCGACGGCGACCTGCTCACCGTTACATCGGCCGGCTATGTCAAACGCACACCCATCAATGAGTTCAACCTGCAGGGCCGCGGCGGCGGCGGCATCATCGCCCACAAACTCGACGCCCGCACCGGCGACCTTGTCGGCGCTGCCATGCTGACGCCGGAGCATGCCTTCGCCGCCTTCGTGACCGAGAAAGGCGTGGCGAAGCCGCTTGGACTGGAAGATATCCCTTCCAGCGGACGCAGCGCCTTGGGCTCGCGTAAGGTCGACCTGGCCGGCAGCGACGCGGTCGCGGCCGTACAGGCCGTCTCCCCCGTCGTGGCAGCCATGCACAGCCCGCCGCCCCCACCCGACCCACAGTTGAATGGCAGAGGGGACATCGCCGCCCCGCCTCCGGCAAAGGAAAACCAGGAGAAAACGGAGAAAGCGCCTGCAAAGAAGAAACCGGCGGCAGGGACTGCCTCGGCTAAGTCGGGCAAATCGGGCGCCCAGCCCAAGACGCGCAAACTCGCCAGTGAAACGTCCAAAAAGCCCAAACCCGCGACCAGCGAACGGACCGCACCGAAACAGGCCGCGGCAAAGCCGGCGAACGGCGAACTCTCCAGTCGCAACGCAAAGCCCCGTCGCAAGTCCCGCCGAAATGGCGCCCAGGAAACCTCACCCCCCGCCGACGCCAGCAACGCGTCAACCCGGCGCCGAAAAGCCGGCAAGACCAGTGAGCCCGAGCCTGACGCCAGGCGTGCAGCCGGGCCCCGCCAGGCAAAACAGACGAAAAGGCCAGTCAAGAATTCCCAGCCCGAGAGAAAGCGGGCCGCGGCTGCCTCAGGGAACCAGTCCGTACAGGCAAGTCTGCTCGACGAACTGGCCGCAAAACCGAAGCCGGCTGCCGCCAAGACTTCCACACGAGCAGCCGGAAAAGGCGCCGGAAAACTGGCACGCGTGAGCAGCGTCACCGGCGGACGGAAAAAGAGCAAAAACCAGTAGCCCGAACGAAAAACGCCTCTCGGCCCCGCAAAGGGAGCCGAGAGGCGCTGCCTCGCAATCTGTAGCTGGCGGGGCGGACCCTACCGCCCTCCCACCGGCGAAATCAGCTGCTCGTTCGAACGGTGGCTCCGTCGCCACAGTATCGTCGCCAGCACACCGATCAACAGCGGCACCGTCGCTGCCAGCGACCAGCGCCAGGAAATACCCCCCTCCTGACGCGCCGGTAGCATACCCTCGTTGGCCAGCCGCCGCCGGTGCTCCGCCAGCAGTGCCTCCTTCAACCGTGCCCGGAATTCAGGCGACGGCCGTACAAAAGGGAAGAGCCTGCCCAGAAAACTCACCATCTGGGCGAACTGTTCCTCCTCCTCTTCCGTCAACTCGTCATCAACCGCATCGGTTGCCGCTTCGCCGCGCGGCGCCTGCCGAAAGGGCATGACCCGCACAACGTCTGTTCTGAACTGCTGCAACCTGTCCAGCATGTTCGCGCTTCCCATCGGATGCCTACTTTCCTTTATGTTCGGAAACGGATGGCGTCCCCTCTGCTTCACCGTCCTCGAGCTGTTCGCTCAGATCTCTGCGCAGTGCCGCCAGTGTGCGGAAATAAAGTGACTTTATCGCCCCCTCACTCTTCTGCATCAGTTCGCCGATCTCAATGTTTGTCAGCTGATCTCCGAATTTATGGAAGAGAAGCCGCCGCCGTTCCTCTGGCAGCCTCTCTATCGCCGCCCACAAGGCCTCCTCCCCTTCCCGCCGCTCTGCTGTCGCCTCCGGCTCGTCCCGCCTTTCCGCCGGAAAGACCATCCCGTCGATCGGGACGAACGTGCGCCGCCCCTGATCGCGGTGCCAGTTGGCCACCAGATTGTGGGCGATGCGGAAAAGCCACGCTCCAAAGGGCAGGCCCCTGTCCTCGTAGCGGTCCAGCCGGTCCAGCGCCCGGTAAAAGATACGCGCCGTCAGGTCCTCCGCATCCTCGGCGTTCTGTACCCGGCTGTACACATACGAGTAGATACGATCAACGTAGCGCTCGTACAGTTCGCCAAACGCCTGCGTATCCTTCTTCGCCCGCGCCACCAGCGCCGATTCAATCGCCCTCTCTTCTTCCTGCTGATCGGGCGCTGTCCTTCCGGGGCGGCTTCCGTTGGCGCTCCTGTCTGCTTCGTTCAGAGCGTTCCCGTTCATAATCTATAACACGCTGTCGCTGGAATCGTTGCGGTGTGGAAGCTGGAGAGGCCCTGCCGGCTGAACTGTCCAAGGCTGTCGTCCCGGTCTGCGACCGGAATCAAAAGCCTCCCGCTCCTCTCTCCGCGCTCGCCCCTCTTGCACGCAAAGGGCGCGGAGGCAGCGCACGTCACCATTATAGAGAATCGGACGGCTCTGCGCCAAACTGAGTGAATTCAGCGTCCCCGAACCCCGCGCTACCGCTTGATCCATGTACCAATAGTTTGGCCTGCTATATCCGCTATGCTATATTTGATCAACGCATTACATCTTCGCTGTTTGAGCGCGAACAATCTGAAAATGCACCAAATTCGGAACAAATTCCTGGAGGACGGGAGGCAAAAGTGCGCGTAAGCTGCTTTCAGGAGAATCTGTCGAAGGGCCTGTCCATCGTCGGTCGCGCGGTATCGTCGCGCAGTACATTGCCGGTTCTCGGCAACATCCTGCTGGAAGCAAAGGATGATCAGTTGCGGCTGGCCGCCACCAATCTGGAGATCGGCGTCAACTGCTGGATCGGCGCCCGCATAGAGGATGAAGGCGCCATCACCGTGCCGGCCCGCCTGCTGACCGAGTTCGTCAACAGTCTGCCGCCCGAAAAGATCGAGATGGAGCTGTCCGTACGCACGCAGACACTCCATCTGCGCTGCGGCAAATTCGACGTCAACGTAAAGGGCATCGACGCGCAGGAGTTTCCCGTAATTCCCACCGTCGACAACGGCGATGGACCCGAAGAGACCGCCGAGGCCCTCGAAGGCCGCACCATCGCGCTCGAGACCGCCGGGCTGACCAAGATGATCGATCAGGTCGTCTTCGCCGCCGCAACCGATGAGAGCCGCCCGACCCTCACCGGTGTCGAAGTTACCTTTGCCAAAGAGCGCCTCTCGCTCGCCGCAACCGACGGCTACCGGCTCAGCGTGCGCAGCATCGAAGTCGATGAGGCCTTCACCGATGCCCTGTCCGTCGTCGTGCCCGCCCGTCATCTGAGCGAATTGGGCCGTATCATCGGCGACGCTGAAGACGAAAAACCGGTCCAGGTCACCGTGACCCAGGCCCGCAATCAGATTCTCTTCCGCGTCTGGGGCAAGGGGGGCGAGACCCGCGGCACCTTTCACCAGGTCGATCTCGTCAGCCAGCTGATCGCCGACCGCTTCCCCGACTACCGGGCCATCATCCCCAAGAGCCACAGCACCCGTACCGTGGTCGGCACCGACGCCTTCCTCCAGGCCGTGCGCGTGGCCCAGCTATTCGCCCGCGACAACGCCAACATCGTCCGCCTCAAGATCGAGCCCAACGGCGACGGCGGCGTCGGCAACCTCCATCTCACCGCCAACAGCGCTGAAATGGGCAACAGCAAGAATGAATTGGATGCAATGGTGGAAGGGGATGATCTGGAGATCGACTTCGACGTCCGCTATCTGATCGCCGTCCTCAGCCAGATCGACGAGGAGCAGGTCGTCCTCGAAACCACCCAGTCCAACCGCCCCGGCACCATCCGGCCCCTCGGCCTCGGCGACGAAGAGTTCCTCCACGTCGTCATGCCCATGCACCCGCCCCGCTGAGCGAATGTCCGCTCCAAGAGATAAATGACGGGAGTCGTGGTCAACGCGACTTCCGTTTTTTGTGGACGAAAATCTGGTTTACTCGCCAGACGAGTAGGCCGCCACCATGTCCAGCTTTTGGGAAAGCCGGTCCTCAGCACTTTCCAGGTCGTACTGATTCTGTAGCCCCATCCAGAACTCTGCCGAGTTCCCAAAATAACGTGAAAACAGAAGGGCCGTCTCGGCCGTGATCGAGCGTTGCGCGCGGACGATACCATGAATCCGTCGCGCATCGACACCGATCGCTTTGGCCAAACCGTACGGGGTAATGCCTAGTGGCAGGAGGAACTCCTGATAGAGGATTTCTCCTGGGTGAATGGGAGGGAGCTTGCTCATCGCTGTTTCATCCTTCTGCAGTTACGATCTCTCCTTGAGAGTGAAGAACAACCTGCGTCTGGCGGTCCGTCTTTTTTTCAGACCCACGGTTGATCGATTCAGTGGTAATCCACTATTTCGACATCATATGCGTCTTCCCCGCTCCAAACAAAGCAAATACGCCACTGGTCGTTGATGCGAATGCTGTGCTGGCCGGTTCGATCTCCTGTGAGGGCTTCCAGCCGATTCCCTGGGGGTTTCCTCAAGTCTTCAAGACTCTTGGCGTTGTTCAGAATCATCAGTTTTATCTGCGCCCGAATCTGAATGTCCTCGGGGAATTTCCTGACACGCCGACGTTCAGCTATCCTCCGTGCTTGTCTGTCCCGATAACTCCGGATCATGAATCTATAATGGTCGGACTGCTCGTGTCAATTTCAGGGCTCAAATGATGAACTATCGATTGGTCTATCAACTACTGATACCCGCCAATACCCAGCAGCTCCTGCGTCGCCGGATCGGCCTCTTCGATCACCCTCTCCATCAGCCCGTTCTCCGGACTGTCTCCAAACGGCGACTTTCGCATCCACGTCGGCCCGTAACTCAGAATCAGCACGCGCCGCTTCCTGCCTTCCGCGCCCGTCGGCATCGCGCGATGCCACAGGTTGCCGTGCAGGACCACGCAGGTTCCCGCCGGCGCCCGAATCTCCCGCTGGCCCGCCAGGTCGCCGTACTCCTCCAGCGGCAGATCCTCGCCTGTATGCAAATGCGTACCCGGCGCCACCGCCAGCAGCCCGTTGGCGTCGTTCAACTCATCCAGGTAGAGCAGGCAGTCCAGCTTGTGCGGAAACGCGAAAAAGGGCGGAACCGGCTCCGTCATCCCCGGCTGATGGTGATGCCAGCGCGTAAACTGGACCTCTTGGCCCGGATAGCTGATGCGGGCCGCCAGCTGGCGAATGCGCACAAAGGGGCCGAGTACCGCCCGTGCCAGCGACAGAACTGGTTCATAGTTGATCAACATGTGAAAGTCGGCATGCTTGTCAAACAGATGGCGCGGAATCCAGTCCCTGCCGCCCAATCGGCTTCCGTCGGCCGCTTCAAACTCTGCCTCCTCCACTTCGTCCAGCGCCCGGCGCAGCATCTCCAACGGCTCGCCCTCGATCAAAGCCTCGCGTACCAGGTAGCCCTCTTTCGCAAAATCCTCGATTTCAGCTTCTGAGGCCCAGACGTCGAAACTCCGTTCACGCTCCTGGCCCTCGTTGTTGACCAGAATGTGATAAGAGATCGTGTGGTGCGCGAAAGAGTCGTACTTGCCCCGAATCTGGTCCTGGAGGCTGGTCACAGCGTTCGATTCCATCATTCTTGATCCTTAGCCTGTATGTACCGTCTGTTTGGCAAACTCGCGGCAGTGGCCGGTTACCGTTCGCCGGTCACTGCGATTCCGCCTTCTCCAGACGCGGTCCCTCCGGCGTGTCGTGTACCTGCCAGCCCAGCGCGCTGATCTCGTCCCGCAGCGCGTCGGCCTCGGCCCAGTTGCGCTCGGCGCGCGCGGCCTGGCGCTGTTCAGCCAGGGCCAGTACCGGCTGCGGCGTCTCCTCCTCCTCCGGATTCTCAGCCGCGTCACGCACAGCGCAGGCCCGCTCCCAGATCTCCCCTGGGATGCCGTCCTGCGGCGTCGGCGGCAGGCGCCAGTCCCCCAGCACCGCTGCAGGAAATCGCGACCCGCTCCCGAACACCTGCTCGCCTTCCGCTGTCAGCACCGTCGCGCCCCCCTGGCCCACAAGTTCGCATACCCCCGTCCCAGGATCGATTACCACGCCGGTGTTCTCGTCGATCCCCAATACCGTCACCGGGCGCGGCAGCAGCGACAGCAGCTCGTCGAAGCGGGGCTGACCCATGTAACAGCGGCTGGTGTCCAGCTCTTCGCCGCCGTCATTGTTGTTCCAGTGGGGAATGACGCTCAGCCGCAGTCCAAAATCCGCGAAAAAGGCCAGCCCTTCGATCCAGTGGAGATCCTGGCCGACCTTGTAAATCTCATAGACCGGCAGTGTGTAGCGCCCGGACGCCACCGTTGTCGCGCTCGAAAAGCAGAGCGCCCCGCCTAGCCGGTGCCGCGCCCGTAACGCGTGCCAGGCGTAGCTGTCGCGCAGCTGGCGAACCGCATAGGAAGGACTGCCCGGTCCCATGAAAAGATAACTTTTTTCCAATAGTGGACCTGCAATTTCAGGGTCGTCGGGATCGAACTCTGTCCCCCGCTTGCGCGCCGGCACAATCGAAACCTGGGGTGAATAATTGCGCAGATGACGTTCCAGGTACGCGCCGACCTTCCCCGCCACCGCCGGCGAATTCAGTTCAAAGCCAGCCGGCGTCTCCAGTATGGCAACCTGGACAGGCGCCGGCAGCTCCCGCATCACCCGCTCATGGATCCGGTGGGCCCCCGGTGCTGTCTCCCCCGAACCAAAGAGAGCTATCGGGCCAATTTCACTCATCGCATCCCCCTTTTCACCCAGCTGCTCCGCCCGTATCTGACCCCGATTCGGATTTCTGACAAGGGAAAAGCAGCGTTGACAACGGCACGCAATCTTTGCACAGTTTCAGGGTCTCTCGCCGTCCCGCCCCCATTGGTATCTCTCCAGGCGCATCTCTGATGTGCTATACTGTTGCGGCAGTTCTGTGGGCGTTACCGCAGCTACCGGGACCGTGTCGCTCCTGTATGAAAACCTTTGTCTTCCGGATGCTCGTCTTCACGGCGGGCGCAGTCACCCTCGGCGTCGAGTTGAGCGCCGCCCGTCTGCTGGAACCCTGGTTCGGAAACAGCCAGATCGTGTGGGCCGCCTTGATCGGCCTCATCCTGTCCTACCTGGCTATAGGCGCCTGGTTGGGCGGGAAACTGGCCGACCGCTTCCCCAGCCTCGGCGGGCTGCTGACGATCATGACCCTTGCCGGCCTCGGCGTCGCCCTCACGCCGGCCGTCAGTCCGCCCATACTGCGCTTGGCAACGGTGGGGCTGAACGACTATCTGCCAGGTCTGCTCGCAGGCGCGCTGCTCGTCGTCCTCCTGCTCTTCAGCTTGCCCGTGATCCTGTTGGGAGCGGTCAGCCCGTGGGCCGTGCGCCTGGCCGTAACCGACCTGCAGCAGACAGGCCGCGTAGCCGGACATCTCTATGCCATCGGCGCCTGCGGCAGCATTATCGGCACCTTTCTGCCCGTTCTCTGGCTGATCCCCTCTTACGGGACCCGCTGGAGTTTCTACCTGCTGGCGCTCTGGCTATTGGCCGTCACACTGCTGGCAGCGCTCCTGCACGGCCGCAGCCGGCGCCTTCACGGCCTGGCGCTGCTCGCGCTGGGCGCAACCCTTGCCCTGGCTCTCATAGACCCCGGCAGCGTGCGCGCCCACTGGGACAGCCGGAATGACAGCCCAATTCTATACGAAGACGAATCTCTCTACAACTATATCCTCGTTCGGGCATGGGGCAGCGAGCGCCACCTTCAGCTCAACGAAGGCGTCGGCATCCACAGCGTCTACCACCCCGACAGCCTGCTCAGCCAGGGCATCTGGGACTATTTCCTCCTGGCCCCTTACTTTCGACTTGGCGGCGGGCTCGGCCCGCACGAGCGCGTCCTTGTCATCGGGCTGGCCGCCGGCACCGCGCCCCATCTGTACACGCAGATCTACGGCCCGCTTGACATCGTCGGCGTCGAACTGGATCCGCAGATTATCGAAGTGGGGCGGCGTTACTTTGACATGACCCAACCCAATCTCACGGCTGTAGCCGCAGACGGCCGCCGCTGGCTGCTTGACCGGCCCGAAGACGAAATCTTCGACATCATCCTGGTGGATGCCTACCGGCCCCCCTATATACCGTTCCACCTCGCAACTGTGGAGTTCTTCCAGCTTGCGCGCAGGCATATGAGCGAGCAGGGGGTCCTGATGATCAATGTAGGTCGTTCCTCGACCGACTATGCGCTCGTCGACGCCCTCGCCGCCACGCTCACCGCTGTCTTTCCTTACGTGCTGATCGTCGACGAGCCGGGGCCGCCCGACGACCTCGGCAACTCCCTGGTCGTTGCTGCCAACCAACCGGCGACACAGGAAGCCTTCACCACCAATGTAATCGCCATGCCCTCTTCACTGCCGCGCCAGTTCCGCCAGTTCGCGCTCGA
Source organism: Caldilineaceae bacterium SB0661_bin_32 (assembly GCA_009841235.1). Lineage (GTDB taxonomy): Bacteria > Chloroflexota > Anaerolineae > Caldilineales > Caldilineaceae > Bin5. The sequence continues at coordinate 4,557 of VXMH01000116.1, read as the reverse complement.
GGTGGCCGGTTGCGCCAGCGAGTCCTCATGCGATCGCAATCTGTCCCGCGTGCGCGCGACCAGTCCGTCCACAGACACACCCGTTCTCACCGACGACCGTGCCCCCGTTGAACGACTGGTGCATGGCATAATCTGGAGTTTCCTCCGCAGCAGAACAGAACCGCAGTAACCGACACACTCTATATGCCAACCTTTGCCGGTCATTGGCCCTATCGAAAGAGCAACGCAATTATGACCAACGCACGCACTCTGCTGGGCGTCTTCGCCCATCCTGATGACGAGAGCTTCGGGCCGGGCGGAACGCTGGCTCGCTACGCCGCCGAAGGCGTGCACGTGCATATCATCATCGCCACCGACGGCGACGCCGGCTCCGTCACCGAAAGCCACCAGAACCAGGGTGAACGCACGCTGGCTCAGGTACGCAGCGAAGAGCTCGCCCGCGCCGCCGTCGAGCTGGGCGTCACCAGCATCTGGAACCTGCCATACCGCGACAGCGGCATGCGCGGCTCGCCCGACAATGAGCACCCCCGGTCACTCGTGCAGCAGCCGCTTGAACGGTTGGTGCACGAGCTGATCGACTACTTCCGCCGCTTGAGACCGCAGGTCGCCATTACCCACGATCCCTACGGCGGCTACGGCCACCCCGATCACATTCGCTGCTGCGAGGCCGTAACCGCAGCCTTCTATGCCGCGGGACAGGCGGACGCGTCGAACGCAGATCGTAACGGCGGCGGCCTGCCGCCCCACGCTGCTCAGAAACTCTACTATTCCAGCTTCGACAAACGCATGCTTCGCTGGATCGTCAAGTTCATGCAGCTGACAGGCCGCAACCCCCGCCAGGTCGGCCGCAATCAAGACGTCGACCTGGTCCAGATCGCCGCTTGGGAGACCCCGCTCCACGCCCGCATCGACGTACGCGCCTTTCTCGATCGCAAGGAACGGGCCAGCCGCGCCCATGCCAGCCAGTACAGCGGCGGACCTTCCACGCTGCGCGCGCTGCCGCAACCGCTGCGCCGTAGGCTGTCCCGCTTCGAAAACTACACACGCGCCTTTCCCGCCCCCAGCGCCTACCAGGAGCCGGACCTGTTCCACAACGTGATCTGGCAGAAATAAGCTGGTCCGCCGTCCGTAATCGAACGCCTGCTTCCCCGCAAGTTCGGATCGCGGCGCGCCCATTCTGGCGCCTCGCTCCTGCCAACTCTGTCCGTTGCGGGATTCCGTCTGCACGCCAAACTTTGGTTTCGTCAAATTCGTGTTGTACGATCAGGCTGGAGCCCGCCGGTCCACGAGTTGGATGCCGCGTTTCATCCATCTGATGACGTGAAGTCGTCGGGAAAACCATAGGACCCGGATAACCCTCCTGGAGACGAGATATGCAGCTTCCAAAAAAATCCGCCCGTTGGCTCGTAGTGGCGTTCATGGCCCTTCTGACCCTGGCCGTTTCCAGCGCCGCCCTCGCCGCTGAATTCGCAGGCGACCAAACCTACCGCCTTGCCGAGGGCGAAACGGTTGACGATGACCTCTACATCGCCGCTACGGAGATATTTATCAATGGAACCGTCAAAGGCGACCTGCTCGCCGGCGCCTCCTACATAGAGATCGGCCCAAACGGTGTAATCGAGGGAGACCTGTGGGCGGCGGCCAATGGAATCGTCATTCACGGCACGATCCTCGACGATCTGCGTGCTGCCGGTAGTGGTATAGAACTCACGGGAACCGTCGCCGATGATGCCTTTCTCGGTGCTGGCGGCGGTCAGACAACCTTTCCGACCGGCGCTGGTTCACAGGCGGTCACGGGCGGCTTGAACGTCACTGGTGAAGTTGGCGGTGACTTTTACGTCGGCGCTGCGGAAGCCGATATTTCAGGTGCCGTCGGTGGCGACCTCTTCGGCGCTCTGGGGATGCTCTATCTTTCCGGCACGGTCGGCGGCGACGTCGATATCCAAGTTGGGGAATTCACCGTCACAGATGCCGCCCGCATCGGCGGAGAACTTAGCTACGCCGCGCCCGAGCAACGCCAGATTCCTGCCGGCGTCGCCCGTGACATCCAATATGAAGCGCCGCCCGCCTCCGAGTCCGCCGGAGGCACTATCGTCGGGGCCATCTTTGGCTGGATCTTCCGCACCATCGCCATCGGTATCGGTGTCGCCATTCTCGGCTGGCTGCTTTTGCGCCTCCGGCCCAACATCCTGGTCCGTCCTGCCGCCGCCATTCAATCAAGTCCTGTAGAGACCGGGCTGTACGGTCTGCTGGCCGCAGTCGTGTTGATCTTCATTCCTATCGCGTCGCTAATTCTGGTTGCCTTTACCTGGGCTTTTTGGGGCGTCCTTCCTGCGATCGCCACGTTTATCTTCTTGGTCGCCTCGTCAGCCTTGGTCTGGTTCCTCAGTCCCCTGCTCACAGGCTACTGGCTGGGAGAGAAAATCGGCGAGCGGCTCGGCGGCGACTATAGTCCGCTCCTCCTCCTTCTGATGGGCGCGCTCCTGATCGTCGTCCTTGGCCGGCTTCCTGTCCTTGGCTGGCTCGTCTATCTGCTCAGCTTTATTTTGGCCCTCGGCGGACTCCTGCGCAGCGGGGCCGCCGCGACCGGCGATCGTCCGGCAGAAACAGCCGTTGTTCAATGATTCTAGGTCTTGCCGCCATACTTTCAAGATCTTGAAAATCACCGCAGCGCCGCAGTTCATGAACTTCATTGCCTATGCTCGCCATTAACGAGAAACTCTACCCCGGCGATCTGGTTCAGATGCGTAAGCTCCATCCTTGCGGGGGCGACAGCTGGGAAATCGTTCGCGTGGGCGCCGACGTCGGCCTGCTCTGTGAAACCTGTGGACGCCGCGTCCTCTTGCCCCGTCGCAAGTTCGCCCGCGGTGTCAGGAAATTCCTGCGGCGCAGTCCGCAGGCACTGAAAGATTCGGAAACTCCTGGCTAGAACGGAGAGCCTGTCCAGAGCCGCGCCTGCAGCGCAGACTGCACATAGGCGCGGCTGGGAGCGCCGTTTCTGCGCTCTTGATGCTACTTCTTGGAAGGAGTGTACTTATGCAACGAGAGGCGCTGGTTCGATATCTCGACGACACCCTGCGCATCCGCGAGATCGCCGACTACGGACCCCAAGGGCTGCAAATAGAAGGCAAGGCGCAGGTCGACAAGATCGTCGGAACTGTGGACGCGCACCAACCCTGTGTCCACGCCGCTCTCGAACGCGGCGCCGACCTCCTGTTGGTGCATCACGGCATCCTTTGGGGCGATGCCAAACCCCTGGCCGGCAGCTACGGGCGCCTCGTGCGCACCTTCGTCGAGAACGACCTCAACCTCTACGCCGCCCATCTTCCCCTGGATGCTCATCCGCAGTGGGGCAATAACGCCGAACTCGCGCGACGGCTCGGCCTTTCAGTCATCGACTGGTGGGCCGACGTCAAAGGCACCCCTCTCGCCGTCCTGGCCGGGTACGACGAGCCGCTCGCCTTTCATGAAATGGTGGCCCGCTTCGAGGAACAGGTAGGCCGCCCCCGGCTTGTTCAGGCAGAAGGGCCGCCCATGGTGCGGACGGTGGGCATTCTCAGCGGGTTCGGCGCCGACAAGATCGAGGCTGCCGCCACTCTCGGCTGCGACGCCTACGTCACCGGCGAAACCAGCCATGCACAATACTACGAAGCCGCCAACACAGGCATCAATCTCCTGTATGGCGGCCATTACACTTCCGAAACCGTCGGCGTCCAGGCCCTGGGGGAACATCTGGCCCAGCGTTTCGGCCTCATCTTCGAATTCGTTGACCTGCCAACCGGCCTCTGAACCGGACCAACGGGCAGGCGCGCAGACCACTCCCTTGCTTCCGGGACGCCCCGTTCCACTGCTCTCCAAAAAGAAAGCCCGCTGCAAGCAGCCCTGCAGCGGGCATCGCGCTCAACTGTCGGGAGCGCCTTGATTCATTTCGCCGAAATCGTGCTCACGCACGCGGGGCCGGCTCCAGGCCGATAGCCTCTGAGAAGAGACCGAGTACCTCTCCCTCCTCTGCATGGCGGCCCTCAGCCTTCTTGCTGTACACAATCGTATCGTCTGCCAGCACCTCAAAAAGTCCGCCGCCCGAAGGGATCATCTTGAGGCTTTCAATCGCCGGCGTGAAATTCTCCAACAGGTCGGCCGCCGCACGGACGGCTCGGGGTGTGTAGTTTCATTGTACACAGTATTCGATACTGACCTTGTACTTCTGCATAGCTCTCTCCTGTCGTTGGACGGCCTCTCGGCGCAGCAAATGAAATAGACTGCTGTCCCAAGTATAGCAGCTTTCCCCCTCACGACCAAACCGCCCTTTTTTCCGCGGTCATCCCAAAAATCGGGGCAGACAATCGTAGTATTGCGGCAGCAACTGGAGTTCCCGTTCAACATTCCGGAATACCAAACGGGTTCACTCTCTCCTCACTCCCCCCTTTGCGCCTGCCCTCCTCGTCCGAACACGCGCCCCCTCCGCCTATCCCCTCAATCCCCGGTATGGTCACGCCTTGTGCCTGCCCTCGCACACCCCGCACGCGTCGCCTCTCCCCCAGTCTCATAAACACAACT
>VXMH01000095.1 GCA_009841235.1 Caldilineaceae bacterium SB0661_bin_32 | reverse complement strand
CCCCCCTCCGCCTGCCCTTGGCCCGCCGCCTGCCCCCTCTGCGGCCGCCCGCCTTGAACATGCTCATCCAGGAGACCTCCCAGGTAAACGCCAGTTACTCGTTCACAACGGGCCTGGGCGAAACTGTGCCAGGGCTGAACTTCGTACTCGGCGCCGGAGATGCAATCGTCCTCACGAAGAACCAGCTGATGATGGCATACAAGATCGCTCTTGTTTCCGGCAAGTCCGGTTCGCCCCAGCAGCTATTGGGCGAGATCGTCGGCGTTCTCGGGGGCGGCTTTCTGTTTCGCCAGCTCGCACGCCAAATGAGCGGGCTTATCCCGGTGTGGGGCATTGTGCCGAAAGTCGCCGTCTCCTACGCCGGCACGTGGGCGATCGGCAGGGCGGTCCTTGTGTGGGCGACCGAAGGACAGAAAATCACGCCGGAGCTCATGACGGGCCACTACCGCGAAGCACTCGAACACGGCCGCCAGGCCGCCCAGCGCATCGTCGACAACGCCCGTCGCCCCCGGTCGCCCTCCAGCAAAAAGCTGCCCGCCCGCAAGCAGGCCGTCTCCTCCCGGCTACTGCGTCGCGTGGGCAAACGGATCCCTCGCCTGCCCCCGCGCAAAGGCTGAAGCCCTTACGAATCCCTGCTTCTGCCGGCCCGCGTTCTAACCATTTCGAACCATTTTCATTTGACAGCCGACCGCGGCCGTGTTATCATTTTGCTCACATGTCTTGGTTTCCTGATGGGGGCGTGGTGTAGCGGTTAGCATGTCGGCCTGTCAAGCCGGAGGTCGCGGGTTCAAATCCCGTCGCTCCCGCCTCGGCGGAAAAGATGCCAAACCATAGGGAAATCGGGAGCAGGGTCTAAAGGCGTCCGCATCGGTGATTCAAGCCCGTTGACGCCGGTCCAGTATCTATAGCTCCTGAAGATAGACATGAAAAAACAGGTCAACCCATCGATGGGTTGACCTGTTTGCATTTCAGCTCAGTTTCGCCGGCCTGCTACCCTTCCAAACTATCCATTTCCGGAGCGCCCATGATGTTGTATCCGCCGTCCACGTAGACAACCTCCCCTGTGACCTTCTGCGCCCAGTCACCCAGCAGGAATCGGGCTGCATTTCCTACGTCGGCCTGGGTTACGTTCCCCATCGGCGCAACCGAGCCAACGTAGCCAAGGCTCTTCCGGAAGCCGCTTACGCCTGCAGAAGCAAGCGTCTTTATGGGTCCGGCGCTGATGGCGTTGACCCGCACCTGCTCCTTACCCAGGTCCCAGGCAAGATAGCGAATCGTCGCCTCCAGGGCAGCCTTTGCCACGCCCATAACGTTGTAGTTGGGCGTCACTTTCTCGGCTCCGTAATAGGTCATCGCCAGCATACTGCCGCCTTGGGGCATCCACGGTATCGCGCGTTTGGCCAGCGCCACCAGGCTGTAGCAACTGATGTCCAGGGCGACACGGAATCCTTCCCGGCTTGTGTCGACGAAGCGGCCGCCCAGGTCTTCTCGAGGGGCGAATGCAATTGAGTGGACCAGAAAGTCGAGGCCGCCATAGTGGTCCCCGACCTTCGCGAACAGTTCATCTATGGCCGCGTCATTCGTGACGTCGCACTCCTCGATGAAACTGCTGCCAACGCTTTCGGCCAGAGGCGTGACGCGCTTTTGCAAAAAGTCGCCGGCATAGCTGAATCCCAGCTCCGCCCCTTCCTCCGCGAGTGCCTGCGCTATCCCCCAAGCGATCGAATTCTTGTTTGCGACGCCAAATATGAGACCGCGTTTTCCGTCGAAAGTCCCCATCACCATCTCCTTACTTTGGTTCTGAACTGAGAATCACTGAAGATCGCAGCGAGGTGCAAGCCTGCGATCCAGGAGCCTTAACTGTCTTTTCGAACTTCGAACTTTAAGAAGGCGATCGTACCTTTGCGCACGAGCGGCGCTACGACCACTCAAAATGTCGGAAACGGACCGATCTTGGCGAAAAAACTTGAAAAAGGGGTATTTTGTCGAAATTCCCCCTTTACAAGCAAAGAAAAGCATGTTATAATACTAATATAGGGACCGAGTTGTCACGTTGTGGTTGGAAGCCACTATCGGGGGAAGCGTGGCATCCGGTTCCTTTCTCTATTGGTACGTCAAAAGCGCTCCGACTTTCCTGGGGAACCTTTCGGCGCTATTCGTTGGAAACGACCCGCAGGAACCGCTTCTTCCCGACCTGCAGTACGCTCTCCCCGCCATTCGGCGCAACAGACGTCAGCACACCATCCGAGACCGCTTCCCCGTTGAGTCGCACACCTCCCTGCTGAATCAGACGCCGCGCCTCACCTTTGCTGCGCACCAGTCCCGACGCGCTCATCAAGTCCAGCAGATTCATCTCCTCAGACAACCTGAACTGGGGAGCGTCGCTGGGCGCCGCCCCTTCGTGCATGCGCACAGCGTCCACGGCCGCCTGCTCCGCCCTCTCCTCACCGTGAAAGATGGAGACTATCTCTTTCGCCAGCGCGCGCTTGACCGCCTGCGGCTCCAGCTCTCCGCTCTCCATCTGTGTCACCATGCCGTCGATCTCTTCCTGGCTCCAGCGGGTCACCAGCTCAGCGAAGTTCTGGAACGTGTGGTCCGGGAGGTTCACAACTTTGGTGAAGATCACGCCCGGGGCCTCATCTATGCCGATATGATTTCCGGTCGACTTGCTCATCCGCATGTGACCGTCCGTACCCACCAGAATCGGAAAGGTCAACACGACCTGCGGGCGCATTCCCCGTGCACTCATCAACGTGCGCCCGGCCATCAGATTGAACAGCTGGTCCGTACCGCCGATCTGCACATCCGTATCCAGCATGATCGCATCATATCCCTGCATGAGTGCGTAGAAGAATTCATGCAGCCAGATTGGCTCGCCCTTGGTGTGCCGCTTGCTGAAGTTATCTCTGGCAAGGAACTGTTGAACGGTGAAATGACTGGCCAGCCGGATGACACCGCCGAAGTCCAGCTCCCCTAACCACTTGTGATTGTAGTCGACGACCGTTTTCTCACTGTCTAGCACCCTGTGCGCCTGCCGCGTGAAGCCACGTGCATTGTCCATTGCCTCTTCCAGGCTCTGTTGCGTCCGGGCGCTCTCCTTGTCACTTGGGTCCCCGATAGTGCCCGTAAAGGTGCCGATCAGAAATACGACCGTATGGCCCAGCTCCTGAAACTGCCTCAGCTTTCGCAGGGGGACGGTATGGCCCAGGTGGAGGTCGCTCGAAGTGGGATCGAAGCCGCAATAGACGCGCAGCGGCCGTCCGTTCTTTCGGCTCTCTTCAATTCTTTGACGCAGTTCCGCCTCCATATTGGTTCGGGTCCGGTCGTCGCCAAACTCGACGCCCCGCATCAGAATAGCCATCTGCTCATCGACCGGCGGAAATTCAGGCATCTTCCTACTCCTCCAATCTGCGGCCAGGATTGCATAACGCTACCCACTACGCTCGCGATCATGAATGGCTGTCCGCGCGACAGCGCGGCGGGTCAAAATTTGGGCTGCGCAACTGTCTCCACAGGATCGCGGCCCAGCAGGAAGTCGAAGTCCATTCCCTCAGGCGCCTGCAGTACATGATCCAGGAACAACCTGCCATAACCGCGTCGATATGCCGGCTGCGGTCGCTGCCATTCAGCGCGCCGCCTGTTCAACTCTTCCTCATCGACCTGCAGCTCAAGCCGCCTGCCCGGCACGTTCAACTCGATCATATCCCCTGTGCGTGCCAGTGACAGCGGGCCGCCTACCGCAGACTCAGGCGCGACGTGCAATACGATTGTGCCGAAGGCCGTCCCGCTCATTCTCGCATCAGAGATACGCACCATATCGCGTACGCCCTGTTTTAGCAACTTTTTGGGGATCGGCAGGTTCCCCACCTCCGGCATGCCGGGCCCCCCAACCGGGCCTGCATTCTGCAGAATCAGTACGTCTTCAGGATTGACGTCCAGTGCGGGATCGTCGATTCTCGCCTGCAGATCCGAGATACTGCGAAACACGACGGCGCGTCCACGGTGCTGCAGGAGGCCGGGAGAGGCGGCCGCATGCTTGATCACCGCCCCTGAAGGCGCCAGGTTTCCCCGCAAAACTGCAAGGCCGCCCTCCGATTTCAGCGGTTTGGCGGGTGAAGCAATAACCTCGGTGTCAACGATGTTGCTGTGCGCCACGTTTTCCGAAACGGTCCGGCCCGTGACGGTTGGTTCGTCTCCGTGAAGCAGGGGCAGGAGCTGCCGCATTATGGCCGGCACGCCCCCCGCATAGAAGAAGTCCTCCATCTGGAACGAACCGGCGGGCCGTACATTCGCCAGCAAGGGGGTCCGCCGGCTGATCGAGTCGAACAGGTCCAGCGGCAGATCGATTCCAAGCCGGCCGGCCAGCGCCGGCAGATGCACAACCGCGTTCGTGCTTCCTCCCAGGGCGCACAGGAGCGTGATCGCGTTTTCCATCGCCTGGCGGGTCAGGACCCGCGACGGGCGCAGTCCCTCCGCCGCCATCGCCACTATGCGGCGGCCGGCCTTCTCAGCCAGAAGAATGCGCCGCGAGTCCGCTGCCGGGATCGCCCCGTTTCCCGGTAGAGCGATGCCCAGCGCCTCGGTCAGCGAGTTCATCGTTGAAGCAGTGCCCATAACCATGCAGTGGCCCCTGCTTCGCACCAGGTTCTCTTCGACCTCCGCATAGGCCTCTTCGCTGAGGTTGCCTGCCCGGAATTCCGTGGTAAGCCTGCGGCAGTCTGTACACGCCCCCAGCGTCTGACCGCGCCAGTGTCCGTTCAGCATCGGCCCCCCGGAGACAAGAATCGCCGGCAGGTCGGCGCTCGCCGCGCCCATAAGCGCCGCCGGCGTCGTCTTGTCGCAGCCGCAGAGCACAACCACACCGTCCATCGGATTGCCGCGTATCATCTCCTCGGTGTCCATGGCAGCCAAGTTGCGCCACAGCATCGAAGTCGGCGTCAGGTAGATCTCACCCAGGCTGATCGTCGGAAACTCAAGTGGAAAACCGCCGGCCTGCCAAACACCCCGCTTGACGGCCTCGACCAGCTCGGGAAAGTGGGCGTGGCAGTTGTTCATCTCGCTGTACGTGTTCAATATGCCAATCAATGGACGGTTCATATCCGCCCTGTCGAAGCCGAGGGAGCGAGTGAAGGCGCGGTGCATCAACCCCGCCGCGTCCGGCTCATTGAAAAAGGAGCGGCCCCGGGCCTCGTCCGTTATCTCTGTCCGTTTCTCAGTCACAATCCCTCCAAGTGCGGCAGTCTGTTTTCCCCGGCGTTCCCAACTTCAGCCTGCGCATTGCCGTCAAGGCGAAACCTGCAAGCGGTAGAGGCTGCCATTCTCGCTATCGACAACCAGCAGGCGGACCGGTCCGCCTGCCGTGATACCAACAAGCTTCTTCACGGGCTGACCGGCCGGAAGGATCCAAGCTTCCAGGTCCTCGGCGTTGTCCCCGGAGATCCTCATGATACCGCCCTGCTCCGGTTGCGTAACATAGAGCCTGCCTTCGCTGTCAAGCGCCAGGTGGGGCCCGTCAATGCTGTTGGCAGTGACGAGAGGCCACAGATTAAGCAACTCTCCAGTCTCAGAAAAACGCAGCACAGAAGTCATTTCCGCCGTGGAAACAAAGACGGAGCCGTCGGAGCGTGTAGCAACATCGACCGGCTGCAGATCGGCGCCTTCGAAGCTGGTCGAAATGCGAATAAGCTCCCGTCCCGCCGGGTCAAACGCGGCCACAGCCAGCGCCGGTGTCATGGCAAGCCAGATGCGGTCCTCGCTGTCAACATCGAGTCCCCTGCTTCTGTCTGCCGCGTTGGCAGGAATGGGAATGACTTCGGAAAACGTCCCGTCAGGCCGGTGGACACTCACCTGCCCCCCGTCCCCGGCGTCCAGGACATAAACATTCCCCGCCCCGTCTGCCGCGACGTCGACCGGCTCGACAAAGCGCCGGTCCGAGTGGAGCACCTCGGCAATCTGCTCTCCTTCGCCGTCCAGGACAAACAGCGCAGCTTGACCGGGATCGACGACGTAGATGTTTCCATTTGAAATGGTCACGCCCCGCGGCCGTACGAAGTCGTCGCTGACAATCTCGAAGTCGGTGGTCTTCTCTTCCCCCGTAAAGGGAGTGACGATCTCCAGGGGCAAGGCCAGGCTCGGCGCGACTTCGGGAGCGACTTCGACACTCTCACCCTGCAATGAGGCGAGCGCCCGCGAATCCTCCTTCCTGAAATTGTCTCTGGCTATGGCGGCAACCAGGATCACCAGCAATAGCAAGGGACTGCCGCTCCAGAGGACGAGAGTCCGGAAACTGCCGCCGACCTTCTCTCGCAATGATGCTCCTGGGCTGACAGGTTCTCTGTACTGCCCCGCGTCGTCTGCGCCTTCCGGCGGCTCCTTATTGCCTTCCCCGGCTTCGTCTGGGCCTACCCTGTTCTCGAGATTCTGAGGCTCTTCGCCTACATCGCGGGGCGTGAGAACCTCCGGGCTGTCGGTATCAGTATCGGCAGACACCGCACCGGGGGCCAGGAACCGGCCGCAATGGCCACAAAACCTGGCCTCACTTCTGACTGAAGATCTGCAATTGGGGCAGACTGCGACCGGTTGTTCTTGCGACATTTGCTTGCCATGTCTCAAAGGAGGCTTTTCGACGGCCCCCGCTCGCCATCCAGGTTCGTCCTCAGGTTACTCTCTGAGGTGATAGACGATATACAACGGTTGGGACTCCTTATCGACGATTAGCTCACCTCCCGGATACATCTCCATTATTTCGTCGATCTCCTCCATGTATGGGCCCTCCAGCAGGTAGGTGACCGGCCCTGGATCGAGTTTTTCCAGATCGAATTCGCCGAACTCCTGGGACCTGTCAACCCCTATGCTATCCGGGTAAAGGAAGCGAATGGTCTCATACTCGAAACTCTTCTGATCAGAAAAAAAATAGATCGTTCCCGGATCATCGAAAGAGTGGGCTGCGTCAAGAGCCTCGAAATACTTGGTGGAGAAAGTCCACCGAAAAGTCGGAGACGCAGGAAGATTAACGAAGTAGTAGTTCAGATTCCAGATCCCGCCCATGAGCAGGACAGTGGCGAGGCAGGCTGCTGAGACGGGCCGCCACGACTCCCCTAGGTGTCGACGCACAAAATCGGCTATGGCGGCTGCCCCGATTCCCGCTAAGCCGAAGACCCAAGGAATCGCAATGATACTGCGCCTCATCGCCCCAGTCGACTGGTCTGTAAGTACGACTGACAATAGGGCGAAGAGCAGGGCAACAACAGCAAAAAGATTCGGGGGACTGCGCCACTTTCTTATCGACGCGGCCAGACCTAAATAAGCTAGAATCGCCGTTCCGAAATCAAGAACACCAGGCCCACCTGTACCGTCTGCCCCGTCATGCCTTGGGTTCTCTAAGAAAAGATTTAGCGCTTCCCACACTCGCTTTCCCAGAGTGCTCGCGCCACCCTCTGCACTAAGTAACTCCTGAGGGCCACTTGGTGACACCTGTAGCATTCGACTAAAGTAAATTTCAGGAGATTCAATGGCCAGGCTGAGTACGGGACTTGCCACTATAAGCGCCCCAACCCCGAACCAGGTAACCAATATCGTTTTGCTCCGAAGTGAGCCTTTTTCGAGCCAGAGGTAAGCTGCGACCACAACCGCTACGGTCGCTAAGAGTGAGGGGAAAGCGAAGTATGTATAGGGTGCCAGTCCCAGGCAGGCGCCGGCCGCCAGCCAGCTCCCGCGACTGCGTTGCCTCATCGCCCACAGCAGCGAGGCGGCCGTCACAGTTGCCACGAACGCAAGGGAAATCAGCCCGAAACCCAAGCGGCTAAAGTGGAGATGCCAGTAACTTACCGTCAGGGCAGTAGTGGAGAAAAGCGCGATCCAGCGGCCGAAGCCCAGCCTCATCAGCAGATAGGTTGCCGGGACAGTTGCGATTCCGAACAGCGCCATCGAAAGGCGCACCGTAAACTTGGAAGCGTCAAAGAGCCAGATCAACAGTGCAGTAAGATAAAACGGCCCACTGGCCTGTCCCAGAGCAGACGGCGCATATGGTCCGATCCAGCCCTCTCTCAGAATTCGCAGACCCTCGATTCCTGTCCAGGCCTCATCGCCGTGAAAGCCCGCTGGGATCTCTTCCAGACGGTAGGTGCGCAGGAAAGCCGCAATGGCTGTCAGCAGAATGACAGCTATAAGTTCCCACCGGTTTCGGAGGATCCAATCTCTCAGAAAGACTCTCGACCACTTCCAGCTGGGGTGAGGCGTATGCCAGACGACGCCACCGCCCGGCAACTGGCCGCGCGCGTTCCCAATGCGATGCCTGATGCGTCCTAAGAGACCCTGGCCGCGCGTCTCCGGCGAGAGGTCCCTTGCCCGATTGCCGCCTGAAGCAAAGTTGGTTCCGGCATGGAGTGACGCGCCGCAAGCATCGCAGAACAAATGCTCCCCTGGGTTCTCAGTGCCGCATTGCGGGCAGACGGCATCGATCGGCCGGCCGCAGCGTCCGCAGAACGCAGCGCTGGAACGATTGACGTATTCGCACGCACGACACAACCGCGGCTCTGTGGAGGCGCTACTCTCGCGGTTCACAGTAGAAACGTTATCAATTCAGAAAACCCGGAAGCGGAAAGCTGCACGCGTTCCGAAAACTGGCATGGTGGCTGGGAGACTCTGGAAAAGAGCGACTCAGGCAGGACCGAACCACACGGCGCCGCAACTACCGCTTTTCCGCGCCAGCTGTCCATATCGTCAATTTCCCGCAAAAACGAGTACCCGGTGATTGTCCGCGTCGGCTACCAGTATCTCACCGGTTAAGGGATCGATCGCAATGCCCGTCGGCTTGGCAAAGCGGTTGAGATCCTCGCCATATCTCCCAAAACTGGACTGGACTACGCCGCCGGAGGAGATCACATAGACCTGGGCAAACTGCGGGTCAGTAGCATAGACGGTTCCGTCGGCCGCAGCCGCGATATACGGCTTGTCCCATATGTCCTGGCTCTCCCAGGTAGGGATGAGCCATTCGTATAAGGGAACGAAATCGGCCGAAAGCACCTGTATCCGGCGGTTCCAGGCGTCGCTGACCAGGACATTGCCCGTCGGCGGGTGGATCGCGATGTCGACCGGTTCCTCAAAGTGGCCGAGGATGATGCCGCCCCCGCCGATCTGCCGGATGAACTCTCCCACCGGAGAAAACTCCAGGATGCGTTTGTTGCCGGTGTCAGCTACGAGAAGGTTGCCCGCCGGCGTCACCGCCAGCCCCCGCGGACCAAAAAGCGCGTATGGGTCTCGGTTTTCCTCAGTGACTATACTGAAAGCTCCCCATTTTCTCAGGAAGTTCCCTTCACTGTCAAAGGCTTGAATGCGCCCGTTCCATGTGTCCGCGACGAAGATCGTGCCGCCCGCGTCAACCGCGATTCCCCATGGTTCACGAAACTGACCGTCACCCACATCAAGGGGTCCGGCGCCGTCAGGATCGATGCAGTCCCCGCTCTCGCCCTCTGCCAGAAAGCAGGTACTTCCAAATGCGAGCCGGAAACTGCCGTCGGCGTTCAACACGACGACGCGATTGTTGCCTGTATCGAGGATGTAGCGCAGCCCGTCCGCCCCTATCGCAATTGAACGCGGGTTGGCCAGTGCCGACGCATCGTAAAGTCCGTTATACGCGATGCTGGCGCTGCGGTCTAACTCCTCATAGTTGAACGACTGTGGCTGAAATGGTCCTCCTCCCGCCGTGGGAACAACGTTCAAGTCCCACACAATATCAGCGATGTCACGATGAATATACATCCGAAAGTCATGCCGGTGCGGCCATTCCGTTAACGTTCGGTCGGGATGGTTGCGGAAGAAGAAGATCTGCCACAGGCCGCTGCGCCGCTCACGATCGGTCAAGGCGCCCCAAATCCGGTCAAAGAGCGGTATTTCAGATCCCTCCTCGTCAAACGAACTCTTGTAGCTCTCCTCTGGCCACCAGACGAGCCGGTAGTTGCGGCTGACATAGTCGCGGCCGACGTACGGCTCGACCTTTTCGTAATTTTTCTTGCCGACAAGAATGATTGGCGCGTTCATCGCCTCTGTAGTCGGGTTCGCGCCGTAAAAGATGTGGTTGGGATAGAAGCGCATGTACCAGGTCATCGGCCAGGCAACGTCATCATCATAGGAAACTTGAATCTCGCGCTCCCCAACCGTGCGTTCGCTTATCGTTTCAATCTCCTGCAGAGCCCGTTTCACGTCCGGCGACGCGTGGGCATAGACCAGATATTCAGTTGCCATGTCGTAGTTGACATAGGTGAGCAGAAAGGAGAATCGGATTGTGAGCAGAAACAGAATGGTGAATGCCGTCACCGCCGTCAGCCGCAACGTCAACCGCCAGCCAGATCGCAAGAAGGTGAAATACACATAATATAACAGCGCGCCCGTCAAGCCGAGTGCGAGAATGAAGCGCACGGTCCGCGACAGTGTGTCCACATCCCGGCCGCCGGTAGGAATCGAGCCGGCGAGCGTTGCCAATACGAACAGCAGCGCCGGCAGCAGCGCCAGCAGCCACCAACCTTGCGTGTCGCGTACCTTCTTCCAATCGATCCGCTGAAGGATCTGCCCGCCCCACCAACCTCCAAACATGGCCATCGGCTGGGTCATGTGCGTTGTCAACCACGGCATCTTCTCACCGGCGTAGGAATAGGACAACCATGCCCCCACGCCCCACCAGGCGAGAAAGAGAACGAAATATGGCCGCACCCACGAGGTTCCTTGCGTAGATTCAGACTCAGACAGCCCGCTGTCACCGCCGCCTCTTCCTTTTGCCTTGGACGAAGCTCCGTCCTCAGTGGCTGGACTGCCCCAAGAACCCGTTCGCAGACGGTGCACGAGCAGCGTCAACCCTCCCAGGCTGAGAAAGAGGGGCAGGAATTCATAGAGCAGGCTCTGCATAATGTAGTAGTACCACGGCTGGCCCCCGCGTTGGACCTCCTGTTGAGCCAGCCAGTAGCCCAGGCTGCCGACCACGCCTGTCGCCAGTCCGTCAACCGGATTCGTGAAAAAAGTCGTGAATAACAGGATCTCAATCGCCCAGAACAGGCCCATCAATGTTGCCCAAGTGGCGAAGGTGATCCTGCGTTCCTGCCCATTTCCGCTGCCGGACCCGGTTCCGTTCTCGTTACTCTGGGCCGGTCCGAACCACCAGAATGCAATTGCTGCGCTCAAGCCTGTCATCAGCAGTACCAGAATGGCAGATCGGGTCAGATCAAGGGCCGAACTATACGCGAGCGCATCCCAACCGATGATGAGGTGACCCAGCGGCGCAACGAATGGCAAAACAAGAGTCAGGAGCAGCACCGCCATATCGGCGAAAGAACTGTTCTGGAGCTGCTCTTTCCCAGTCCACCAACGCCAGAGCGCGGCCCCCACCATGAAAACTCCGAATATCGTACCCGACATGAACTGGTTTTCTTTGGCCGCAAAACCGAACGCCATAACTGTCACGGTGTAGTAGAGCCACTTCAACTTCCGGTCTTCAAAATAGCGGAACATGAAATATATCCATATCATCGAGAAAAAGACGATGTAGATATCGTTCCGTATGTAGCGGCTGTGAAAGAGAATACTGGGACTGAACAGGAAGATCAGAGCCGTAAGGAGCGCGCCGGTTCGGCCGATCCACCGTCGGGAAAGCCACGCCGCCATCACTGTCCCGATGCCTGCCAGTGCCGGCATGAATCGAGCCGTGGCGTCGCTGACGCCGAACAGAAAGTAAATGAAGGCATTTGCATGGAAGAGGAAAGGTCCATGCATCATCGGGTTGTGCTGATAGCTGCCGCTTCGATAGAGGTCGAGTGAATAGTTGGCGTGCAGACTTTCATCGTGGCTCATCCCGCGGACGCCCAATTCGTAGAAGCGGCTGACCACCGCCGCGATCAGGATGACTGCCCAGGCAACAGTCTCCCAATTGGCCCGGAAAACAGTTAGCAGGTTAGCGTCCAGAAAGCCTGCAGACGGCAAGACAGCCTCCGTCTGCAAGGGGCCTTCCGGGGCCCGGTCGGGGAGGGCTTTCCCCGAACTCTCTTCCTGCTCCCCGGCAAAGGAAGTATCTATAGCGGACTCTTGAACATCCTTTTCGGAAACCTCGTTCTGGGCCTCCACTTCGTTCTCGCCTTGTCCTTCAGCCATCGTTTACTTCTCCCGTAGCACCCAAAGTTCGACCTCTTGTCGCACCGGGACGCCGCCCGAAATCTGCTGTCTTTCCCGAAAAAGCATCCACCGCAAAAGGGCGCCGGGACGCTCCAACTCCGTCGGCAGCCAGCGTTCTGTCACCGAGTACCTGCTGCCAACAAAACTGTCGGGCAGTTGGTCCCGGTCACTCTCCGGTCCTGCGCCGCCCTGGGTGACAATCAGAGCTTCTTCCTCCACCTCCGTCAATTCAAGCCCGGGGCGCCAGCGCACATCGCGCATGGCGCGCAAATGCCAGAAAAAAAAGGGCAGGCGGGACTGATCCACTTGGAGATAAACGGGAGCCTCAGTGGGGTCCCCCGTCCGCAGAGAACTCAGGCGGCTGATGTCTTCCGCCAGTATCGCCATCACTCTGTCGCCGGCTTCGGCATAGAGGGTACGGCTGTGGTCATATTCCGGCCGCAGATTTAACATCCAGCTGCTGCTGGCTTGAGCCAGAAAGAAGGCTGTCAAGGTCAAGAAACCGAAGACCTGCCCGCAGGCCCGCTCGCCGGACCACCAAACGAAGAACGCTCCGAGCACGGGAATCAGCAGATAGAAAGCAGCCAGCCGCGGATCATAGTGGCCGTCGCGAAGCGATTCGGTGATAGTGCCTGTCCAAAAAGATGCCGTCACCAGCAGAATCCCCATCGTGGCAAACGCTGGCAGGCGGGCGCTATCTTGAAGCAGCATCCTGATTTGAGCCAGTCGCAACATTTGCGCAGCGGTTGCCGCCGCCAGCAGGAGCAAAGGTAGCCCCAACACGAGCAGGCTGACTGGTGTGAGTCCAGGCAATAGGATCAACAGAAATCCCCAGGCCGTGCCCACAACCATAACATTCAGCCAGACAGCATCAAACAGAGACCGTCTCTCAGTTTCGACCACTTCCTCCTCATTGACAACCTGCCTTGCCAGAGTCGGGGCAAGGAAGCCTGTCCTGAAGAGAGCAATTGCCAGACCCGCGCCCCCGAACAGGAGAAGGAACGGCTCGTCAACGAGCAGTCGCAGCAGCGCCCAGCTTACAGTGTACTCGTGACCGGCAAGCAGAATTCCTGTGCTGCCTGACGGGCCTACCAGATGGGCGACCGCATTTCCCACACTTTCCCCAATCGCCGACAACCCGTAAGTGTGCGAAAAGAGCCCTGTTGATCCGGCGACAACTGTCCCCGCGCAAACAATGGCTGCCTGCCTGCCCTGGCCGGGGGCAAGGCTGGCCAGCGGGCCGCCTCCGAGTAGAAAGAAGGCATACAGAATCAGTGGCAGCAGCAGCAGCCACGCCAGCGGCCCGCTTATCAGGAAGAGCCCGCCGACCACAGCAAGCCGATTGACCTGCAGGCTTTCTTCTCTTTCGTCGAACAACGCAGCGAGAAGCAGAACGCCCGTCAGGATCGACAAGGTCGAACCGTCTGCCAGCCGGCTGAACGAGAGCAGCCAGGGGTCGAGGGCAAACAGGACCGCTGCCATCAGCGCGCCGTCCCGCCCCAGCCGCCGCCGCAACGCCCAGGCCGCCAGCACCAGTGCCGCCCCGGCGCACGCGGCCGGAACGCGGGCCCAAAAGCTGCTCCTGCCTCCTGTCACGAGAAAGAGACCGCGCTGAATAGTATATAATAACGGGCTCGCAGGCGGACGGGGCTCAGGGAACGCTCTCTCTTCCGGCGTGCCGGCCGACTGGTCCACCCATGCGGGCCAGATCTGAGCTGCCTCCAAGGGCGAAACGGGGTTCAGGTCACCCAGCGAATAAAGTCGCAGGCCCAATGCTAATACAAACAGGAGCGCATACAGTGCCTGTTCTACGGTCGCCCCATTGCCATGCGAATCTGTCGCGGCCGCGCTCGAAAATGGCACCGCAGCTGGCTGGTCCTCAGTCGTCATCTTCTCGCCTTCAGTAAGCTCTGCCGTCTTCCCTTTTGCCACCTGCTGCGTCTAACCTCTGCTTGAGAAAACCTATCTGCCCGACGCGACCGGAGCGCGGTAAATTCGATAATCGCCCTGCTCAAAGGCGAGTTCAAGGATCTGTCCGATCCGACTCTCCACCGCGGGCGTCATGCCATATTGGACCCGTTCCTCCGGACCAACAAGCACATAGTCAATTTTCCAGTGATTCAGCGTTTCCTGCAACGTTGTCGACCTTGGAGACTGATAGATCTCCCGTATGGCTTCAGCCCGGCCGTCAGCCATCTGTGCATAGGCCCGCCCGCGCCATTGGGCTTCATGGCCGTCCCATCCCAGCAGCGTAGCCCGTCCAGTCGCCGCGCTGATGCGCGCCGAACTGATCCTGTAGCTGGCCCCCTTGGCCTCCAGAACTACAGATTCAGGGCGCGTATTGCTCCTGATCCAGTCGATAACGGCCCATTCATCGGCGCCGACATGCTCCAGGCCGTTCAGCGTCGGTTCACGCGTGCTAAATCCCTTGGTCTTAGCATACGCTCCTGCTACAGGATAGATCAAACACGCGAGTACGAGCACGAGAGAGACCGCAGGTGGAACGAATCCCAGCACGGGCATCGCCGCAGCCTCACGGCCGCCTGGCTGGAAGCGCCGCACCGCCAAACTGATGTACCCCGAGAGCGCAAACGCGGCAGCGATCCCCAACAGCAGCCAGCTCTGATAATAGAACTTGAATACAGTGTTCATGCGGTTGCCGAAATTGTCCCGCAGGTAGACGAACTCCGGCATATATGTCAGCAAGCAGCCGATTGCAAACAGGCACAGGACGAACGTCGTTGTACGGGACGCGTGGCCGGGGTCGGCCAGGCGTTGCCAGAGCAAGCCGAGTGACAGCGTCGTGAGGCCGCCTAACAGCAGAAATGTCCAGGGCCGGCCGAGCCGGCGCTGAACCATGCTGGTCAGGATTCCGTTCGTTTCGCTGGCAGCCGCCCCCGTCTCGCCCGGACCACTTGCCGACAGCAGCCCGGCTGTGATCAGGAAAACAGCCGGCAGGCCCAGAACAAGGGCCGCAGCGATACCCAGCACAGGCGCCGATGGTCGCTGCTCTCGCCAGCCCAGGAACAGCAGTCCCGCGCCCGCCAGCAGAAAGTGACCGAACATCAGCAGAAACTGGGGCAGCCGCGTGGGGTGGAGCAGGTTCGGCAGGATGCCTCCCGCCTGGCTCTGGGCCGTCAGGTAATAGGGCAGATAGAGGAGGAGGGCTCCCACAACAACTGTGCTCCCAATGATGGCCGCCCGTGTCAGCGCCTGACGCAGCGCCCCTGCGGCATCCCGGTTCCGGCGTGTACCGGTGAGCATTGCGACCAGAATAAGCAGGAGCCAGTAGGGAGGGAAATCCCAGGTATTCAGAAAGAGGAGGCCGCCGGTTGCGGCGATCAACAGTGACAGCCCCGCCGGACCAAGCGGCCGCGCAACAGCTGAGAAGTGAGAAACCATTTGGGAACGGAAAGCAGCTCCCCATCCGGTCGCCTTTTCGACAGATTGTTCCAGGTCTGCCGCGGCATCGCCTCCATCCGGCCCCGCAGCGTTGTACCAGTTCAAGGCCATTCCGATAACGAGGAGAACAAACGGCATCGCCAGCAGGTGAGGATGATTGTCGGAGAGGACGTAACTGAAGATCGGAAACTCGTCGATGATTTCAATGTGGTTTCCGTTGAGGTCGATATCTTCGATTACGCGACTGGCTCGCCACCACCAGCTCCAGCCGCTGTCAATGTACCAAAGGCCGGTCACGCTCGAACGCTCCGGAAAGTTATGGACATCGACAAACTTGGCCAAGCCGTCGATCCGTACACCCTGTGCATAGAGCCACTCAAGAATGACGTGCAAGTTTGCGGTCAGAGCGACTGCCGTCGACGTCAGCAGCCCTGCCATGAATGGGAGCGCTGTCCGTACGCCGCCGGTCCCGCCCCTGTCTGAAGCTCCGTCGAACCCTCCTTCGGTTTCGAAGTCAGCCCCAAACTCCCGCGAACGCAGGCGAAACAGGTTGTAGCCGACCCCAAAACTGGCCGTGACCAGAAGTCCGAACCAGCAGGCCTGACCAAGATTGTAGGCGATTTCAGGCGGCTGTCCTGCCATATGCGCCAGGGTCGAGATCATCCAATAACCGAAATAGTAGTAACTGATTGCAAAGCCGGACAGCCACGGATCGCGAGGCGGATAAGTGGGGCTGCTCCAGATCCCATTCAAGAACATCAGGTCCATCGGCTGCTCGGTGTGACTGATTGCGGGATCGTGCGCACGCACGTACGTCCACACGGCGAAGGCAACGAGGAACAGGATCTCGACACCCAGAACATAGGCCCGGGAAGGAACAACCCTCAGTAAGGAGCGTAGGCGGAAGAGCCGGACCTCATCGCGAGTTACTTTGCTTTGCAGAAGAGCCCACAAGCTGAGGAGGCCGACGAGGAGTAGCGATACCCAGGACCCGCCGGGCAAATTGCGAAGTAGCCCGTAACTGGTCCCTAACCAAAGCACAAGGCTTACCAGGAAAATCCCCAACACGCGCGCAAAGGCATATCCGCGGTCCGGCAGAGAGCGGAAGTAACGCAAGGTCAACGGCATCGCCGCGAGCCCCACGACCTGCGTAATCAGATACCAGCCCAGGAATGGGGTCAAAATGTCAAGCATGAAGCGCGTCCCCTTCCCCTATGCCTCCATCTGCCCCGTCATCGCCTTCCGCCAGAGTATTCTTATTGCCATTGTCACGCGACGCAACCGATTTCGACTGGCCCGATCCTTTGCCGGTGTCCGCTGTCCTTTCTCCCTTCAACTGGCGGTAGGCCTGTCGTACGACCCCCTGGCTGAAACTTTCCATTGGCGGCAGATCGTCCGGCGAAAAAAAACGTGCCTCGAGAATCTCCACTGGATCGATCCTCAACTGACCGCCCCTGATCCTTCCCAGCAGGTAAAACTCCAGTGTATGACGGAACGCCCGATGGCAAAGAACTGCTTCAACCGACAGTTCGAGGGCCAGCTCCTCCTTCACCTCGCGGCGCCAGCAGTCGTAAACGGTTTCGCCGCGCGAAAGCCAGCCGCCGGGCAGTCCCCAAATCCTGGTGTTGTGAAATCGATGGCGCAAAAGCAGGACTTGGTTTTCGTCGTTGAGCAGTGCCCCGCTTACCCCCACCAGGACCTTGCTGTTGATTGTCCAGGTAACGGCTCCCCGCAGCCAGTTCGGTGCAACGCGCCAGAGGCTCGCGGCCAGCGGCGCGATTCGAGCAAGTCTTACCACCCTCGCGCCCCTCACTGACCCTCCAGCTGGCCCTGAATATGGGATGGAACAGCGTAAATAGTCACCTCCGGATTCCGGTAAACCGACTTCAGTAGACCGGAATCTTCCAGTTGCTCCAGTCGCGAATCGGCGTCGGGGTGTTGATGCCGTTCCAACTGTCCCACGTAAATGAGCCCGATCTCGAGCTCGTCGATTAGGGCCTCAACTTGGTCGATGTCCTCCGTATTCCAGAACTCGGAAAGTTTTCCATGCCGCTTGCCAACGTCTTCTTTGTAGCGCTGTTCACCTGCATGCATGCCCAGCAGGCCGCTTAGCCCTGTAAGGCTGGCCACTCGCGTGCCGCCTGCCCGGTAATAGTCAAGTTGGGCCGATTCCGCGAGGACAAGATTGCCCCGCACGTTTTCCAACAGCCACTGAATCGCCTCCCAATCGTATCGCAATTCAATTGCATTGCCGCTGTCCGGCCAGTGGTATACGCCATTTTCCATGAAAGCCATTCCGTTCAGTGTCCCAATCGGAGGACGCCAGCCCGGAAAGCGCTGCGCCAGCCGCGCCGGCGTACCCAACAGTGGATAGACCAGGCTGGCGAAAAGCAAGAACAGAAAGAGTAATCCCCAGGCGCCTTGAATTAGCCCCAGGACAGGCCTGAAAAACGGCTGCACTCCCCCGGACCCCTCGGGGACCGAAAGCAGGCCCCGGTCTGGAGTCCGATACCGCACCATCGACCCGAAGCGGGAAAAGATCTTGGGCAGCGCGATCGCCGCTGCCACACCCCAAAGCACCCATACCTGGTTATAAAACTTGAAGAGCGTGTTCATGCGATAAGCGTCGCCGCCCTGCAGATGGTCTTTCAGATACACGATCTGTGTTCCCGCCAGGATAGCTAAGCCGGTCACAGCCAGCAGCGCCGCGCAAACCGTTCCGGTATCAGCAGTCCGTTCTCGTCGCCAAAAGTGCGAAACGCACAGGCCAACTGCCGGTAGGCAGATGGCAAGCACAGTCTGGTTTGATAACAGCAAGAGTAACAATGAGGAAAGGAACAAGACCGGAAGCAGAACGACTCCGGTGAAGTAAACGACTGTCGGCCGGTGAACAAGGAGACGGTGAACCTTCAAGAAGCGCAAACGGCGCAATTCTCCCTGTCCAACCAACAGCCACGTGAAGATCACAAAGGCAAAGAACCCCCATATCTGAGCCCACTTGCCTAACTCGTCCGGCGCACGCACTAACCCGATACCGCTGGCCGCGACATTCGCGTAGCTGCCGAAAAATGGCAGGAAGAGAAGGTACGCGCCGCCCGCAACTGCGAGTCCCAGTCCCACGACAGGGACAACATGAAGACGGCCGCGTCTGCGATAAAGCGCAACCGCCAGCGTAAGTACGCCCAATCCCAAATAAGCAGGCAGGTCCCACAGGTTCACGGCTGCCAGGACCCCCAAAGTGAAAGCCAGGCCGCCGGCGAGCAGCGCTCCATAGCGCCAGTTCTGACGCCAGGTGATGTTGTAGCTGTGTAAAATGGTCAGAACCAGCGCCACAAAGAATAGCGAAAAAGGTATCCCGATCATATGCGGATGAAGATCGGCGTAGGTGAAGCTCCAGTATGGAAACTCGTTTATCGTATGGGGAATGACCCGGCTGGGCGACCAGAAATCAAAGCCGGGCAGGGCCGCGTCGTAAACAATGACCCGCCACAACCCGCTGACAGCGTGGACCGCCGTCTCAAGGCCGGGAACGCTGCTCGCAAAGGTGCTCTGGCTCACATTGCGCAGCGCCAGGACCAGCTGTCCGAAGCCTGCCAGGTTGCCGAAGATCGCAACAAACAGCGGCGCCAGCAGCGCGCCGCCAATGCCTTCGTGCCAGGGACGCTCCTGCACATAAGGTCGACCGTGGGACTGCGCCCCTGACTGACGCCCTGTGCGAGACCGGCGCGGCTGCATAATGCCTGCAGAATAGACCACGGCAAACGCGTTTACGACTGTGAGAGCAAACAACGTGGGAATGGCCAGATTGAAGGCCACTTCGGCGTAGATGCCGGTCAACTTGATTACATAACCGACCAAATAGATGCCATAGTAGTAATAGTTGATGTAACCGCCGGCAAAATGAGGGTCCACAGGGGGAAAATAGGGACTTCGCAGAATCCCGTTCAGAAACGCGAACTCCATAAACTTTTCGCCACCGAACCAGGGCTGCCAAATGTCCGGGTTCGCCCGCCGGATCAGCACGAAGAAGAGGAAAGAGGCAGCAAAAAGCACCTCTCCGATCAGAAGAACTCCCCACATGCGCCGCACAAACGACAGCACATCCCGCCGCGTGAAAAACAGAATCCCGGCGCTGACGAGCGCAAATATCGCCGCGACCAGCCAGGCATTGCGTACCGTGTTCTGCGCCAGGCCTGAACTGGCAAAGACCCACAGCAGCCACCCGCTCACCAGCCAGCCAACTGTCTTCGCCAGCAGAAACCCCCGATCACGCAGTCCGCGAAACAGAACAAAGGCCAGCGGCCACGCGATCCAGCCAAGCGTAGAGACAACCAGCCACCACCAACCCACCGCCAGCCAGTGCGCGTTGCTCGCGACCGTGTTCCATCTGTAATTGTCAACAAGCGGCAGTTCCCTTAGCGGCGATTCCAGTAGAAGGGACGGTCTCGACCTCTCCCCACTGTCGACAGGCTCCTGTCCGCTACCTTCGGGGATCCCCTGCCCCTGCACAAGAGCTAGAGCGATGTTGATCAGTCCCCGGTCTTGACTCTCCGGTGCACTGCCCAATCCGATCGCATTCAGGATAGAGGAGAGGGGTGGGTCACGCCCCCGATCCCAGTGGACCGCCCCCTCCCACGAGCCCTTAAGCAGACCGTCGATCTCTGCGCTGCTCAGCGCTCGCTCCTTGGCGAATATCGACACCCTTGGGTGGTCGTACAGGCTCCAGCTTTCGTCAGCGCTGTGGTCCCGGAAGGTCAGCCCCAGCAGGCTGGGCGGCGTTTCAAAGTTGGCCGCGTGGACGAATCCCAGCCGCTCACTGAACATCAGATCGTAATAGCGAATCGTCATCGGATAGCGTGCCGGCAGTTCATCCACGCTATCGTAAATGCGCTTGGAGCTGTAGATTATGTAGTCGGCCTCCTGCAGTTTCTCGCGCAGAATCTCGTACTTTTCCTCCGTGTCCTCCTCATATGGAGACCAGTCGATATGGCGCAGTCCGTGGCTGCCCATATCCATCCCGGGCTCGCCGGGCAGGCTCTTCGGCAGCGGATCGTCCCACGACTCCCACAATATGATCGAGCCGGCCGGCGCGTTTGCATAGACCCACCGGCTGGCTGATACCCACGTGTGCTCGCTGGCATAGACCCCGTTCGTAAACGCAAGCGTCCAGAACAACCCGCCCCCTGTCGCAATCAGGGCCAGCAGCACGGCCGGAAGACGTGCCGCCAGCCGGTACCTCGGGCTGACTCTGACCTGTAGCAGCCAGACGATCAGTCCCGCTGTGAAAAGCAGCACAAAAGGGAGCACCGGACTCATGTATCGGTTGAACTTGGCCATAAAGGCGCCGGTGATGCCGAAGTAAGGCACCAACCAGGCCCAAACCACAAGCTCACCGCCTTTGGCCCGAAAAAGGACCGCTTTGCCCAACGCCCAGGCACTGCCGGCCAGCGCCGTCAAACCCAGGGGCAGGCCCATCCCCCAGACAACCTGCTGCTCAATGAAATAGAGATAGGGAACTGTATTGCGATACTGACGCGTAAAGGGCAGATCTGCCACCCCGCGCACCATTCGACCCTGTTCTACCAGCGTAGCCTGGATGAAACTCAGCCAGTCGAGCACCGCGTACGGGCTGGTAATGAAAAAAACGATGGCCGCGGCCAGCATCGCAACCAGGAAAGAGTAAAATGCGGATCCTTTCCCCCGTCTTTCCCCAACTGCCTTAGTCTGGCTCTCCCCCCTCCACTCCGCGAAGAAAACCGCTGTCAAAGGAACGGCCAGGACCGGTAGCGCGCTGAACTTGGAAGAGACCGCCAGCCCTGCGCCGATGCCGGCCAGCAGCACGCCCCGCCAGGAACGTTCCTGGACCATCAACACGCCGCCGTAGACCGCCAGGACAACAAACGTCGTGCTTGCCGGGTCCATGGCGAAGAAGTGGCTGAGTTGAACCGCTTGGGCAGTGAACGCGTATAGAGCCGCCGCCAGTATGCCACCGTATGTGCCGTAAAGTCTTCTCCCAAGCAGGAAAAGGAGAAAAACTGTCACTGTATCCAGCAAGGCCATCATTAACCGACCGGCGACAGCTACCCCCTCACAGGCCGTATTGGCCCGCGCCATTATCTCTATCGACCGAGCAGGAAGGGGTAGTAGACCTGCCGGTTTGGCCAGATCGCTCAGCACTTCTCCGGTAAGAATGCCCAGGTAGAGCGGAAAATGGCCGTAGGTAAACGAGCGTCGCCGGTCGTTTTGGCGGTCCCACAACGGATTGAGCGGACTGCGTCTTGGGTCAAGAAACTCGTCAACACTCGAAGGCCAGCCAATCGTCGGCGCATAAAAGCACGTCGTACTTCGCTCGTCCGGATGGGAATTTAACCCGCCGTCAAACCTGACGTTCCAGCTCCTCAACGCCAGCCCGGCCAGAATGATCGCGCCCAGGATGACATATGCGACCAGCGTAGTTGACTTCCGCGAATCAGCTTGCATTCGTATCCAGTCTGTGCCGCCAGACCAACTCTGAAACTCTGCTCCTGCAGCCGCCGAAGGGGAATGAGCGAACTGTCCCATAATACTATCACGGCAACTTGAGAAAGTTACGACACAATTTCATCGGAAAGCCGCGGAAATTAAAACGTGCCAACTGAAATGTCAGTTGGCACGCCCATTTTCTATAATCTGACAAAGGGCTGGCCGCTACTGCGGTTCAATCGGCCAGTTGCGGATTACCCACTCGATCTGATGTTCAGGCGGCGGCGGCCAGAGAAGGTAAACGTCAACCCAACGGCTCCACAGCACGAGATTATGGTCGTCATAACCCAGATCAATGCGCCGGAACTGAATGCTGCCGCCTGTATCCAGCGCGTCCCCAAATCCATACCCCGGTACGTAGACCTTGGTGCGCAAAGGGATGATCCTCGGGTCCACCGCCACAACCCCTTTCCGCATCCGGTCCCCCGTTCGTGTGTACCCGAACCAACGTACACTCGGCGAGACACCGGCAGTGGACGCACTATAGCTGGTCGCCCTCATTCTGATCGTCCGCCAGTAAGTGATCTCCTGGCCGTCTTCGGTAACAAAGGTCTTCGGTTCGATTTTCTGACCGTACACTCTCACCCTGTTCCGCGGCTCCTGGGCGACCCACACGTCTTCAAGCTCGCGTTCGGCCACCTGGCCGTCCCGAAGGAGAACCCGGAATCGTCGCCGGGTGATGCCCTCAGCACCGGGTCGATCAATGATGGTGTCGATCGGAAGGTCCCGGTCTCCTACCCACTCGGTCCCGAATGGTGCAATCTCTTCCTCGACTTCTATCTCCTCCCGCACTCGCACGATCCGGATTTGCATGTCCGGGTACAGGTCGGCACTCAGGGGCGGTGATACTTCGTCGAGGCCGGTGAGGCCAACGCCAATCTCTGTAAGCACGTCTCCCACATTCTCGCTCTGTGTACGCGTCTTGTAGAGTACGCCGTCTGCCAACAGACTGACCGGTGTGCTGCGCCTGATGAACACGCGTAGCCCTGAGCTGACTCTGCTGCCCAGGCTCGGCTGGACTTCATCACCAAGATAGATCGTGATCTGCGCATCGCGAAGTGCTTCGCCCACAGTTTCGGCCAGCGTGTGTATCGTATAGGGAACCGTGTCTTCGTAAACGGTAAGCCGGACCGAGCGGTTGATCTCAATGAGGAGCGGTACTCTCTCAACCCGTTCCCAGTCCGGGCCGCCCGAAAGCCGCGTATCGCTGATTCGGCCTGGCCCCGTCGGCATCGTGTCGTCCCAGCCAATTGCCGTCCCATAAATCAGCACTTGGTCGCGTGGGCTAAAGGGAATCCCCGCGTCGGTCATCAGCTCGGCAGGTGTCTTCGCCCAGCTCGATGCCTGGGTCTCCCGGCCGTCCGCCAGGATCCGGAAAGACTGCGGCCGCTCTATGAACAGCCGCAGTCCATCAGTGATTCTTGTGTTCAGATTGTGGGAAATCCGCAGTCCTTCTCGGGGCGCCGCCTTGGCCGCGTCATCTCCCGTTGCGGCGGAGGCAACATTGGCCTGAGCGTGCGTCTGTGTCTTGCGCACGGTAATACGAGTGTCTCCGGCCAACAGTTCTTCAACAACCGCCTCCCGTCCCAGTAACAGGCCGACGTCGGTCAGCAAATCACCCACAACTCGCCTGTGGGTCTGCACCGAACTGGTGACTCCGTCCACTTCGATTTCGACTGTGCTTGCCGTCAAATCCCAGAGCAACCAGAGTCCAGCGATCGCAGCCATCAACGCTGACAACTGTACCAGAATGCGAACCCGCCGGCTCGACTGCCGTCTCAGAGGAGGACCGGAGACAGCGGCTTTCGGCTTAGTCGGTCGGGCGACAGTAGCCATGGCAACATTCTATCCATTTTTTAGTGTGATCAAAATATCCCAACGTCCCGTTGGCAGTTAAGACCCCAGTGTTGCCTGAATTGTTCCCTTATTGGACAAGAGTTGTGCTCAATGCACCCGCCAAGCCCTCTCAAGCCTCTGTCAGCAAGGCCGCCCGCGTCCCCAACGGAGGCCGCGCGCAGCGACTGAATCCGAAGGAATTCCCCGGCTCAAAGGCACAGTGCGCCGCACATCGAATGCATTCCTCTGAATTCAACCTTCGAGGGCAATGAATACCCGGACGCAGGCAGAACTTGAGTCCGCTATTGCCAAGAAACCAACATATCGCACAGTGGAATGGGTTCGCTCAGAAAGAGGAGTTAACCGAGCGATCGATGCGCAGGCAAGCGCGTCAGGTCCGGACCTTTTCAGATACGGACGCCGCCGCCTCTATTGGAATTGCCAGGAAGGTTTGCCGTGAAAGAGGCAAGAATGGCCGTTTCTGCAGTTCGGCCACAGGAAAAGCCCGCTCGAGAAACAGCGATTCCGTTGAGTCACGCCAGCCAGTTCATCTCCTTCAGCATGGGCCAGCGATAGCGCTCTTCCGGCCCCGTGTTGCGTGCCCAGGCCGTCAGAAGCGGCTCGTCGGCCCTCTTCTGCGCCATCTTCTGCCGCACCAGCTCTGGGTCCCAGTCCCGCAGGACTTCGTTGTTCAATTCCCGCATGATCGTCAGGCAACCTGGGTCCTCCGAACGGTCGACCAGTTCTTCCGGGTCCTCTTTCAGGTTGAAAAGCTGGGGCGGCATTTCGTGATAGTAGATGTATTTCCACTCTTCACGCCGCAACATGCGCTGGTAAGCTCCCCCTGGCGGACCGAATTTGTCGGTGCAGTACTCAGAGAATGCCAGGTCCTCCCACGCGGCAGCCTCGCTCCCCCCATCGATCTGGGAAAGAAAACTGCGGCCGGCCGCGTTGGGCAGCGCCGGCGCCTCCATTGCGTCCAACATGGTCGCAGCTACGTCAACCGCGCTGACGACCCGCTCGCAGCGCTGCTGCGGCGGAATCCGGCCGGCCCAGTTCATGATCAAGGGAACGCGCACAGATTCCTCGTAGAACACATGCTTCCAGAACAGGCCGTGCTCGCCCTGCATGTCACCATGGTCGGACGTGTAAATGATCAGTGTATTGTCGTCGAGCCCGTTCTCGACCAGTGCGTCCAGGATCTGACCGATCATGGCGTCCGTGCGGTACACAAGCCCGGCGTAGGCGGCGCGCGCCCGGCGGACCTCAACATCGTCCATCGCTTTGATGCCAGTGGATTCCCGCCACCATCGCAGGAAGGGATGCTGCTCCTCCAGCGCCGGCGCGGACTTGCGGGGCAGCGGCATCGAGTCCGCGTAGCGGTCGTAGTCCTCCTGCCGGGCAACATAGGGAGGGTGCGGAAGCATGAGCCCAACCGACAAGCTGAAGGGCTCCTTCAAAAGGCCGGCTCGCTTCTGCACGCCCAACCGGTTGAGCCGACCGACTGTCACCGCCGTAACGTCCTCGTCATGAACCTGGTAGGCACTTTGGCCTGGGCCGGAGCGCGTGAGACTGAGGTGGTGCGGGCCCGCAGTTACACTCAGAGTGCCGCGATCGGGGCCCGGGTTGCCAGGATGGTTCGCACCATGATCGCCGACAAAACGCGCAGCATATCCGTGTAGCTGGTCCGGCCCGACTGAATGCATCCGGCCGACCAGCTCTGGCTGATAACCCGCCGCGCCCATCGCATGAGCGATTGTGGGTATCCTGGAATCGAGGCCGTGTTCATTTGTCCAGACCTCGTTCTGATAAGGATGACGTCCGCTGAGCATCGACATTCGGGAAGGAACGCAAATGGGCGAACAACAATAGGCGTTGTCGAAAACCACACCGCTGGCCGCGAGGCGGTCAAGGTTTGGCGTCTCAACCAATTCGTCGCCGTAACATCCGGTCACGTGAGGACTGTGTTGGTCAGAGTGAATGTAAAGCAGATTGGGGCCGTTTGACTCGCTCATCACACTCTCCAGGATCTGTTTTCGCTCGTGTTACTCTCAATATTTTCATACGGTGGGAAGAGTAGCAAAGTCAGTCAAGTGAAGCAAATGACTGGGACTTGGCAACTCTCATCAACAACGATGGTCTCTCTGCATTCCTCCTCCATTCCTGTTGAAAACAATACTCTCGCCCTGGCCGGGGACTGCAAGCCTGTCTGAATGTGTCTCCTCTGCCCTGAATTTTGTCTGCTTCGCGGGCTATGCTAAAATCCCGCCTGCACTCCCTGGCAACATTTGGTCCCACCTTTCCTCTTCACAATCGGATGCGTAGCACATGGAACGCCCCCACATTCTGCTGATAACAACCGACCAGCAGCGCTACGACGCCGCAGGCGACGCCGCGCCATCGTTCATGCGCACGCCCCACTTCAATCACCTGACACGGGAGGGGATCAACTTCACCTCCGCCTACGGAGACTGCCCGGTCTGCGTACCCTCGCGCATGTCGATCATGACTGGGAAATACGTCACAACCCACGGAATGACCGGCAATGGGCCCTCTTCGCGCGCCATCCCCGACGCCCGCAATACACTGCCCACCTGCATGAGCGAACTGGGCTACCAGACCGCCGCCATCGGCAAAATGCACTTCACGCCCCAGCGCGCCCGCCACGGATTCCAGGAAATGATCCTCCCGGAGGACTACTACCGCCACATGGCCCGCCGGGGCTACGACGTCCAGCCCATGCGCCACGGCCTCGGCCAGAACGAGCTCTACCCCGGCATGGCCACCGTGCCCGAAGCGCTGACCCTTACCTCCTGGACCGCCGAGCAGTGCGTAGAGTACATCCGCGAACGCCGCGACCCCACCATGCCGTTCTTCCTCTGGTGCTCCTTTTCCAAGCCCCACCCCCCGATCGATCCGCCGGAGCCCTACTATTCCATGTATCGCAACTGTGACATTCCGGGGCCTGTCTTCGGCGATTGGAGTGAAGGCGAGGACGTTCCCTACGCTTTTCGCCTCATGCGGGAGAAACAGTCCTTCGACCTGGTGCCCCCTGAAGTTATCCGCGAGGCACGCGCCGCCTACTACGGCGTCATCACCCAGATCGACTACAACATGGGTCGAGTTTTTGCCGCCCTCCAGGACATGGGCATCTTCGACGATACCCTCATCATCTACACATCCGAT
The DNA here is from genome assembly GCA_009841235.1 of Caldilineaceae bacterium SB0661_bin_32. Taxonomy (GTDB): domain Bacteria; phylum Chloroflexota; class Anaerolineae; order Caldilineales; family Caldilineaceae; genus Bin5. Next base: position 25,456 of record VXMH01000095.1, on the reverse strand, counting down.
CACGGTGAGTACCTGGGAGACCACTGCGCCGGCGGCAAGGGCTTCTTCCACGAACCGTCAGCGCACGTGCCGTTTGCCCTGCGGATGCCCCAAGGCTGGGACAACCGCCGGCACGGAACGCGCAACCAATCTCTGGTAACTCTCGCCGACATTCTGCCGACCGCCGTGAAAGCTGCGGGCGGCACGCCCCCGGACGACGTCGACGGCCTCGATCTTGTCGCCCTGGCGCGGGGAGAGATCGAGCCGCGGCTCCACTTGGAATCAGCGCTCGGCGGCCCGAACAGGCCCGGCAACTACGCCATCACCGACGGCCGTTGGAAATACCTCTGGTTCCCCGTCGGCGGCAGCGAGCAACTATTCGATCTCGAAAACGATCCGCAGGAACTGCGCAACCTTTCAGGTGCTGCCGAATCCTCACCCCATCTCGAACGACTGCGTAACGAGCTTATCCGCCGTCACCAGGACAGAGGTTCCGCGGCGGTCGAGGACGGCAACTGGGTTGCGCTCCCCGTACCGTCCGATACCGAAGCAGACCGGCGCAACACCAGCTGGCCCGGCTATCATACCGAGTTCTATCATATCGATGTACGCCATTGATGGGCGCCTTCCGGGCGGAGTCCCGGCCTTCCATCGCCGCCTGCTCTACCTACCAAACAGCAAAGGAGTCTTCTGATGTTCCGAACCCGATCCAGCCGACTGAGCCGCACCGCCGGGACCGTATGGGTCCTGTTGCTCGCGCTTGCGCTGGTCCTGTCCGCCTGCGGCGGCGGGCCAGAGCCTGCTGCTGAAGAGCCGGCCGCAGCAGCAGAAGAAGCTGCGCAGGAGAGCGATGAAGGCGCCGGCGACGCAATGATGTCAGACAAAGAGGCACCCCAGCTCGCTGAGATGGTCGCCGCCGGCGATCTGCCCCCCCTTGAAGAACGTATCCCCATCGATCCTCTGGTCATCGACCTGCCCTGGATCGAGGTCGGCAAATACGGGGGCACGCTGAAGCGCACGACCACTCGCAGCAATCTGCGAGACACTTCAGCCTATATGTACGGACATTCCCCGTTGCACTGGGAGGAGGGCGGCACGGCCGTTGGCCCAGGGCTGGCGAAAGCCTGGGAGATAAACGACGACGCTTCAGAGTGGACCTTCTACTTCCGCGAAGGGACCAAATGGTCCGACGGGCATCCCTTTACCGTCGATGACGTTCTCTTCTGGTGGGAGGACATGGCTGCCAACCCGGACCATCCGATGGCAATGCCTGCCTGGACGCTCGTAGGCGGCCAGCCCATGACCGCCGAGAAAATCGACGACTATACAATTCGCTTCAAATTCGTAGCCCCCGCCCCGCTGGTGGACATCGAGCTGGCAGCCTTTGTCAACGGCGGTGTCTCAGGCAATTTCGGGCCCTATCCCCGCCATTACCTGGAGCAGTTCCACCCGGAATACTCCGATGCTGCCGACTATGAGGAGTTTACCGAGAAACAGGACTGGTGGAATAACCCGGACAGGCCCGTCCTCAATGCCTGGATGCCGGTCCTGCTTGAGACTGGCAACCGCATGATCCTGGAGCGCAATCCCTACTACTACGCCGTCGATACCGCCGGCAACCAGTTGCCCTATATCGACAGGCTGGAGGTGACCTATTCCGAAAACGCCGAGGTGCTGAAGTTGCGCATCTTCAACGGCGACGTCAACTTCCACGCCCACCCCCATCTCTCGCTGCGTGACCTGGCAGTCCTGAAGGAAAATGAGTCCAAAGGCGACTATCGCGTTCTCCTCTGGGATAACGGCGCCGGCGGCGCGCCCGCCTGGGGCGTGAACTGGAACAATCCCGACGACGCCAAGCGGGCGGTCGTGCGCACAACCCAATACCGCCGCGCCCTTTCCCACGCCATGGACCGCGAGAGAATTCGCAAAATCACCTTTTTGGGCTTGGGAGAGGCCGCCAGCACGGGAACAATGTCGCCCAACTCGGGTCAGTTTAACCGCACCGAAAGGGGCCAGCAGATGCTGGTAGCCTGGCGCGATTCCGCCGTTACCTACGATCCGGAACTGGCCGCCAGCCTACTCGACGAGATCGACGTGACCGACCAGGATGGTGACGGCTTCCGTGATCTTCCTGACGGCTCGCCGCTCGAAGTTCGCATCGACTTCCCGGCCGGCAATACCGCTTTCATCGAGACCGCCGAACTGATGGTTGAGGACTGGAAGGCAATCGGCCTCAACGCATTCGTAAACTCCATCCCGGGTTCACAGCTGGGTGTCATGACGACCAGCGCCACCTACGACATTCGCCTCTACGGCGGCGGCGCACCGGACGGCCCGGACCTGCTCACCTACCCTGCCTGGCTGGTTTCATACGGCAGCGGCGGGCGCTGGGCTCCCTTGTACGGAGCTTGGATGGCGGCAGAAGGCACACCCAAAGAGGGGACAGAATTGGACCTCGATCCGCGCGATCGTACGCCTCCGCGTGAGGAGATCCCGGTCGACGATCCCATGTACCGCATGTGGGAACTGTATAAGCAGGCAATCGCCGAGCCCGACGTCGACAAGCGCGACGAACTCACCTTTGCGATCGTCCAGATTCACATCGACGAAGGTCCCTTCCTGTTGGGCGGCATCGCCGATCCACCCAACATCATCGTGGCTGGCAACATGATTCAGAACGTGCCCACGCGCGATGACCTTCCGCTGGGCGGTTGGCACGGCCCGGGGGTTCTTGGCATGCCCGGCGCCATGACCTATCCGGAAGTCTACTTCATCGTCGAATAGGACAAGACAGGTTGCCGTCTCTCTGTTCCCCTGCAGCCGCACCGGTTGGAAACACTTCCAATACGATCCGCGGGCGTTCGACAGAGAAGAACCGGAACAGTGAGTGAAAGGAAAGGGAGAGAGGAGGCGTTTTATCGCTCCTCTCTCCCTCGTACGTTTAATGAATCGCCATTTCATGCGATTGAGGAAACGAGTGCAATTCTCCGCTATCCTGTATACTGTAATCGTGTAGAAACTCGGAGCAAGCTGCCCGTCGGAGGCCTCCCTTGCAAGGCTTTATCGTCCCTCGCTTTCTCTATATGCTGGTCACGATGTTCTTTGTTTCGATCGTGGGCTTCGTGATCATCAACCTTCCGCCGGGCTCCTACCTGGATGTCTATCGCGAACAACTGGAGGCCCAGGGAACAACGACCACCGCAAGCCAGCTGGAAACCATCGTTAACCAGTATGGCCTCGATCAGCCGATCTACGTGCAGTACTGGAAGTGGGTGTCCGGCTTCGTCCAGGGAGACTTCGGTCGTTCGTTCGCCTATAACAAGGATGTGAGCGAGTTGATCTGGGAACGGCTGATCCTGACAATGTTGATCTCAATCACAACCCTCATTGTGACTTGGCTGATCGCCATTCCAATCGGGATCTATTCTGCAACACATCAATACCAGGCCAGCGATCATTTCTTCACCACCGTCGGCATGATCGGTCTCTCTATCCCCAACTTCCTCCTGGCTCTCATCTTCATGGTCATCGCCGCCATGGTCTTCGATCAATCCGTGGGAGGACTCTTTTCGCCCGAGTACCAGGACGCCCCCTGGAACTTTGCCAAGCTGTGGGACCTCTTGAAACATCTGTGGATCCCAGTCCTGGTGGTCGGCACCTCCGGCACGGCCGGACTGATCCGGATGATGCGCGGCAATCTGCTCGATGTTCTCAAAATCGCCTACATCACCTCCGCCCGCGCCAAGGGTCTCCCCGAACGGCGGGTCATCTTCGTCCACGCAGCGCGTAACGCCATCCATCCTCTTGTTATGATTCTCGGCACCAGCCTGCCGCAGATCATCTCGGGCGCAACCATCGTGTCGATGGTGCTGAGCCTGCCCACAACGGGCCCGCTTTACTTCACTGCCCTTCTCGAGCAGGACATGTATCTGGCAGGCACCTTCCTCGTATTTCTGGCCGGGCTCCTGGTAATCGGCAACTTCCTGGCCGATATCCTGCTCGTCTGGATCGATCCCCGCATCCGCTACACCTGACCATGGCGACCAGCGCTTCAACCATCAATCTTCAAACCGGTGAAGAGGCCCGCCAGGCGACGGCCATCTCGCCCGCCCGGCTGATCGGCCGCCGCTTTCTCCGCAACAAGCTGGCGATTGCTGGCGGCGTCGTGCTCACTCTCCTCTACATGTCGGCCCTCTTCGCAGACTTCATCGCCCCCGTCCCCTATACCGAAGTCCACGAAGATTATGTATTTGTACCTCCCCAGCTGCCCCGCTTTCGCGACGAACAAGGGAATTTCCACCTGCGCCCCTTCGTCTACGGCCTCGACAGCGAACTCGACATGGACACCTTTCGCTTTGTATATAGCGAGATCCATGAAGAAAAGTATCTGATAAAGTTATTTGTGGAGGGATACGAATACAAGCTCTTGGGGCTCATTCCGTTTAACCGACACCTCTACGGGGTCGACGCTCCTGGAGTATTCTATCTGTTGGGCAGCGACGATCTGGGCCACGATATGGTAGCTCGCGTCTTCATGGGAGCAAGGATATCTTTAACAATCGGGCTGGTTGGCGTCATCCTGACCATCATTTTCGGCGCCACTCTCGGCACAGTCTCTGGTTTCTACGGCGGCGGGCTGGATACCATGATCCAGCGCATCATCGAATTCCTGATGTCTTTTCCTGCCATCCCCCTGTGGGCGGCGTTGGCTGCAGCGATGCCGCCAAACTGGTCCCCGCTGCAGCGGTTCTTCGCCATCTCCGTTATCCTCTCCCTTATCGAATGGACCGGTTTGGCGCGGCAGGTCCGCGCCAAGGTGCTCTCGTTTCGTGAGATGGAATACACACTCGCGGCCAGAGCCGCCGGCGCCTCCGACGCCCGCATCATCTTCCGCCACATGCTCCCCAACGCATTCAGTCACATCATCGTCGTCGCCACCCTCGCTATCCCAGGCATGATTCTCGCCGAGACGGCCCTCAGCTTTCTCGGCCTTGGCATCCAACCGCCTCAGACCAGTTGGGGCGCCCTCCTCAAGCAAGCCCAGTTGGTGAGCGTTCTCCTGCAGCAGCCGTGGCTCCTGATCCCCGCTTTCTTCGTCATAGCCGCCGTCCTCACCTTCAACTTTGTCGGCGACGGCCTGCGCGATGCCGTCGATCCATATTCCCTGTGAGCGAAGCAGATGTCCGGCAAAAGGGGCGGAAGTCGGTTGCCGCGCCGGCGTTCTGAACTGCGCCCACTGCTCCCTTTTACGTGTCTGAATCGCAAGCGACCCATCAGGACGCAGAGCCAAGCATGAACTTCCAAGCAAAACCAGGCAGTAAACTGTCAATCCTCATCGTCTGCTTCACTCTCACTCTGAGCGCTTGCGCTTCGGCTTCCAATTCGATGGCATCGGATTCCGCCCGAACCGACCCTGAATCCCCTGAAGATGTTGAGTCGATAGCCAGTCTGACGGTTTCCCTTTCTTCGGGATCTCAATGGACTGCCTCCCCTTTCGGAACGCCTCCCATCGGAGAAAATGTCGCACCACTCGGTTTTGCTACCGCTTCTGCGAGAGACCAGACCGGCCTGTTAAGAGTAGATGCCGAGACCGCCATCCTCGCAATTGACGGCGACAACGACACGGTCTGGAACTCACAACAACCCCCTCCCCAGTGGTTCTCAGTCCTTCTCGACGATCTCTATCGCGTCGACAGAATTCAAATGGTGATCACGCAGGCGCCGGCCGGTCCGACGTCTCATGAGCTCTGGCTGGACAACGGTTCCGGTAGCAGGACTCTGTTCCGACGCCTCACAAACGTGCCAACCTCCGACGGGCAGATCCTGAACGTGGAGCTCGACCCGCCCCAAATCGTGAGCGAGGTCTTCATCCTCACTCTTCAAAGCCCAAGTTGGGTAGCCTGGCGCGAAGTGAGAGTGTTCGGTCAACCTGTAATCGACCCCCCGGCCACTGGCAACGCCCCCCGTCTGACCCTTCAACCTGTCGCTCTTGGTATGGAGCTGCCCGTACGGGTTACACATGCCGGCGACAACACAGGGCGTCTATTCGTAGCAGAGAAGATGGGCCGCATCCGCATCGTCAGAAATGGTTCCGCCCTTACCGTTCCTTTTCTCGACATAACCGACCGTGTCCGCTGCTGCGCGCATCGCGGACTGATCGATATGGCCTTTCCACCCTCCTATGCCGAAAAGAACCATTTCTACGTAAGCTATACCAATGCCGCCGGCCATACCGTCATCAGTCGCTTCAAGACCACCGAAAACGCCGACAGGGCTGACCCCGACAGCGAGGAGGTCGTGCTTACCATCGAGCAACCGGCTGAACACCACAACGGCGGCAGTATGGCTTTTGGTCCAAGAGATGGTTTTCTCTACATCTCCAGCGGCGATGGGGGTTCTTTCAGCTATCCCGACAATCCGGCGCTGAACTCGGACACCCTGCTCAGCAAGCTGCTGCGCATTGATGTGGAATCCGGCACAAAGCCGTATCTCGTTCCCGACAGCAATCCCTTCATCCAGGCAGAAGGATTTCGCGACGAGATCTGGGCCGTGGGCCTTCGCAACCCTGGCAATTTCGCCTTTGATTTGGCTACAGGGGACCTTTTCATACCTGACTCGGGGAACCGGGGTCGCGAAGAAATTAACTTTCAGCCGGCAACCAGCGCCGGGGGAGAAGACTACGGCTGGTTCAAAATGGAAGGAAATCTCTGTTTCGACAATTTTGTCGTGCCTTGTAACGCCGAAGGCCTCACCTTACCTGTTGCCGAATATGACCACTCCCTTGGATGTTCCGTCTCAGGAGGCGTCGTCTTCCGCGGCCCAGGTTCCCCAGCCATGCAAGGGCTGTTTCTCTATGCCGACTTTTGCAGTGGTCGCCTCTGGGGACTGAGAAGGCCGGAGCGGGAGGAGCAAGACGGGTGGCAGAGTACGCTGCTGATAAACGCACCGATTTCTATCAGCAGCATTGGCCAGGACCAGGACGGCAACGTGTATGTGACCAGCTTCCAGGATGGTGTCCTCTATGCGCTCGCGGAAAGATCTTCAGCCAACCCGAACGTAACCGCGATTCGTAAGAACGTAGCCCTCCAGGGTTCGGGCCGGGCCTCGTCCGAACCCGCTTCCATTGCGTTCGCGATCGACGGCGATCCGGCGACCGGCTGGGATGCAAAACAGCCCCCGCCACAGTGGTACTCGGTCATCCTGGAGGACCTCTATCTGGTTGACCAGATAGAGTTGGATTTCTCGCAGTACGGTGATGCGCCATTTACCCTTGAAGTCTGGTTGGGCAATGGCTCCGGAACTCGCACGCTTTTTACGCGGCTCAACGATGTCCGTCCCGCCAGAGAAAAGACACTGGCAATCCCTGTTGATCCACCACAGATGGCAAATGAAGTCCTGGTACTCTTCTTGCAGGGTTCAGAGGATGTCACGTGGCGGGAGGTAAAGGTGTTCGGAACTCCTGTCAAAACCACGAGGCCTGAATTCACTGCACCTCAGGTCAGGCTTGAAGAGATCGCCAATGGCTTGAATCTTCCCGTCCTTGTCTCACACGCCGGTGACGGGAGCGGCCGCATATTTGTGGTCGAGCAAAAGGGACGCATCAGGATCATCAAGGGAGGTCACCTCCAGGACGCCCCCTTCCTTGATATATCGGAACGCGTCGTCTGCTGCGGCGAACAGGGTCTGTTCGGTCTTGCTTTTCCGCCATCCTATGCCGACAACCAGCACTTCTATGTGAGCTACTCGAACCTGGACGGCGATACAGTTGTCAGCCGTTTCAAGACGTCGGACGACCCCGATAGGGCGGTATCTGACAGCGAAGAATTCCTGCTGAAAATCGCCCAACCCTATAAAGTTCACAACGGCGGCCACCTTGCCTTCGGTCCCAGGGACGGCTACCTCTATATCGGCAGCGGGGACGGCGGCACATTCCGCGATCCCGACAACATGGCACAGAGAACTGACACATTGCTCGGGAAAATCCTGCGCATCGATGTGGAGTCCGGCGCCGAACCCTACGCCGTCCCAATTGATAATCCCTATACCCGTTCAGAAAACGTTCGCGACGAGATCTGGGCGCTGGGTCTGCGCAATCCCTGGGGTTTCACCTTTGATCGACTTACCGGAGATCTTTTCATTCCTGATGTGGGAGGCAGTTCGCGGGAGGAGGTAAACTATCAGCCTGCGGACAGCCCGGCTGGCAGGAACTACGGCTGGGCCGTCATGGAAGGAAACATCTGCTTCGAGCATGATTCCCTCGTCTGCAGCGCCGAAGGATTGGCTCTTCCCGTTGCTGAATACGACCATTCTCGCGGCTGCGCAATCGTTGGCGGGGCAGTCTCCCGGGGGCCTGCCTCCACCGCACTCGATGGGCTGTTCCTTTTCGCCGATTTCTGTCGAGGTGACATTTGGGGACTCAGGCGAACCGCAGATGCCGCGACCGAAAGCGCAGAAGGTATGTGGCACAGTTCCCTCCTTGCAAACGCCGGTTTCCCCGTCAGCAGCATCGGCGAAGACGAAGAAGGCAACGTCTACGCCGCCGGATACCAGAATGGTACAATCTTCTTGATTACGGCGAGATAAACCGACGACCTGCATGGTTGGATCGAAAGCACTTTCCGTTCCGCATCCTTGTACGATCATCGGTCAGCCGAGTACTCAAGAATGACATCGATCGGTCCCAGCTGATGAGCCACTCATGAGAACCGCCGTCGCCTTGACAATTCTGCTTCTTATACTTATAGCCTTGACCTCCTGCGCTGCTCATTCGGAGACTGAACAACCCACCGCGGCGCCCACAGGCAACCAGCAGCCTGCCCAAATCGCAACGCCAACAGTCTCTCCCACAGTCCCATCCACAGCCGCGCCAACGTCCGTGACGTCTCCAGCATCGACGCCTGAGAGTCCCAATGTCGCCCTGCTGGCAACAGGACGCGTCTCGTCAGGAGAAGATTCGGTCCATTTCGCCACCGACGGCGATCCCGAAACCGTCTGGAACTCGCAGAACTTTCCCGCACAGTGGATTTCGATAGCTTTGGACGGCCTGTACCTTGTGGAGCGGATAGAGCTGGTCGTTGCCCAAGCCCCTCCCGGACCCACAACCCATATCTTGTGGTTCGACAACGGTTCGGGCGTGCGTACGCGATTCCGTCACCTTTCCGAAATATACGCGGAGGACGGGCAGACACTTGCGATTGAGATGAATCCCCCGCGTCCCATTAAAGGAATCCTCATTCAAACCCTCGATAGCCCCAGCTGGGTCGCTTGGCGGGAAGTGGGAATCTATGGTTCGCCCCTTTCTCTCCAAAATGAAAGTGAGACGCAGCCCCCGATGCAGCTCGAAAAAATTCTGGACGAGCTCGTGCTGCCGGTGCAGGTTACCCATGCCGGCGACGGCAGCGGCCGGATTTTCGTGGTTGAGCAGCAGGGACGCATCAATATAGTCAAGAGTGGAGTGGCCAACGATACCCTCTTCCTCGATATATCAGATAGAGTAAACTGCTGCGAGGAACGCGGTCTCTTCAACGTCGCCTTTCCGCCGGCTTTTCACACCAGTCAACGGTTCTATTTGAGCTATTCGAATAGCAACGACGACACCGTCCTCAGCCGCTTCACCGTGACTGATGACGCCGACGTCGCAGATCCGGCCAGTGAGGAAATCCTTCTCATCGTCGATCAGCCGCACGTTTTCCATAATGGAGGCCGGCTTGCTTTTGGCCCTCGCGACGGTTACCTGTACGTCGGTATGGGAGACGGGGGAAGCGATGGTCCCCCTGTCCACTTTTCGCAAGACCCGAAACAGCTGCTGGGGAAGATCCTGCGAATCGACGTGGAATCAGGAGTCGAACCCTACGCAATCCCCCCCGGCAATCCCTTTGTTGCGGACGAAAGCTACCGCGACGAAATCTGGGCGCTCGGCCTGCGAAACCCCTGGGGATTCGCATTCGACCAGCAGACCGGCGAACTTTACCTGCCTGACACAGGGCACAATGACCGCGAAGAACTGAACTACGTGCTTCCCTCCAGTCCCGGAGGCCAGAACTACGGATGGCCCACCATCGAAGGCACCAGATGTATGCGGTTTCCCGACCTTCCCGTTCCCTGCCGCGAGGCTAAGATTTTCGAGCTGCCGGTAGCCGAATACGACCACACCCGCGGCTGTTCCATCGTAGGCGGCGCCGTCTATAGAGGTTCCGCCCTTCCGCGACTGACCGGCCGCTTTGTTTTTGCCGACTTTTGCAGAGGGGACATCTGGAGCATCGCGCGGGAAGATAGCGCCGAAGCGCCCGCAGAGAGTCAGGCCGCACACCAACCCTGGCTGGCCGAACTGATTGTGAAGGGTTCAGTCCCCGTCAGCAGTATCGGCGAAGATGAAGAGGGGAACCTGTATGTCACAGGTTACGCAGATGGCGCTGTCTACAAGATCGTTCAGAATCCGGCGACCGAATAGCCGGGAATGGCAAAATACAGTTACGAAGGAGGTCCGGCTATGCAAAAGGAGCGCCCCAACATTCTCTGGTTCTGCACCGACCAGCAAAGATTCGACACGATTCACGCCCTTGGCAATCCCCACATCAACACGCCCAACCTGGATCGACTGGTCGCCGAAGGCGTCGCCTTTACGCACGCTTTCTGCCAGAGCCCCATCTGCACGCCAAGCAGGGCCAGCTTTCTGACCGGCCGCTATCCTGGGAACGTGCGCGGCTGCATGAACGGCAACGAAAAATGGGGGGAGGGCGCGCCTCTCGTAACAGCCCTGCTTGCAGACAGCGGCTACGACTGCGGCCTCAGTGGCAAATTCCATCTCGCCGGCGCCCACGGCCGCGAAGAGCCGCGCCCAGAAGAAGACGGTTACAGAGTCTTCCACTGGAGCCATGACCCTCAAGACCGCTATCCCTCCGGCCACGCCTACGCCGACTGGCTGTCCGCTCAAGGATACGCCCTGCGCGATCTGCGAGAGGACCCGTCTTCTATCCCGCCCGAGCTGCATCAGACGACCTGGTGTACCGATCGTGCCATCGAATTCCTGTCGGAGAAACGGCGCAAAGGCCCCTGGCTGATGAGCATCAACGTATTCGACCCCCACGCGCCCTTCGACCCGCCGCAGGAATATCGCGATCGATACGATTCATCCAAGATGCCCTCCCCTCCGTTCCGACAGAGCGACATTGCGACACAGGCTCTGATTCCCGGAGATTTTCAGAATGAGTCCCGTCCCCCGCAAGAGTTCAACGCCCAGGAGGTGATCGCCTCCTACTACGCCATGATCGAGCTGATCGACGAAAATGTCGGGCGGCTGTTAACCGCGCTCGAAGAAACCGGGCAACGCGAAAACACCGTCATCATCTTTACCAGCGACCACGGCGAGATGCTCGGAGATCACGGTCTGCTTCTGAAAGGTTGCCGCTTCTACGAGGGGTTGGTGCGGGTCCCGCTGATCATCAGCTGGCCGGGACACTTTCCCTTGCGGGAAGAGCCGGAATCCGAAGAGAGCCCCGAAGACAGTGGGTCCGGCGAAGAGGAGGAAGGTCCTTTGCAGGACGCCCAGACCGGCGCGCTCGAAGAAGCATCACCGGCGGCACCGGCTGGATTCGTCAGCGACGCTCTGGTCGAGTTGGTCGACATCGCCCCGACCCTTCTGGAGCTGGCAGGCCTGCCCGTGCCGCTGCGGATGCAGGGCCTATCGCTGTTGCCCATTCTGAGCGGCGAAGCCCCGCCCCACCAGCACCGCGACTTTGTCCGCTGCGAATACTATCGGGCTCTCAATCCCGATGTCCCCGGTCGAAACCAGTACGAGGGCAGTTACGCCACCATGTACAGGGACGGTCGTTACAAGATCGTCGTCCACCACGGACACGAACAGGGCGAACTCTACGACCTGGAGAAGGACCCCGACGAGTTTGAAAACCTGTGGAATGACTCCGACTATGCCGGCCTTCGCTTCGACCTGATGCGTCGCAACTTCGACGCCCTTGCCTTCGCCGTCGACCCGGGACCGCCGCAAGTAACGCCCTTCTGATCAGCTCTTCCGTCAGCCAGGCGTCTGGTAGGTGAGATCGTAGTCCCCCAATTTGCGCAGTTGAGTCGACGCGATGCGGAGGCTTGGCTCACCTTGTCGAAGCCATGCCTCGATCTCCTCCCGGTGACCGAGGTGTCGAAGAGCGTTCCAGCTCGCGCCGAAGTGAGCGCGTCCGCTTGGCCCGGCAGAGTCCCAAAAGAACAGATTCTCGACGCCCTGCGCGTAAAGTGAAGCCGCCTTTCGGCTGAACACTTCTGGCGGCATGTGACGCGGCATCACATTGAGAGCCAGTTGACAGGTCGTGCCCTCGACCAGCCGGACGAAATAACCGACTGCCTCCTCGTCCTCCCAGGCCATACCCATACTGTCCAATTCAGGTAGATCGGTGTACGGGATCAAGGTGTCGATCAGCCCCTCCGCGATCCAACCCTCCAGGTCGAGCCCGTTCCGGAAATTCTCCTCCCGATTCAGCACGCAGGCTGAAATCATAATCCGATCTCGCCCCTGCTCCCGGGCCAGGTCGTCAAGCGCCTCTCGCAGCTCCCGGTGGAACGCCGTAAGCGCGATACTCCTGTAGGCCAGCCAGCGCGAATCATCGTCGGCCAGCCGCCGCGGGTCCTCACCATAGGCATCGATGAACCCTTCCACCAGCGGCGGTTCATAGTCTACGAGCGGCGGCCGCCGGTTATATAAGATGCAGATTCCGTCTACAGGATGCTGCGCAACTTCAAGCAGCAGGTTGATGACAAATCGACGCGTGTCGGCAAACGCGTAGGAGATGCGCGGCGCGATCCTGCCGTCTTTGCCCACCATGCGGAGATCCGGCCGCGAAAAGTAAAGGCTTCCCGGATTCCACTGTTCCAATGGAGGCGGATAGAAAAACCCCGCCGGGCGGTAACTTGCATGAAAGCTGAGTCCGATTTCGTGGGCCGCCTCCAGCGCCACCGCAAAGGGGTCGAGCTGCTTATCCCGAAAACTGCGCCAGGTTTCCGCATGCAGTCGGTCGCCCTGGCGGTCAAAGTCTTCGGTCCCGTCGCAAGTCGGCAGACGGCCCACCTGTCCAAGGTAAAACATCGAGTCCCCGGCGCCGCACTCCCAGTAAAGGCGAGAAAAGTCGGTATGCCGGTAGGGCTCAATTTCGTTACGAACCGCCTCTTCAGTCGCCGTACCGTACAGATAGAGATACCCGTGGGCGTCATTGTGTGCAAAAAGCCTGCGCGTATCCGTCCGCTGACGCTCGCTCTCCATTTTCCTGACCTGGTCATCCGACAACGGGAGCATCTTGACGTAGGCAATCTTGGTTCGTTGGCACGCGACGGCCGCCGGTTCATCAGAGGCGCCGGTGGGCGTGCAGACCTGGCGGACGAACATCTCCTGCCCCGTCAGATTGGCATCCTTCCAGAAGAGTTCATAGATGTTATGCCCGTGTGGACTGGATTCCGACCAATCAGGGCCCATGTTCAAATGGGTAAAACAGGGATCCCCGCTGAGTTTCAACTCAATCGAGCCGAGTCCCCGATGGTCCGGGTAGACCCCGACAAAGATCCGATGCCATCCGCTCAGTGCGAGACCGAGTGAAACCTCCGGGGCCGCCGTCTCTTCCCCGGCGCTCAGCAGATTTCCGCTCAGTTCTGCTGTCTCGTACGGCTGCACGTGCCAGGCCCCGCGTTTTGGCGTCGCCGAAAGCAAACTCTGTGGCTGACAGCGCGCAAGATCGGAAATGTAAACAGCTTCATCTTTGTCAGGCACTCTTATACCTCCATACGCGGATCGAATGCATCCCTTAAACCATCTCCGACAAAGTTCATCGCCAGTACCGCTACCGAGATCGCAATGCCCGGCGGCAGCCAAAGCCATGGCGAGTTTGTCAAGACCGTCAGTGATTGCGCCGAATTGAGCATACTACCCCAACTTGCCTGCGGTATCTGTACGCCCAGCCCCAGGAACGAAAGCGCCGACTCGGTCAGAATCGTGCCGGCAACGCCCAATGTCGCCGCCACCAGAATATAAGGCTGAAGATTCGGCAGAATATGTCGGAAAACGATCCGCGAATGCGGCGTGCCAATACAACGGGCCGCCTCCACAAATGCCTGTTCCCGCAGCGACAGCACCTGCGCCCGCAACAGCCGCGCCAGCCCTTCCCATCCCAACACGCCAATCACCACCATCACGTTGATGATATTGGGCCCGAGCAGAGCCACCAGCATCAGGATCGCGAAGAAGGTGGGAAAGTTCATCACCAGCTCCGTGAACCGCATCAGAATGTTGTCGAGCCGCCCCCCAACGTAACCTGACACGGTGCCAATCAGCACGCCGATTGAGATGGAGATCACATTGGCCACGAACCCTACCGACATCGAGATACGTGCGCCGTAGACCATGCGCGCCCACATGTCCCGCCCGGCAGAATCAGTGCCCAGAATGTGGTCCGCACTCGGCGGCTGCCGGATGCTGTCCAGGTCGACGGTGTAGGGGTCCTGTATTGCGATGAAAGGCGCGAAGACCGCGGCAAAACCCAGAACGGCGATAATCCCCAAACTAGCGACAGCCACCTTGTGCCGTCGAAAGCGAGCCGCCACAGTATTCGGGCTCTTGCGGTCTGTCAGCTCCATCAGCTCTTGGTTGTCGTCAGGCAATAATGGGGTCTTGGACATGAGGCTGCGCGCATTCTGGACTGGCCAGAGCGCGGACTCCAGGTAATACGGGATGGGAGAGGATACTCGTCATCCTCTCCCATTATCTATTAAACTATCTGTCGAACGACCAGCCCTCCAGATTCGTCCACCAGTCCCGCTTCGCAGGCAGCGGGTTGGACAGATCGGCAAGGCCTTTCACGACCCTCTGGTCAGTGATCTCCGGAATGCTCACACCGCCGTTGAACACCCAGACATTGTTGCCAACATAGAGCGGCGCATGCGACGGGTTGTCGTTGAGGGTTCTCTGCAGATCGAAGTAGATCTCCTGGCGGGCGGCCTGGTCTGTCAGCTGGCCCGCCTCGATCACCTTCTCCTCAAAATCGCCGCCTATCGCCTCGGAGTAGCCGTTCGCATTGCGGCCCTGCGTCGTCAGGTGGAACTTGAGGAACCCATCCGGATCGGGGAATGAACCGAAACCAACCCGCACCGCGTCGAAATCGTGCGTGTCGTAGAATCGCTCCACCCAGACCGAGCTGTCCATCTCCTCGATCTTGATCTTGAAGCCCGCCTCCTCCAGCATCTGCTTCTCCGCAGCAACCTGGGCGCGAGCCTCCTCGCTCTTCAGCGTGATCAGGTTGACCGTGACCTCCTGGTTAAAGTCCCATCCCGCCTCTTCCAGCAAGCTGCGGGCCAGATCGGCATCGTAGTCATACGGGTTCAGGTCATCGGGGATCGACCAGCCATGGATCAACGGTGAATTGTAGATCGTTCCGTTTCCGCCCTGGAAGACTTCGATAATCTTCTTCCTGTCCAGGGCATGCAGCCATGCCTGGCGCACCCGCTTATCCGCAAAGAAACCGCGCCGCAGGTTGAACGAATAAGCCGTAAATACCACCCCGGTCGTGGCCACGACCTTGAAGTCATTGTTGTCAATGAACGACTGCACGACCTCGGAGGAGCCGGTGTTGAGACCGCCCCAAGCGTTGAAGTGCGCCTCTCCCCGCTCCAGCGCGATCTGTCCCACGTCAGGCGAGGCGACGATCTGCATGATGTAGCTGCCCAGCTTCGGCTTGCCCCAGTGCCAGTCGTCGTTGGCCTCCAGGCGGATAAACTGGTCCGTCTGGTACTCCACGAACTTGAACGGGCCGGATCCCAGCGGGTCTTCAAAGAAGAAGGACTGATTTTCCAGCGCGTCAGGCGCCACATCGCCTAATACGTGCTTGGGAAGAATCGAATTGGTCGCCTGAAACAGAAAAAGGCCTGTTGGGTATGCGGTCGTGAACTGGATTGTCTTGTCGTCCACGACGGTAATGCCGGCTACACTGTCCGCCTCACCGTTGGAGTAAGCCTCGGCCCCTTCGATCATGGCCAGGTTGCTGACACTGCGCGATTTGGTCGCCGGATTCAGGTAGAGTTCGTAGGTAAACAGTACGTCCTCGGCCGTAAAGTCAGTTCCGTCGTGCCATTTCGCGTCCGGATGAATGTGGAAGGTGTACTGCGTCGCGTCATCCGAGGCCTCCCAACTCTCGGCCATGATCGGCACAAAACCGGTCTTGGGCACATTCTGTTGGATCAACGGCGGCAGTACGCACTGGAAGAAGTGCGCTTGGAACCCCTGCACCGCCGTAAGGGGGTTGAAGCTGTTAATCGGTCCGCCGTAGAGGCCGATCAGATTGCCCCTCTGCATCTCTTCGGCAGCCGCCTCATCCGCCGCCATCCCCGCGTCCGCATCCGATGTAACCGGTGCACACGCCGCCAGCGCCGTTGCGCCGGCCGCCAGCGCGCTTGCCTTGAGAAACTCACGTCGGTTCACGCCTCGATCTCTGATACTTCGCATGGATCTCCTCCTGGAAAGTGAAAGAAACGTCACGGATACCGTAAAAAAGCGAAGGAGAACGGTCAATGCTCGAGACAAATGTCGGTCCCGCACCGCCAACTCTCCTCCTGGTCGATTACTCGTTGACTATCGCAACTTCAACTCCACAAACAGTTGTGACAACGCCTCCATCTGCTCGTCCGTCAGCGAATGATAAGGCGGCCTTCGCCAGCGTTGGGCCAGCCCAAACAGCTCGTACGTACCGTGCACAGCCGCGTCAAATCCGCCGACAACATTGAGAACATAATCAAAGTAGGGCATGTCGTAATCGCGAATGATACGCGCGGCCTCTTTCCACTGTGCTGCCTGTACAGCCTGCCAGTACGCCTGCGTCACCTGCGGCGCAAATGTAACGAACGTCGACAGATAGCCGTCGCACCCATAGTGAATCAGGTCGAAATGATTCTGCTTCTGTCCGCCCGAAATGATCGCCCAGTGGCCGTGCAACAGGAGCGCCATCTTGCGGGCGAAGACGCCGACCAGATCGTCCTTGATCGCAACGACGCCCGGCACTTCGTCCCGCAGCCGTCGCAGCACTTCCAGCCCGAGCTCGTGCGAACGGCTGAACACATTCGTCACCACCATCACAGGGATTTCGGCAGCCACCGCCCCGTAGTGCGCGACAAAGGTATCGGCCGTGCACGAACCGGCCCAATCCGGCGGCAGCACCATAAGCATGTCCGCCCCCACTTCGCGCGCATAACGGCCGAATTCAACCGTCTTGCCCGTCCACCAGATGCGGTCAGCCGCCACAACCGCGGCCCGTCCCGCCGTCTGTTCAGCCACTACTCTGGTCACCTCCGCCACTTCATCGTCGGTGAGCAGAGAGTAGAGGCTGTCCCCGTACGTAAGCAGCATCGTCGTGCTGCCGGCATCGATACCCCTGTCCACCAGCCCCCGCAGGCTCCCGTAGTCAATCTCGCCGTCCCTCGTGAATGGCGTGTGAACCGACATGACAGGCCCGGTCAGCAGAGAACGCAGCTCTTGTGGAGAACGCATGCAAGCAACCCTATTCGTGCCGTATGCGCGGATCGGCGACCGCATACAGTATGTCGGCGATCAAATTGCTGAATAGAACGAGGATCGCGGCGACAAACGTCAGCCCCATCAGCACCGGATAGTCCCGTTTGGAGATGGCCTGAATCGCCATGCGTCCCATCCCCGGCCACTGAAACATGGTCTCGATAATGACAGTGCCGCCGAAGAGAATCGGCAGGCGCAACGTCACAATTGTGATGACCGGTAGCAGAGCGTTTCGCAGCGCGTGCCCGATAACGACGCGAGTCTCTTTCAGGCCCTTGGCGCGTGCAGTGGTCACATACTCTTGCCCTAGCACCTCCAACATACCCGATCGCATATAACGGGTTAAGCCGGCCGTCAGGTCAAGCGAGAGAATCACGCCCGGAAGTACCAAATGATGCAGATTGTCCAACAGAGGCGGCGGCGCGTCGAACGCGACCGACCGCATGCCAAATGTCGGAAACCATTCCAATTTAAGCGCAAAAACATAGAGGGCAAGCAGCGCCAGAAAAAAGGACGGGATCGAAATGGAAAACAGTGCAAACAGGGTCAGGACATAATCCCAGATCGTATACTGCTTAAGTGCGGCAAGTACACCAAGGCTGATGCCCAGCACCGAAGATGCAACAAGCGCGAATCCCATCAACTCCAGAGTGGCCGGCAATCGCACTGTAATCCTGCGCAGTACCGGCTCACCCGTCTGATACGAGTAGCCGAAGTTGCCTCGCGCCAGTTGCCCCAGCCAGATCACGTAGCGCACAATAACCGGTTTGTTGAGGCCCATCTCCTCCTTCAAACGTTCAAGGTTCGCCGCCGACATCTCCTCTTCCGGGTCAATCATCGCCTGCACCGGATCGCCGGGCGCGGCGTTGATGAAGCTGAATGTAATCAGCGTGATGCCCAGAATCAGTGGAATCGCCAGCAGCAGCCTGTTTGCAATGTATGTTGCCATCAATAAGCCCAATGCGGCGGATACTTGTCCAGCACATATCCGCCAACGCTGCGCAGGGGAACGGTTCGGAAGAGCTGCCCATCTCCGTCATCCCAGCTCTCCAACCGGTCCCTGTGCCCCAGGCGCCGTATCATGCTCCACTCTTTTAGTCTCTGATGACGCCCATTGGTATCCCAGAAACACAGGCCGTCGGCCCCCGCCGCGTAGTACTGGAGCGCCCGCACGCGGAAATCCTCCGGAGGCATCGTTCGCGGCATAATCTCAGGATAGTACTGGACCGGCGAACCGGCCGTCAGTTGCCCAAAGTAGTTTACGTCGATCTCCTCATCCCGCCATGGATAGGAGATCAAATTGTCGATCAAGCCCTGCTCAACCCAAGCCGGTACGTCCAGTCCATAAAAGAGATTGCTTGCGGCGTTGTTCAGAACGTGTGCCGAAATCTCAAGCGGCCGCCCCCGCGCCTTTCCTATCTCTTCCATTTCCCGGCGCAGGTCCGCCATGAACTCCGTCATCACGCCCGCCCGGTAACGCAAATATCGCCCGTCGTCCTCCGCCAGCTCCCTCGCGTCGAGACCAGTCTCCTGCCGGAAACCCTCGACCAGCGGCGCCTCGTAGAGCAAAAAGGGCGCGCCGCGATTGTAGATAGGGTTGACGCCGTCAATGTCGTAACGCGTCGCCAATTCACGAAAAACAGCCAGCACCAGCTCGCGTACCTCCGGGAAAGCGTAACTCATCCGCGCGATCTCCCGGCCGTCAAGATCTACACAGCGCCACTCCGGGTGCTGCGCGTAGAAGTCGCCCGTAAAGTAGTCCTCAAATGGAGGGCAACATTGAAACGCCTCCATCCGCTGGCTGATGTGGATCTCCAATCCAAAACTGTGCCCATGTTCCACCACAGTCTCGATTGTGTCGATGCCCGCCCCCGCCAAAATCTGCATCGACTCCGCGATGTAACGGTCGCCAACCCTGGGAAAGTCCCTCGTCTTGCTTCCGGTCAAGTTGCCGATGGCCGAAGGATAGGTAAGTACGTCCCCGCCAGCGCCGGGGCACCAGAACATCTTCCCGAAGTCTGTATCTCGGAATGGCTCCAGATATTCCCAAATCTCGTCCCGGCTCGTTGGCCGGAAGCGCGCGAAATCGCTGAAACCATCGTTCATGCAGATGAGCCTCTTGTGGTCTGCATCAGCGCGATCGGAGTGAAGCTTTTCAACCTGCGCGTCGTCAAGCGGCACCAGCTTTATATAGGCAAAATAGGCAGGCTGTGACATGCCGGCCGACTGCTGGCCCAACACCAGGTCCTGGCTGGTAAGGTCGGCCGTCTTCCAATACCGTTCATCCAGGGAATAGTTATCGGCAAACGTTCCCGGCTCTCTCTCACGGTTCACTTTGACGAAGGAACTGTCGCCGGTCAACCTGACGCGCACCAATTCCTCGGTCCAATTGCTCCACAAACCCAGATAGATCCGGTGCCATCCCGATACGCCAAGCGGGATCGTGACAGGCGGCGCTTCTGTTTCCGGGCCGGCAATCAGCATATTGCCGCTGAACTCCTGCGTCTCGTAGGGAACGACCTGCCAGTGGTATTTTCGCCTCTCGCTGGAAAGGGCTATCTGGGGCAGACTCCGGCCCAAGTCGGTCAGGTAGATCGGCTCAAGTGCAGACATATGAGGTTCCTCCCGAAGCTTCTGGCGAATCGGATTTCGAGGATCCAGAGGAGTGGCAACGTATCCGCAAATGCGGGCACCGTCCGCTCAGAATATAAACTATCTTGCGGAGAAAGTGCAACCTATCGTTATCGGGCGGAGTTCCACACAGCCCATCCCACCAGAAGACCGGCATCTCGGGAGATTTCAAACAGACGAAGCCTCGGTCGGCGCCGGGCAGAAAGCAATCCGAATCAGCATGCGGCCCGATGCAACTGCTAAACGTCTTACACAACCTGTCTTGTTTTTTGGATTCTCAAGAAATGTGGCAAAATACATATGCCATTGTTACACTTTCACAGTCAGGATTGGATGGGGCATCATGTCCCCTTGCCCTGTGATGCGTGTAACTATGGCACCTACACTCCATTCAGTCGGCAAGGGGGCACCTCTCTTTCCCCCTATCCTCAACTTTTTGAGTGGAACGGCGGCGGCGTCTCAGTCAAACACCAGCACCGATCGCGCCACCTTGCCCGCCTTCATGTCGGCAAACGCCTCGTTGATCTCATCCAGCGGCCGGTAGCGCGAAATCAGTTCGTCCAGCTTGATCTTGCCCTGCTTGTAAAGGTCCAAAATCCACAAGAAATCAACACGCGGCCGTGCCGCACCGTGGAAAGCCCCCATCAACGTCCTGTCTTCCAGCAGGTGCCACCCCTCCACCGAAACATCCTGACCCGTCGGCTGCACACCCACCACGACCGCCGTGCCGGTCATCCTCACTGAATCGATCGCCTGTCTCACGATCGCAGGAAAGCCAACCACCTCAAACGCATAGTCCGCCCCCCCGCCCGTGATCTCGATGATCCGTTGTACCGGGTCCTCCTTCGCGCTGTTGACAAAATGCGTCGCTCCCATCTGTTCCGCCAGCTCCAGCTTGTAGTCCACCGTATCCACCGCGATAATCTTGCCCGCCGCGGCCAGCACACCTCCCTGGATCACGTTCAGCCCAACGCCCCCGCAGCCAAACACCGCCATCGACGCCCCCGTCTCGACCTGCGCCCGGTTCACAACCGCACCGATCCCCGTGATCACGCCACAGCTGATCAAACACGCCTGCTCCAGTTGCGTGTCATCCGGCACCTTCACACATGCGTCGGCCAGTGCCAGTGTCTGCTCCACAAAAGTCGGGCGAACATGATAGATCGGCTCTCCGTTCTGCCTATACCGGCTCACGGGCTCCATGCGGTGCGTCTCACAAAGCGCTGGCCGCCCATTCGAGCAGTTCCGGCAACTCCCACACATCGCATCCAGTGAAAGAATAATCTTATCGCCCGGCGCAAAGTCGCGAACCCCTTCACCGACCGCCCGCACCACGCCGGCCCCCTCGTGGCCCAGCAACCACGGCAGGCGCTTCGGGGTTCGGTGGTCGGTAACATAGTGGTAATCGCTGTGGCAGACGCCGGCCCCCACGATATCCAACAACACCTCTCCAAACTCAGGGGCCTCCAGTTCAACCTCTTTCACCGCCACCGGCGCGTGCGCCTCGTACATGATCGCAGCCTTCATCGTATCTCTCCTTCAGAATCTACATATCTGCCCTTTGTCCTGGAGTCAACCATGGTGCACGAAACTTACTACGAAATCCACTATGAGTAAAGCCAGACAAGCCGACATGACCCGCATCAGTTCTGGCTCGAAGACGCCGTATACCGCGACAAAAAATTTGTAAACAGGATCCCGCGAACACAGCTACCCGCTACGCTGGCAGGGGCGCCCCATGTGAGCGCCCTTGTCCCCACCAGGCGGCGCAGCCCGCACTAATGCCCAAAACCGGCAAAACAGCTTTCCGTCCTGATCAACCTGTTAGGATCGACAATTTCCCCGTGTTAGAATACGCCCAGTGAAGCCTCTCGAACGCAGAACGGATTTCCGACACCAAAAGCCAAAGGGCCTCTGTGGACTGCGCCGGCAACTGTTCCGGCGCATGAGGAGGAAAAACGGGACCAAGAGGGATTGCGCGGTTTCAGTGCACTCAGGCCGCCAATCTCTCACTCTTGACCCGTGAAAAGGAGCCAAAATGGGCATCAGCCTCGGCATCGTCGGCCTGGGATCATTCGGTAGTTCCTTCGCCGATCTCTTCATGAACCACCCCCTTGTTGATCGCATCGCCCTCTGCGACCGCGAACCTGACCGCATCGCCCGCTTCGCCGGGCTCGACCACTGGCAAGCCAAGTTTCACCCCCGCGATGCCTACGCCTCCCTCGACGAAATCTGCGCCAGCGACATCGACGCCGTCGCCCTCTTCACGCAGCCCTGGCTACACGCCCCTCAGGCCGTCCAAGCCTTGAATGCCGGCAAACACGTCTACAGCGCCGTGCCTATTGCGATGTTGCCCGACGGCGATGAAATCCTCGACTGGTGCGCACGCCTCGTCGAAACAGTGGAACGCACCGGGCAATCCTACATGCTGGGCGAAACAACATTCTACCGGCCCGAGGCAATCTACTGTAGACGACGCAGCGCTGAAGGGGCATTCGGCGATTTCGTCTATACCGAAGGAGAGTACTACCACGACGTCGACAGCCCAAGCAGCAACCTGCGCCTAGTCCAGGCCCACAGACTGGCCGGCCAGGCCGGCCAGGAGTGGATCGCAGCCAGGGATGGCTACAAAAACAGAGGAATCCTGACCGGCCCCATGCACTACCCCACCCACTCGACCAGCGGCCCGATGAGCGTGATGAACGCCCGCGCCCTCAAAGTCTGTGCCTGGGGCTACGCCAACCGAACCGAGGATACCTACTTCAACGAGCAGGGCTACGCCTTCAGCAACGAGACCGCCCTCTTCCATATGAGCAACGGCTCAGCCATGCGCATCTGCGAGCTCCGCGAGATCGGCCTCCAGAACCGCGAGACATTCCGCATCTACGGCACGCACGGCAGCTACGAGAACGAACACTGGTGCGACAAAGAGAGCCGCACGCCCCTCACTCCTGAAGAAATGCGGCACCCTCTGCCGCCTGAAGTAGAAGAGGCCTTCCGGCCTGCCGGGCGCTCCTCCGAAGTCTACGGCGGCCACGGCGGCTCCCATCCCTACCTGGTCCACGAATTCGTCGAAGCAGTGCACCAGGAACGGCAGCCTGCCATTCACGTCTGGTCGGCCGTGCGCTACATGGCAGCCGGCGTCATCGCTCACAAGTCAGCTTTACAGGACGGGGAGATTCTGTCGATACCGGACTGGGGAGACGGGCCTGCCGCCTAGCCGCCCGCTCTCAAACCATGTTCACAAGCCAGCCGCGGTGGAGGACCCACTCGTCCTCCACCGGATCCCAACGTAACTCAAAGGCGTTCTGCCCTGGCGTCTGGACCAGGAAACAACGCAGACGTCTCCCTTCAACTGTCTCGTCCCACTGGCGGCTCAAAGCAACTACACTGTGTGTCCTGCCCTGCCACTCGAACCACTTGGGCGTGATCCTGCCTGTCGGCAGCGTGCGCACAATCACGCGCACAGGCTCGTCAATCGCTACTTGCCGACCCATCAATCAGCCTTGTCCTTCGCATAAGAAAGCAGCATCTCCAACGCACATTGCGCGCTCAACAGCTTGTTCCCGCGCCGGTCTGCCGACCACACCGCATCCTCGGCGCGATCCGTGCCGTCTCTGGCCGCCAAATGGAGGTAGACCAGGCCCATTGGCTTCTCCACAGTCCCGCCCGGCCCCGCCACGCCCGTGATCGACACCGCCACATCTGCATCATACTCCCGCAGCGCGCCGAAAGCCATCTGCCTCGCCACAGTCGCGTTGACAGCCCCATCCCGTAGCAGGACCCCACCGTCTACACCCAGCAGCCTCTCCTTCGCCTCATAGCTGTAGACCCCTGCGCTTCCCAGAAACCAGTCTGAGCTGCCCGGTATCTCCGTAATCAAGTGTCCCACCAGTCCACCTGTGCAGCTCTCCGCGACCGCGGCCATCAGCCCCGCTTGCTTGAGCGCGTAGCCTGTCTCCTTCGCCAGCCCCGTCAGGGCCTCTTCATCAGTTGGAACAGGATTCTGATTCGCCATATTTCCTCTGTGACTTAGACTGAGTTGCCGGCTGCCTCCACTAATGGCTGTCCTTCAGGTGCTTGTGCAGCCGGGTCTGCGGCCATTATAGACTCCCCCGTTTCCACCCGGCAACTGTTCGCTCGGTGACTGAAAGTCGGGCTTACGAACTCCAATCTCCCTGATCGACCAGGCGATAACCCGGCGGGTCCGGGCAAAGCAATTGCACCAGGCTGAGACAATGACTTGGGAAACTGC
This sequence comes from Caldilineaceae bacterium SB0661_bin_32, assembly GCA_009841235.1. GTDB lineage: Bacteria > Chloroflexota > Anaerolineae > Caldilineales > Caldilineaceae > Bin5. The sequence goes on along the minus strand of VXMH01000095.1, from coordinate 1,037 downwards.
CCGATATGTAGACGCACACCTTGTAGCGGCCTTCATTCACTTTTTGACGAATTAAAGCGATTGTGGCACAGGGATCCATCTGCCACTGCCCTTCAGGTCCGGCCCAGTTGACAGACACCAGAGATTTCTGTATTTTCAATAAGCTATACGAACGACACTGTTCACATTCCAAGGGTATAAGGCAGCGGCCCGGTAATTCTTTTGCAAAACTGAAGGGAACCTGTCAACCCTGCCATAAGCGACCGGCAGGGCGGCACAGAATCGCACCGATAGACGAAATTCGCCCTGAGTCCGTGTCCGTCTTTTTCGCAAGAAGATTTTTGTAGAAGGTGCATACCATTGAGGAGAAAGTAATGGAACTCCAGACAAAGCAGCCGCCGGAACTGGAATTCAGCATGCCGGAGGTCGAAGAGTCGCTGACCGCCTACCTCTCCGCCATAGGCGGCGCGATCATTGGCCTGCTTCTCACTCTCCTCGTCCTCGCGATCTGGAACGGCGGCACCCTGAACTTTACCAACATTTCCAGGGTCAATGCTCTCGACGCCGGTCTCACCGACGTCGCTGCCGACCTCGAAACAGTAAACGCAAACGTCGACGCCCTCGGCGAGCGCCTCATCGTGCTCGAACAGGAGTCCGGCGCGGTCGCCGCACTGCAAAAGAGCCTCGTCGAGCTGGACGCCAGCCTGGCTGAACTCGACCGCACGCTCAGCGACCAGGGCATCCAACTCGGCCAGCTGGACACCGCCGTCGAAGATCTCCAGGTCACCAGGCGCAACTTTGACCTCTTCACTGCGGCCCTCACTGACGCGCTGGCGCAAATGGAGACGGGAGCTACTACCGCACAGTCAGAGAGCGGCGGCGCCTCACAAAGGACTCGGTCCGCTCCGCCAACTACAAGCGCGTCCCGCACCGACGATCGACAGACTTCAGATTCGAAAGCCTCGACCACTGAGACCGATTCACAGGCGAGCGACACGGCGCAACCCGCCCGGCCCCTCCCCCCGCCGGCTGTAGTCGGGTACGCAGAAGTCGCGCCC
>VXMH01000083.1 GCA_009841235.1 Caldilineaceae bacterium SB0661_bin_32 | reverse complement strand
GCACCTTCCACCTCCCCCCTCAAACTACGGTAGGGGCAGGCCTTGTGCCTGCCCTGGTGTAGGCTCCAAGTTTGTTCCTTGAAAATGCCCTTCGTGGACTCTCCGGCTAACTTCGGCAACATCGCCAACCGAATCAGAGGCGGATTGCCCTGGTTCCGCCATTGCCCCGCCTTGCCGCATTGTGCTATAATTTGCTATTCGACGACTGCTCTGGCCATAATCTCGAGGAAGGGGATGTAGCAGGTGGCGATTACGCGCACACGGGTTGCGGATGATACGTGGGTATTCACCAGTGCGCTGTACGCAGAGGTGAACGCTGGGCTGGTCGTCTCCTCTGAGGGCGGTATTTTGATTGATACGCTGCCCTTTCCCTCGGAAACAAGGCAAATCATAGACTTTGCCGCGCAAGTCTGCCCTGCAGGCGTTCGCTATCTCGTAAACACAATCAGTCACGCAGACCACGTCTACGGATCCTGTCTCTTTCCTGAGGCGGAACTCATTGCCCATGAGTCCACTCGCGATCTGCTTGTTCGCTATGGCCGGAGAGCGTTGGAAGAGGCGAGAGAGCATACCGCCGAACTATTGCGGGTAGAAATCCGACTGCCGAAGATCATCTTCAATGAAGGATCGGTTATTCGCTTGGGAGACAAAACCGTACATATCATGCACGCGCCTGGTCCTGGGCCCGATGTGTGTGTCGTGCATGTGCGAGAGGAGAAGGTACTGTTCGCCAGCGACTTGATGATGCCCGTGCCTGTGATTGCTTCACCTCTCGCCGATATTGAGAAATTCAAACAGTCTCTGCACAGTCTGCACGAGTTCAATTTGGAGACGATTGTCCAGGGCCACGGCGATATTCTCCTGCGAGGCGAAGTAACGCCCAGCATAGAAGAAAGCATACAATATCTGAATGACGTTGTGGCACTGGTCGAACGGCTCCTTTCCCAAGGGGCAACCAAGCGAGAGCTCCTGAGTCACGACATAGAGGAATTCGGTCGAACGCGCATTCCCCTGGGTGGCCTTGTCCAGAATTTCCATCAAGCCAACCTGCACTTCCTTTGGGAAAAGGCAAAAGCTGCGCAAAAGCAGGAACGGCAGCCGGCATAGCAACCCTCTGCATTATGTGATTGAGGACCCGAAGAGTTGGAGCAGTACGGAAATGGGAACCGATCTGGAGCGACTTGTCAACCAGATAGGAAGACTTTCTACCGGGCAGAGGCGACTGCTCTTTCGTCAATTGAAGGCTCTGGGGCTGATCGAAGCGGAGGAGCTGCTGTCGGATCGGAATCCACTGAACATCGCACTCTCGGTATCTGCGCAGAACTTTGAAAGAAGCAAGAGGCAGATTGCGAGCGGGCCCGTTAAGCCAAGGCCGCCTGAACCCGCCGACCGGCCCCAAAAACCGGACCGTCGTTCTCCGGACAGCGGGAATCAAGCCGCCTCTTCTGCAGGTCAAATGAGCGAGATGCAGCCTCCAGCCCCTTCCCCGCAGGAAGAGACTCCGATAGACCCGATACAGATCGTATTTGATGGTGGTAGCCGCGGCAACCCTGGAGAAGGCTACGGCAGCTTTGCACTGGACTGGCCGGGATACCCGCGCGAGATCGTTCAACTGAACTTCGGGGACAATGTAACGAACAATGAAGCCGAGTACGACACCCTCATAGCCGCCCTGGAAGCAGTGCGCGACCGAATGAAGGTGCAACTGATCGACCCGGGTTCAGCGATTCTCAGTATCTGGGGTGATTCGCTGCTGGTCTGCAACCAGGTAAGGGGAGAGTGGGGGTGCAAAGAACCTCGCCTGCAAGTCCGGCTGGAAAAAGTGAGGGCCCTGCTGAGCGGCTTTGGAGAGTGCGAGCTTAACCACCATCCACGCGAAAAGAGTGTCGAGATACTGGGGCACTAAGGTCAGGTCGCAGAGACAAGACGCCGGTAAGCGCTGAACAGATTGTGCATTAGCATCACGTTCGTCATAGGACCCGTTCCGCCCGGAACGGGCGTTAACATTCCCGCCGCGGCTTCCACGCTTGCCTGCTCGCAATCGCCCTTCACAGAACCACCCACGTAAGTCGTACCAAAGTCAACGACAACAGCGCCAGGCTTTATCCAGTCTCCCGTAACCATGGCCGGGCGTCCCACCGCTACACAAAGGATGTCCGCCTCGCGGGCAACCGAGGGCAGGTCCTCAGTACGGCTATGCGCGATCGTGACCGTACAATGTCGATGCAGCAACAATAGGGCCATCGGCTTTCCTACAATATCACTTCGCCCGATTACGACTGCCTTCTTGCCCTTAAAGGCCACATCGGCATCTTCCAGCAACATTACGGCTCCCGCAGGCGTGGCTGGCACGAAGTGCGGCTGGCGCTGCGCGGCCAGCCTTCCTGCGTTGAGCGGATGGACGCCGTCCACGTCTTTGGCAGGGCTTAGATGGTCAAACAGTTGGGAACTGTCGACATGATCCGGCAGCGGCTCCAGCGCCATGATTCCATGAACCGCCTTGTCGTCGTTCAGCGCGGTCAGCGCCGACTGGACCTCTGCAGGGCTGCTCTTTTCATCAAGTTCGACGGGTCTGAGAGCAACGCCAACCCCTTGACAGGCGCGGCGAATAGCGCGCAAATAACCTGCCGCGGCCGGGTCCGCGCCTACTTGCAACGCGGCCAGCGTCGGCTGCACGCCGGTAGCTGTGGCCAGTTCTGAAAAACTCTCGGACAGTTCGGCCTGCAGCTGCTTGGCGCGTTGTCGGCCTTTCAATAGCTGTGCGGTCATATCTCTACGCCCAGGACATTCGTGCACGCAGCGCGGGCGGCGATATAGTTGCTCTCGGCAGAAGCCTTCAATTCCGCCACATCTGCGTGCATTCTGGAAACAAAGGTATCGTCTTTGAGGTACTTCAGATTGATGTCAACGTTTACGAGGGCGCTGTAAAGGGCGGCATACGCCAGGTGAGCTGCGGTCGCCGCATCACTGACGACATTGGGATTGCCCTTCTCAGCAACGGGGGACGTCAATTCCAATAGTTCGGCACACAGCTCGGAGATCGAGAACGGTACCTCTGCAGCCCCGCGCAGAGCGGTCTGCATCGCCTTGGTCCGGGCTGCCTTCTCTTCCGCGGTGGAACGGGGCATTGAGTAACAGGCGGCCACCGCGCCAAACGCCTCGGCGTCCTTGTCTGCGTAAGCCAGTAGATCTGCGCGCACCTCTTCGGTTCGCTGCAGCACACCTCTCAACTCTTCCTCCACGGCTGCATATTTCTTGCGGCCGACAGTGAAATTCAAGACCATGCTTAGCAACGCGGCCGCCTGACTGCCGGTCAGAGCCGCGGCCGCGCCTCCTCCTGGCGTCGACTCACCTGCAGCCAGGTCATTCAGGAATGTCTCGATGGGAGTCCCAGCCGTATCCAAATCTGTCACACGTACTCCTCTCTGTCGGAAAGAATCGAGTCGAAGTTCCCCGCTCCATTCTCTTGTCCAGCTGCGATTATAGCATCCGCCATGCCATTCAACCAGTCAAAAGTAAAATGAGGTCAGGGCAATTGCATCCTGGTGCGTCAATTCCTTGGGAGGCTTCCCGAAATGTAGGGGCAGGCCTTGTGCCTGCCCTTCGTGGACCCTCTGACTAACTTCGGCGAGGCCCGAAGTTGACCGAGGACCTGCCTCAGTCGCTTTCCCCAATCCTGACTTCTGCCAATGTCAGCTCAGGTTCCCAAACACCAACCTGGACGGTTGGCGTCAGGGTCTCCGTATTATAGACAACGAGCCTCAGTTCGTAGTCGCCGGGACCAATGTCAGGCGGCAAGCTTATCTGGAACAAAGTATCTATTCTGTCACCTGGTGTCCAATCGCTTGTCGGCCTGTGCAGCGGATTCCACAGGAGGGAATCTTCCTGAAAGACAACCTCTCCTGCGCGGTTATGCAGACGAATCGACACCGAATAGTCGACTTCCAGGTCCGGCATAGTCTCCCAATTCAGTGCGATCCAAACAGGCTTGTCCCTTTTGAGTTCAATTGGTCTTGTGACTGAATACTCTTCTGGGCCCTGACCGAAAGCAAAACCCATCAGTGAGATGCCGCCGTCGTATTGGACTGTCAAAGGTTGCAAACGCTCGTAGAATGTCCAGCGGTGCTCCAGAGAGAGACTGGTGAAGTTGTGAACTTGGAAGTCATTGTAATGTTCAACGTTTTCAAGCCGGGCATACTTGCCCAGAAGTACTGCTACGCGGCCCGTGTCATTGCCAATCCAGCCAATATGCACGTTGTTCAACTGGATAACCTTGGCTTTGGTCAGATTCTCCACTCCGGAAAGAGCTGATTCGATTTCTGAAGCCAGGAAGCCAAGATCTTCAGTCTCTCGAGGAAAATAGAAGGTTGAGGCGGTTCCCCTGTAGATGTAGTCAAAGCTGGGATGGTCCAGTGAGTTTGGGATCAGGTAGAGCTCCCCTTCGGTTGAAGGAAAGGCATTTAGTGCACGCGCGAAATTCGACCATGGAACTTCGTAGGCAAATTGGACGCCGCGCTCGAATGCCCAGACGCCGAAGTAGTTGCGGAAGGTGGTCACGCCTTGAACCGATACCGCCACCGCCGCGACGGCTCCCAAAGCCACCGCACTCTCGGTGACTCGAGTCGGGAAAAGACGTTTCTTCGCGAACTGAAAGGCTTCCCAAAGTCCGAAGGCCGTAATCAAATAGACGGCCGGTGTTGCCCCAAGCATTCTCAGCGTGTTCGGGGCATAGTCTCTCGCTATAACCGCTGGCAGCAGCAGGAAAGCCATCCAGAGTAGCAGGAGTCGGCACGCAGGCCGCTGCCAGCGCCATAATGAGATGCCCGCGCCGACCCAGAAAAACAGTGCCTCCCAGGGATTGAGCATCGGCAGGGCGTCAAAGTTATGACGCCAGCTTACATCTCCCCTGAAGCCAAAGGCTGCCAAATGCCAGATCACGTTATCCAGGAAGACGCCGAAAGGGTTTCCCTGATTGACGTGGGGCCGAAGGACGGATATCGCGTTACTGCGCAAAAAGAAATGTTCAGGATGCGAAGCAAAATAGACAAATATGGGCGCAGCCACCAGCAAGGCCGCGCCGCCAAAGTTGAGAATCCAGGGAAGTTCTGACCTCAGGTTTCTCGGGCCCGCAAATCTGCGGGGTATCAGAAAGCTCAAGCCAAGTGCGAGGAAAAGAAATGGGGTGAAGCGGGCGGGAATGTATGTGTACTGCACCAGTCCGGCGCAGACCCCGGCCAGGGTAACCGCCCACCAGCTCCTCTCCCTCCAGCCCCACCAGAGCAAGGCCAGGCACAGGGAAATCAGTAAGAGCAGGTGATTGGCCCGAAAGACCGTACGCCCCAGAACCGTCTGGCCTATCGAGACTGCCATCAGGCAGGCGCCAACCCCGCCGATGAACATACCGCGCCAGGAAGTGGCTGCGCCTGATTCATCTCGTCCGAAGAGCAGCCGGCCTAGCCAGAAGACGACAAAGACGGTTCCGGCATTGGCCAGCGCGGTGGGCAAGCGTAACGCCAGGTCAGTTTGGTCCAGGAGAGAAATCGAGAGCGCAATCAGGTAGACGACCAGTCCTTCGTGGCCGCTGAACTCGGAAGGAAAGAAAACGGCATGTTCGCCGTTAAGGACGCGCAGGGCGTCCACCCCGTTCAAAGCCTCGCTGACCTGAATCCCCGCCGGCAGCTCGTCCAGCCGGTAAAGACGAAGCATGATAACCGCAAGCGTCAAGAACGCAATGACGATGACTGTAGTCAGACGGAAGAAGCGCCGACTTGACTTTTGCGTTTCTGAACTACCGGCTAAGGGAACAGCCGCTATCAGACTCTCGAACATTGCTTTCGCTCCGAGGAAGGGCCAAGGGATCCGCCAGGTCAAGGCATCCTGTTCGAGGCCCCTGGGGAATCGGCAGTGCGACAATCGACATTTTCTCACAAAAGCGCGGGGATTCCAGATTTCCCAAGGGTCGGAATTACCGTGTACTCGGTGCGCTCGTAGGCCAACGTAGGACCCGTGGAATACCCTGAATGCATAGGGCAGAGTAGCTCCAGAGCAATCGCATCTTTTCGCTCTAATGTCTTGGGAGGCTTCCCGAATCGCAAGGCCAGGACCTACCCCTGCCCACTCCCCTCC
>VXMH01000049.1 GCA_009841235.1 Caldilineaceae bacterium SB0661_bin_32 | reverse complement strand
CCCGAGAATCTGCGCCGCCAGCGTCTTATGTGTAAACGAGGGCGGGCACAAGGCCTGCCCCTACGGTAGTTTGTGGGGGTGGGCGGAGAATGCGGTCTGGGTGGGTATGCGAGGGCAGGCACAAGGGCGAGGAGGGAGTGGAGAGGAGTGAGGAGAGAGGGCAGGCACAAGGGCGAGGAGGGAGTGGAGAGGAGTGAGGAGAGAGAGGGCAGGCACAGGGCCTGCCCCTACCGGAATTTTGAGGTGGTGGCGGCGCTTCTGCTGCCTCAGAGTCGATTACGGACCAGCCATGGTTATGCCGCTGCCATAGGTTTGCGAGAGCTCAGCCCCATTTGGGGATGCACCCATAGGAGCCCGAGAGGAAAATCGCATTCGCATTGGGATTCAGGTTTGGCTTGCGAAGGGCGCCTGCAAGGAACGCCCCTTCCGCATTCAGGCGGGCTCACGAGGTTCTGTTCCAAGTCGATGCATTGTCTTGGAGACAGCTGGGGTGGAAGCGGGGCAACCATTTGCACCGGTGTGCGTATTAAGTAGTGTGCGGCGGAGCTGAGGGGGCCAGGGGCCGGACATGTGGAGGTCTGTTCGCGGTGCTCCAGGGGGAGTGAGCAACAGCAAGGTGAGAGGAGAATCAGAAGAAGCGCGGGGGACCAGTGGACCACTGGCCCTGGATTCAAAAGTGTGCTATTTTTGCAGGCGGCGCGTTCGGGTTGACCGGTGAGATGAGTGCGTGAGAATTGCCATGGCAGATTCAGTCCTTGAAGTCCGCAATATATGCAAGAAGTATGGCGGCCACGTGGCTGTCGATGAGCTGTCGTTTGAGGTCTTGCAGGGGGAGGTTTTCGGTCTGCTCGGTCCCAACGGCGCGGGTAAGACGAGCACGATCCGTATATTGATGGATATTTTCAAGGCGGACTCGGGGGAGGTTGAGCTGCTGGGCGGGAGGCCGGGGCAGAGCCGTGAACGGGTGGGTTATCTGCCGGAGGAGCGGGGACTGTACCGGGACCAGAAGGTGTTGGAGGTGCTGGTCTATCTGGGGCGACTCAAGGGCGTTGACGGCACCGCGGCGAAGGGCAGGGCGCTGGAGTTGCTGGAGAGAGTCGAACTGGAGGAGTGGGGCGGCAAGCGGGTCAAGGAGCTGAGCAGGGGCATGCAGCAGAAGGTGCAGTTCATTGCGTGTCTGATTCACGACCCGGAACTGCTGATTCTGGATGAGCCTTTTCAAGGGCTGGATCCCGTCAACGTTGAAATGATCAAAGGGCTGATGCGTTCGCTGGTAGATGAGGGGAAGACGATCGTGCTGAGCGCGCACCAGATGAACCTGGTGGAAGAGTTGTGCGACCGGATTCTGCTGATAGACGAGGGAAGGGCGCTTCTTTACGGTTCGTTGCAGGAGATCAAAAGGGACTTTGCGCCGAACTCGGTGCGAGTGCGGGCGGCGGAGCTGCCTGCGGACCTGCCGGGCGTGGTCGGAAGCGAGCGTCAGGGCGACGTGACGCTGCTTACGTTGGATGGGATCGGGGCACAGGAGTTTCTGGCCGGGCTCGTGGCGCGCAATGTGCAGGTGGAGAGTTTTGAACGGGCCACAGTCCCACTGAACGACATATTCGTGGCGATGGTTCAAGGGAATTCGCATCCGGAATGAGGAAAGTTCTCACGATTGCGCGACATGAATACTGGGTGAATGTTCGGCGGCCTGACTTTATTATCTTTACGTCGCTCGTTCCGTTGCTGGGAATCGTCGCGCTGGTCGTGAGCCTATTCTTCGGACGGCAAGCCGGGGGGGCCATTGTTCGCATGTTTGACAGCGGCTCGGACGTCACGGCGGTTGTCGATCAGTCTGGGGGATTTACTCCCATTTTGCCGCGCTTTGAAGAAGAGTTCGTCCCCTACGGCGACGAGACAGAAGCCCGGACAGCCCTGGAAAACGAAGAGGTGCAGAGGGTCGTAGTCGTGCCGGACACCTATCTTCGGGAAGGGGAAGTGACGGTATTCACCGAGGGGAGCAGGTTTTCCGGGTCGGGTACCAGCGGGCTGCGCGCATTCTTCGTTGCCCATCTGGTTGAGGAGATTGGCGACGAGACGCTGCGGGCGCGGCTGATTGATCCCTATGACGCGCAGGTCGAGTATGTCGGAGAGCAAGGGCAGGCTTCTGGCGGCGCGGCCGGCCAAATCCTGTCGTTTATCGTTCCGTTCTTTTTCGGGATCCTGCTGGCCGTAACCGTTTTCGTTTCGGCAGGATATCTCGTGCGCAGCGTGGCCGAGGAGAAGTCGAGCAGGGTGATCGAGATCGTACTATCTTCGGTAACGCCCCAGCAACTTCTGGCCGGGAAAGTCATTGGCTTGGGCGCGCTCGGGTTAACGCAGATTCTGGTCTGGATCGCATCGGCAGCAGGGCTGGGCGGCGGCCTGGCTGTGCTGGCGGGAATACTGCTTCCTCTGTTTACCCGGGTGGAGGTGTTCGGGCTGGCACTGGTTTATTACATTCTGGGTTTCGGCGTCTACGCCGTGCTGATTGGCGCGATCGGAACGCTGGGATCCAGCTTTCAGGAGAGCCAGCAGATTACGGGGATCTTCATCTTCATCGCCGCGGTGCCGATGATGCTGACCGGCGTGATCATGACAAATCCCGATGCGATGGTCGTGCGTGTCCTCTCCTGGTTCCCGTTGACGGCGCCGACCACGATGATGCTGCGGCTGCCCCTTGCCGAGGCGCCGTGGACGGATGTTGCCGGCAGCATTGTCCTGCTCCTGGTCACGATTCCGGTGGTCGTGTGGCTTGGGGCGAAGGTGTTCCGCCTGGGGATGTTGATGTACGGCAAGCGCCCTGGCGTCCTGGAGATCGTGCGCCTGTTGAGGGATGCGTAAGGGGAGAAGTCGGAGACAAGGGCCGCTTTGACGGCTCAGGCCGCTGCTGCCCCCCTTTTCAGCGCCTGGACCAGGGAATCCAGATCTGCGGGGCTGTTGTAGGCCTGGACGGAGATGCGCACGCCAGGCTGGCCGCCGTGCTGTCCGACAGGTATGATAATGCGATCTTCCTCCCAGAGCCGCTGATAGGCTTCGATCCGGCCCGGTAGAAGCACCACCCGCATCTGCTCCCACATAGTCTCAGGACTGATGGGAGGCAGGCCGGACAGCTCGAGAATGCGCCGTTCGGTTTCTCTCAAGAGTTGATGGCAGGCTCGACGCACCTGGGGCCATTCGTTCTGCTCCTGGAAGTCGATGGCGGCGGGCACGCTCAGGTAGGCGGCCGGGTCGATCGTTCCCACTGAACTGAAGTAGTCCTGGAACCGGGACAGGCCGGGCGGGTCTTTGTCCCAGCCGTGGCCGACGACGAGGGGTTCCAGCAGCGCCTGGCGGTCCGGGCGGGCGTAAAGGAACCCTGTGCCGCGGGCGCTGCTGAGCCACTTGTGGCAGTTGCCGCCGTAGAAATCCGCACCGATCTCTTCCATGTCCAGGTCCAACTGACCGGGAGCGTGGGCGCCGTCGACGACGGAGATGATTCCCGCGTTCCTGGCCCGCCGGCAGATCTCCTTGACGGGCAGTATCAGCGCGCTGGGCGAGGTGACGTGGCTCAAGGATATCACCTTGGTGCGCTCGTCGACGCCGGCCCAGATCTGCTCGACAACGCCGGCGGGATCGGCAATGGGCACGGCGACCGGCTGATTGACTAGCCGGGCCCCCTGCCTTTCACAGTTGAACCGCCAGGCGCGGTCAATTGCGCCGTACTCGTGGTCGGTGGTCAGGACTGCGTCGCCTTCCTGCAGATCCAAAGAGCGGGTTACGATGTTGAGCGCGTAGGTAACGTTGGGGACGAATGTCAGATCGTCGGGGGCGGCGTTAATGAATGCGCCCAGTCTTTCTCTGGACTGTGCCAGGAGATCGGGGAGGCGTCTTCCCAGAAAGATAACCGGGTTTGCTTCCAGCTCCCTTTGCCAGTGCTGGTAGCTCTCGAAGACGGGGCGGGGAACGGCGCCGAAGCTGCCGTGGTTGAGGTAGACGACGTCCGGATCGAGCAGGTATTGTTCGGCGAGGTGCGGGAGAGGAAGTGAAAGAGACATTGAAGTACAACCCCGTCATTTCAGGTTGGCAAGCGCGGCCTTCAGCTTCTCGGCATAGGGTCGGCGTTGCGATGGCGTCGTAAGGAATCTTTCGGCGGTGCGAGTGTAGAGCTGGTCGCCGCTGTAGCGGGGGAAGACGTGCTTGTGAAAGTGCCACACCTCCTGGTAGCCGGCGGGCTCGTTGTGCTGCCGCGTTGAAACGCCTTCGCAGCCGTAGGCGGTCTTCAAGGCCAGCGCGATGCGGCGGCTGGCCTTGAAGATTTCGGCCCCATAGTTGTCCGGCAGATCGTAGATGTTCTCGTAGTGGTCCCGGGGGATGAGGATGACGTGTCCCGGATTGCGGGGCCACCAGTGGGACGATACGAACCCGATTACCAGGTCGTCGCGCAGGACAACGTCGTCGGCCACAGTGTAGACAGACTCGCTCTCCTGTCCGGCGGCAACCGCGCAGAAGGGGCAACTGTAGTCCTGCGGTTCGTGGTTGTACACGCCAGGACGCCTACAGTCTGTTGAGACCATCGTCGATGACCGGCGCCAGTTCGCTCATTTGGGTGAGGGCCGCGGCAACCTGTTTGCCGAATCCCGACTTGGTAAAGCGTACGGGAAGGCTCAAGCGCTCGGTCAGGTTGGTGCGGGAGAAGCGGGTCCCGTCAACGCCCCAGCCATTCACGACCTCTTCCAAACGTTCGACGGTGTGCGAGTTGAACTGTTCGCGGTCAAATAGATTCTTGTGGCAGACGTGCAGGTCAATTGACAGAGACTTGGCGTCAAGGTTCTCCTGCGTTAGCCCGAACTCGAAGTGGATGCCGTCCAGGCCGTAGTTGTACCAGTTGCCCTTGGCGACCTGCATGTAGATACCGGCATGGTATGGGCCGATGAAAGATGACCAGCCGCCGGTCTGGTACCAGTCCAGATTGCTCAGCTGCCGCAATACTTTCATGCACTGCGGGTGCTGGTCGATGAACAGCTGCCAGCTCGGGGAAATTGTCGACATTGGCTTGCCTCCGGCAATTTGATGGACGCTTCTCATGTGCGCGAACGCGGCAGGTCAGAAATACGGGACCTATTCTTCTTCAGTCTTGCAGCTGATCGAAAGGCTCCGCCGTCATTTCAACCGAATGGCGCCAAAGCGCCTGCGCCGCTTCCTGATCATAGGCCGTTTCTTTGGCCCGGCGCTTCTTTGGAAGACCTCGCATCTGCATCCAGCCGTCCGGCCCGATGTAGTCGCCCCCGCGGACATCGGTAGCGGTGGCAGCGTACAGCTGCGGCAAGGCGCCTTGCCCGGCACTCTGAGAAAGAAGTGCATTCAGGATGCGCATCACGAGTAGTTCGAAGCGAGATCCTTTCTCCCTGGCCGCCGCATATTGCAGATTTGTCGCGGCAAAGCCGGGGTGGGCGGATACGCAGATCGTGACGCCGCCTTTGCTCTCCAGCCGGCGCTGCAGTTCAAGCGTGAAGAGGAGGTTGGCGAGCTTGCTCTGTGCGTAGGCGCCGAACGGGCTGTATTTTCGCTGGCCGTGAAGGTCGCTGAAGTTCATGCGGCCGCTGCGATGGGCCATGCTGCTGACGTTCACGATCCGGCTGCCGGGCGTTCCCAGCAAGAGGGGCAGCAGCGCGCCGGTCAGCGCGAAGTGGCCAAGGTGATTGACGCCGAACTGACGTTCAAATCCCTGGTCGGTCTCCTGTCGGGGTATCGCCATGACACCGGCATTGTTGACGAGGATATCGAGCCGGTCCAGGTCGGTCCGAAGGTCTTCGGCACAGCGTCGCACTGACGCCAGGTCGGCCAGATCGAGGTCTGTTGTTTCCAACTGTGCCTCGGGCAGCCCCTGGAGGATCTCCGTCCTGGCCTGATGGCCCCGCTGGGGCGAGCGGCTCGCAAGGAGGACTCGTGCGCCTCTTGCGGCCAGCAGGCGGCAGGTGTGAAAGCCCAGGCCGCTGTTCCCCCCTGTAACGAGAACGGTTCGTCCGGTCTGATCGGGAATGTCGGCGCTGCTCCATCTGGTTGACATTGTTCCTCTCCCGGGCTGGCGATGGATTTCAAGAAGACGGAACTGGTCGGGTGCGTTTCTCTCCCGGTTTGCAGCTGCATCTCGCGAGACAGACTTATCTTAACCGTCGAAGGCGCCAAGGCCAATTCAGCCGGTCTGTCCTGCGGATTTCGGTACATTCAGACAACGCAGGGCAATCGCATCTAATTTGGGATGCCGACATTGCCGAAGTCAGGCAGAGG
>VXMH01000048.1 GCA_009841235.1 Caldilineaceae bacterium SB0661_bin_32 | reverse complement strand
CCCTCAGCCATCGACAGGATGAACCGGGCTTCCCCCCCCCAAAAACTGGACAAAACCTGTCAATGTCGGAGATTTCAGACGACAAAGCCGCGGCCAGCCCGCGCTCCGCTCTCCGGCAGAGGAACCAGCAGCTCTCACTCCTCACTTCTCTCCCCTCTCTCCTCGCCTTTGTTCCCACCCCAAATCTGGGATGCATCCGCCCCTCGAGTGCCCTTTGACGGCAAGCGTCCGTTTGAGTACAATTGCGCTGCCTGTAGATACCCTTTGTATGCGATGAATTCTGGCAAAAGGAGAAACTGCCATGAAGAAACTGGAACTGCGGTCCGACGACATCACCCGAAGGCGATTCCTCCAGTTGGGGGCTATCGGCACGGCAGGGGTTGTTGCCGCCGCCTGTGCCGGGGGCGAACCAGCCGCCCAGGATATGCCGGCGACGGCCGCCGATGCGGAGACCGAGGCGTCTGCACAGGCTCCAGCTTCTCCCGGCGGCTATAGAGAAGCCCCAATGCTGGCCGAAATGGTCGCGGACGGAGCTCTGCCCCCGATCGATGAACGGCTTCCCGCCAATCCCCTCGTCCTCGAAGGCATGGAAGGCATCGGCAACTACGGCGGCGCCATGCGCCGCGGCTTCAAAGGCGTTTCCGACCGCTGGGGTCCCACCAAGCTCGCCCGCCAGGGGTTGACCTGGTATACGCCTGAGCTTTCCCTCCGCCCCAACATCGCCGAATCATGGGAAAACAATGACGACGCCACCGTCTGGACCTTCCACCTGCGCGAGGGAATGAAGTGGTCCGACGGGGCCGCCTTCGACTCCGACAACTTCGCCTGGTGGCATGAAAACGTCATGCTCAACAAGGACATTACGCCGGCCATCGGCCGCCACTGGGTGACAGGCCCCGAGCGTACGCCCATGACGATGGAGTTTCCCGACAAACATACCGTCGTCTTTACCTTCGCTCATCCGAACCCGATGTTCCTTGACCGCGTCGCCCCTTTGACAAGAGACCTGTTCGTCCCGCATCACTATCTCTCCCAGTTTCATATGGAGACGACCGACGACAAGGAGGCGCTTGAAGCTGCGGTGGAAGAAAGCGGCTTCGACACCTGGACGGCCCTCTTCTCCGACCGCAACTGGTGGTATCTGAACCCGGAGCTGCCAAGTCTCTACTCCTTCACGGCCAGCAACCCCTTGTCGGAAGAACTCTTTCTCATGGAAAGAAACGCCTACTTCTGGCAGGTGGATCCGGACGGGAACCAGCTTCCTTACATAGACGCCATCCGCCACCGTCTCTTCGATACCAACGACGTCTTCGACCTGCGCATCATCAACGGTGAAGTCGACTTTCAGCAACGCCACGTCAGCGCTGCCAATTTCACGCTGTACAAGGAAAACGAGGATAACGGCGGCTATCGCGTCCAGCTGGGCGCCGGCGACCAGCACGTCTGCCTGACTCCGAACCAGACCGTCCAGAAGCCGCGTCTGCGCCAGTTCTTTCAGAACCGCGACGTGCGCATCGCCATGTCTCTCGCGGTGGATCGTGACACGCTCAACGAACTGGCCTTCGAAGGGCTCTACACGCCGCGCCAGTACAGCCCGCTGGAACAGTCGCCGCAGTCCTACCCAAAGCAGGCCAACGCATACATCGAATACGATCCCGACCGGGCCAACCTGCTTCTCGATGAAGCAGGCTACGCCGAAAGAGACAGCGACGGATTCCGTGTCTACCCGGACGGCAGCGGAGAGACGATCAGCTTCGTTGTCGAAGGGACTGCGCAGCCCGGCTCGCCCGATGAGGACGCCGTCCAGATCATCATCAACTACCTGGCGGACGTCGGCATCAAGGCGACGTACAAGGGCATTGAACGCTCCCTCTACGAAGAGCACTGGGGCGCAAACGAGATCGACGCAGCCTTTTGGGGCAGCGGCCGCTCACTCCTGCCGCTGGTCGACCCCGCCTTCTTCCTCGGCACCGGTCTCGACCGGCCCTGGGGCGAAGCCTGGGGCCGCTGGCGCCTGGATCCCTCTCACCCCGTCGCTGAAGAACCGCCGGAGGGCCACTGGATCCGCACAATGTGGAACCTGTGGGACGAGATCCTGGTCGAACCGGACGAGGCGCGCCGCACCGAGCTGTTCTTCCAGATTCTGGACGTCTGGGCAGAAGAACTGCCCCAAATCGGTTATCTGGGCCAGATTCCCAATCCCCTGATAGTTCTGAACGGGCTGCGGGGCATCGATCCCGAGTATGTGTATCCGCTCAGCAACCCGACCTCCCACGGGGGCCTGGTGCAGGTGCATACTTTCTACTGGGATGATCCCGCGAGCCAAAGTTAGGTAGTTAACCGCCTCTGCGAGGACCGGCAAGAGGCGCCGGATACCTGAATTAGGACATCCGGAGATGGCCAATTCTGATCCCTTCGCGGGGCGTTCTCCCAAACGAGGACGCCCCGCCCAATCTGCGCGCGGCCCCCGTGCCGCCATACAGTAATGAGCGACTCCGGGCACATCGCTGGCCGCTGTGTCTGCCCGCTGTGTCTGCCCGCTGCGACGCTCCCAGTTCCCCTGAGGACCAATCAAATGACATCCCATCACAGAAGCCAACCCGAACGCAGCACCTACGTTGACCAGCACACAGGCCGAACTATCGAGCAGTTGACCAGCAGCCCAATGGCAGATGTCCACACCTACTACGACATTTCACCCTGGTCGCCCGACGGTCGTTACATGGTCTTCTCCGCCGCAAACCCCAAAGACATAACTGCTGTCCACCGTGATACCCTTGCCACATGCAACGGTCAGCTCTATCTGATGGACCTGGAGACCTACGAGCTTCGCCTTCTCGCAGAGAACGCCTTCTACAACACGCATACCGGCGCCTTCCCCGTCTGGCACCCAACCAAATGTGAAGTCTTCTTCTACACCGCGCCCGAGGAGGTCAGCGTCGTCGACGCCGGATGGTCGCGTCTGGGTCGGCGCGGCGGCAAAGTCCTCCGCAAGATGAAGGGAGGCATCCGCCAGATCAGCCCTGACGGCAAACTCCTGAGTTGGACCACCAACGACATACGCACCGACCTGCCCAGGGGCGTCTACACCATGCCTTCCGACGCCGGTTCGGGCGATATGCAGGAAGCAGACCTGACCCTCGTCGCCTCTACCGAATCACTCTACGAGATGACGCCCAACAACCATCTCTTCCACATCGACCAGATGACCGTAGGCAACACAAAGTGGACCCCGGACGCCCAGCACATGCTAGTCGCCATGTGGATAAAGTCCACGCCCGATGACCTTTCACCCTGGAAGAGCCCTCACCGCCGCAGCATCTACATCGTCAGCCGCGACGGCAGCGAGCGCCGCTGGCTCACCTTCTTCGGCCATCACCACAGTTGGACCGCGGAAGGCACAAAAGTCCTCTACTCCGGCTACCGCGTCCACACCGATGAAGGACAACAGGACGAACCCCGTCTCTACATGATTGACTTCGACGGCTCCGGCAAGGAAGTCGTCATCGACCAGCCCTTGGGCGGCCATCCCATTGCCAGCCCCGACGGCAGCAAAATCACCACTTGGGATCGGGAAGGTGTCGTCCTGGTCGATCTGAATAAGCAGAAAGTTGACCATATCGCCGCGTTCGGCCCCCACTGCGATCACAACTCCCATCGCGGCACCCATCCCCACTGCCTCTGGAGCCTGGACGGCAGCCGCATCCTGTATAATTCAGCCCAGTCAGGTCGCAGCCATCTCTATCGGGTTGAAGCCGAATGACGTGCGGAACGCCTGCCTCTCTCCTTCAGTTCCTCGCTGCTTACCGGGAGTGCAATTGATGAAGATCGAAAAAATCACCCCCTTTCTGGTAGACAGATTCCTTCTCGTGCGCGTCTACACCGACCAGGGCCTCGTCGGCAACGGCGAGGCCGGTCTCTGGGCGCATCATGGCGTAGTGCATCGCGCCATCCTCGAGCTGAGCGACTACTTTGTCGGCAAGGACGCCGCCCGCATTGAACACCACTACCAGACCGTCAGCCGCGATGCCCACTTCATGGGCGCCGCGCTCAGCGCCGCGCTCAGCGCCATCGACATCGCGCTGTGGGACATCGCCGGCCAGGCCGTGGGCCAACCGGTTCATCAGTTGTTGGGCGGCCGCGTGCGCGACAAAATCAAAGTCTTCGCCAACGTAGGCGGCGCAACCGTCGCCGAATGCGCTGCCAGTGCCCAGCAGCAGGTCGCCGCAGGCTACATTTCCCTTCGTATGTCCCCTTTCCTGCCCGGTTTCGAGCGCAAGACACCCTCCCAGGTGGTTGGCGAGGCCGTCGCCATGGTCGCCGCGGTGCGCGACGCTGTCGGTTTCAACATCGATCTCGGTCTCGAAATCCACCGCAACCTTCGTCCCGAAGAGGCGATCATACTCGCCCGCGAACTGCTGCCCTTCCGCATTCTCTACTACGAGGATCCCCTCGCCCCTGAAAGCCTGGAGTCCATGGAGTACATCGCAAAAACCGCGCCCCTGCCTATGGCAACCGGCGAACGCTTCTACAACATCTTCCAGTTCAAAGATCTCATCGACCGCAAGATCGTCAGCCTCATCCGCCCGGACCTCTCCCTCGCCGGCGGCTTCACGCAGGTCAAAAAGATCGCGGCCATCGCCGAATCCGCATTCGTCGGCATCTTTCCGCACCTGATGGGCAGCCCCGTCAACATAGCTGCCTTCTGCCAGCTCGACGCCGCCGTCCCCAACTACGTGCTGATGGAGAGCCATCCCACCGCCGATGCCTTCAACGACATCGTCGATACGCCGGTCGAGCGTCAAGGAGGATACTTTGTCGTCTCGGACCGCCCCGGCATCGGACTTCACATTGACGAGGGCAAACTGGATAACTACCCCTATCAGCCCAAGAAGATCCTCGGCAACTATCACGCCGACGGTTCGGTTGCCCATTAGCCCCAGCCTCCTGGAGCCGACCCAATGACCACAACGCGTACCGGTGGCGAAGCCCTCGTTAACGGCCTTCTCTCACACGGCATCGACACCATCTTCGGCCTGCCCGGCGTACAGAACGACTACTTCTACGCCGCCGTCTACGACGCCCGCGACCGCATGCGCGTCATCCACACGCGCCACGAGCAGGGCGCCGCCTACATGGCTCTCGGCTACGCGCTCGCCTCCGGCAAGACCGGCGTCTACGTCGTCGTGCCGGGTCCCGGCTTCCTCAATGCCGCCGCCGCCCTCTCCACCGCCTACGCCACCAACGCGTCCGTCCTATGCCTTACGGGCCAACTCCACAGTGATCACATCGGCCGCGGCTACGGCATGCTCCACGAAATCCCCGACCAGCTCGGAATCCTGCGCTCCCTGACCAAGTGGGCGCGCCGTGTCGAAAGCCCCGCCGACGTTCCCCGCCTGCTCGCCGAGGCGCTCAGCGCAATGCACTCCGACCGCCCCCGGCCCGTTGGCCTGGAAGTGCCGCTTAACGTCTTCTCCCGCCAGGCCGATTTCAATGACGAACCCGTTCCTCTGTCCCTGAACCGGCCGGCCGTTGACGGTAAGGCGGTCTCCGATGCCGCCCGCCTCCTTGCCGGGGCGCGGAATCCGGTTATCTTCGTTGGCGGCGGTGCTGTCGGTGCGACCGAGGAGATTCGCACACTGTCCGAGACCCTGCAGGCCCCTGTAATCGCCAGTGCATCCGGTCGCGGCATCCTCTCCAGCCGCCACCCCTTCAGCCACTCACACGGCCCCGGCCGGCGGCTGTGGGAGCAGGCCGACGTAGCCATTTCCGTGGGCTCTCGCCTTTCTACTCCTATGATGCGTTGGGGAAAGCCGGGCAATCTGCGCCTCATTCGCGTAGACATCGACCCGGAGGAGCACAATCGTTTTGAACCGCCGGACGTCTCTCTGGTAGCGGACTGTCGCGACGCCTTGCAAGCGCTGCTGCCCGCACTGGCGTCGCACAATCGCGAAAGACGCTCCCGCCGGGTCGAAATGCTGGCCCTGCAGGATGAAATGGATGCGATATATGAGTCAGTTCAGCCGCAAATGAGTTTCGTGCGCGCCATCCGCGAGGCTCTGCCGGACGACGGCATCTACGTCGAGGATATTACACAGGTGGGATACGTAAGCCGCGAAGCCATGCCGGTCTACCGGCCGCGGACCTACCTGACCTCCAACTATCAGGTTACGTTGGGGTGGAGTTTCCCCGCGGCGCTAGGGGCCAAAGTTGCCTTTCCCGACCGGCCGGTACTCTGCGTCAGCGGAGACGGCGGCCTGCTCTTCTCCGCCACCGAAATGGCGACCGCCGTCCAGCACGGCATCAACACTGTCACCGTCGTTTTCAACGACTCCGCCTACGGCAACGTGCTTAGAATGCAGAAGCAGGACTACGGCGGCCGCGTCATCGCCAGCGAACTGCACAATCCCGATTTCGTCGCCTTTGCACAGTCCTTTGGCGCGCGTGCACTCCGCGTTCATACGCCGGGCGAACTCCGGAGCGCCCTGTCCGACGCCTTCACCGCCGATCTGCCCGTTCTTATTGAAGTTCCTGTCGGGGAGATGCCTGCCCCCTGGACGAAGATGTCCGCCCCCACTGAACGGAAGAAAGAGAAGTAGACCGATGTCCGGGAGTGTACTATCTTCTTTGCGAAGATTCCTGCGTGGGTCCGAATGCCGCGGCGCCTGCCGCTGTCTCTTGTGTGGCCGCCGAAACTGAGGCGCCGACCCTGTTTCTGAAGTTGCTCTGTCCATCTCGCGCGGAAGAATCTTGCTCAGTCTGGTCTGCGCCGCAGCTGACGCAGATGCTCCACTCGTGCCGCATCGCCTTGCCGCAGCTGGAACACGCATAGCGCAACTGGCTATGACAGTTTGAGCAGAAATTCCAACTGTCCTGTACCGGCAGTCCGCAATTGTGACAGGAAAGTGTCGCCTCCAAATCCCTGAGCAATGACTCCTCTTCCAGTGCCCGGTCGAATACATCGGCCAGCGTCTCTCTGGGGCGAATCATCATGTAGAGGACGAGGCCGACAAGGGGAAACACAAGCGCCAGAAGGCTGGCAAGAACGATGGCAAGCCAGTCCCGTGTCCGGCTGCGAATATCGTTGAACGTCCAGATGCCCATTGCAATCCAGAAGGCGAAGAGGAACGCGCCCAAGAGGGCAACGAAAATCCCAATAAGGGTTGCAATCGTGTTGGACAGTTCCGCCAGCATTCGCTTCTCCTGTCAGGTTGCCGGGCCCGCTCCGGACTGTGTCTGTGCCGGTGACGCAATTCGCAAAGCTCCGGAATCGGGCATTCGACGATTATATCCCACCACCAATATATGCCCAAAAGCAAACGGTCATTCGCTGTATGTATATCGACCGGGCCGCCTTCAAACTATTCTATGTACCGTGGATTACAGAATCCGACGACCTCGCCATCTTAGACTGTCAGCGAATCCCCCGCTGGATCGCCGGACCATGGACAGGTCCCGATTATGCAACCGACGCCCCTTTACAACGCAAACTCATCACTTTCTGTTCCCGCTCTTGGTGTCCATTCTTGTTCCACGTCGAAAATGGCATTCATTGCCCCAAAACCCAATTCCCACTAAACTAAACCCTGTTGTGGCGTTGTCGGACTTGTATTATACTTCATTACTGGGATTCCATCGCAGCCCTTGCTGTAGTGATGATTGGCCGAATTCCGCATACAACGGGCCCGCGGGCATAGCTGCTACGCTCGGTCACAATGATGGACCGTCTCCAGTTCAGGAGTCATAGAAGTCCGTTACCGTTTCCACCATCCATTACAAGGAGCACACAATGAAGAGCATGAGGAAATTGAACAAGGTTGGAATGATTCTGTCAATGGTCATTGGCATGATCATCGCCGCATGTATGAGTCCTGCAGCAGGACCCGAAGTCGTCGAATCAGACGAAGCGGCAGCGCCGGCAATGCAGGAAGTGCAGTCCACGCTCAGCATCGTGCAGGAACGCGGCAAACTGGTCTGCATCGGAAACGCCCAACTCCCAGGCTTCGGCTTCCTCGATTCCGAAGGCAACTTCTCCGGCTTTGACGTCGACTACTGCCGTGCCATCGCCGCGGCCATCTTTGGCGACGCTAATGCCCTCGAAGTACGGCCTGCTACCGCCAAAGAGCGCTTCACCATTCTCTCCAGCGGTGAGGGCGACGTCATCATCCGCAACACCACTTGGACGATGTCTCGCGACACCGATCTGGGCATGAACTTCGGCCCCACCACCTTCTACGACGGCCAGGGCCTGATGGTGCGCAAGGAGAGCGGTGTTGCAACTCTGCAGGACCTGCAGGGCGCCTCCGTCTGCGTCGTGACCGGAACAACCACAGAGCTTAACCTCGCCGATCAGTTCGCCGCGGCCGGAGTTGACTACGAAGCTGTTGTCTTCGAAGACTTCGACCAGTCCTTCACCGCCTACGACGAAGGCCGCTGCGACGCCGTCACCACCGACAAATCCAGCCTCGTCTCCCGCCAGACCACGCTCACAGTCCCCGGAGACCACGTTATCATCAACGTGACCCTCTCCAAGGAGCCTCTGGGCCCGGCCGTCCGCCATGGCGACGACCAGTGGTTCGACATCGTAAACTGGGTCGTCTACGCCACCATGTTGGCTGAAGAACACGGCATCACCTCCCAGAACGTCGACGGCTTCATGGACAGCAACGACCCCAACATTCGCAAGCTGCTGGGCCTGGAAGGTGACTTCTGCGCCAAGATCGGTCTCTCCAACTCCGGTTGCTTCGTGGATGTGATCAAGCAACTCGGCAACTACGCTGAGATCTACGACCGCAATCTCGGCCCCGACACGGTCTTTGACCTGCCCCGCGGCCTGAACAGCCTCTACACCGACGGCGGCATCCTGTACGCACCCCCGATCCGCTGATTCACCTTAACTGCCATGCGGCCAGTCCCACGGCTGGCCGCATGGCTGCACCTACCCCTGAGGCAGCCAATGCAGGAGATCCACGCCAGCCAGGTACGCCCCCCTTTCTACCGTGATGAGCGCGTGCTCGGCATCTTCAGTCAACTCCTGGTCGTCATTATCGTCGTCGGGCTGGGACTGTTCTTCTACAGCAACATGATTACCGGGCTGCGAGAGAAGCATAACGTCGCTATAAGCTTCAGTTTCCTCGGCCAGGCCGCCGGCTTCGATATTGGCGAAAGTCTGATCGAATACTCACGCGAAAGGACCTACCTCAGGGCCTTCGTTGTCGGTCTTCTTAACACCTTTCAGGTCGCCTTCCTCGGCATCATCTTTGCCACCGCTCTCGGAATCGTCATCGGCGTTATGCGCCTTTCCACCAACTTTCTGGTCAGCCGCATTGCCTCCATCTACATCGATATCTTTCGCAACATCCCACTGCTTGTCCTGCTTATCTTCTGGGCGCAGGCCGTCTTCCTCAAGCTGCCGCGCGTGGCCGAAGCCATTATCCTGCCCGGCCCCATTTTTCTCAGCAACCGCGGCGTCGCCATTCCCTGGGGTATCCCTACCGACTCCTGGGGTACCTTTCTGCTTGTCTTAGGCGCCGGCATCGTCCTTGGCGCCGTCGTTTCATACCTCCTGCGTGAACAGGGCAAACGCACCGGCCGTATGCCGCTCATCACGCTCTGGTTCCTTCTTACCGTAGCCGCCGTCGGCCTCGTCGGCTGGATAGTTCTGCCGCAGCCCGTGACCCTCGACCAACCCTTTCTGGAGGGCTTCAACACCAAAGGGGGAAAGATTCTGAGCCAGCAGTTCATGGCGCTGCTATCAGGACTCATCATCTATACTGCGGCCTTTATCGCCGAAGTCGTGCGCGCCGGGATCCAGTCCGTTTCCAAGGGCCAGCGCGAAGCCGCCACTTCCCTGGGCCTCAACCCGGCACAGACCCTGCGCCTTATCATTTTCCCCCAGGCCTTGCGGGTCATCATCCCGCCGCTCACCAGCCAGTACCTGAATCTGACCAAAAACTCTTCCCTGGCCATCGCCATCGGCTATCCAGACCTTTTCGCCGTCGCCGGCAACACGATTCTCAACCAGACCGGTCGCGAAATCGAAATGTTTACCATGATCATGGGCACCTACCTGTCACTCAGCCTGCTGACCTCCCTGCTCATGAATATCTATAACCGCCGCATTCGACTCGTAGAGCGATAGCGGCAATCTGAGAACGAAAAACTCGAAACCGGCAACCAGACACCCGTAACGCACACCGCAAGGATCCACCGACCAGATGACCACAGCGGCTGGCACCCCATCGGACCGCTCTGTCCTTCCAGCAACCGAGCGCTACACAGTCCTGGGCTGGCTTAGAAGAAACCTGTTCAGCGACCTGCTTAACTCGCTACTTACCATTGTCGCCCTGGCCTTCGTCTTCTTCATCGCACGACTACTCTTGCGCTGGGCTTTCGTCAACGCCGAATGGGGCGTCATCCCCGCCAACTTCAACCTCATCATGCGCGGCCAGTACCCCGCTGTCGAAGCCTGGCGCCTCTGGCTCATCATCTACCTGCTCGGCGCCGTAGTTGGCGTTATGTGGAGGCTCATCAGCGGGCAATTCAGCGGCGCCGCCCGCGTCCTGATCGCAATCCCTTTCGTCCTCATGCTCATTCCATTCTTCTCCATGGGGACCAGACTCAATCTACTCATCACCGCCGTCGCCTCCGGTGTCGGATATGCCATCGCCGGTTATCTGCCAATTCAGCGCCGCGGCCGCGCCGCAGCCTACCTGCTCCTCGCCTACCTCCTCGTCATGCTCATCCTTTTGCGCGGCGTAGGCGCCGAGGAAGGCCCGATGCCTCCAGTCCAACCCATCCTCTGGGGCGGCCTTCTCCTCTCCCTCCTGCTCGCCTTCTTCGGCATCACACTCTCCTTCCCGCTTGGGGTACTACTCGCGCTCGGCCGCCAGTCGAAGCTGCCCGCCATCCGCGTCATCAGCGTTGTCTACATCGAATTCATTCGCGGCGTCCCGCTTATCAGCCTGCTCTTCATGGGCCAGGTCATGCTGCAGCTGTTTCTGCCTGATGGCTTCCCGCTCGTCGACCGCGTTCTGCGCGCCCTCGTAGCCATCACACTCTTCTCCGCCGCCTATACCGCCGAAAACGTGCGCGGCGGTCTGCAATCGATCTCTCGAGGCCAGTATGAGGCCGCCCAGGCCCTCGGCCTCAGCACCTATCAGTCCACCATGCACATCATCCTGCCCCAGGCACTGCGCGCCGTCATCCCCGTTCTTGTTGGGCAGTTCATCAGCCTGTTCAAAGACACAACCCTTGTCGCGCTCGTCGGCATCTTCGACCTGCTCGGCATCGCACGTACAATCATCGCCAATCCCGACTGGCTCGGTACACAACCTGAGGTCTTTGCCTTCATCGCCGTGCTTTTCTGGATCTTCAGCTACAGTATGTCCTATGCCAGCCGCCGTATTGAGCAGCGGCTGGGCGTCGGCGAACGCTAACGCGCGGGAACACTGAAGCCAGCCTTCCTCACCGGTTCCGCAACAAGAGGCCCCTGCCATGTCTGAAAATGCCACAGCCG
The DNA here is from genome assembly GCA_009841235.1 of Caldilineaceae bacterium SB0661_bin_32. Lineage (GTDB taxonomy): Bacteria > Chloroflexota > Anaerolineae > Caldilineales > Caldilineaceae > Bin5. The sequence continues at coordinate 45,823 of VXMH01000048.1, read as the reverse complement.
AAGAAATCATAATCTGTCAGGACGTATGCAAATGGTTCGGCGACTTCCAGGCTCTCAAAGACTGTAGCCTGCGCGTCAAAGCCCGGGAAGTGGTCGTGATCATAGGCCCCTCCGGCTCTGGAAAATCGACCTTTATCCGCTGCATCAACCGCCTTGAAGAGCACCAGGCCGGCGACATCATCGTCGACGGCATCCCCCTCACCCGCGACGTACGCAATATCGAGCAGATCCGCTCCGAGGCCGGTATGGTCTTCCAGCAGTTCAACCTTTTCCCCCATCTCACCGTCCTCGAAAACATCACCCTTGCCCCCATCCAGGTCCGCAAGATGAAGAAGGAAGAGGCCCAGGAGACCGCCATGGGCCTGCTCAATCGCGTCGGCATTCCCGAACAGGCCGACAAGTATCCCGGTCAGCTCTCCGGCGGCCAGCAGCAGCGCGTCGCAATCGCCCGCTCGCTCGCCATGTCCCCCAAGATCATGCTCTTCGACGAACCGACCTCAGCACTCGATCCGGAAATGATCAAGGAAGTTCTCGACGTTATGCAAGAGCTGGCCGAATCCGGCATGACCATGCTCGTCGTCACCCACGAGATGGGCTTCGCCCGCGAAGTTGCCGACCGCATCGTATTCATGGACGGCGGCGAAATCATGGAAGTCGGCACGCCCGAACACTTCTTCACCAACGCTCAGCACGAGCGCACCAAGCTCTTCCTCAGCCAGATCCTTTAGTATCTGCCGCCAGACACACGTCCGGACAAAGAGGTCGTCCCCCTGTTTGGGCGATGGAATCAGAGGCCCGGTGTTGGTCGTCATACAATTCTGAGAATTCAAGAGACTGGGAATGAGGATGAAAAAGATACGATTGGCATTGCTCATAGTGGTGGCCCTCCTCGCCATTGCAGTTCCGCTCTACGCGCAGGACGCCGGGTTGACTCTCGAAGGTCTGGCCGCCAAAGTCGAAGCCATGGTGGAACTGGTCTCCACGATGTCGGATCGATTGTCCTCCTATGAAGAGCGGCTGGCTATTCTGGAAGCGACTGACACACCGACGGCGACGCCGACGCCGTCACCGACTTCACCCCCGACGGCGACGCCGACACCGACCTCCCAGTCTCCTGCGGTGACGATTTCGCGCAATATGAACGTGCGTGCAGGACCGGGCACGAACTACCCAATTCTCGGACAGGCCTCGACGGGAGAACAGTACCCTATCTCCGGCAAGAATCCAGCCGGCGGCTGGTGGCAGATCATTTACGGCGGCCAGTATGCCTGGGTCTATAGCCCTCTGGTGACCGCGACCAATCCGGAGCTCGTTCAAGTGGCGCCCGTCATTCCCACGCCGCCGCCGACTCCGATTCCAACAGCGACGCCGGTTCCGCCCACACCGGTTCCAACTCCAGTGCCGCAGGCGCCTTCCGATCCCTGCGCAGGCATCGGCGGTGACGGCTGCAAGTTCAGGCTGCGCAACACCGATCTCAGGAACAACGGCGGAGGCGAATTGAAGCTCTTTATTGGCTTCGTTCATGAAGGTCGCGGCGACGAGGTTCAGGGCATTGGCGGCAGCTACTATGTAGAGTTGCATAAGGATGGCGTTCATGTCTCCGCGGTGAATAACTCGACACGCGGTGGAAACTCTACCCACCAAGGGCCCCAGGGCAATAAGTACAACTACCTCAAGGCGGTCCCTCTCAGCCAGCTTCCTGGCGGAAATGTGGCGGGAAATTACACGATCTTCGTCAGGGACGGCAACGGTGAACGCGATAGCCAGAACTACTACTTTTCCGTGTCGGGAGGAAATGGCGAAGTGTGGCTCATCTTCGCCCAGAACAATTGAGAAAGACCTTTCGCTGGCTTGCCAGTGCCGGCTCGACGACGACCTGAGGGGGAAAGTACCTTGTAAGTTCTTGCTCCCCTGTCCACCGGTGTCCCATTCTGTCATGAGTTTCTAGGATAAGCGATGCCATGACCACCGAACCAACCTACATGGATGCACCGGAACTCGCCGTCACCCGCTGGTTCAACACCGACGCGAGTCCTACTCTGGCCAATCTCAAAGGCGAGGTCGTGGTCATTGAGGCTTTTCAGATGCTCTGCCCCGGCTGCGTCTCCCACGGTATCCCCCAGGCCCAACGCATCCAGCAGAACTTCGGCGACGACGTCACTCTCCTCGGGCTCCACACCGTTTTCGAACACCACGAAGCCATGACCCCAGTCTCACTGGAGGCCTTCCTCCACGAGTACAAAATCACATTTCCCGTCGGAGTAGACGCCCACACACCTGGCGAAACCACGCCTGTCACCATGGGGCGCTACCACCTGCGCGGCACGCCAAGTCTGGTTATCGTCGACCGTGCCGGAAAACTCCGCGCCAACGCCTTCGGCCACGTCGACGACCTCCCCCTCGGCGCCGCCCTCGCCCGCCTCATCGACCACCCTCGCCCCTAGCTTGGAGCCGGAATTCCCCACATCGTGTCAACCCACCATTATCCCCCCAAATGCCCCTGTACGGGCAGGCCTTGTGCCTGCCCACCCAATCCTCGTATGACCCTTCTCACCCTGGATAATCGACTGCACGCTTCTCTTCCCCCTGGTCTCCCACACTTCATCTTCTGTAGTATAATGCCCTCACCTCAATAGTAACGGGGGAGATGCCATGACTGTGACAACCGCAAAGCTGCTCACCGCCGACGACCTGCTCCGCCTCTGCAGCCAGGGTGTTCGCGGCGAACTGCTTAGAGGAGTGCTTTGCGAGACGATGCCATCGGGTATAAGACACGGCAAGACCGTGGTTAATCTGACAATTCTATTGGGTGCATTTGTCAAACCTCATCGAATGGGGACAATCGTTGCTTCCGACGCAGGATTCCTCCTCGAACAAGAACCTGACACCGTAAGAGAGCCCGACGTAGCCTTCATCTCTGCCCGGAGGCTGCCACCGGACGAAGATGTACCCGGATACTTCGAAGGCCCCCCTGATCTGGCAGTCGAGATTGCCTCCCCAAGCGACACTCCTCGACAGCTCTTCGACAAGGCCCGCATGTGGATCAGCTTCGGCGTTCCACTTGTCTGGACTGTCGATCCCGAAGCACGCATTATTGACATTCATCAGCCGAACCACCCCTTGGTCAGGCTTTCTACAGACGACACGCTAGATGGCGGCAACGTCTTGCCCGGCTTCATCTGCACTGTCGGCGACATCTTTTGAATCTAAAGGAATACGAAGCAACCGCTCCCGAAAGGAGCCCCAAAGTGGCCCCACCCGAACTCTTCCGCACACCCGCAACCGAACTAACCGCCGCCATCCGCGCAAAGCAACTCTCCCCCGTTGAGCTGACCGAAGCCTTCCTCGCTCGCATCGAGGCCGTGAACCCCGCCATCAACGCCTTCCTCGCCTTCGACTCCGACCTTGCCCTCGACGGCGCCCGCGCTGCCGAAGGAGCAGTCATGCGCGGCGAGGAGCTCGGCCCGCTCCACGGCCTGCCCGTTCCGATCAAAGATCTCGAACCCAGCGCCGGCCTGCGCCACACCAGTGGCTCCATCCTCCAGAAGGACCAGGTCGCCGACTTCGACGGCGCTGTAACCGGCCGTGTCAAGGCGGCCGGCGGCATCATAATCGGCAAGACCAACACGCCCCACCTTGGCCACAAGGACATGTGCGACAATTTGCTCGGCGAACCGGGCCGCAATCCCTGGAACACCGACCGTACGCCCGGCGGCTCCAGCGGCGGCGCGGCCGCGGCCGTCGCGGCCGGCCTCTGCCCGCTCGCACACGGCTCAGACGGCGCCGGTTCAATCCGCATACCCTCGGCCCTCTGCGGCGTTTTTGGCTTCAAGCCCTCTTTTGGTCGGCTGCCCTACTGGCCCAGTGTCGACATCTGGTCCGCCCGCTCTCACAACGGTCCCATCTCCCGCACAGTCGCCGACGCCGCCCTCTTCACCCAGGCCGCGGCCGGACCCGATCCACGCGACCCCACTGCCATCGCCAACCGTCCCGACAACTACCTCGCCGCCGTGGCCGACCCGCTGCCCGCCCTGCGCGGCCTCCGAGTCGCCTGGAGCGCCGATTTCGGTTACGCCACCGTCAACCCTGACGTGCGCCGTCTCGCAGGCGAGGCCGCCCAGCGCTTCTCCGAATTCGGCTGCAACGTGGAGGCCGTCGATCCCGGCTGGGACAACCCCCGCCCCGGCGCCGAGATCTGCTGGTTCGTCTCCATGGCCGCCCGCGTCGGCCAGGCTTATGACGAGAGTCCCGATGCCTTCGAACCTAGTCTCGTCGAAATGATCCACCAGGGTCGTCGCTACTCAGGAGAAGAACATGGCCGGGCCGAGGTCTCCCGCACCGTCTTTTATAATCAGGCCAGAGAGTTTTTCGAAGACTACGACCTCCTGCTAACGCCGCAGATGCCTCTCACCGCCTGGCGCGTCGACGACTGGCCTGCAGAAATCGACGGTGTGCCCACCCCGTCGATCTTCGACCGCCTGCCCTTCACCTACCCCTTCAATCTTACAGGCCAGCCCGCCGCCAGCGTCCCCTGCGGTTTCGCCTCAGACGGCCTCCCCGTCGCGCTCCAGATCGTCGGCCGCTACCACGCCGATACGCTCGTCCTCCAGGCAGCAGCCGCGCTTGAACAGGCCATGCCTTGGGCGGACGCTTGGCCGGAGGTCGAGTGAGTTTGGGGGAGGAGCCGTTCAAACGCCTCTGAGGTAGCCCCTGGCTAGCTCATTCAAGGAGTTGAGCCCGCAAATTCCTGTCACAAAGCCCTGTTTTTTTCGCCATTTTGACTTCCTGCTGTTCCAACATATACTGTTTCCACGTTCATTCTGGTCACCCACCAATAGGGTGGACGATGGCAACCCCGCTCAGCGCACCACTTTCGGACCGTTCCGATGCACGTCGCCTTCGGCGGCGGGCGCAGTTCATTCGCTCTTTGGAGCGCTCCGCTATCCATTTCGTCCTCCTGATCGGCACCGTCACGATGTTGGTGCCCCTCTTCTGGATGATTTCGACCTCTCTCAAGCCGGAGTGGGAGGTATTCCTCATCCCGCCCAAGTGGATCCCCAGCGAGTTCCAGTGGGTCCATTACCGCCAGGCCTTCTTCGACTACTTCAGCTTTCCCCGCTACGGCGCAAACACGATGATCATCACCTTGGGCGTCCTGGTCGGCCGCCTGTTGAGCGCTTCGCTGGTGGCTTTCGGGTTCGCTCGTATCCGCTTCTTTGGCCGCGATGCCATCTTCATTCTCGTCCTGAGCACAATGATGGTGCCCGGCCAGGTGACCATCATCCCGCTCTACATCCTCTTCCGCGATCTTGAATGGCTGAACACCTACCTGCCTCTGATTGTGCCGTCCTGGTTCGGCGGCGGCGCATTCTTTATCTTCCTGCTGCGCCAGTTTATCCTGACCATCAACCCGGAGCTTGACGATGCCGCCCGCATAGATGGCTGCGGTTGGCTCGGCATCTATCTGCGTATCGCCCTGCCCCTCATCAAGCCGGCCCTCGCCGCGATCGCAATCTTCTCTTTCCTTGGAACCTGGAACGACTTCTTCGGTCCGCTCATCTTCCTGCGCAGCCGCGACATGCTGACGCTGGCTGTGGGCCTTCATTTCATGGCCACCGCGGCATCGTCTTCCGTCCGTCCTAACATGCCGCACCTGATGGCTGGATCGACGATGCTGCTGCTTCCTCCGCTGCTGGTCTTTTTCTTCGCGCAACGTTACTTCATCCAGGGGGTCACCTTTTCTGGGATCAAAGGCTGAAGTCAGTCTCTTCTGGCACCTATGTCGACCGACAAAAGTTTGCAGCACGAAGAGGATTCGCGATTCATTCTCAAGAAGGAGGAGAAAGTCATGTCGAACGAGAGATTTAGCCGCAGACAATTCCTGCGCGGTGCCGCCGTGGTCGGAGCCGCAGTCCCTTTCCTGCAAGCTTGTGGAGGACCGTCGCCGGATTCGGGAAGCGCTGACGCCGGCGGAGATGAAGCGGCGCCCAGCATGGAAAAGACCTCGGTCCGCTATGCACAGGTGATCGGTCCGCTCGACAAACAGGTCGATATGTTTAACGAGCAGAGCGACACGGTTCATGTGGAATTTGAACTCGTCCCCTGGGGCGAACACGCCGATAAACTGCTGATCGATGTCGCCGCCGGCACCGCCCCTGACCTTTGGTTCATCGGCGGCCCCTGGTGGATTCAGATCAAGCGCAAAAAGGTCGCCCTCCCGATCACCGAATTCCTCGCCAACGATCCCGACGTGGTGATGGACGACTTTGAGTTTCCCGCCGACAGCGACTGGGGCATGGTCGACGGCGAAATATATGGACTCCCCACGAACTCGGTTATCCTGCGCGGGCTTGCCTACAGCGAGGATCGCTTCGAAGAGGCCGGCCTCGACCTGCCCAACGAAGATTGGACTCTGGCCGACGTGGCCGAGGTGGGTCCGAAACTGAATCGCGGCGACGAGTCCTTCGCAATCACCTCGCCGCTCCTGGCCGCTGACCTCTATCTCACCACTATCTGGCAGAATGGCGGCCAGATCATCAACGAAGACGAATCCAAGTGCCTGCTCGACCAGCCGGAGGCTGTCGAAGCGATAGAGCAACTCGTGGCCTGGAGAGAGTTCAGTATGAAGCCTGGGGCTGACCAGGCCTTGGGAGAATTCCCCACCGCCGGCGGCAAGATCGCTATGTGGCCAATGGTCCTTGCCGACTGGGACACGTGGCTCAAACGTACCGCCAACGACACCACCAACCAGTGGATGACCTTTTGGCCTTCCACCACCAATCCGCCCGCTGTCGATGTCTATGCAGGCAGCGTACACATGGAAGCGATCTGGTCTCAATCCGAAAAGATCGACGCCGCCTGGGAATTCTTCATCTGGCGCGCGATCAACCAGGATTCACTCGACTACCAGATTACGCTCTTCCCTATCAACTATCGCATGGAGCAGACCGTCAAGAGCGCCATCACCAACGAACGTCAAGCAGCCTTCCTCACGCTTCACCTGCCCATTACGGGACTCTCCACCGGCGAATACTGGGGTCCCAGCACGACGGAGATCTTGAACGCATTCCGCTCCGAATACGAACTTGCAATCCTGGGCGAGAAGACCACCCAGGAAGCAATGGAAGCAGCGACTAAGGCGATTGACGTGATTCTGGAAGACGTCTGATTCTCTGACGACAACTGACCTGGGGATTGATGACTCCAGTATCTGGTCGCCAATCCCCAGGCTACTCACCTTCGCACGACGAACTGAGTCTTCGCAATGGCAACGGCAGTCAGCCAGGCTTCGTCCCCAATTCGCAGAACGCGCATGTCGCGCACTGCCCTTTTTGAGAATGTAGCCGGCTATCTCTTCATCAGTCCCTGGATTATCGGATTCCTGGCCTTCGAATTCGGCCCGCTGATCGCGGCAGGCTACCTGGGCCTGACCAGGTACGACATCCTCACACCCCCCAACTTTGTCGGCCTTGCAAACTACGACAAAATGTTCACCCGCGACCCCCTGTTCTGGAAAAGCCTGTGGGTCACCGCTATCTATTCGCTGAGTACCGTTTTCCTCGGCGTAATCCTTGGCGTCGCCTTGGCTGTTCTGCTCAACCAGAAAGTGCGCGGCATGTCTCTATATCGCACCATCTATTACCTGCCGGCAGTGGTATCCGGTGTTGCCGTCGCCTATATGTGGATATGGGTATTTACCCCTGAAGCCGGAATCGTTAACTACGCTCTGAGCCTCATCGGTATTACCGGGCCCAACTGGCTGTTTAGCACCACCTGGACTCTGCCCGCCTTTGTCGCAATGAGCCTGTGGGCCGTCGGCGGCGGTATGGTCCTCTACCTGGCGGGATTGCAAGGCGTGCCGACTCAGCTCTACGAAGCCGCATCGCTGGACGGCGCTGGCCGCTGGGCCGCCTTCTGGAACGTTACGCTGCCCATGATTTCGCCCGTCATCTTCTTCAACTTCATCATCGGAATCATAGGTTCGTTCCAGGTTTTTACCAACAGCTTTGTGATCACAAATGGAGGACCCGCAAACTCCACTCTCTTCTTTGTGCTCTACCTCTACCGCCACGCCTTCGAAAACTTCAAGATGGGATACGCCGCCGCCTTGGGCATGATCCTGTTCATCGTAATTATGACGCTCACCATCATCTCGTTCCGGCTATCAAACCGTCTCGTATTCTATGAGGGACGGGTCACATAAGCGACAGGAATCTGCAAAATACTGGGCACTACGCAATGAGTATCGGCTGTCCAGCACTCTGAGATCTTCAAGCCAATCGCACCAGGAAGGAAATGAACTATGCTGACAGGCGAGCAAATAACACATTTTCATGCGTTGGGCTTTGTCAAAGTAGAAGGCGCGCTCACAGCCGAAGAGGTCGATGAATTCTCCTGGCGGTTCGACGAAATCATCGCCCGCGGTGAAACCCAGGGCGATAGCTCAGAGGCAGGGGCGCGCATCTTCCCGGACGGGCACCGCGTCATCCTCCCGCTGATCGAGGCCGATCCATACTTCTACAACCTTCTCGATCATCCCAACCTGGCCGCAATTGCCGAAGACCTGCTCGGTGAAGATTGCATCTTTTACGGCAGTTCAGACGGGCAGATCCACGATGGGGACACAAACTGGCATCGCGATGGCGGCTCCCCCGAACCTGCGATCGAGGCCAAGCTGACTTTTTATCTGGATGAGGTAGCGCCCGGAAAAGGTTGCCTCAGCTTCATCCCCGGCAGCCACCTGTGGCCCCTCCATTACAACGACCTGGAAAAGCAGATCGACGAACGTGTGCTCGGCTATGAGACGCAGGACTTCCCCGGACGCTACGACTTGCCCGCGGGCAAGGGAGACGTAATCGCATTCCAGACACGCATCTGGCACTCCTCATGGGGAGGAGGCGCCAACCGGCGACAGATGGCCTGGATGATGCGCACAGCGCCGCGTATGCAATGGGAAATCGATCACATCGCCAACTTTAACAAGTGGTATTCCGAAAAATGGTCGAAGAAGACCGGTAGGCTCATCTCAGACCGGCTGTTCGAAACGGCTGACCCGCGGCGAATGAAAAAAATACAACTGCTCAAGGATCTGGGAGTGTGAGCTCGCTGTTTATTGATTCTTGTGTGGGCTCTTCGGTCAATCCCTCGTTTGCGTGCTCTGTGAATTCCTCTTCCATCGGCCCACTAAGCAGTTGGTCCGGCTGACGACTGACGCGAACGCCCACCTATCGTATACTTTGACAGCTCTCGGACACCTGCACTACAATTGTCCCCGGCCTTAGGTACTGCTCGCTCTCGCTTCGTCAAAGCTGACCCTTCCTGTTTTCTGGCCCCACCATCACTTTCCGCTACCAGCCCGATAGGAGCAACAAGAATGTCAATGCAACAAAAAGTGACTCGCCGAGATGTCCTGCGCACCGCCGGCCTGGGGACCGCCGGCCTCGCACTCGCCGCCTGCGCCGCACCCGTAGCCCCCGCTGGAGGTGACTCCGCTGCCGATTCCGCAGCAGCGCCCGCCCAGGAGCCCGTCAACGTCACCCTGATCTCCTGGTGGAACCATCCCTTCCGCGACCTCTTGCCCGCCTTCAACGATCTACACCCCGATATCCAGGTCGAATTCATCGACTCAGGCACGGGGTACAATGAGAAGGTCATGACCGCTATGGTCTCCGGCTCCGAACTGACCGATATCATCGGCAGCCAGGACTCCAACCTCCAACTCTGGGCGGCAACCGGAGGCCTGGCCGACATCTCCGATTACATGGAGCCCCACGAGGACAGAATCGTTCCCTACAAGCTCACACTTGGCGTCTACGAGGGCAAGAACTACGGCGTTCCCTGGGATGGATCACCCTGCCTGATGTACTACCGTCGCGACATAGCCGAAGAGTACGGCTTCGATCCGAACACAGTCAGCAGCTACGACGACTGGCTGGCCATGGGCGAGGAGCTTTCGGCAGCCTCAGACGGCGAAGTCCGGCTCGCAGGCGTCGCCAAGAACGACTTCTTTCCCTGGGTGAGCTGGACCTGGCAACTGGGTGGCGGCATCTACGACCTCGAAGAGCAAAACGTGATCTGCGACCAGCCCGAGGCCGTTCGCACCCTCGAATTCTTCAAGACCTACTGGGATTCCGACGCCACCTTCCAAAACCACAATAACTGGGAAATCAGGGGGGCCTCTTGGAAGGATGGTTCTGTGGCCTTCTTCCCGGGAGCCATATGGGTTGCAGGCATTGTCCTGAGCGCCGCTCCCGAAACGGCTGGGCTGTGGGGCGTTAGCCAGCTTCCGGCCTGGATGGAAGGCGGAAGCCGCGCCTTTACCTATGGCGGCTCGCAGCTCTGCCTGCTCGATAGCAGCAAGAACAAACAGGAAGCCTTTACCTTCCTCGAGTACTCCCAGCTCTCCCAGGCTGGCCAGGAAGTCCTCTGGACGTCCGGAGACCTCTTCCCCGTTCTCAAAGAAGCCACTGACTGGCCCATCTTGAACGAACCGGTCGACTTCTACGGCGGCCAGGTTGCCCTACGCATGTACGCCGAAGTCAACTCAGCGGTCAATCCCTACATCTTTGGCGAAGGTTGGTCCGAAGCGTGGGACATTCTCGGCCAGACGCAAGGCCGCGTCCTCGACGGCGAAATCGGCACCGAAGAGGCGCTCGCCGCCGCCGCGCAGGAGATTCGAGAATTGCAGGGCCTGGGCTGATCGCTGCCCTCAGTCTAAGACCGGCTTGGCCCGCGCCCTTACACCAGTAGGCGCGCGCCGGCCGGTCTCCTTTTCGGCACTCGGGCCGGGACTCTAGCCAGCCCTGCTGCCCCGCTTCGCCGAGCCCTATTCCTCATTTGGAACCTGAAAATGGCAGTGAGTTCCGCGCCGCCGGCCGGCCAGCCAGCATATCGTCCCGCAAACTCCCGTTATTACACCTGGGAGAAGGTTGCCCCATACGTCTTTATCTCCCCCTTCTTCATTCTCTTCGGCATCTTCGGCGCTTTCCCCCTCCTCTTTGCCGTCTGGATCAGCCTCCAGGAATGGAAGAGTGTTCGCGCAAACGAGTATGTCGGCTTCGAAAACTACGCACGCCTTTTTACCGACAGCAACTTCCATATCGCCCTTTCGAACACTGCCATCCTGGGTATTCTCGTTGTTCCTCTGATGGTCATTTTCAGCCTCAGCCTTGCAAACGTGCTCAATCAGCCAATACGCGGACGCGTGATCTACCGCACGGCCTACTTCCTGCCTGTAGTCACTTCACTTGTCGTCGTTGGCCTTCTCTTCGACTTTCTGCTGGGATCACCTTACAGCCCACTCGGGTCCGTCCTCGAAATCTTCGACATCGAGTTCAAGGGCCTCTTGGAACAACCGGTCTTCATAAAGCCCTCTATCCTCGTGATGATCCTCTGGCGCTGGGTTGGCTACAACATGATGATCATGCTTGCCGGCCTCCAGAGCATCCCCCACGAGCTCTACGAAGCCGCCCGCATCGACGGCGCCAACGGTCTGCAGGCCTTCATTCACATCACCATCCCCCTGATGCGCCGAGTCATCGCCTTCGCCGCCATCCTGTCGACCATAGGCATGTTCAATGTATTCGAAGAAGCCTACATGCTTGTCGGACCCGGCGGCGGAACCGACCGCGCCGGGCTGCTCATGGGTCTCATCATCTACAGTCAAGCATTTCGCAGCTTCAATTTCGGCTATGCTTCCGCGCTCGCTTACGCCAACGCTGTAATCATAATCGCCCTTTCTTTCTTGCAGATCCTTGCCAGCGAACGCGCCGCATCCGATTGATCAGTATGCCAATTGAGAACCGTCCCGCATGAGCCAGCACGCCGACGCCATCGCAGCCAGGGCCCCGAAAGGACCGCCTGTCCGAACGCAAAGGCTAACATTGGGCAGAGTATTCACCCATGCTTGCCTTATATTCGCCCTCCTGATCTTCGTTTTTCCCTTCTACTGGATGGTTTCCTCCTCCTTGAAACCATTGGAAGATATCTATATCGTCCCCGTTCCGTTATGGCCCCCCCGCCCTTCCTTCAGCAACTACCTGGAGATCGTCGGCCTCATCCCTTCCGACGAGATCGACTTTCGCGGAGGCGTCTCTCTTGTCCGAACGTTCCTGAACAGCACGCTCATCGCCGTCATAAACACCGCCGGCAACGTCTTCCTGGCCTCCCTCGCCGGCTATGCCTTCGCCAAGCTGCGCTTCAAAGGGCGCAACGCGCTCTTCCTCTCCATGCTGGCAACCATGATGATCCCCAACAGCGTCGGCCTCGTCCCAAACTACCTGATCATGGCGTGGCTCAAATGGATCAACACCTGGTACCCGCTCATCATTCCCGGCCTGGCCACGCCCTTCGCCGTCTTCTGGATGCGCCAGTACATGACCACCGTTCCTGACGAAATGATCGAGGCTGCCCGCATCGACGGTTGCGGCCCCTTCTCCACCTATTTGCGCGTCGTTGCCCCCGTCGTCCTGCCCGGCATGGCCGCGCTCGCCATCTTCTCCTTTATGGGCCACTGGAACGCCTTTATGGGCCCGCTGATCTATCTCAACAAGCCGGAGCTGTATACCCTGCCCCTTTTCCTCGCCGTCCTCAATTCGTTCATCTCTGGCAGGCCGACGCCGCTCCATCTTATTTTCACGGCCTCCTTCGTGTCTATCTTGCCCATCCTGCTCGTTTTCCTGTTCGCCCAACGCTACTTCATCGCCGGCCTGACCGCCGGCAGCCTAAAATAGACCGCAATCCAAAATGTGCAATCCGGGATCTGACCTATGAAACTGACTATGGGGAAACACGACCTCGAAATAGGCGGCCGCTATCTCGACGAGCTGCGCGATTCAACTGCCGACAAACACGACATGCCAAACCTGCGCAATCGCCTGCAGGAAGAAGGCTACCTGCTCATCCGCGGCCTCCACGACCGCAACAAGGTGAAGGCAGCCCGCCGCGTGATCCTCGAAAACCTGCAGCAGGCTGAGCAGCTCGCCCCCGGCGCGCCCCTCATGGACGGCGTCATCGCCGAAGGCAAGCGCGGCAAATTCTACGGCGGCAGCAAGGCGATCACCCACACGCCCGAGTTCCTCTCAGTCGTCGAAGCGCCCGAGCTCATGCAGTTCTTCGCCGAATACCTCGACGGTCCCAGCCTCACCTACGACTTCAAGTGGCTGCGGGTCGTCCCCAACGGCGCCTTCACCGGCGCCCATTACGACATCGTCTACATGGGCCGCGGCACCACCAACGTCTTCACCGTCTGGACCCCCCTCGGCGACCTGCCCTACGAGATGGGCCCGCTCGCCATCCTCGCCGGCTCCCATCGCTTCGAGCGTATCAGGGAGACCTACGGCGAGATGGACGTCGACATCGACAAGGTCACCGGCTGGTTCTCCAACGACCCCGTCGAGCTCGTTGACACTTACGGCGGCAAGTGGCGCAGCGCCGAATTCGAAATGGGCGACGCCCTCATCTTCGGCATGTACACCATGCACGGCTCCCTCTCCAACACAACCGGCCGCTTCCGCCTTAGCTGCGACACACGCTACCAGCGAGCCGACGAACCCGTCGACGAACGCTGGATCGGCGAGAACCCGATCGCCCACTACGCCTGGATGAAAGGCGACACCGTCCCAATGGAAAAAGCGCGCCAGAACTGGGGCGTCTGAACGCAAAAACCGCCCGGGCCGCTGTCCACCGACAGCCAGCCAAGGCGGCCTGCAAACTCTCCCTGGCCCCCGTTGGGTTCTACTGACTACAAAAGTCTGCCCCCTGGGCCCGAGTACCCCACCATACTACCATTTCCGGATCGGCTTCGAGAATCCTCCGTACGGAGGGAGAGGTGGATTCCTCCAAGCAGAGCGGCACCACCGCCGACGTGTCCCAGAATTTCAATGGTCTTCTTCCCGGTCCAACGATACAGCGCTCCGCACCAGTCCCTCAGGGTCGGCTGGCCTTGGCATGTCCCAAAAACCTTCCGGCAACTTTCCCGTTCCCCGTCTTATCAAACCTCTTTGTTCAAGGTCTGCCATGTGCTCTTCCATGGAATCGGCTTGAACGACAGAGGAATCGGTATCATCGACGGGTACCAGGCGCGCGATCGGCCGCCCCCGATCAGTGATGAGTACCTCCTCGCCGGCCTTCACATCCCGCAAATACGCGCTCAGCGATCGCTTCAGTTCAGTAATGCTCGTTCTCAGCATTCGTCGCTCCTTCCGTATCAGCTACCGGGGACAGACCAGGCAATTCGCGCGCTTTGTCCAAGCGCTGCCCTCCCCTGCAATCCACCATTCTCTGCCGTCCGCCGTTCACCACTGACTACCGCCGTTCGCGGTAGCCCACAGTCCACCGCAGCTAAGTCCGGTACTCCGCATTGATCGACACGTAATCGTAGCTCAGATCGCACGTCCACACCGTAGCCGTACCCTCACCAAGCCCCAGCGACACCCGCACACTGATCTCGCTCTCCGCGAAAACCGCCGACGCATCTGCCTCCTCGTACCCCGTCGGCGTGCCCGCGTCCACCAACTGCAGCTCCGCGTTGCCCGCCTCCGGCTGGCCCGCCGCAATGAAGAGATGCGCCTTCGTCGGGTCTACAGTAGCCCCAGAATACCCCACCGCGCACAGAATGCGCCCCCAGTTGGCGTCGTGCCCGAAGAACGCCGTCTTCACCAGCGGACTCTTTGCAATCGAGTTGGCAACGGTATGTGCTTCCTCGTCGCTCACCGCACCCTCTACCTGGATCGTCACGAACTTCGTAACGCCCTCACCGTTGCGAACGATCAGCTTCGCCAGCTCCATCGAAGCCGCCGTCAGCGCCTCCACAAAAGCATCGTAGTCCGCGCCCTTCTCAGTGATCTCCGCGTTCCCGGCGGCGCCATTTGCCAGCACAAGCACAGTGTCATTGGTGCTCGTATCGCCGTCCACACTGATGCGGTTAAAGCTGTGGCTAACTGCCGAAGCCAGTGCCTCCTGAAGCAGTGGCTGGGCAATCGCCGCATCCGTCGCCAGCGTCGCCAGCATCGTCGCCATGTTCGGGTGAATCATCCCTGCGCCCTTTCCGATGCCGGTCACAGTCACAGTCTGCCCGCCGACCTCCGCCTGGCTCGATGCCCACTTGGGAAAGACGTCCGTCGTCATGATCGCCTCCGCCGCCTCCTCCCATCCGTCAGTACGGAGCTTGGCAGCCACCTCTGGAATCCCGGCTTCGATCACATCGATCGGCAGTTGCACACCGATTACGCCGGTGCTCATAACAAAGGCCGTATTGTCGGTACTTCCCAGGCTCTTTTCCGCAGCCTCGGCCATGCGCCGGGCATTGGCGTTCCCTTCTGCGCTTGTGCAGGCATTGGCGTTTCCGCTGTTGATCACAACGCCGTGCGTCCCTTCCGGATTCATGCGCAAGAGAGCGCGGTCATACAGGACCGGCGCTGCCGGGAAAGCATTCTGCGTAAACACAGCCGCGGAGCGACAGGCCGTAGGACTGGCGATCAGGGCCAAATCCAAAGCCCCAGTCGGTTTGACCCCGCAATGGATCCCCGCCGCATCGAAACCCTTCACAGGAATCGCCGCCGCTGAAGGGCCCGCAAAAGCATGTTCTTTCTCAGACATTGTCTTCTCCAAAGTTTTGAAAGCATCAGGCGCTACCTGCCCGGCTAACCGCTTGCATCTCCACTTCGCCTGATGCCAGTCTTACCTACCCAACTTACCCCTGCCCAGTTTCCACTAATCTCTCTTGATCCAGTCACCTTCCGCCGCCGCCCCGTCCGGCAAAGGAGGCATCGAGTCGGCCGGATGCTCCTCTCTGAGCAACGCCTCCACCTTCAAGGGCAGCCCAAACAGCCGGATGAAGCCCTCCGCGTCGGCCTGGTTATAGACGTCGTCCTCGTCGAAAGTAACGTAATCTTCCCGGTACAGACTGTGCGGCGACCTGCGCCCGACCAGCATCGCGTTGCCCTTGTACAGCTTCAAGCGCACCGTCCCGCTGATCGACTTCTCCGTTTCCTGCACAAACGCGTCCAGCGCACTGCGCAATGGCGTGAACCACTGGCCGTTATAGACCAGGTCGGCGTAGCGCAGACCCACCTGCTGCTTCCAATGCAGCGTGTCCTTGTCCAGGCACAGTTGTTCCAACGCCGCATGCGCCTTGTAAAGGATCGTGCCGCCCGGCGTTTCGTAAACCCCGCGGCTCTTCATGCCCACCAGGCGGTTCTCTACCAGGTCCACGCGCCCGATGCCGTGCACGCGGCCGGTCTCGTTGAGTTGCTGCACCAATTCGACCGGGCCCATCGCTACTCCGTTTACCCGTTCAGGAAAGCCGCGGCGAAAGTAGACCTCAACATACGCGGGTTCATCCGGCGCGTTCTCCGGAGACTGCGTCCACTCGAACATGTCGGCCGGCGGCTCCGTCCATGGGTCTTCCAACGGCCCGCCCTCATTGCTCAAGTGCCACAGATTGCGGTCCTGGCTGTAGATGCGGTCCGCCGACGCCTTTACGGGGACGTTGTGCTCCTCAGCATAGTCCAGCGCATCCGAACGGCCGCGGATATCCCACTCCCGCCAAGGCGCGATGATCTTCAGCTTCGGATTCAACGCCATCACCGTCAATTCAAAGCGAACCTGGTCATTGCCCTTGCCGGTTGCCCCGTGTGACACTGCGTCGGCCCCCTCCAATTGCGCGATCTCCACCAGCCGCTTTGCAATCAGCGGACGCGCAAACGATGTCCCCAGCAGATAGTCCCGCTCGTAGATGGCGCCGGCCTGCATCGTTGGAAACACAAAATCGGTCAGGAACTCGGCCCGTAAATCCTCAACGTAGCATCGTGTGGCGCCGGAAGCAATGGCCTTTTCTTCCAGACCATCCAACTCCTCCTCCTGGCCCAGGTTGGCGCAGAAACAAACGACTTCGCAGTCGTAGTTGTTCCTCAACCACGGAACGATCACGCTCGTATCCAAGCCGCCGGAATAGGCGAGCACTGCCTTTCTCACAGATCCTTTGACAGCCATACGCGCTCCTTCATGTTGTGGGTGGCTCCTTTCATTCCTTCACTGTGAAACTTCGACCCTGCCTGTCTGGGCTTCCAACCCCTGACCACCGGACTCGGCTAATCTGCTCCACAAACAAAAAATGCCACTTCGGACCTACCGAAGCGGCATACGGGAAACGAGCGAAGAGTACTGCGCAGTCTAACAGCAATCCCTCAGGACTGTTGCTGCCGGACTTTGCGCCCGCTTCCCGCGGGCCTCCTCCTCGCAAAACTGATAATTATGGAATTCATTCTCGTCACTGGTCTTTAACGCACCGGAACTGCTTATTCAGGCAAGGCTATCGTAACTGTTCCGCAAAGTCAAGAATTGGACGCTTCCGATCTGACCGTTGCAAGCGGCCCCATTCCTGCCGACACAAATCGAGAAGGCCGTTCAACGTCGACTACCAAGTTCTCTACACCTCGCAGGACCACCTGCTTTCTCTGCTGCGGCTCTGCGGCCAGTCGAACTGTAGAAAACCGCTCCAGCAGGCCCTCGAAGGCAATGCGCCCTTCCAGCGTCGCCAGCGAAGCGCCCAAACAGTAGTGAATCCCCCGCCCAAAAGAGATGTGGCTCTTCTCCTGCCGCCCAATGTCCAGCCTGTCGGGGTCCGAAAACGCCGCCGGATCGCGATTTGCCGCACCCACAACGCTGACCACCTGCTGCCCGGTGCGTATCAACTTGCTCCCGAGTTCCACGTCTTCCAGAGCCGTGCGACCGTCGAGCTGCACAGGACTGTCGTACCGCAGCAACTCGTCGATGGCCGGGTCAAGCAGATCGCGCTGCTCCCTCAACCGCTGCAGCTCCCCAGGGTTTCGCAGCAGCGCCAGCATGCCGTTGCCAATGAGATTGCGCGTCGTTTCGTTACCCGCAACCAGCAACAGCAACAATGTAGCCAGAAGTTCCCCGTGTGAAAGCCTGTCGCCCTCTTCCTCGGCCGCCAGCAGTGCGCTCACGAGATCGTCCTGCGGCTCTTGCCGCCGCAGCGCAATGATTCCCTCGAAGTACTCGTAGAGCTCCTGTTCCGACCGGCGAAACCGTTCCCTCTGCTCCCTGCTGAGGATCGGCTCCAACGAGAGGACGATGTCATTTGACCAATCTTTGAACCGGTCCAGGTCTTCAGCCGGAACGCCCAGCATTTCAGCGATGACGATAATCGGCAGTGGAAACGCGAAACTGTCGATCAGGTCGAACCTGTCTTCGCCGTCAACTTCGTCCAGCAGCTCCTCCACGATCCGTTCAATGCGCGGCGCCAGCGCCGCTACCGAACGAGGTGTAAACGCTTTCGAAACAAGCGAACGCAGCCGCGTGTGGTCCGGTGGATCCAGGTCCAGCATACTGCGGTCCTTCGTGTACTCTCGATCGCCCGCTCCGGCCTCCTGGTTGGAAAATCGGCGATGGTCTTGCAGCACAGCCTGTACGTCTTCATACCTGGTCAGAACCCATGCGTCGACCAACCTCATCCGGTGGACAGGGTCCCGTTCCCTCAACCTCTGATACGTGGGATAGGGATTGGCCAGAACATCCTTGGAGGTCAGGTCGAAGACAACGCCCGATTCAAGCCATTCCCAGGTCAAAAGGGACCGCTTGGCAATCGGCTTTATCATTTCAACAACTGTTCTTGAGATCATAACCATCACAGAATCCTCGCTGCAGCTACGACCGAACGCTGTTCCCACCCGACTCGCCATATCAAGACGTGTCGCCGGCACACCGGTCTTACGCGACTCGGCTCAACAATGAACCAGCCCCGGACCCCGGCTCCGCTTACTTGAACGCCCCCATCGTCATGCCCGATGCGATCTGCCTTTGGAAGAGGAAAAACAGAATCAGCACAGGTATCGTGGCCAGAGCCATCGCCGCGTATTGCAACGCCAGCACCGTTTCCACCGTCATTGGCGCCGGCTTATACAACGCGATCGCCAGTGGCAACGTTCGTACGTCGGCCTTATTCATCAAAATCAGTGAGAAGAAAAGCTCGCTCCAAATCCAGTTGATGTTTATAATCGCCATGCCCGCGATCGGTCCCCGGCTGATGGGCATGACGATTCGCAGGAAGACGCCCAGCCGGCCGCAACCGTCGATACGAGCGGCCTCTTCCAACTCCACCGGCATGTGCATGAAATAGGCCCGCATCAGAATGATTGTGAAAGGCGCGCCCAGCGCGGCATATACAAGCGTCAGGCCAAACAGGCTATTGCGCAGCCCCAGACTGCCTACGAAAAAGTACAATGGAATAGCGAGTGCATGTGCCGGCACAGCCAGGCTGAGCAACAGCGCCTGATGCAGAGTCCCATTGCCAGGGAACTGCCCCCGCGCCATCGCGTAACCGCACAGGCACGAGATCGCCAGCATCAGCACCAGCGTGGCCGCCAGCACGATTACACTGTTGAAGAAATATCTCCCGAAGAACATCCCCGTGCGGTCCCCGGTCCAAACGTCAATAAAGGGCGCCATCGAGAAGCCCGTCGGCAGACTGAAGGGTGTATTCAGTATCTGTGTATCCGTCTTGAGCGTGTTCATCAGCAGAAAGAAGATCGGATATACCTGGACCAGCGCTCCCACAATCAGCAGGCCATAGATAATGGGGCGCAGGCTGCTGCCGGCCCACCAGCCGAGCGTCCTGTCTCCCCCAACGCTCCTTCCCTCCGAACGAGAAGCTAACCTGTTTGCCGCCATCGGTTCCGTTCCTTTCTAACTGACTCGCCAAACCTGGACAGTCATCGTGTAAGTCCGGGTCTTCGGACTCTAGCAGTCCTAGTACTCAACACTTTCTATCCGCACACCCCGCACATAGGCGTAAGCTATAGCGAATACGACCACAAACATAACCACCGCTATCGCCGAACCGTAGCCGAAGTAGCCGGAGCGGAAGGCCGTCTCAAAAAGGTAGTATCCCAACACCTGCGTGCTGAAGGCTGGACCGCCCTTCGTCATCACCAGCACAATGTCGAAAACCTTCATCGCCCCGATGATCGAGAGCATCGTTATCGACGCCAGCACCGGCTTGATCAGCGGCACGATCAGGCCCCAGATTCGCTGCCACTCGTTAACACCGTCCATCGTGGCGGCATCGTGCATGTCCTGCGGGATGCCCTCGATAGCCGCCAGCAGCACGATCATCGGAAAACCCACAGACTGCCATATCGGTACCAGCATGACGCTTATCAACGCTACATTGCGATCTCCCAGCCAGTTCTGGACCAGGGCGTCGAGCCCGATGCTCCTCAGCACTGTGTTAAACAGACCGTGGTTGAACTCAAACATGTTCGCCCACAGCGTCGCTACCACCACGCCTGACATCATCACCGGAATGAAGAATGCGATACGATAGACCTGCCATCCTTTCAAACGCCGGCTGATTGCCACACCGAGAAACAGACCGATTGAAACCGTGAAAAAGGGCACTACGATGGCGAAGATAAAGCTGTTGCCAAGCGCACGCCAGAAAATCTCGTCGCCGAAGAGCTTGGAGAAATTCCTCAACCCAATGAATGTCTGCGGCCCCAGCCCGCCCCACTTGAATAGCGACAGCCGCAGCGTGTCGAAGAGCGGATAAGCCATCAGCGTCAGCAGCATCAGCGAAGCCGGCGCAATGAACAGATACCACGGCAAAGCGTTCCTGAAGCCGCGCATGAACCTGTTGCCGCCCGCTGTTCCAACCGCCCCCCTTGAATTCACCGTTGCCAACTCTGCACCTCCAAACGAAAACAGGGAGGCCCTTTCGAACCTCCCTGCACAAGTTGACCTTACATTTCAATCCTGTTTTCCGGAAACTTCGCCGTCTAGCTCTGGTCGGCCTGAATCTCCACCGTCTTTTCCTGCATCCAGGCAGCGGCCTCTTCAGGCGTCAGCCCGCCCGCCATCATCTGGTCCACCGACTTGATCGTCGCCTGCTGGTATGGCTGGCTGCTCGAAGCCTCGAACAACGCCGGTGTCCCGTACTTATTGTTGTCTTCCAGGAAAGCCAACTGCATCTCGCTTAAAATCTCAGCGTACACTTCAGCGGGAATGTCCGCGCGGCCATGGGGAATCCCCGCCGTCTGTGCATACAATGAAGCCTGCGGCAGACGGTAGGCCCAGGCCACGAACTCCAGCGACGCTTCGATGTTACTGCCCGACTTCGGAACGATCAGTCCGTCAGGAACCCAGGCCCCTACCTTACCCGTTCGTTCCGGCCGGATCTCAGGATAGTAGAAATAACCCAAATCGAACTCAACGTCACGCACGAGCCCTGATCCCCCGCCGTCCCACGAGCCGGTCTGCCACATTGCCGTCTTGCCCGTCGTGAACAACGACCTGCCGTTCTGATAGTCCGTCAGTCCCGTAACGCCGTCCACGAAGACCCCGTTGTCGACCATCGCCTGTATGTACTCGTAAATCCGCACCGAGTCCGGGTCCGTCCAGCTGTACTCGTTGCAATCCGCCGGCCGGTCCGACCGCCACATTATCGGCATGCAGTTATACTGGTCCCGGCTCCAGGACCGCAGCTGCATGCCGTCATTGAAGTGGCTTTGGATGCCCATGTTGTAGTCGACCGCCAGCGGCTGGTATCCGGCCGCCCGGAACTCCGCCGACATCTCATACAGTTCGTCCCAGGTCTCCGGCGGTGATGCTCCGATTTCGTCAAAGATCTCTTTATTGTAATAGGTGTAGGGCGTCCACACCACGGCAATTGTCGCCGAGTAGAAGTGGCCGTCGGGCTGACGCTGGAAGTCAACGATCCCTTCCGGATATGCGTCATACCAGCCTTCCTGCTCATACAGATCATCAAACGGGACCAGGATCTGGCTGGTGACCATGTCATTGTAGCGGTTCGCCGGCACGCACTGATACCAGGACACGTCCGGCGTATCTTCGCTGGAAAAGAGCAGGAACGCCTGCTGATACTGCTCGTCAGCCAGCACGTCAATCGACACCGAAATGTTGGTGTTCTCCTCCATGTACAGGTCCGCCAGCGCCTGCAAGCCCTCAGTTACGATGCCGGCAATTGCGCCGACACGCAATTCCAACATCTCCTGAGACGGCGCCATCTCGCCATCACCTTCTGCCGCCGGCGCCATTGGGGCAGCACAAGCTGCAAGCAACCCGCCGGCAGTGACAAAACTGGCCTTTTGCAAGAAGTCTCTACGCGTAGTTTTCGTCATCACGATTTCTCCTCTTAGAGTGGATGGCGGTACCAACAAAGGATCTACATGAGAACTGCTATCTGTTGACGAGCAGAGTGTCGAACACAATCGGTCTGCGGCCATGACCGTCCTGGGGACCTTCAATCGAGAGGGAGTGTACCATGCACGATGTAGGCGTGGCAAACGGTTTGAATTTTCCGGAAAAACTACCCGCCTCGATGCTCAGACTGAGTTGGTCTTCTCAGGTGGAATTTGAACTAGGGAGCTATGCGACGTTGCCCTTCCGAGTTTGGAGAATCTGCCCCTCCCTCCTTTGCACGGGAACCATAGCTCAGGATCGTTCGCTCCAGGGCGCAGGTACTCCCCAATCGGATTACCGCGCTTTAGATTACTCTGCTTCTGGTGTATCATTCCAGTTGTATGCAATCCAAAAAAAGGCCAACCTTACGACGAAGGCACTGGCCGCCTGGACCACCGAAAGGACTTGAGTTCCAATGCCCGATCAACAGCTTGGCGACAATACACCCTACATTTTTGCACACAGTCTCGGGCAGCAGCTAGATTTGAGCGCTCAGGAATTCCCCAGCGCCAACGCCGACGGCCTGCCCGTCGTCGACCTCACACCGGAGCAGAAGTACTGTTTTGACAAGAATGGCTGGCTCCTAATTCCCGGCGTCTTGAGCGAAGAGGAAGCCAGGGAGATGCGTGACTTTGGTCTGCAGCTTCAGCACGACCCCGATTCGATCCCCGAACAAGAGCGCTCGCCCCTGGGGGGCCCGCTGACAAAACTCTCCGACCACCCTGTAGTCGTCGGCTTTATGAACGAATTCGTCGCCTTCCCGCCTCTCTCGCGCCGGAACTGTTACGGTTTCCGCATGGAGTCCTGTAGCCTTTTCTACCGCGAAGCCGGCGAAGGCAACTTTGGACCGCACAACGGCAGCGGTTTCTTCCGCTTTCCCGGCGACACACACTTCTATCACAGCGTTCCCGGCAAGTCGCACGCCGGCCTGACTCGCGTCGTCTGGGAGCTGAATCCCGTACGCGAAGGTGACGGCACCCTCCTGGTGACCGGAAGCCACAAAACTGCCTATCCCGCCCCCGACTCGATCCATGATCAGCACTCACCGATCTGGGACGATTACACCTGTCCTGCCGGCTCCGTTCTCTTCTTCACCGAATCGCTGACCCATAGCGCCCGCCCCTGGACCAACCGCGAGACCCCGCGCGTGGCGATTTTCAGTTGCTACAATACGGTGGACAGCAAGTGGCACGACTGGGATCCCAATCCCGAGCTCGTGGCATCGATGCCGCCCCTGCGCCGGACCCTTTTCCGCCCCGTGCGCGCCGCCAACAATCTGGGCGACGGCTCGCATTACAGCGTCTAGGCAAGGCCTGAAGAATACTGTCGACTGAAATAGGGGCGATACCCGGAGCCACATAGTTCCTCGGAATTCTCGTGCTGGCCCGCCGCAACATGACTTGCGCCCACTGATCTTTGCGGCCGACCCGCAACAAACGAATTTACAGCAGGAGTCCAGTCTATGGCAACCCTTCTCTCTGCCAGCAAGGCCGCTGCCTTCAAAATGGGCAAAGGCGATTCCCGCAACCTGGTCGGGCCCTCGACCGGCGCGCAGGACATTACCCTCAACTATTCCGTTTTCCAGGCTGACGAGGAGTTCCCTCAGCACTTTCACGAAGAGTCCGCCGACATCTTCATTGTGCTTGAGGGAGGAGTCTCAGTTCGGCAAGGGGATGCCTACACGCCGATCACCTCGGGCCAGTTTGCCTACGTGCCTTCCCCCGAAGTTCACGGCACCGTCAATACCAGCGGCGCTGAGGCGACCCTGATCAGTTTCCAGGCGCCCCCCGACCAGGCCCTGTACAAAGGAGAACGGGACCCCTCCAAAACAGGCACCACGCCGCGCCCGCCCGACAACCACCGGACAACCGTACGCATCGACAATCTTGCGTCAGGAATCGCTTCAGAGGACGGCATGACGAAATCGTGGGCCCCGGCCTCTCCCGCCACGGGGACACCGGAGATGCGGCTGGACTACTTTGAATTAGGCCAGGGAGGAAACCTGGAGGCGTCCGCGTCAGAAGACAAGGAAGCCGTCTGGTTTGTCTGGAGAGGCGAGGTGTCTATCACCGCCGGCGGAGAAACGCTGCGCGCATCACGTCACGAAGGCGCATTCATCCCTTCTGGCGAGGCCCAGACCGTCCGCAACGACCGGGAAGAAACGGCCCGTCTCATTCGCTGCCAGGCCATCTAGACAGTCCCGTCCATTCTGACAAGCCTGCTGGAACTGCAAAGGGCGCTTAGGATCAGAAAACGACTCCCTGGCGCCCTTCTTTCTTCTCAATAACTGACAAACTTCGGCTTCTCATTCAGATGGCAACGGCCGTCGAGACCGAAGCCTCTCGCACCTCCTCCGCGCTTACTTCCCGCCCCAGCTGATTGGACAGGTAGATGCCCTCCGAGATCAGCATGCAATTCAGGGCGATCTCAGCCGTCGGAAGAAGCTCGACCCTGCCTTCCACCGCGGCGATCCAATGCTCTTGCTCGCTGTCGTACACGTCTCCTTGCCCATGTACGTTGTGCAGCCGGAAGTCGAACATCTGCAGATTGGCCGTGGAGTCCAGGTCCAGGTCGCCGGCGCTATGGAAGTAGCCGAAAGGCTCGAGGCGCACACCGCCTTCGCTGCCGACAACGTAGGAACCCTCGAAGGCGTCCAAATGAATGGCCCATGCCTCGATAATGTCCAGGGTTATGTTGTCGGCCAACCGCACAAAGCCCAGGCCCAGCTCCTCCACGTTGTAGTTGCTCCGTTCTCGACGGTCCGCGTCCATAGCGATCTCCTGGTATGTTTTGCCGGAGATTCGCAGCACGTCCGGGTTGCCCAACAGGTAGAGAACCGTCGAAATGTGATAGACGCCCATATCATAGAGCGCACCGCCGCTGGCGGTCTCTTTGTTGACAAATAAGGGAGAGCCGTAGCCGTCCACAAAGGGCCTGCCGCGCCGTCGATAGCCTGTTGAGCGAGCGTGATACAGTTTCCCCAGATAACCCCCGTCTATCAACGACTTGGCCGCCTTGGTCTCACTGGTAAAGTACACCCGGTTCTGGATGCTGAGCATCTTGCCGCAATCCCTGGATGCCTCCAGCATCTTGTCGGCGTCGACGTAGGCGCCGGCCATCGGCTTCTCGCAAAACACATGCTTGCCCGCTTCCAGCGCAGCCACCGTCGCCGGCATGTGGTAGTTGTTGTGCAGGCAAACATCGACAGCCTTAATGTCGTCTCGGGCCAGCAGCTGCCGGAAATCCGTGTAAACGGTTTCGATGCCATTTTCTGCCGCCACCCTCTGTGCCTCGGCCTCGTTGATGTCGGCAATGGCCGCTATCTCTACGTGCGGCATCTCCATATACTTGCGAACGTGGCCCTTGCCGATCTGGCCTACACCGATGATCCCAATGCGAGTCTTGTCTTGTGTCATGTTTGGAAACTCTCTGACGATCTGTATGACTTGCAGTCTGGTTGCAAACAAGCGCGGTATGTTACTGCTGAGGGGCGAAGAGAACGCTCCCTGTGAGAACCCTTACACGGACAATGCCCGGCGAAGCAGCGCCATTGTCTTTAGTGCCGCGCCTTCTTCGTCGCCGTCTACTGGTGTTGACTCAATCCCCCAGACCCCTTTGTAGCCTTTTTCAAGCAGAATGTCGCAGGCCCTGTCCAAATTGACCGACGGATCGTTGCCCTGGCTGTCAAACGAGAACGTCTTGAAGTGTGTGAGACGGGCATAAGGGGCGCACAACTGCCAGGCCCGTTCCTGCGTGCCCTCGGCCCAATTGTTCGTATCGAACAAGAGTCCAAGCCCTTCCACCGCCTCAAGCAGCCTGACGGTATTCTCCGCGTACTTCGTCGGGCCCCAGTGGTTTTCCACCAGGATCTCCACGCCCGCCGATTTCGCAGCTGGTATCAGTTCGTTGTAGCCCTCAACGATTTTCTCGAATACCTCGTCTGTCAGCGCTTCGGGTCCACCGGAATCAATGCGCATCTGCGGCGCGTCGAGCGCAGCCGCTATTTCCAGCCAGCGCAGCGCCGTCGCCCGGCACAAAGCGCGTTGGGCGGCGTCCTCCTCGTACATGTGCCCGCCGTCCACCGCGATGCACCCATAGGGCAGCCCCGCGTCCTCCGCCATTCTCTTGGCATCTGCCAGCCAGCTCTTGTTTTCCAGCGCGGGCTCGATGTGCTTCATCCAGGGGTCCAGCTGCGCAAAGCCATGCTGCCTGTTGAAATCCACGTAGCCGCGAAAGTCCATCGCGCAGCTTTCGAACGAACGGCGGAAACTATATGAACAGATGCTGAACTGATGTGTCATGTGATCCTTTCTCCAACCAAAGTGGAACTGTCCAATCTGAAGCCAGTCTATCCTTTAACGGGGCAAAAGCCGGGCTCCGAAAATGCTGCGCGTCCAGCCGGTTCGCCGCAGGTTCCCTCATTCTACACTGCCGACCGATAACCACGTGAGAGACGCAGTTCGATCTGCGCCTGAAAGGCCGAAAAAATTATTGTTATGATCCAGTAGAAGACCGCCGCAATCAGAAGAGCTTCCAGGCTGCGAAAGTTGGCCCGGCCCTGCTTCTGCGCCCGCCAGAGCAGCTCCCATACGAAACCCGTAACCGAAATGAGCGACGTATCCTTCAGCATGGCGATGAACTGGTTTCCGATCGGCGGGATGACCAGGCGCAATGCCTGAGGCAGAACGATAAATCGCATGATCTGAAACTGAGACATGCCCATCGACTTTGCTGCTTCTCGCTGGCCCGCGTCCACCGACTGAATGCCCGCCCGCATGATCTCCGTCATGTAGGCGCCGTAGTTTAACCCCAATGCCAGCACGCCTGCCGACAGACCTGACAGTCGGATTCCGAGTTGCGGCAAAGCCAGAAAGAAGAAGACGACCTGCAACAAGAGGGGCGTTCCCCTGATCAGGGAAATATAAAAGGTCGCCAGTGCGTATGCGGGCGCCGACTTCGACAACCGCCCCAGCGCGCCCAGAAGCGAGAGAACTGTCGCCAAAATGATCGACAGAACCGACAGCAGAATTGTCAGCCAGACCCCGTTGAAGATGAAAAACCAGTGGCTTTGGATAAACGTCCAGTCCAGCGAAATTGTCGTGAACTGCAGGCCGCCGACCCTGAACTCGGCTCCGCTGAAGGCGTACACAAGCGCCAGCAAGAGCAGCGCGTAACAAGCGCGCACCCCCATGGCGAAGCGGCGTGCATCGCGCCGCTGCGATGCCAGGATCTGTTCAGCCTGGAAGGCAAAACGCTCGTCTGGAGGCGCGGTCGTCATTCAACTATCCGTTCTGAGCGGCTGTCCGCGGGCTGTCGCATAGCGAATGGCAATTCAGCTTCCTGGACCGGTCTCTGAATCCCAGTACCTGGCTACTTGGTGGGATCGCTCGTCAGGTCCTCTCCAAACCACGCCATTGACAAGCTGCTTAGCGTTCCATCGTCATGCATGGCGCCGATGATCTCGCTGACCTTTTCTACCAGGCTGGCAATGTCCTTGGAAGCGCTTTTGTCAAAGGCCGCGGCAAGGTTCTCGGAAAAGACCGGTTTGCCAACTCTGTGAATGGCGATGCCCTCCGCAATGGCGGCCTCCACCACAGTGTTTGAGGTCAGAAAAGCCTGGAACTCCTGGCGGCCGGCCTGAATCTGCTGTACGCAGTCGTTGTCGACCGTCAGTGGGAGGATGTTTACATCAGCCGGAGGAGAGTCAACATAGAAGCTGGCAGCCGGCAATCCCAATCCCTCCATATCACCCATCAACCAGCTCTCGTACGTGGTGGAGACGCCAACGCAAATCGTCGCGCCGTTCAGGTCCTCCAGCGTCTCGATCCCGGAGCCCTCCACCGCTGCAAACTGGGCAGGCGTGTAGTAATAGGGAGGGGAAGCGAAGGCGAGAATCTTCTGCCTCGCAGTTGTGATGGTCATCGAGCCTACGCTCATGTCCCACTGGTCCCCCCAATTGCCGGCCGTGATCAGGTCCCAATCCGGCGTGACGAACTCAACTTCCACGCCGAGGCGCTGGGAGATCTCTTTAGCTACATCGACGTCGAATCCAACAAAATTTCCGCTCTCGTCCAGAAAACTCTGGGGCGCATAGTTAGGGTCTGTGGAAATCCGGATCGTGCCGCGCGCCATGATCTCTCCGAGAAGGTCGTTAACGGCCGCGGATGCGCCTCCGTCGTCATCGGCGGGAGCGCCCTGCGGCGCGACGGGAGCTACGCACGCGCCTGAACAAAGGACAGCAACTAACAGGATTGACAGTAATCGTTTCATTGTTCCGCCTCTCTGTGATCCAGGTAAAATGTATTCAATGGAATGGCACAGCGCCCTGATAGTATGATATTACAAGATCGAGCAAATCAAGCAATACGTGTATCCATAAGGGAATGCGAGACCATGTTATCCTCTCTCTCAGTTGCCGTATCTCAGCACCCCTATCCCGAGTTTCAGGAATGGTGGGCCGGTGGGCGAAACCTTCCTGGCAATGATGGCGGATGCAATCATATCTGACCGGGTTGTGGAGCCCTGGAAGATCCGGCGGCGTTCGCAAGACCTCTGATCTTCAAGCCCGCCTTTGACCGGCATTGGGCCTGAACGCCGGCCTTGAATACGCGCCGAATTCCCCGACCCAATTCGATCCGGAACGCCCCAAAATTTGACCTGGATTCCCCCTTACTGATAGACTGTCTTGTGCGCCTGCAAGCAGCGCGCCCCCATCGTCTAGAGGACTAGGACTCAGGCCTTTCAAGCCTGCAACAGGGGTTCGAATCCCCTTGGGGGTACAGCGGGGCCGCCCAGCCCGGACGGCCCGTCCAGCACCTGCTTTTTCAGAAAAGCCCAGTGTCATAAGGTGGTCTTCCACAGCATGACATCGGGGCTTTTTTGTTCAGAGGCCCGCTGTGAGCAACTTCCGCATCGAAGTCACCAAGCAGAGCGAAGAAGGCGATCCCAGGATTGCGGCCGCCGCGCACAGATTAGGCATCAGTTCCCTCCGGTCCTGCAACAAGACACAGCTCTTTTTCCTTACATGCCGCGCTGCTGCAGCCCCAAGCCCGGACCAGATCAACAGGCTGTGTGACTTTCTCCTGGTCGATCCCGTTACCGAATCGGCCCAGGTCATATCCCCGCCGCGCCCCTGCTCGGACGATAGTCGAATTCAACCCTCTAACGCCTCAAACGAGCATGTTGTCGAGGTTGCCCTTCGCCCTGGCGTGACCGACGTGGCCGCACGTGTACTGGAACGCGGCGCCGCCGAACTGGGTATCCACGATTTAGAGGCAGCAACCGCCACCAGGTATCGCCTGACAGGGGACCTTTCCCGGACGGACCTGCACCGGCTCGCCCGAGACCTGCTGTGCAACGACACGATTGAGCGCTACAGCCTCGGCGCAATCGAACCCCTGTTTGGTCACGGCAGCGATGCCCGCGACTATGTGGAACAGGTCTCTCTGGCAGGGCTCAACGAGGAAGAGTTGCTCGCTTGCAGTCGGGAGCGGCTGCTCTCGCTTGACGCCGAAGAGATGAAGGAGATCCAGGGCTTTTACGACGAGATCGGCCGCGCCCCCACCGATGTCGAACTGGAAACACTGGCCCAGACCTGGAGCGAGCACTGCGTTCACAAGACCTTCAAGTCAAACATAGCCTTCACGCTGCGGTCAGCCGGCGGGCAGGCCCTCTCTGTTGGCGAGATCCAGGGGCTGCTGCGCTCCTATATTCAGGCCGCGACCGAAAAGGTGAATCGCTCTTGGGTGCGTTCCGCCTTCGTAGACGACGCCGGCATCATCGAGTTTGACGATCAATACGATCTGGCGTTCAAAGTAGAGACGCACAATCACCCCTCTGCTCTCGAGCCTTTCGGCGGCGCCAACACCGGCATTGGCGGCGTCGTGCGCGACATAATCGCCGTTTCCGCCCGGCCTGTCGCCTGCACCGACGTCCTCTGCTTCGGCCCCCAGGAGCTGCCCCCGGAAGAGCTCCCTGCGGGCATTCTTCACCCCGCCCGCGTCCAGGAAGGAGTCGTCGCAGGTATCGGTGACTACGGAAACAAGCTGGGCCTGCCGACCGTCAATGGCGCCGTCATATACGACGATGGGTACCTCGGCAATCCTTTGGTCTTCTGCGGCGCAGTGGGGCTGCTGCCTAAGGGGTCCCACCCCACAGAACCCCGCCAGGGAGATCGCATCGTAGTCCTGGGAGGGCGTACCGGCCGCGACGGCATCCATGGCGCAACGTTTTCTTCGGCCGAGCTGACCCAGGAAACGCATACGAAGTCCGGCAGCGCCGTGCAGATCGGCGATCCCATTACGGAGAAGGGACTGATTGAGTTGGTCGAAGCGGCCCGAGACGGGCGCCTGTACAACGCCATCACCGACTGCGGCGCCGGCGGCCTTTCTTCGGCCGTCGGGGAGATGGGCGAAAAGCTGGGCGCCGACATCGAGTTGCAGGATGTTCCTCTCAAGTATCCCGGCTTGACGCCATGGGAAATCTGGCTTTCCGAAGCCCAGGAGAGAATGGTCCTGGCAGTGCCGCCCGCCAACCTCTCACGTCTCCAGGATCTGGCCGACCTCTGGGAAGTCGAGATGCGCGATCTGGGCCGCTTCAGCGGTGACGGCTGGCTGCGCGTGCGCTACGGCGGTCGCGCCGTTGCCGAGATGCCCATGTCATTCCTGCATGACGGGCTTCCCATCCCCAGCCGGACAGCCTTTTACGAGGAGCCTGCCCCGGATCACTCCTCGCTGCAGACAGTCCTGGCGCGTGCCCGCCCGAAGTTGAAGGAAAAGGCGCTTCTCCTCCAGATGCTGAGCCATCCTACTGTGGCCAGCAAAGAACGCATCGTCCGAACGTATGACCATGAAGTTCGCGGCGGCACGCTCGTCCGGCCATTTGTCGGGCCGCATATGGACGGACCTGCAGATGCGGCAGTGCTGAAACCTGTCGGCACTTGGGGCCATGGGCGCGCCTTCGCCCTCAGCGCGGGGATAAACCCTCTTTTGGGAAAACGAGACTGCTATGCAATGGCAGTCAGCGCAGTCGATGAAGCATTTCGCAACGCCGTTTCTGTCGGCGCGGACCCGGACCAAATCGCGCTGCTGGACAACTTCTGCTGGGGCAACCCCACCTTTCCGGATCGACTTGGCGCGCTGGTGCGTACCTGCCAGGGATGCTACGACGCCGCCGTCAGATACAATGCCCCCTACATTTCCGGCAAGGACAGCCTCTACAATGAATTCGAAGGTCAGCCTATCCCGGGAACACTACTCATTTCGGCCATCGGCATAGTGCCCGACATGCGCCGCACCTGCACCTCCCACCTTAAGCGGCCGGGGAACTTCATTTTCCTGTTGGGGGAAACGCGTGAAGAGCTGGGAGGATCTCTCCTGGGACAGCTGTTAGGGTGGAATGGCGGAGACCCGCCTTCCTTGCCCGAAGAGCCGCTCAAGCGCTATCGGGCCGTTCACGCAGCAATGCAAGCGGGGCTGATCCAAAGTTGCCACGACCTTAGCGAAGGCGGACTGGCCGTGGCACTGGCAGAAATGTGTCTTGGCGGCCGCCTGGGCGCGGCTGTGGACATTGCGGCCGCAATTGGGAGCAGTTTTTCCCATCCCTATATCCCACTTTTTAGTGAAACCAACGGTCGTCTATTGCTGGAAGTGGCCCCCCCTGACAGGGCCGCCCTGGAGGAAGTCCTGTCTGACCTGCCAATTGCGCTTATCGGAGAGGTCACGGAGTCCGAACAGCTGGCCTGGGCCCGGAACCGGCAGCCCATCTTCAACATATCGATTGAGGAAATCGTCTCAGCCTGGAAAGGGGCTGAAGCTGAATGACATTCCTGCTTCTCATCTCTCTTTATCGAAACCGCGCCCCGTCGGGAACGCAATGAACCTGCCCGTCCTGATCCTGCATGCCACGGGCACAAACCGTGATGCCGAGGCGGCGCGAGCCTGCGAACTTGCAGGCGCCTCGCCGCACATTGTGCATGTCAATCAGCTGCGGGAAGGAATCCGGCGCTTCTCTGATTTTGGCATGCTGGTTCTGCCGGGAGGATTCTCCTACGGCGATGCCCTTGGGGCAGGCGTTCGTCAGGCCCTGGATCTACATGTCTTCTTCCACGAAGAGTTGACAGATTTCATCCAGACTGGTAAGCCGGTCTTGGGCATCTGCAACGGCTTTCAGACCCTGGTCAAGGCGGGCCTGTTGCCGGGCGCAGCTGACGACGGCGGACGCCGGTCGGTCGCGCGGCGAGACGTAACCCTGACCCACAACGCTCGCGATCGCTTTGAATGTCGGTGGGTTCATCTGGCCGTGGAGCAGGGAGCGCGTGCCGGTTGCCTGGCCCAGTTAAGAGAACCGGTCTTTTGCCCGGTTGCCCATGGGGAGGGCAATTTTCAAGTTTCCGATAACGAGACGCTGGGGCGCTTGGAAAAGGACGGGCTGGTGGCCTTTCGCTACGTCGACTCGAACGGCGCGCGCGCCGATGGGCGCTACCCGCTCAACCCGAATGGATCTGTCGCCGACATTGCCGGTATCTGTAATCGAGCCGGCAACGTGATCGGTCTGATGCCCCATCCGGAAGACCACGTCGACCCTATCCAGAATCCTCTCGGCGACGGTAAAGGGCTCGGACTTTCCCTGTTTCGAGCCATGATTGCAAGCGCCGGCCGATAATGCGTGCTTCGAACCGTTCGAAGCATTTCGGATTAAGGAGAAAGGAAAAATGGACAACGGTTCCCTGACCGAGACTTTCCCCGGACTTGACCTGGACTTTCTCGGTCCCAAAAGCAGCGGCAAAGTACGCGACATTTACGAGCGCGACGATCAGCTCATCCTCATTACAACTGATCGCCTCTCTGCCTTCGATCACATACTGGGGCTGGTCCCATTCAAGGGACAGGCACTCAATCAACTTGCCCAGTTCTGGTTCGAAGAGACGCGCGATATCGTTGCCAATCACTTTCTCGAGTCGCCCGACCCGAATGTGTCGATTGGCCGAAAATGCCGCCCTCTTCCGGTTGAGGTGGTCGTACGCGGATACATATCAGGGGTTACGAAGACGAGCCTCTGGTATCGATACAGCCAGGGCGAGCGCTTGATTTACGGCATGGAATTTCCCGATGGAATGACCAAGAATGACCGGCTTCCCCAACCGATCATCACGCCTACCACGAAGGCCGAAAAGGGCGGACATGACGAGCTGATCACGAGCAGGGAGATCGTGGAGAAGGGGTTGGTTGAAGCAGATCTGTGGGAACGAGTCTGTGATGCCGCGCTGGCCCTTTTCGCCCGCGGGCAGGAGATGGCCGCGCGTGGAGGGCTTCTTCTGGTGGACACCAAGTATGAGTTCGGCCTGGCCGGCGACGGCGAGCTTCTCCTGATTGACGAGATCCATACGCCCGATTCCAGTAGATTCTGGACGGAGACGAGCTATGAAGAGCTCCTTGCCGGTAGCGCGCAAAAGGAAGGCAAAGGCATGGAGCGCTTGGAACCCGAGAACTATGACAAGGAGTTCGTGCGTTTGGCCTACGCGGAGCGGGGTTATATAGGTGACGGACAGCCGCCGCCCCTGGCTGCCGACCTGGCTGCGCAAGCCAGCCGGCGCTACATCGGCTGTTACGAGTTCTTGACGGGCCGCCCATTTGTAGCGGGGGAGACGCCGGTGGCCGACCGGGTGGCAGGCACTCTCCGTACGCGTTTCGGACGGCAATAGGGCTGCATGTGAATTTGGAGCGACTGGCAGTGAACTCCTCAGAAAAAGCGCCCCTTGTGGGCGTGATTATGGGCAGCGATTCCGACTGGGAGCGGTGTATGCAGTTCACCGCGGAGACTTTGGCAGACTTCGACCTGCCCCATGAGTGCAGGGTTGTATCTGCCCACCGTACGCCCGATTGGATGAGCGAATACGCCGGCAGTGCAGCCGCGCG
This sequence comes from Caldilineaceae bacterium SB0661_bin_32, assembly GCA_009841235.1. GTDB lineage: Bacteria > Chloroflexota > Anaerolineae > Caldilineales > Caldilineaceae > Bin5. Next base: position 11,687 of record VXMH01000048.1, on the reverse strand, counting down.
CGGCCTGGAAGTGATCATCGCTGGTGCAGGCGGAGCGGCGCACCTGCCGGGTATGGTCGCCGGGCATACCCTTCTGCCGGTTATCGGTGTGCCTGTCCAGAGTCAGGCCCTGAACGGCATGGATTCGCTTCTTTCCATTGTGCAGATGCCTGCAGGAGTGCCGGTCGCTACGATGGCCATAGGCAAAGCGGGCGCCATCAACGCTGCCCTGCTCGCCATTTCCATTCTCGGTGCTACCCGGCCTGAACTGCGCTGCCAGCTTCAGGAATTTCGAGAGTCGCGAGCCAGCCAGGTGCTGGAAATTCGACTGGGAGAGAAGGAGTAACACGGTGCCTCAAGCGCGTCGGTCGCCGCTGCCCCCCGGCTCTACGATTGGCGTTTTTGGCAGCGGGCAGCTGGGACGAATGCTGGCGATGGAGGCCCGCAGAATGGGCTATCGCCTGCATACATATTCACCGGAAAGCAACAGCCCCACCGGTCAGATTGCCGACTTGGAATCTGCCGCCGCCTACGACGACCGCGCAGCGGTACGGGCGTTTGCCAAAGGCGTAGATGCCCTGACCTTCGAGTTCGAAAACGTCCCTTCCCTCGTGGCAGAGATCGCAGCGGAAGAGGGCGTGCCGGTACGCCCATCCGGCACTATTCTCCACGCTGCCCAAAACCGCCGGCGCGAAAAGTCTATGCTCCGCCAGGCAGGACTGCCCGTAACTCCGTTTCACTTCGTAAAGAATGCTTCGGAATTGGAAGAGGCCGTCCAGGAGATTGGTTGTCCCGCCATTCTCAAAACGGCTGCATTCGGTTATGATGGTAAAGGACAGACCCGCATAGAACATGGTGTGAGTCTGAGCTCCGCGTGGCAGTTGCTGGGAGGCCAGCCATGCGTGCTTGAGGCGCACGTGGACTTTGAGCGGGAACTGTCGATGGTGGCGGCTCGGGGCGTGTATGGTGACTTTGCTGCCTATCCCTTGGTCGAGAACCGCCATGTCAACCATATTCTGGACACTACTATCGCGCCGGCAGAAGTAGAACCGACCGTTGCTGTTGAGGCGGAGAGGTTGGCCCGCCGGTTGTGCGAACATCTCGATTTAGTAGGAGTTCTCTGCATCGAATTCTTTCTCCTGCCAAAATCCCGAGTGGATGGAGATGAGCAGTCTTCAGGGTCGGCGGCCACCGGCCGTCTCTTGATAAATGAGATTGCGCCTAGACCCCACAACTCCGGCCACTGGACAATAGAAGGCGCCGTGACAAGCCAGTTTGAGCAGCAGTTGAGAACCGTTTCCGGGCTTGCGCCCGGGTCAACCGAGATTTTGCGACCGGTTGCCATGTTGAATCTCCTCGGTGATCTCTGGCATAATGGAGAACCGGATTGGCAGGCGCTGCTGACTGTTCCCGGTGCGAAGTTGCACCTGTACGGAAAACATGAGCCTCGGCCCGGTCGCAAGATGGGGCACCTTACGGTGACGGCGGAAACGACGGAAGCGGCCTTGGAAACGGGACTCGCAGCGCGCGCTGCCTTGCGGCGTCAATGAGTCTGGAACCTGGCGCCATTACTGATGGCCGCCCTGAGCAGATTCAAAGTGTGCGTTCTTCCAGTCTGAACGCCCACTGTAAATCAAGGAGCTGCAACTATGCCTCCGTTCGATTCGCCCCGTGAAGCATGCGGCGTCTTTGGCATCAGCGCCCCCGGGATTGACATCGCCCGTCTGGCATACTTTGCCATTTACGCTCTGCAGCATCGAGGTCAGGAGGCTGCCGGCATCGCCACCTGCGACGGCACGACCGCCCACATCCATAAGGGGCTTGGTCTCGTTTCCCAGGTCTTTAACGAAGACAATCTGCATCATCTGCAGGGGCATTTGGGCATCGGTCATACCCGGTATTCCACGACCGGATCGCCGCGGCTGAACAACACACAGCCATACATCCTGGAGACGCTCGACGGCCCGCTCGCCATTGGCCACAATGGCAATCTGGTCAACGCGCCACAGCTTCGCCGCGAGCTTCTGGAACGGGGTGTTGGTCTTTCAACCTCGACCGACAGCGAACTGATAATCCATCTATTGGCCGGCGCCCGCGGTACCTGGCTGCAGCGCATTCGCCAGATGATGACGATTGCCGAGGGCGCCTACTCACTCACTATCCTCACCCGCGATGCCATCTATGGCGTCAGAGATCCTTGGGGTCTGCGTCCTCTCGTGCTGGGAGAGTTTGAGAATGGGCTGGCCGTTGCGTCAGAGAGTTGCGCCTTTGCTACGATCGGCGGCCGCGCTGTACGGGAAATTGAACCGGGCGAAATCGTACGCATCGACCAGAACGGATATGACATCGTGCAAGGCGTGCCGGCCGAGAAGGCGGCATTCTGCACGTTTGAGCAGATCTACTTCGCCCGCCCGGACAGCATGCTCGGCGGCCGTCTGGTTCACCGCGTACGCCAGGCGTTGGGGCGCCAGCTTGCCCGCGAGGCTCCGTTAGAGGCGGACATCGTTGTTCCCGTGCCTGACAGCGGCACGCCTCACGCCATCGGATTCGCACAGGAAAGCGGCATCGACTATAGCGAAGGGCTGATAAAGAGCCGCTACATCGGCCGCACCTTCATCCAGCCGACGGACCGGCAGCGAAAAGTCGGTGTGGCAATGAAATTCAACCCATTGCCCGAAAATCTGAGGGGCCAGCGGGTAGTCCTGGTAGACGACTCAATTGTGCGGGGAAACACAAGCGGACCGCTCGTGCAGCTCCTCCGCGATGCCGGCGCGGCGGAAGTTCACATGCGAGTCGCCTGCCCGCCCATTCGATTCCCCTGCTTCATGGGCGTCGACATGGCGAGCCAGTCTGAACTGATCGCGGCGCACAAGGATTTGGAAGAGATAAAGGTTTACATCGGAGTCGACTCACTGAACTACCTTAGCGTTGAAGGCATGATGAATACGCTGCGGGCGCAGGACGGCTATTGCAACGCCTGTTTCACCGGCGACTACCCGTTCGAGACGCCAATGGTGGAACTGGAGCTGGAGCTGAAGGAGAAAGAGAGATTCGCGGGCGTGTTAGGCAACTGACTGATTTGGCGCTTCTTCACAGAATGGTTTGTGAACAGAAAACTTATCTCCATGCAGATGAGTCTCCACTCCCCACGATCCATCATCCCATAACGGCTGCATGAACATTCTGTTGGTAGGTTCTGGCGCAAGAGAGCATGCACTGGCTTGGAAGTTGGCGGACTCCCGATACGTCGGCCGGATTTACGCGGCTCCGGGGAACGGGGGCACAGCCGGAATTCCCGGCTGTACGAATGTCCCTATCTCCGTAGAAGACTTGCAGACGTTACGGCTTTTTGCTCTCGACAATCAGGTCGAGCTGACAGTCGTGGGACCGGAACTGCCGTTAGTATCTGGAGTCGTCGACGAATTCGCCGCCGGCGGACTGACGATCTTCGGCCCGGGTAAAGCCGCCGCCCAGCTGGAAGGCTCCAAGGCCTACTCGAAGGCGTTCTTGAACCGGCATGGGATTCCCACCGGCTGGGCCCGTATCTTTTCAGAATTCGAAGACGCAGCCGACTTCGTCCATGGGCTGGACGACTTGCCCGTCCTCAAAGCCAGTGGACTGGCAGCCGGCAAAGGCGTTCTTCTACCCACAAGTCAAGATGAGGCTGTAGAGCAGCTGCGGGCGATGATGGTGGATCGACGCTTTGGCGACGCAGGCACAACCGTCCTGGTGGAAGAGCGACTGCAGGGCCCCGAACTGTCCGTGCTGGCCTTTTGCGATGGCGAAAACCTTCGGCTGGCCCCTGCCGCACAGGATCACAAGCGCTTGCTTGACGCGGACCGAGGGCCAAATACAGGTGGGATGGGAGCTTTTGCGCCGTCCCCACTGGCAACCGGTGAGATTCTGGACACCGTCGAACATCAGGTTCTTCGTCCAACACTGGCCGGAATGGCTTCTGAAGGCGCTCCTTACCAGGGCGTCCTTTACGCAGGGTTGATGCTGACCGACCGCGGTCCCATGGTCTTGGAGTTCAACTGTCGCTTCGGTGATCCTGAGGCCCAGGTCATCTTACCTTTACTTCAGAGCGACCTCGTGGAACTTATGCTGGCCTGTGCGAACGGCAGTCTGGCCGGGCATGAGCCCGTCTGGTCTTCGGAGTCGGCCGTGACCGTAGTTATGGCTTCAGATGGCTATCCGGACAGTTACGAGACCGGAAAGCCCATAACAGGCCTTCCTGATGGATTGACCGCCAGTGGCGGTGCTCTTGTATTTCACGCCGGGACCAGGTTGGAAGACGCCCATATCCCTTCCGTAGGGGATCGCGAAGAGACTGTCCTGACCGACGGCGGGCGGGTACTCTCCGTCACCGCAACCGGAGAGGACTTCAAGACCGCCGTCCATAGCGCCTACGGGGCTGTTGAACAGATCCACTTTGAAGGCGCTGTATGGCGCTCCGACATTGGAACCCGCGTCGCCTAATCGCTGGAAAGCCTGTCCAGGTATGATGCACGGCCCGTTGGCGTACGACATTCGAGACCGGTTTTAGGCCCCTGTTCCGTAACAGATCTCGCGCTCACTGTAGTTTCCTCTATTTCCAGTTCAATAGCACCAAAGGGGGCCCCATGGCACTTATTCCTTCAATGTTGCTCAAGCGTCTCTACACGTACGCCAGCCTGGAGAATACCGAGAGCGGCGTGCAGTTCTCGATCAAGAATCGACTGAGCGACGCCAGGCTGACCGGATTTCACGGCATCAGCATTAACGGCAAAGAGATATCCAATGACGACCTCTCCCTGGACTTTGGCGAAGGGCAGGTTGTCTCACCCGATCAGGTCAACAGCGGCGCGCCAGTGGAGTTTCCCCTGCGCAAAGAGGTGTTCATCACAGCGCAGATCCCGCCTCTCGAATCTGGGCGCCATGAGATCCGGATCGGAGTGCAGACGTCACCATTTGGCCGGATCCAATTCACGGTCGACGACGCCATCTCGGAGAAGGTCGACGCGCCGAGAATCCCACGCGATCGCGATGACGACTATGGCCAGGACATAATCAAGGCGCGCCAGGAATTCGTAAAGGAATACACCGGCCATTCGCTTGAACACATTTCACAGTACTCGTTTGATCCCCATGAAACGCAAGGAAACATTGAGAACTTTACCGGCGTGGCGCAGGTGCCTATTGGCTTCGCCGGACCTTTGACGGTCTGCGGAGAACATGCCAAGGGCGACTTCCTGATTCCCCTGGCGACAACTGAAGGAACGCTCGTGGCCTCCTACAACCGCGGCATGAAGCTTCTCAACCAGTCCGGGGGAGTGAAATGCACGGTCGTGGCCGACGCGATGCAGAGGGCGCCCGTTTTTGTCTTTGAGGATGCCCGCGGCGCCCGGGACTTTATCGATTGGGTGGAAAGAAACATGAACCCGATCAGGGAAGAGGCGGAAGCCACTTCCAGCGTGGCCAGGCTGGACAACATCGATCCTTACCAGTCCAATAAATTCGCATTTCTACGCTTCAACTACCAGACCGGAGACGCCGGCGGTCAGAACATGGTGGGGCGGGCAACCTTCGCCGCCTGCTCCTGGATTCTGGACCACTACGACGGCCAGGAGATAAAGCGCTTCTATCTGGAATCGAATTTCGCTACCGACAAAAAGGCCTCTCAGGTCAATATCATGCGCACGCGAGGCAAGCGCGTTACGGCTGAAGCGACCATTCCCCGCGACGTGCTGATCCAAAACATGCGCGTACAGCCAGAGCAGCTCTTCTACCACTACGGCGTCGCCAATATCGGTTCGATTCTGGCAGGCGTCAACAACAACGGACTTCACTCGGCCAACGCGATTACCGCCATTTTCATTGCCACCGGCCAGGATGTGGCCAATGTATCGGAATCCTCGGCCGGCCTGATCTACGTCGAGCTGACGGACGATAAGGATCTCTATATCTCCATCACCATTCCTTCGCTCATCGTCGCCACCTATGGCGGTGGGACAGCGTTGGCCACGCAGCGAGAGTGCCTTGAACTGCTCGGCTGCAGCGGCAAAGGCAAGGTGAGGAAATTCGCCGAAATTGTGGCAGGGACCGTCCTGGCGGGAGAGCTCTCGCTGGCCGCCGCGATCAGTTCACTGGATTGGGTCAGCAGCCACGAGGAGTACGGGCGCAACCGCTAGGGCCGACCGAATAACAAGAAAAACGCCGCTTTCCCGTGCCAGGAAAGCGGCGTCTGATTGCAACTGTTGCTGCCCGAAAATATAGGCCTTTCAGACACGCAAGATGGGAGCTGGGGGACAGGGATTTGAACCCCGATTACCTGATCCAGAGTCAGGCGTTTTGCCGATTAAACTATCCCCCAACGGGCGAGTACATCCACCAAATACTAACACATTCGCAGGTGACGAACCAAATCCATTGCCCGTTCGAGTTCCATTTGACAAGGAGGCCGGCCAACTGACATTCAGCCGTCGGCCGGCCCTTGCAGGTACGGTTATCCCCCCTCCAATGCGCTATGCTCCTCCAAAAATGCGACCGCAAGCCCGATCCGCTGCAAAGTTTCCTCGCGGCCAACTGCCTCAATGCTCTCGAACAGTGGTGGTGAAACCTTCTTTCCACTGATCGCTCCCCGAACCGGCCCGAAGAAACTGCCCGCCTTAACCCCCAACGCCTCAGCCCTTTCTCGAAACGCAGCATGAATGGCTTCAGCGCAGAACGGTTCGACCCCCTGCAAAACATTGGCGGCGGCGCGCAACATTTCAACACTTTGGCGGGCGTCCAGCTTGCGGCCAATCAGCAGCTTTGGATCAGAATATGATATCTCGTCAGACTTCAGAAAGGCCCAATCGATCCAGCTGACGGCCTCGTCAAGGCGTTTGATTCGTTCTTGAACCACCGGTATCAGAACGTCCAATCTGCGATCTGATTTCAGCTCGGTTTCGGATAGCCCAAGTTGCTGGCTCAGAAATGGCAACAGTGCCGACTTGAGTGCAGAAGGTGTCAACGCACGCAGGTAGAGTCCGTTAAGCCAGTCCAGCTTCTCATAGGGAAGCGCCGCCGCTGATGGATTGATCTCATCCAGGCTGAACCGTTCGATCGCCTCTTCGCGACTGAAGACCTCCTGGTCAGGATCAAAGTTCCAGCCGACGTTCGTCAGGAAATTGAACATCGCATCAGGTAGATAGCCCGAATCCTGAAACTCGTGCACCAGCGCCAGGAACTCCTTCCCTGCCACCATCTTCTTGCGTTTACTCATCTTGCCTTTGCCGCTGGGATCCAGGATTACAGGCAAGTGAACCAATACCGGCATATCCCAGCCAAATGCATCGACGATTAACTTGTGTATCGGGGCTGTCGCCAGCCACTCTTCCCCCCGCAGGACATGTGTAATCTCCATCAAGTTATCATCTACCATGGCGGCCAGGTGATAGGTAGGAAGCCCGTCCGCCTTGAGCAGTACTTCATCCTGCAACTGTCGATTCTCGACCTCTATGTCGCCGCGCAAGAGGTCATTGAAAACGGTGACGCCCTCCAACGGCACGGCGAAGCGAATGACCGACGGCTTTCCCTCTGCTTCGTACCGCCTCCTCTCGTCATCTGACAACGCCCGGCAACGTCTGTCGTAGCCCGTTCCTTTCCCTGCGCGCCTCTGCTCTTCTCTCATCGTTGCAAGACGTTCAGCCGTGCAATAGCACCGATAGGCGCGGCCTCGTTCGACCAGTTCTTGAGCCTTTTCCTGATATATCTTTCGCCTTTCTGACTGCACGTAAGGCGCAAAGGGCCCTCCGATGTCCGGGCCTTCGTCCCAGTCCAGTCCCAGCCATCGCAAGCCTTTCTTCAAGCTTTCCAGGCTGTCAGGATCAAATCGCCTGCGATCTGTATCCTCTATCCGCAAGATGAACTGACCGTTCGTCTTGCGCGCCCATAACCAGTCAAAAAGAGCGGTTCTCAGCCCGCCCAAATGCAAATGACCCGTTGGGCTGGGCGCAAATCGGACCCGGGCTGGGCCTTCCCTGTTGTTGGTCATAATCCCGCCTCGATAAGGGTGCGCCAAAGTGAACTTCCGTCAAGCGCGCCCGCTAGCCTATCATATCAAAATGTAAGCGTCAACGTTTCCGGAGGCGAAGAGCCGTCGGGTAATTTCCACAACCCCCAAGAATCCTCTCTTGGGCGCCATTGGCGACCTGCAGAGTTGACTATAAATCGGAATTGCGATGCCTTGTCACGTCGGCTATACTGTTGGTCAAATCCGCCGGCTGATTCAAGCCCGCCAACTTTGGCGGGAAGGTTCGGTCGCGGCGAAGATCGCAGCGTGCGCAAAATCGACGAAGCAAGGCAAACGGAATCAGCTGTCCAGTGAACTACAACCCGGTCGGTTTCGACATTGCCACAGGAGCAGTGGCGGCTGTGGCCGCGGCCCTGGAAAACAGATTTCACTATCCGGCGGCCAACGCCAGGCTGGGACGTCAACTCTCTCTTCTGCGCCTGAGCTCCCTTCTTCCCCGCAGTTGGGGAGCCGGTCTGGCCGTCTGGGCTACCGAGAATCGCCCCCACAATCGTTCGCTTTCCTTTAACCTGACGACGGCAGATCTTGCCCACTGGAACGTAGGCCGGTACGAGAATCTGGACCCGGAAAGGCGCTTCGATACCATCGTCATTGGAGTCCCTTCAGGGGCTACCGCCCACCTGTGCGCCTCCTTGGGCGCCCCTCTGCTGGCCGACAGCTTTCCCATCGCCTTTTCCTCTCGAGGCAAGCCGGACGACATTGCCGGCTATCAGCAGCGCAGCGTCGACCTGCTCACCCCAATTCTGAACCACAATCCGGACCTGCTGGCAGTAACTGTCTTCGACCCCATCCATGCCCGGCAGCAGATCAAAAGGAGTGTCAGCATCTACCTCAAGCTGGCAACGCTTCCCGACCAGTATAAGAGGTTTATACGAGAGCGCCTTATGCCCGGCGGCTCCCTGCTTCTTCTGAACTGTACATCCCGATGGAGCCAGTACGAAGTCGGCGCGCGACACAGATTGCAGATTGGAGGATACGGAGGGTTTACGGATCAGGAGTTCATTCGGGGCACCCCTTGGCTGGATGACTGGCTCCACGAAGAAGGAGGCGTGCAGCGCAGTGGATGGCGCCTGTCTCGCCACTGGACATATCAGCCTGAAGCCCAGTGGGGCTCGATCTCAGGTTTCGCCACCTCAGTGCGCGATTACGCCGGCGATGAAGGCTTTCCGGCTTACACGCTTTCCTTCTCCTCCGTTGATGAGATAAGTCGGATGGCATTCTATGCCTGGCAATGGCTCTACTATTTGCTGCGGATCCAGCCCGGGGCGGTATTGATCGAGAGTGGGCCGCAGATGAATCCCGTGATCGGACTCCGAAGTCCTGTAATCCCTTTTTGGATGCCTTCTACCTGCACCCGCAGTCATCACCTCTTGCAAGGGATTCTGCCTGACTTTCCACCTCGGATTCCCGTTCTCTTTCAGGCTTGGCCTACGGGAAACCTCACTCCGGACGTGATTCCTGCCAAGATCTGGAATACCACCCTCTCGGGCCGGCACGGGCGCTGGCTGGGCGGCGATCCTCTGCGGTTCCCCGCAGACTTCTCAACGATCGCTCAGATGACGCCGGCCATTGAGGAGTGGAGTAGGCGCCATAGCCACAAGCTTCATCGCTATCTGCACTGCAACGAATTGATTGAGCTGCAGTCATTGCTGGCGAGCGGAGGCGGCGAGGCCGAAGAGTTGCTTCCGGAAGGTGCGACGCAGCCGGAGTACTAGACCCCGGAGTACTAGACCTATGTATTTGTCCTGTTGTGTGTGGGCATTGACCGCTCCCCAAGATGAACTCCTCTCTGACATGCGCTCCCTGGGATTCAAGAGAATCGATATCAGGCCTGACTTTCTGGATCCCGAGGATCTGCAGGCCCTGAAGGATTCTCCGCCTCTGAGCGTCTCTTCAGTAGCAGCTTCCTACGGAGTGCCCGAGGGCGCCGCGCTCGAAAGTTCGAATGCTGGAGCACGCCAAAGAGCCGTGGCACACGTTGAGGAAGTCGTGAGGCAGTGCGCGGCGTTGGGAGGAAGCGTTGCCTACCTGGTGCCGGGCGAGGACGACAGCCCAACGACATTGAACTGTTATGCAGATTCCCTTGCGGAGGCCGCCGACAAGGCTGCGGCACATGAAGTCAGGCTTTGTATCGAGCACTTCCCTGGTACCGCACTCCCCACTGCCGCAGACGCGCTGGACTTCATCAACGCAATTTCCCATCCAAACCTGGGGCTCCTCTTCGATATTGGCCATGTGCAGATCAGCGGGGAAGACCCGGCTGAAGTGATCAATGCGGCGGGCGAAAAACTTGACTATGTCCATCTCGACGACAATGATGGACATGGCGACCTGCACTGGGCGCTCCTCGACGGCGTCCTGACCGCCGACGCGCTTCGTGAAACCTTCAGGGCCTTGCAGGATATCGGTTACGCAGGCGCAGTCAGTCTCGAGCTCAGCCCTCAGCTGGATGACCCCTACAATGCACTTGAGCGAAGCCGGCAGATTGCAATCGACTGCGGGTCCGGCTACCTGCACGAGTATTAGAAGGAGGAACTGATGGCCTGGCAGTTTGAAACGCTGCTGCAACCCATTGGCTTGACGGAAGGGCCGGTCTGGGATGGCAGTTCGCTGCTGTTTACGAACATCCCAAACAGTCGCATTATGCGCTACGACCCGGACAGCGGCCAGATCAGCGTTTGGCGGGAGGGCACGAACGAGGCCAATGGCCTCATGTTGGATAAGGACGGTGTTCTTAACGCCTGTGAAGGCGGCGGCCGGCGGATGGTCCAATATCCGGAAGGCAAAGAAACAGTTGAACTATGTGCGCAATTCGAAGGACGCCGCTTAAATAGCCCAAATGATCTGGCAATCGACAGCAAGGGCAGGATCTGGTTCACGGATCCCCGATACGGCGATTTTCGTGACGATATGGAGTTGGACCATGAATCCGTCTATAGATTGGATAAGCAGGCGGACGGAAGCTGGAGCCCGGTCCGTGTAACTTTTGACACGACTGCACCGAACGGCCTGCTCCTTTCCCCTGACGAGAGTGTGCTCTACGTAGCCCAAAGCAAACACGGAGAGGGCCAGCTGCGGGAGCTGCGGGCCTACCCGCTCCATGACGAAGACTCGCAGGGCAACGGGGTAATCGCAGGCCGCTGCGCAGTGCTCCACAACTTCTATCCCCATCGCGGCGTGGATGGCATGTGCCTGGACAGCGACGGCAACATTGTTGCCACGGCCGGTTCGGGAGCGAGCGGCCCCGGGGGGATGATTTACGTCTTCGCTCCCAATGGCAGAGTGCTGGAAACACATCCTTTACCCTGCGACAGTCCGACCAACTGTACGTTTGGTGGAAGCGAATTGCGCGATCTATACGTGACCAGCCTCGAAGGTCATCTGCTGCGCGCGCATACAGACCGGCAGGGACTGGATACACGTTAGGCTGGGCGGCAGGGTCCCAGCCCGACTAGCGTCCAATTTGAGAATTCCACACCGCGAACTGCCTTCACCTGCCCCTCAAGACAGGCCGTCCCGCTAGAGCGGAAGGCTTGTCCCTGCCCTGGCGCCCCCATGCACACCGCACCTTCCGCCTCCCCCCTCAAACTACGGTAGGGGCAGGCCTTGTCCCTGCCCTGGCGCCCCCATGCACACCGCACCTTCCACCTCC
>VXMH01000118.1 GCA_009841235.1 Caldilineaceae bacterium SB0661_bin_32 | reverse complement strand
CCCCCCCACCCCCCCCCCCCCCCCGCCCCCCCCCCCCCCCCCCCCCCCCCCCCCGCACACCCCCCCCCCCCCCCCCCCCCCCCCCCCCCCCCCCCCCCGCGGTTCGAGTTGGGGTTCGGGCCCGGCGCGCAGGATGGGTATGTGAATGCGGGGTATTGAGGGAGTCTGATGTCTGCGGATGAGATTGCCCAAGTGGTGCAGGACGGCGAAACAATGTATGCCGAATTCAAGTCGGCCGCGGCGCGCCCTGAGAGTCTGGCTACGACTTTTATCTCCTTTCTGAACACGGAGGGCGGCGTGCTGTGGTTGGGCATTGAGGACGACGGCACAGTTTCAGGCGTGGCTGATATAGATACCGCGCGCCAACGGGTGGACCAGATACTGGCAAACAACATTACCCCGCGCGCCACGGCTTTTGTCGAGCAGGTTGACGCCGGAGGAAGGCGGCTACTGAAGATCACACTGGCGCGCGGGCTTGACCGGCCATACTACACGCAGCGGGGCCAATGTTATGTTCGTCAGAATTCGGGTAAGCGATTGGCCTCACGCGAAGAGATTCGCCGGATGTATATGGCCGTTCGATCATTCTTTTCCGACGAGTCAGTTCTTTCCGGAACCGGGCTGGCCGACGTGGATTTGCCCGTATTTGACGCTTTCCTGGCTGCGGCCTATGGAGTAACTGAGAATACGCACAGGCCGGAAGAGGAGTTGGCGCGCCTGTTGCGCAACTTGAAGTGCATGGCTGGAGTAGAACTCACGGTCGCGGGGGCGCTGCTGTTCGGTCGTCAACCGCAGCGCGTGTTGCCGACGGCACGGATGGAATTCGCACGCTTCGAGGGACCGGTAGCGGGAGAAGTCATACTTGACCGAAAGACTGTTGAGGGGAGGCTGCCGCAACAGTTGGACCAGATCGAAAGCCTATTGAGGCTGCACTTGCGCGACGCAGGCATTATCCGCGGATTCGGGCCGGAGGTGCAAGCGGAGCTGCCGCCGGAAATGTTGCGAGAGTCGCTGACGAATGCTCTCGTCCACCGGGATTATTCTCTATCGGCTCCTGTACGCGTTATCCTCTTCGACGACCGGCTGGAGATACACAGTCCCGGACAGCTGCCAAATGGTGTTTCCGTAGAGAATGTTCGCGCCGGCATTCATGTGGAGCGCAACCCTATCATCCTCTCACTCATGTCAAAGCTGGGTTTGATGACTCGGTTGGGTACGGGTATTGTGCGCATCTTTCGCCTGGCGGCGGAGAGAGGGTTGCCGGAGCCGGAGCTGGAAGAAACAGGCACGGAGTTCGTGGTGACCCTATACCGGATGCCTGCGACGAGTTGAAGTCTGGAGGATTTGAAATGCAGAGGAGGACTCGGGACGAATGTATTCTCGAATCGCCAGTTGCGGAGGGTGAGCCGTTTGTTGACAGCGACCCCTGGCGCGTATTTCGCATCATGGGCGAGTTTGTCGAGGGTTTCGATTCGCTGGCAGGGCTGGGCGCCGCGATCTCGATATTTGGCTCGGCGCGCACGCAGCCCGACGATCCCAACTACAAGGCGGCTGTAGAGACGGCGCGTCTGTTGGCGGAGTCCGGTTTAACGGTTATTACCGGCGGCGGGCCGGGGATTATGGAGGCCGGGAATCGGGGGGCGCAGCCGGAGAAGGGCGCCTCGGTCGGCCTGGGCATCGAGCTGCCCTTCGAACAGGGACTAAACGAATACATCGACGTCGGCATCGAGTTCCGCTACTTTTTTGTGCGCAAGATGAACTTTGTCAAGTATTCGCAGGGATTTGTCATTTTTCCGGGCGGGTTCGGCACGTTGGACGAGCTGTTTGAATCATTGACGCTGATCCAGACTGGCAAGATCAGGCAGTTTCCGGTCGTGCTTTATGGCTCCGCATACTGGCAGGGGTTGCTGGACTGGCTGCGCGGCGCGATGCTGGCGGCTGGGAATATCTCCGCCCATGATCTCAAACTGATGCGGCTGGCGGATTCACCGGAAGAGGTCCACGAACTGATTTTGCAGGGACTTTCGAAGCAGGCCAGTTGGTGTGAGAAGTCGGCGGAGGCTGCGCGGGCGGCTACACGGCTGGCTCTGGAGGTGAGCAGATAGGAACATTGCGTCTCTCGCTCGCCAGTCCACATTCTTGACTTGATCTGCGAGAATCACTCCGGTCAGCCGAAGCCCTGAAGGAATCGCCACTTCGAAAGGGTATCCCTTTACCCTACTGGTGATCGGACAGAGAATCGCCAGCCCTGTAGTGCCGTTGTAGGAGCCTGGCGACAGTACAACTGCGGGCCGACGCCCCGCCTGTTCGTGTCCGGTCTGAGGGGTGAAATTGATCCACACGGCGTCGCCGCGTTGGGGAATGTACACTGGCTTGGTTACCACTCTTCGCGCCCCGCCGCAGGCCCGGTGTTCGTTTCGCCGTGCAGGTTGTGCTCTGTAACTTGGGCCAGGAGGTCGTCCAGTTTCAGACGGGGAGGCGGCATGGGCACAATGACTAACTCATCTCCACGCGGTGACATTCTTACCGGCGAATTGACTTCGAGTCCGATCTGATTTGCAAGGGGCTTTGGGATACGCAGGGCCAAACTGTTGCCCCACTTCTGCACACGAGTTTCCATTTCTTCGCTTCTCCAGAGCTATTCATTCAAAAAATGGGCCTGTGACTCTTCTTTGCCGTAGATACAATGAGTATCCAGCTGGGGATGGCTTCCATCAAGGTTCGGGAAATGCAAAGCAAGCTCCGAATGCATTGAAATCAACCTGGGTCAACGAAAAGCTCACGGGCAAATGACTTCAGTGTTGCAGGACAAAGCCGCTTTGAATTGCGATTTTTGCCGGCAGAAGCCTCTTTTGAGGTACGGAGGTTCTGCGAGAGCAAGCGGGGCGTTCCCGATTTGGACTCTGTATTCTTCATATATATAATTGCGCTTGTTGAGGAACGTGAATCTACAGTTCCTCAACCTTGCTTTTTGCCCCCTTCAAACTGAAGTGTACTGCTCAAAGACGAGCATCTCCTCTATTCAGGTTGTTGCCAACTTACATCATCAGTTTTTTGGATAGAAGCCGAACAAGGTTGCGCGCCGCTGACAGGCAAGCCAGGGAGATCTAGCATGGGGCGCAGAGTCATAGACTTGAGCATGCCCGTACATAACGACATGGTGGTCTTCCCGCGGGTGACTCGCCCGACGATGTTAATGTATGAGGACTGGGAGGGATTTGCAGAAGGCGTCGGAGCCGCGGAGCATGGTGTTACGTCGCTGACGGCCCATTACCTGACGATCCTCGGGGACCACGTGGGGACGCACATTGACGCCCTGAAGCATCTGGTTCCCGGCAAGCCTGGACCGGAAGGGATTCCGCTGGAGTACTGCTACGGCGACGGTGTGTTGCTGGACTTCCGGCACAAGGAAAACGGAGCGGGCATCACGGCGGCCGACGTGGAAGAGGCGTTGCGCAGGATAGATTACGAGATCAAGCCGCTGGATCTTGTGCTGATCTGGACGGGGGCGGGCAGCTATATAGAAGAGGAGCGTTACCTGAGCGAGCACAGCGGCATGACGCGTGAGGCGACGCTATGGTTGATCGAACGCGGGGTCAAGGTGATGGGCATTGACGCGGTAACGTTTGACCCGCCGGTGTGGGCGATGTTTGAACGCAAGCAGTTCTGGGAAGCCCATCGCGTCATGTATGAGCATGAGTACTATCATGTAGAGAATCTCTGCAACCTGGAGCAGATTCCGCAACCGCACGGCTTCACTCTCTCGATGCTGCCTGTGAAGTGGGTGGGGACAACGGGTGCGCCGGTGCGGGCGGTCGCGATTGTGGAGGATTAGATGGGTCGCATTGCATCGTGACCAGGGCCATTCCAGAGTCAGGTCCGTTTCGCCTTCGACGGCGCCGTGATTCCAGTCCTGAGGGACCCCTTTCGAAAGGCATTTCCTTGCGGGACTACAGTAGCGCACTACGCTGAAGTCTGTAAACCACTTTAACCTTCCATTTAAGGAGAGAAGCATGAAAAAGCTCAGCAGACGATCATTCCTTCAGTCGATGGGCATGGCCGGCGCCGGTGTCGCGCTGGCGGCCTGCGCCGCGCCCGCCGCGCCTGCAGCCCAGGAATCGGATGGCGGCGAAATGGCCGGCGGCGACGGCATGACCGGCAACCTGCAGATCTGGGTGCAGCACTATACACCCACTGAAAGCATGGAGCAGGGCCCCAACAATCCTCTGCCACACAACATGATCCAGGTCATCTCCGATGAGTACATGGCGGATCACCCCGGGGCCACGATCGAGATTATCAGGAAACCGGACAACCTGGCCAGCCATGAGTGGATCGTAACGCAGCAGGCCGGCGGCACGATTCCACACATCGTGTGGACGCACTCCTTCTGGGTGCAGGATGAGATCGATAAGAACTGGTGGATTCCGCTGGATCCCTTCTTCGAGCAGCCCAATCCTTACGTGGGCGCGGGCGACCCGGGCAGCGAGCGCTGGCTGGACCAGTTCTACGAGATTCCCACCGAGGCCAAGCGCGGCCCGGACGGCAAGCACTATGTCGTGCCGATCGACCTCGTGACGACGTTCTTCTTCTTCAACAAGAACGTATTCGACGAGGCCGGCCTTTCGGCTCCGAGCACGTACGGTGAGTGGATCGAGGTGCAGGAGGCGCTACTGGGGACAGATACGATTCCCAACGCCAGGCTGGCCTGGTACCAGTCCCAGGTTGGCGCGATGCTCTACGCCAAGAAGGATGACATTATCAACGCCGACGGCGGCGTCGCAACGTTGGAAGAGGTCGGCTGCGCCATGAAGAATGGGCTCTACACCGCTTCCGATCCCGAGTACGGCGAATGGTTCCGGCTGGTCAAGCAGCTGATCCCCTATCTGGCGCCGGACTGGGCGGCCGAGGGCGCGGACTTCAACCGCAAATTCCTCCAAAAAGATGTGGCTGTATTTGAAGACGGCAGCTGGCGCTTCGGCTATCTCAAGGCCGATCCGCTGGTCGACTTCGAGTGGAGCACATTCTACGCGCCCACCATTACCGAGGCGGATTCCCCCTTTGCGATTGGCGAGGCGGCTCCCCCGATCGGCGGGGCGACCGCGGCCCAGTGGGCGCTGGCGACCAAGGCGGAGCAGGATGGAATCGTGCCGCTGGCCATTGACTTCCTCCGCTATGTGACGGCGCCGCAGAACGCCGGCCGCATGATCGCAGAGACCGGCACCTTCCTGCCCAACATCAAGGGCGTTGACGTCAATCCTGATCTGAGAGAACCGTTGCGCGCCATCACCGAAGGGTTGGGCGAGGCCGGCATGGTTACCTATCCCGACAAGATTGGCACCGAACAGCGCGAGAAGATCGCAGCCATCTGGACCGACTTCAAGCTGGACGTGGTATCGCAGGATCAGGCCGCAGAGCAGATCAACGAGCTGCTGCTTGAGTACGCGGATGAGGCGATTGAAAAGAACGGCTGGGACTGCGGTTAGTCGTTTGTTGTGGTCAGTTTTCAGCCCTTGATGAGCTTCCGGCTTCAATTTGCTGATGGCGATGGCTGAGGGCTGGAGACTCAGAACTCGAAGTTTATCAACGCAGGTGGGTTCCACGGCGAAAAGCTCGTGGAGCCCGCCTGCAGTGTAGGAACGGGAAAAGCGCAATGACAACAGAAGAGATTCGCGCACCTGCGTCAAGAGCTACGGTCGCGCGACCGTCAGCGCCGCTGGAGAGGCAGGCCACGCTCGGGGAGCGCATCTACCGCTACCGCTTCGTCTACATGATGCTGGTTCCCACTTTTGCGCTGCTGCTGACCTTCAACTATTACCCGGCCTTCATGGGGCTTTACCGGGCCTTTTTCAAGTGGGACATAGGTCTGCAGCCGGAGTTCCTGGGGTTAGGCAACTTCGAGAAGCTCTTCATCAGGGATGACATTTTCATCAAGTCGCTGCGCCACGTGAGCCTGCTTACTTCATGGCGGGTGATCAGCGCGGTCACGTTTCCTTTCATCGTCGCCGAGCTGATCTTCAACTTGCGCAGCAATGTACACAAGTACACGTATCGCGTCCTGACCATCCTGCCGGCGGTGGTGCCGGGCATCGTCATCTTACTGCTATGGCAGTTCATCTATGACGGCACGCACGGCCTTTTGAACGCCTTCCTCGAAGGAATCGGACTGGAGGACTGGCAGCAGCCCTGGCTGGGAAGCCCGAAGACGGCGCTTTATGCGGTAACGTTTATGGGTTTCCCGTGGGTGGGCGGTGTCACCGTGCTCATCTATCTGGCGGGCCTGCAGGGCATCTCGGATGAAGTAATAGACAGTTCGCTGGTCGACGGATGCTCCGGTCTGCGGCGCATCTTTGCGATTGACATTCCTCTCATTCTCGGTCAATTCAAGCTGATCATCGTACTGGCGGTCATCGGCGGCCTGCAGGGCTGGGTAGCCGTATTTGTGATGACGGCGGGAGGGCCGGGGACGGCAAGTATGGTGCCCGGACTGTGGATGTACAACAACGCTTTTTTGTGGAACAAGATGGGGTATGCGTCCGCGATCGGGATGTTCTTGTTTGTGCTGATAATGGGTCTGACGATCTTGAACGTGAAGTTTGTCAAGACGGGTGACTATTGAGTGGCGAGCGCGAGGTTCGTGAGCAGGGGTTGCCGAGGCGCAGGGCAGGGTTAAGCGCAGGGTCACCCGGACGACTGGAGAGTTGAGCGATGACAGTACTTGAAGGACAACCGCAACCGGTGCAACGCATGTCGTTGGGCGCCGGCTGGCGCCGCGCCTGGCGAACGGGGGACTGGTGGCGTCATCTGGGACTGCTCGGCTTTCTGTTCTTCATGTTTCTGCCTTTCATCATCACGATTATCATTTCGTTCAAGGATATCCCCCAATTCGACCATTACCCGTTCACTGTCACGTTTCCGCTCCACCCCGACAACTATCTTGAAGCCTGGCGAATCGTCTCCCGCTATATCCTTAACAGCATAATCACCAGCGGCACCTCAGTAGCAGGTATGGTTGTTCTGGCGGCGATTGCAGCGTGGGCTTTTGCCCGCTATCCTTTCCCTGGGCGGGAGTTCTTCTTTTTCGGCGTGCTGGCCCTGCTGATGGTGCCGGGTGAACTCACGCTGATTCCGGCCTTTCTGCTGGTTAAGGACCTCGGTCTCCTGAATACCCGCTGGGTATTGATCGCCCCTTACATTGCGGGCGGGCAGGTCTTTGCCATCTTCATTCTGCGACAGTTCTTCGAAGCTCTGCCGGGCGAGATGTTTGAGGCGGCGCGGATCGACGGTGCGAATGAGCTGCAGGT
Organism: Caldilineaceae bacterium SB0661_bin_32; assembly: GCA_009841235.1. Taxonomy (GTDB): domain Bacteria; phylum Chloroflexota; class Anaerolineae; order Caldilineales; family Caldilineaceae; genus Bin5. The sequence continues at coordinate 50,753 of VXMH01000118.1, read as the reverse complement.
CTTCCGTCACATTGGCATCCCGTTGTCGCAGTCGATTTTGGGTGTTGTTGCCATCATGCACGTTCTCAGCACATGGAACGACGTTATCTGGCCCCTGGTTACACTCCGCAGCAACGAACTGATGACGCTGACCATCGGACTCTATGCGTTTCGAACGGCCTGGTACACGATTTGGGGTCCCCTGATGGCGGGTTATGTGATCGCTTCGATTCCTCTCATCATCCTGTTCGCCTTTACAAGCCGCCTCTTTGTCGAAGGGCTTAGCTCCGGCGCCATCAAGATGTAAGCTGCTTGGGAGCGCTGCGGTCTCTCCTGCACAATTCAATGCGTTCCGTTTACAGCTATCTTGGCCTTTGGAGAATCGCTCTCCGACGCTTCAGCTCCGAACCGGTTCTGACATTTTGTCTTCTGCTCGGTTGGAGCGTGGTGGTGGCGCTGGCGTCAGCGCCGCCGATGTACACTGACGCGGCCAACCGCTCCCTGCTGGAACACGAACTGCAGACCGTACCAAACCGCTCCGCATTCTCATTTTTTTATCATTATGTCAGGGGCTCCAGCGTCGAGGGCGCGGACTGGGAAGCGTACGCGGCCCTGGACCAGTATATGGAGACCCGCTATAACCAGGATCTGGGGCTTCCGCACAGGTCGGACATGCATTATGTCAAGAGCGATCTCTTTCAGGTGTTTCCTCTGCGCGATGGGCAGTATGAACTGCGGGACAAGCCTCTTTTGCGGGGTTACCTGGGCTTTATCGACCGTCTTGAGGAGTACGTTTCGGTTGCCGAAGGGGAGTTTCCGGCGCAGGGCAACGTTGAGGGGGGAAGTGACAAGGTCGTGGATGTCCTTGTCAGCGAGGAGTTCGCGGTGGAGGCCGGACTGCAGGTGGGGGAGGGGTATACTCTCTTCGACCCAAGCGCGCGCACTTCCACCGGCAATAATGTACGGTTGGAGATACCGATACGAATCTCAGGGATCTGGATTCCCCGCACTGAGGGCGGCGCAACCTGGCATTTGCCGCCGCTGTCCTTCGCGAATGTTTTCCTCATTCCTGAGAACACCTACATCAGTGAGATTGGGGCAAGGGTCCCGCACGCGTTGACCGATGTGGGTTGGTACAAGGTAGTTGACGGCGCCTCGGTGCGCGCGGAGGACGTGGACCGGTTCCTGGGCAGAGTCAATCGTGTCGACCGGCAGATTAAGAGCCGGATATCGACAACGTATCTGGAACTTTCGCCGGTTTCCGCGCTGAGGCGATACCGACTCGTGGCTTCGACCCAGGCGATATTGCTGCTTCTTTTCAGCATTCCAATCCTTGGGCTTGTCCTCTACTTCATCGTTCTGATCGCCGACAGCACGGTCAAGCGGCAGCAGATAGAGATTTCGATTCTAAAGAGCCGGGGGGCGACGACCGGTCAGGTTTTTTCAATTTATCTTATGCAAGGCGCGACATTGGGGATTTTTGCACTGGCAGCTGGCCCGGCATTGGGCAAGGTGGTGGCACAGTTCATAGGCGGGACGCGCTATTTCATGACATTTGAGGCGCAAACGCCGCTGCAGATCGAGACGACGACGACCAGCATGACGTATACGGTTGTCGCTATTGGGGGCGCTCTGTTCGCGACCGTGTTACCGGCATTGGGGGCGGCGCGGCTGGCGATTGTCGAAGCCAAACAGGAGATAAGCCGCCGGCAGCGGCGCTCCTTCTGGGAGCGCTCGTACCTTGACTTTCTGCTGTTGGGGGTAGCGAGCTACGGCTACTACATGCTCAGGACTCAAGGCCGGATCGCCTTTCTGCAGGCCGATGTTCCCGCGGACCCGCTGGACAACCCACTGCTGTTCCTGGCGCCGGCGCTGTTCATTCTGGCGGTGGCGCTGGTGGCCGTCCGCCTCTTCCCAATCATTGCGTTGCTACTGAGTATGCTGTGGGCGCGGCTAGGCGGGATCTCGATGCTGCTGGCTTTCTACAATCTGGCGCGTACGGGCAAGGTCTATACCAGCTTGTTGCTGCTGCTCATTCTTACCACAAGCCTTGGGACCTTTACGGCGTCGATGGCACGCACGTTGGACGCGAACCTGGTGGCGCGCATATTTTACGAGGTTGGCGCGGACGTCACTCTGACAGAAGGGGCGGCGCTGCGGATTCTTCCTTCTGAGGACGGCAAACCGGTGGAAGAGGGGGAGGAGGAGTTTGTCTGGATCAACCTGCCGGTTGACGAACACAGGCAGGCGCCGGGGGTGCGGGCGGCGACCCGTATTGGAGATTTCCCGGTTTCGACACGCGTGGGCGGCAGGCTGGTCAGCGGGAGGCTTTTTGGTATCGATCGCAGCCATTTCCCGGAGGTCGCGTATTTCCGGCCGGACTTTGCCAATGATTCGCTCGGCGCGCTCATGAATGCACTGGCGCTGGAGTATAGCGGTGTCATTGTCAGCCAGTCGATGTTGGACGCTCTCGGGCTTCAGATTGGCGATACGATTGCTCTGAGCGGGCTCGTCCCTGCAAGTAATGCGACGTTCAATTTCCGGATCGTGGGGGCAATGGAACTGTTCCCGACCGTATACCCCCAGGACGGAGAGTTTTTTGTCGCCAACCTCAACTACATCTTCTCTCTTATTGGCCACGAGGTTCCGTACAGGGTCTGGCTGGCCACGGAGGAAGCTATCGATCCAGAGCTTCTGGTAAGTTCATTGGACGAAATTGGCTACAGGATAATTTCGATGGAAGATGCACATTCGGAGCTGGCGGAGGCGCAGGCGAGGCCGGCCCGGGTCGGGCTGTTCGGATTTCTTTCGGTTGGCTTCATCGCCGTAGCCATGCTGAGCATGCTGGCACTGGTGATCTATTCGGCGCTGTCGTTTCGGCAGCGATTCATTCAGTTGGGCATATTGCGGGCGATGGGACTTTCGACCAGCCAGCTTGTCTTTTCGCTTGGCGGCGAACAGGTGACGGTTACGACGGTGGGAATCGCGGCGGGCAGCTACCTGGGACTGCTGAGCAGCTACATCTTCATTCCCTTCTACCAGATCGGATACGATCAGGACGATTTGATCCCGCCGTTTATCGTGCAGATCGCGTGGGATGACGTAGCGCAGCTTGTGTCGGCGATGTTGATCATGGTGCTGGCGGCCGCGGTGGGCACGTTGTGGCTGCTGGTGCGGATGAAAACCTTCCAGGCTGTGAAGATGGGCGAAGTGCTGGCCTGACATTGAATTGCGACGACTGGTGAATGTGTGAAGGGCGGCTACTCGTTGGCTGCCGGAGGAGTGCTTATGAAAGTTGGTCTAGACGCCCTGACACTAAAGGCGGTAAGCCTCGATCCTCTGGAGCTCTTGCAACAGACGAAGGCCCACGGTCTGGAGGGCCTGCATTTTTCGGCGAGGCTGCTGCAGGGGCGCGACGATGCCTACGTGGACAGGTTGTCGGAAGAGGCGGAGGCCGGCGGGCTGTACCTTGAACTGGCAGGAGCCGGTGTCAACCCCGGTCGAAGCGGGCGGAGCGTCAGCGATTTGGTGGCAGATTGGAAGCCTCTTTTCCCCCTGGCCAGGAGGTTGAACGCTCCGTTTCTGAATACCTGTTTTGGTCTTCTCAAGGAGCGTACTTTTTCTGCGCCAACGCTGGCAGAACAGATTGAGTCGACGATCGTGGTCTTGCGCGAGTTGAGTCTGATCGCTGCTGACTTCGACCTGATAATAACAATGGAGCTCCATGTCGATCTGACTTCCTTGGAGCTTGTAAGCATCATTGAAGAGGTCGATTCGGAGCACGTAGGCGTCAACCTGGACACGGCCAATGCGCTGGGGTTGCTCGAGGATCCCGTTGACGCCGCGCGGGCGCTGGCGCCCTTCGTCCATACGACCCATTTCAAAGACACGTGCATCTATCCAACTGAAGGGGGATATAACTGGCAAGGAGGCGCCCCCCTGGGTCGCGGCCTGGTCGATCTGCCGGCGGTCGTCGAAATCCTCCATCAGGCCAATCCGAACGTTCATTTGAACATAGAGGACAGCGGCGGCTTTATCCCTATTCCCATGTATGACGAGGCATTCCTCGAGAGCTTCACCGATCTGACGCCGGCACGAATGGCCCGCTTTGTGAGCCATCTGTGGCGGGGAGAGCAGCAGGTGCGGGCCGGCCTCCACCCGCGCCCGGAAGAAAGCAAGGAGCTCGATTGGGCGGCAATCATTCCTGCCCGGCTCCAGTATAATGTCGACTACGCACGACGACTGCGCGACGAGACTGTGGCGCGCCTGGAAAACGCCGGCCAATGCGATTCCGGATGACGCGGGCAAAGAGCCACTGAATTCCATCAGGGGAGCTTCCAATGACTGACTACAGGGCCGCGGTGATCGGCTGTGGACGCATGGCCCGGGGACACATGAAGGCGTATGAGGAGTTGGGCATTCCGATTGCGGCGGGGGCCGATATCTCCGAAGACGCCCTGCAGGCTTTCGCCGAGGAGACGGGCGCTCAAGGGTTGTATACCGATTACGAGGAGATGCTGGCTGAAGTTCAGCCGGACCTGGTGTCGGTTGTGACCCATGATGCGTTGCATTGCGCTATGGTGGTGGCTGCGGCGCAGGCGGGGACGAAGGGGATCGTGTGCGAAAAGCCGATGGCCATGGATCTGGCGGAGGCGGACGAGATACTGGCAGCCTGCCGGGCGTCGGGCTCTCGTCTCACCATCAGCCACCAGCGCCACTATATGCCCCAATACGCTCGCGCCCGCCAGTTGATCGCCGACGGCGCCATCGGCCGCGTCGTTTCCGCTGATGCATCGCTTAAGCCCGGCTGCCTGATGACGGACGGGACACACACGATCCATATGCTACTGGCACTGCTGGGTGACCCGGAAGTCGACCACCTGCTGGGACAGGTGGACGGACACGAAGGCTATGAATACTACGGCCACCGCTGTGAAAATGCGGGCATTGCATTCCTGGCGTTCAAGAACCAGGTCCGAGCCCATTTTGTCTGGGGATGGATGGCGCGTTCGCCGGCGTTCGATGGCAGGACCAGACGGCAGCATTCGCTGGACCCAAGCTGGAACGACGAGGTCCATCGCTACCATCATTTCGTCATTCACGGCGATGAGGGCAGACTGGAACTCTACGGTGACGTATTCCGAGAGGCTGATCTTCTGAATACGCCTGCGCTGCGCGTATTTCGGGGGGGCCAGATCGAAGAGATAGAAATCGAGTGGCCTGCTCCTGTGAGCGCGATCGGGCTCGAGATCATGGATTTGCTCAGGACGATCGAAACGGGAGCGCCCCATCCATTGGATGGCGAAAACGGCCGCAAGGTCACCGAGGTGATGGTCGGTATCTATGAGTCGGCGAGGCGCCGCTCTGTCATAAAATTTCCTGTGGAGGCACGGGACAATCCATTCCTGGCAATGTGTGAGACAGGTGACTTTCCTCCGCAGGGAGACGAAACCGAGAGGTACGTCGCTCCGAACGAACGTGAAAGATGGCGGGCCGGATCGGAGAATGAAAGCGAAAAAGGAGTGTAGAGATGGAAATTTTGAGCGGAAAGGCGGCACTGGTGACCGGTGGGCGCCGGGGAATCGGGCGGGGCGTCTGCCTGGCGCTGGCCGCGGAGGGCGCGGATGTGGCGGTGAATGATGTGGAGGGCGCGGAGCAGGCCGAGGCGGTTGCGCGGGAGGTACGCGAACTGGGCCGGCGCGCGGTAGTCGTCATGGCGGATGTTGCGCAGCCCGATCAGGCACATGCCATGGTGGATGGGGTTGTTGAACAGTTGGGTGGGCTCGATATTCTGGTCAACAATGCCGGAGTGGAGTCGATAGTCCCCTTCCTGGAGATAACGCCGGAAGAATGGGAACGCGTGACCAATATCAATCTGCGCGGCGAGTTTCTCTGTGCGCAGGCTGCAGTCCGTCACATGATTTCCAGTGGGAAAGGGGGCGCCATCGTCAACATTGGTTCGGTGCAGGCGGGGATGGTGTTGCCGGGTCGGGCGCACTACGCGCCGAGTAAACGGGGCGTCGAGGCGTTGACCGCGAATCTGGCCGTCGAACTGGCCGAACACAATATCCGCGTCAACTGTATCAACCCGGGGCTGATCGACACGGACATGACCAGTTGGGTGATGAAGGACCCTGAAATCCTTCCGATTGTTCTGGAAAAGATTGCTCTCAAGCGCGCCGGTGAGCCGGACGAGATCGGGCAGGTCGCGGCATTCCTGGCTTCGGACAAGGCAAGCTACGTGACGGGGCAGTCTCTCTACGTGGACGGTGGATTCCGCATCATGTAACCACGGGGGCTGATGGCCGGTAACTTGACCGGGCACATTTGTGAGGAGAGGAAAATGAAGATCGGCCATACGGGGATCACCTGGGGGATCCCGGGGGATGTTGAGCAGGCGTACCGCGACACTGCCGAACTGGGCTATCAGGGCTTTGAGACTTTCGCGTCGAAGATTCTCGATCTCAACGGGAGCAGGCCGGGCGGGTATCGCGGTCTGGTCGAAAGTTTTGGCATTCCAACGGCGGCAGCATACTGTTACAAGGATTGGATCAATCCGGAGACGGCGGCGGCCGATCAGGAGAACGCCCGCCGGGAGGCCGATGGGCTGCGCGCGCTGCCCGGCGGCGAGACGCTGGTCCTGCAGGCGGGTCCGCGCCCTGCGGACGGTTATGCACCGGACCAGTTTCGCCGGCTGGCCGATGCGCTCAACCAGATCGGAGAGTATTGCCGTCAGATCGGCCTCGCGGCCGGACTGCACCCGCACACGGGGACGGCTATCGAGACCCGTGAGGACATCGACACAGTTCTGGGGCTGGTGGATGTATCACTGATCGGATTCGCGCCCGATACCGGTCAGATCGCCAAGGGGGGCAGTGACATTCTGGAGGTGATGCGCACCTACCGAGACCGCATCGTTCACGTCCATTTGAAGGATTGGAACGGAAGCTACGAGCGTGATGCCGACGGTAAGGAGATCGATAGAAGCGGTTACGTCAATTACGAGCCGATAGGCAGCGGCATTCTTCCCATACCGGAGATTTTTGCGATTCTGAAAGCGGACGGCCGGTTCGGGAGATGGGTCAACGTTGAGCTGGACGGAACGGCGCGTGCGCCGCGTCCGCCGCGGGAGGCGGCCAGGATGAGTCGTACATATCTTGAGTCGGTTCTGGGTAACAGTGCCGCCTGGACTTCCTGAGACGTACAGGGGAGGAAGACGCCCGGGAAAAGTGTAGTGCAGGGAAAGAAGATAGTCGAAAACAGGACATGAAGACCAATTTTGCAGACGCTCTCATTGAAGATGATCTGGCTGCCTTGCGGGCGGCTCCCAAGGTCGACCTGCATTGCCACGCATTTTTCAGCACACGCCGCCGAAACCTGGAGTCACGCTTCGGTTGCACGATCGAGGGTCCTCCGGCCAAAATGAAGAGGCTGGGGGGGATGCACGTATACGCTACCGACGTTCTGGACCCCTATTTGCGCGATCGCGAGACAGTCGAGTTTGTGGCAGAGTCAGCGGTTCGCGACGCAATTGGGGACGGTGTCGTTTTGCTGGAGATGAGCTTTGACATTCGGCGCGCCGCATACTATGCAGATGGACTGGCCGGTGTCGTACGGCATCTGAAAGAGTTGGCCGCACGTTTCTCCCCACAGATCGAATTGCGCCCGGAGCTGGGCATTCCCCGTCAGGCCGCATCGGACCAGGAGCTGATGTCGCTGGCGCACCAGGCAGTCGGGTTGGGCTTTTTTCAATCGATAGACCTGTACGATCACCAGGAGGCGTGCGGTCCTGAGGATGTCGAATCGCTGTATGTGGAGGCAAAGGCCGCGGGCATGAAGTTGAAAGCGCACGTCGGAGAGTTCGGTGGCGCGCAGGAGGTCCGGCGAACGGTTGAACTGCTGGAGCTGGACGAGGTTCAGCACGGTATCGGCGCGGCGGAGTCGGTCGAGGTGATGCGCTGGCTGGCCGGGAACCGGGTCCGGCTGAATGTGTGCCCGACGAGTAATGTAATGCTGGATGCCGTACCTGACATGGCGAGTCACCCGGTCCGGCTCCTCTTTGACAACGGCGTGCCGGTGACGGTCAACTCTGACGACCCGATGATCTTCGATCAAAGCGTTTCTGACGAATATCGCAATTTGTACCGGGCAGGTGTTTTCAGCGCCGACGAGCTGGAGGACATTCGGAGGGCATCGCTTAAAGGCGTCGTCGACTGAGTCGCAAACTGCCTTAAACTGTGATAGGCTACCACAGTGTAGACAGCACCCACTCCCAACAGCAGTCACCCGACAATCCCATTACTTCCATAATCTCTTAGAGGAGAGAGACTGTCATGTATGTCATCATTGCCCCCTTAAAGATCAAGGAAGAGTTTACGGAACGGTTCATCGAAGAGATATTGCTGGACGCCCAGGGTTCGGTGCAACATGAGCCCGGTTGTCTGCGATTTGACGTGATCCGGGATGGCGACGACCCGAACAAGATCTGGCTCTATGAGGTCTATGAGGACGAGGCCGCGTTCCAGGCGCACATGCAGACGCCTCACTTCATCAGGTGGCGGGATACTACCGAGGATTGGGTGGCCGAGCGCCCCGAAGGCAAAGCCATAGGGGCATCTGTCCTCTGGCCGCCACGCGCAGACTGGGACAAGTAAAGCGGCGCCGGCCCCTTCAAGAGATGGGCATGGGCCCACGCATAGGGAGCAAACCAATGTCATTTACAACACGCCCGGTTTTCATGGGCCGCCATGGCGTCGTCTCGGCCGGTCATTATCTGGCGGCGGCCGCGGGCTCCCGCATGTTGGAGCGAGGCGGCAATGCGATCGATGCCGGTGTGGCCGCCGGATTCGCGCTCAATGTGCTGGAGCCGCAGTCAAACGGCATCGGGGGCGAGGTCCCCATCCTCATCTATTGCGCGCGGCAGCGCCGGGCGTATGCCGTCAACGGGCAGGGCTACGCGCCGAAGGCCGCGACCATCGCCTGGTTCCGCTCTCAGGGGATCGAGATCATACCGGGCGACGGCTTTCTGCCGGCGACCGTGCCGGGCGCGTTCGGCTCGTGGACGACAGCGCTGGAGCAGTTTGGCCGCTTGCGGCTCAAGGATGTATTGGAGCCGACGATCGAGCTGACGGAAGACGGGTTTCCGGTCTATCCGGGGCTGCAAGGTTCATTGATCAAACTCAAGGAGAAATTCGAGAACGAATGGCCCAGTTCGGCGCGGGCTTACCTGCCGAACGGGCGGGCGCCGGAGGTGGGCGAGTTCCTGGCCAATCCGGACTGGGCGGAGACGTTCAAGGCAACGGTCGACGCGGAGATACGCAACAGCCACCTCGGTCGAGAGGCGGGGATAGCCGCGGCGCGCGACTATTTCTATAAGGGTCCTATCGCCGAAAAGATCGTCGCCTTCCAGCGCGATACGGAGGTGCGCGACGCCAGTGGGCAGTGCAACACAGGGCTCCTGGCAGAAGCCGACTTTCACGAATACACCACCAAGGTGGAGTCGCCGGTCTCGTTCAACTATCGCGGTTACGATGTACACAAGTGTAACACCTGGTGTCAGGGTCCCGTCTTTCTGCAGCAGTTGGCGCTGCTCGAGGGCTTTGATCTCGGCGCGTTCGAACACAATTCAGCCGACTACGTCCACACCGTGGTCGAAGCATCCAAGCTGGCATTCGCCGACCGTGAACAGTACTACGGGGACCCGGACTTTGTGGAGGTTCCGCTCGAACGTCTGCTGTCCAAGGCGTATGCGGCCGGGCGCCGCGACCTGATCGACGCGCAGCGGGCTTCACTGGAGTTGCGGCCGGGCGATGCGCCAGCCAGCACGCCCACGCATGCGGAAGCGGACCCGAACGTCTACACGGGCGATACGACGCACGTAGATGCAGTCGATCACGAGGGCAATCTGTTCGCGGCAACGCCCAGCGGCGGCTGGATTCCGTCATCGCCGGTCATCGAAGGGCTGGGCTTCCCGCTGGGGACGCGCGGGCAGATGTTCTACCTGGACCCGAACCACGCCAATGCACTTGTGCCCCGAAAACGGCCGCGTACAACGCTTACGCCGTCGCTGGCGACAAAGGACGGCGAACCCTTCATGGCTTTCGGCACGCCGGGCGGCGATTCCCAGGACCAGTGGACGCTGCAGTTCTTCCTCAACGTAATCGACTTCGGCATGAACCTTCAGGAGGCGATTGACGCGCCCAATTTCCACACAAACCATTTCCCCAATTCCTTCTACCCGCACAACGCCAGGCCTGGCAGCCTTACGCTGGAGGCGCGCATTCCCGAAACCGTACGGGACGCGCTCAGCGAGCGAGGCCACGAGATTGCGGTGGGCGGGGAATGGTCCCATGGCAAGGTGCTTGCCATCACGTTTGACCCCGCGAGCGGTCTGATCGCAGCGGGCGCCTCGCCGCGTGGGCAGATTGCCTATGCGATGGGGCGGTGAACGGTAGTGGTCGGTGATCAGTTGCCAGACTTGGAAGTCACCAAGTAATGCGTATCAGATAGTTGGAGGTGCGGTATGCAGTCCCCACATGGTATTACAGCTTCGGCATTTCGCCCGTCTGTGATGGGCAGAAACGGGATGGTTACATCAGGGCATGCGCTCGCGTCGCAGGCGGGGATCCGAACGATGATGCGCGGGGGCAATGCCGTTGACGCGGCGATTGCCGCGGCGGCCTCGCTGGGCGCGGTTGAGCCGGCCGGTTCGGGGGTCGGCGGAGACGGCTTTATTCTTATCTATTGGGCTGAGACCGGGGAGGTCAGCGCGGTCAACGCGACCGGTCCTGCTCCTGGGGCGGCCACCCGCGAACGCTATCTGCAGGATGGCGGGATCCCCATGAAGGGGATTCGCAGTGTCTCAGTGCCCGGGTTGGTGGATGGGTGGCTGCTGGCGCATGAACGGTACGGCGCGCTGCCGCTGGCGGAGGTGTTCCGTTCCGCCATAGCGCTGTGTGAGGACGGTTTTCCGATCAGCCATCTGCTGGCGAGCGGCTTGGAGGCGGAACACGAGCGTTTCGCGGCCGACCCGCACACGCGGGCCATCTATACCAATGACGGGGACCCGATCCCGGCGGGCGGGATTCTGTGCAACTATAACCTGGGCGAGACACTGCACAGGATCGCCGAGGATGGCGGAAGGATCTTCTACGAGGGGGAAATCGCCAGGGAGATCGCTGAGTTCAGCCGGGCGCGGGACGGCCTTCTGACTGAAGAGGATCTGGGCAATTACCATGCGCAATGGGTCGAACCGATTCACGTCAACTATCGCGGGCACGAGGTCTACGAGATGCCGCCCAATTCGAGCGGGCATATCCTGCTGCAGGAGCTGAATATCGTTGAGCTGTTCGATCTGCAGAGCATGGGGTGCAATACGGCCGAAAGCGTCCATCTGATGGTTGAGGCGAAGAAACTGGCTTTCGCCGACCGGGAAAAGTACATGGCGGACCCGGAGTGGGTCGATATTCCGCTGGAGGGGATGCTATCAAAGTCGTATGCGGCTGAGCAGGCCGATCGTATCGATATGGGGCGGGCGGCAGTCGACGTCGCGGCCGGAGGGCCGGAAGCGCACGAAGACACGACCTGCTTTTGTGTGGCGGACCGGGCGGGAAATCTGGTCTGCATACTCCAAAGCATCCAGTCCGGATTTGGTTCGAGCCTGGTCGCGGGTGACACGGGTATCCTGCTCAACAACCGCATGACCTATTGGCATTTGGAGGAGGGACATCCGAACTGCCTGATGCCGGGCAAGCGTGTGCGCCATACGATGAATCCGGTCATCGTGACGAAGGACGGCAGGCCGGTGTTGACCTGTGGGACGCCGGGCGCGGATACGCAGGTGCAGACGAATCTGCAGCTTGTTACGCATATGCTCGATTTCGGCATGACGCCGCAGGAGGCAGTCTCCGCGCCGCGCTGGCGTAGTTTGCAGAATCCGATGGAATCGACAATCCCGCATGTCTGCTCCAATAACCTGCAGGTGGAAGACCGCATTCCGGAAGAAGTGCGGGAAGAGCTGGCGCGGAAAGGTCACGAGCTCGAAATGGTAGGCGACTGGGGCGGCCCGGGCAGCGCGCAGGCGATCATGGTGCATCCGGAGTCCGGAGCGCTGATCGGCGGCTCCGACCCGCGGAGGGACGGGTACGCGGTCGGGTACTAAGGGGAAGGCTCAAACGCTTCCGCCACCGGACGCCTTACGATTTCTGCAAGAGAGGAGTTGTGGCTGTGTCTACTCCCAATATTCTATTTCTGATGACCGACCAGATGCAGGGCCGCGTGCTTGAGCCTGACAACCCGTGCCAGACCCCATATCTGGACCGGCTGGCGGCCAGAGGGGTGCGTTTCCGCAGGGCGTATACGCCGAACGCGGTGTGCTCGCCGGCGCGCGCAAGCCTGATGACCGGACTGCTGCCGCACAACCACGGCGTGGTCTATGTTGTCCATACGGTTGACGACGATCAGGCAGTGCTGCGGACGCAACATCCTCACTGGGCGGAGCGGCTGACAGAGGCCGGATACCGCACAGGGTATTACGGCAAATGGCATGTGGAGCGTTCCAACGAGCTGTCTCGCTTCGGCTGGCAGGAACAGGGGAAGCAGGCCATGCGCCATGACTGGGGCTCGGTCAATTTTTCGCTTGAGCGGTTTCTGGAGAGCCCCGCTGGTTACCATCCGAACCGCTTCTACGGCGTCTGTGATCAACCGGCCGGCGAGCGCGGCATGGGCGAAAAGACGGACGCGGCGCTGGGTTTTCTCGACGCAGCAATGGAAGACGATGCGCCCTGGTGCTGTTTTGTCAGTTTCACCGAACCGCATGACCCTTTCTACTGCCACGAGGATGCGTTCGCGCAGTATGACGTAGACTCGATCCCCCTGCAGCCGAACGTCCACAACGATTTGAGCGGCCAGCCGAATCTGTACAAGCGGTCGGCCCAGGTATGGAGCAGTTGGACGGACCGGGAGCACCGCGAGGCCGCGGCCTGCTACTATGCTTCCATCAGCGAGATCGATCAGCAGTTCGGGCGTCTGCTGGAGCGGGTGGAACGCGCAGGACAGCTTGACAATACGATCGTGGTTTTGACATCGGATCACGGGGATTTTCTGGGCGCGCACGGGCTGTACTGCAAGAATATCGGCGCGTTCGAAGAAGCGTACAACATTCCCTTGGTGGTGGCTGGGCCCGGTGTCGCGGAAGCGGCTGTGAGCGATGCCCGCGTCGGGCTGCAGGATGTGGGCCAGACGCTGCTGGAACTGGTCGGAGCGCAGCCGCTGGGCCAGATTGACGGGCGCTCTTTTGCCCCTGTACTGGCCGGCCCGCAAGACGCATCGGATTATCAGCAGGGTTTTGCTGAATACTTTGGCGGGCGGTATATTATCAGCCAGCGGCTGCTATGGGACGGAGACTGGAAATTCGTCCACAACGGCTTCGATTATGACGAGCTTTACAATCTGGCCGCAGATCCCTTTGAGATGAACAATCTGGCACAGGATCCGGCACATGCCGAGAGATTGGAGACGATGACGCGACAGATGTGGCAGATCGTCGTTGCGTCCGGGGATCACAGCCTCTTCAACACACACTACCCATCGATGCGGATGGCAGCCGTAGGGCCGGGGAACTCTTCGTATTGAGTCTTAGGTCGTATGGAGACCGGAGTACTCACTTGCGATCGAGGAAGGTTGGGCGTTGTAGTCCAGACAAACGGGAGAGAAGGTAATAGTCAATATGAACCAACCACTGACTGACGGGCAGGTAGATTTCTTTCGAGACAATGGTTACCTGGTCCTGCGTGACGTGCTGGACCCCGGGTTGATGGCCCAGACGCGGGACGCGTGGTGGAATGCGGCGCCCAAGAACCTGATACGGAATGACCCGAATTCGTGGGTGGGCGCCTTCCCGGACTCACGCTTTACGTGGAAATACCGTGACCGCAGCAGTGAGCCGTGGATGATCGAGCTCCTATACGGGAATCCGGAACTCCAGGCCGTTGCAAAGCAGCTGCTCGGTCCTGAGCTGGTAACTCCGGAGCGTATACGGGGGATATACTGCGTCTTCCCGGATACGGACAAGGCGCCGCGGCCGGCCCGTTTTCACGTTGACGCGCACGCATTTCATCTGGGTGTCGTGGGCTACGTGGACGACGTGCCGCCCGACGGCGGCGGGTTCACGGTCTGGTCCGGCAGCCACAAGCATTTTTATCATTTGTTCAAGACGGCCTACACGTTCAACCCGTTGAACGGGAAAGAGGAGATGTGGGACACGGACGCGTGGCGAACTGTGCTGCAGATCGACCCGGTGCACACTTATGGGTCGGCGGGAGATGTGGTGCTGTGGCATCACCGCATGGGACACGGGGCCGGCCACAACCGTTCGGGCCAGGTGCGGCAGGCAGTTTTGTACGACTTCTGCCGGGCCGACCTTGAGGCTGTTCAGGATGAGCCTCCGCCGGACGATATGTGGCGGGACTGGCCCGGGGTCAATGGGGGCTAGAGCCGACAGGCCATGAAAATCACGGACATCAAGACCTATCTGATGCAGGCAAGCGTGCCCGGCGGCGGCTGGACGCAGCGCAACTGGCTGTTCGTCAAAGTCTTCACCGATGAGGGCATCTACGGCGTCGGAGAGGCGTCGGGCTGGCCGCGGGTGGTGGAGACGGCAATCCAGGACCTGCGCGAGGTTGTGATCGGCGAGGATCCATTTCTGATTGAGCGCATCTGGCAGAAGATCTATCTGGCGATGATGGGGCACGGCATGACCGGCATCGTCGGAGGAGGTGCACTAACCGGCATCGAGATGGCCCTGTGGGACATCAAGGGGAAGGCGCTGGGCGTGCCGGTCTGGAATCTGCTGGGGGGCAAGATCCGGGATCGGATCCGGCTCTACGCGCACGCGCAGACGGCGGAAAGGGCGCAGGAGCTGGTGGCGCGGGGCTTCAGCGGGCTCAAGACCGGGGGCGTGGTCAACCCGATCGCAAAGATACGGACATTGCGGGAGGCGGTCGGACCTGAGATCGACCTGATGGCCGACGTCCACGGCCCGCCCTGGTTCAGTGTGCGGGACGCGATACGCGTGGGCCAGGCACTGGAGGAGTTCGACCTGCTCTTTTACGAAGATCCGGTGCCGCCCGAACACGTTGAAAACCTGGCCAAGGTCGCGCGTCATGTCAATCTGCCGATCGCCGCGGGTGAACGCCACACGCAGATTTACGGCGTGCGGGAGCTGATTGAACGGGAGATCGTGGATGTGATCCAGCCGGACACGGGCCGGGCCGGCGGGCTGATGCAGATGAAGAAGATGGCGGCGATGGCTGAAGCCCACGGAATTGGCTTTGCTCCCCATGACGGTTCATTGGGGCCGGTGGCGGAGATGGCCGCGGTGCATCTGCTGGCTACTCTGCCCAACTTTCTCATCCTGGAGCACCTGGAAGACGACGCGCCGCAGCGGTACGAGGTTATGCAGCCGCAGCCGGAAATCGTCGAGGGGTCGATTGTCGTGCCGGATACGCCGGGCCTGGGCGTGGATATCGTTGAAGATGCGATCGCCCGCTATCCTTCCGCGGGCAACGTCTCCACGCCCCGGCAGGAGGAGTACGTTTACTTCCAGGCGAAGTATGGCCGGGCCAAGTGGCTGGAGCAGTAAGGACGGGCGACAAGCAGATCTTGCTTGAGCGATGTGTCCACCGGAGCATCTTCACAATTTTGGACAGCGAACAGATAGGCGAACTGGGAGAAGAATGACGACGAGATCAGTCCGAACGCATGAAATTTCAGCGGACGCCACGAAGAAGCTGCGTTCGGTTTCGACGGCCACGCTTACGAGCCAACTGCAGAATCATGGCTTTCGCAACACGTTTCTGGCCGGGTTGTACCCGCTGCGGCCTGATTTGCGAATGGTGGGTTATGCCTTCACGTTGCGCTATATTCCGGCCCGGGAAGATCTGGCGGACGAACGCTACGACAACACCAGGAACGTGCAGAGGCTGGCAGTGGAGGCGGTCGGAGCGGAAGATGTGCTGGTCGTTGACGCCCGCGGCGACATAAGCGCGGCCTCTCTCGGCCATATCCTGGGGACGCGAATCACGCAGCGCGGCGCGGCCGGGTTCGTCACCGACGGCGCGCTGCGGGACACACCTGGCTTTCGGGAGCTGGCGTTACCGACCTATATCCGGGCGCCGCACGCCACAACCTCATTTGTAGCCCACCACCCGGTTGAAATGCAGGTGCCCATTGGATGCGCCGGAGTGGCGGTGACACCGGGCGATGTGGTCGTAGGCGATGCCGAAGGCGTAGTCGTCATCCCGGCCCGTCTGGCGGAGGATGTTGCCCAAGGCGGGTACGAGCAGGAGATCAGGGAGACGTTTTTCCAGGAGAAGGTTGCGGGCGGCGCCAGCATTGTCGGCGTCTATCCGCCCAATGACGAAACACTGGCGGAGTTCGAGCAGTGGCGTCGTGAGAGGGGCGTTTAGCGAGCGAAGAGGCGCTAGTCCCCTCGAAGTCCGCGCAGTTCTTCCTCCAACTCGCGAATTCTGGTCGTGTTCGCTTTTTGCCTTCCCCGGCCAAAAAAGTTTGCAGCTACGTTGGCCAGAATCGCGGTTAGCATTACCACGATGATTTCGTTGAATAGTCCCCGCCTTTGCTCCTGATCGGCCACAAAAGACGAGATTAAGGCTTCATCTACCAGCTCACTCTCGTGAGCGAGTTCCTGTAGCGCCATTGTGATCCCGGTTGTGGTGGAACGGAGCCTCGGCCCATCAGAGATTATCTGGCTCAGAGCATACAACATCGACACAATCGTAATTGCATTGAAGATCACCGGCGGCAGCAACTTGCCTTCCATTTCTCATCCTCTTTGTCCAAGCAGTTCGTTTGAATTTCACGTTTCAGAGTACTGCACCTATCTCTCCTGTGACAACATGCGGGTGCCTGAAGCCGGTAGACGCACTTGGAAATAAGTGTAATCCGGATGAGCTAATCCCCCCGCAACCCGCGCAGTTCTGCCTCAAGTTCGCGAATCCTGGAAGTATTGGTGTGATGCCTCCCTCTGCCAAGGTAGTTCGCGACGACATTGGCGAGAATCGCGATAATCATTGTCACGATCAAGTAGTTGTCAAGCCGCGTGCGCTGGTCGCGGTTTTTCGAGAGGCCAGAGACTATTGAGTCGTCCTCGAGGATGCCTTCTGCAGCGAGCTCCTCAAGCACGTGGATGGCATCGGCCGTTCTGATTAAGCGCCCTGAAGCCCCGGTAACAATCTGGAAAAGGGAAAACAACAACGCCACGATGGTAATGACATTGAATATTACAGGTTGGAGCAGTTCGTCTTTCACTCTTGAACCTCCTGGTCCAGTGGTTTTTGCCACTCTGGTTTTACCCGGAGTTGACGGCAATATAGGGATATTGTATCACCAGAGTATGTTAGCGTGTCCAGCGGCGACATGATTAGGAAGACAGCCGCTGGACCGTCCGCTGAAGAGTTGCGAGCGAGGCATGCCGCTAACTCTTCAACAGGTTCTTCAATAACTCTTTGGCGTGCCTTGACGCCCGCCCCCGATGGCTGATTTCGTTCTTGACCGAGGTTGTCAGCTCTGCCAGTGTTCGCCCGTGGTCAGGCGCAAAGAAGATGGGATCGTAGCCAAAGCCGTTTGATCCCCGCGGCGCATTGGTGATGGTTCCCTCCAATGTTCCCGTGCAAGTTTCGGCCTCGGCTGCAGGCCGGGCGACGGCAACCACACATTGGAAGCGGGCCGTCCATGGCCGGGGATGGAAACGCAGCTCCCACAGCAGCTTCTCGTTTCTGTCCTGGTCGGTTGCACCGGGGCCGGCATAGCGGGCGGAATGCACGCCCGGGGCTCCCTGCAGGGCATCTACCTCCAGGCCGCTGTCGTCGGCCCATGTCCAAAGGCCGGTCAGGCTGGCGTAGTACCGGGCCTTCAGTACGGCGTTGGCGGCAAAGGTGTTCCCAGTTTCAGCGACCTCTTCCCGGACGCCGATTTCATCCAGACAGGTGAGGGCCAGCGGCAGGTCTTGCAGGAGTTTGCCGTACTCCAGGAGTTTTCCCTGATTGTGTGTCGCAACCAACAGCTTCCGGACCATGTCATTGCCCTCCATAAATCGCGAGCTTCCCACCTGCTCTGTTGCCCGGCAACCATGCCGCCTGTCACACAATCACATATAACACAACGAGGCCGGATTGGTTAAAGGCGCCCCCGTCTCTTGCCATTTCGCCGGTAAGGGGCTATCATACTCGCCGTCGGCGGAGGTACCTTCAAGCGACCCCTTAGCACCCCTGGACAGGAGAGAACGGCTGTGTCGTATCACCCGCTACGCATCTTCAGCGGCTCTGCTCACAAGGAGCTCGCACTGGAGATTGCCGAAACTCTCGGGGTGGAACTCGGTCAATCCACGACTCGCCGACTGCCCGACAGCGAAATACATGTAATGATCGATGAGGTCGTGCGTGACCAGGATATTTTTCTGGTGCAGTCCTGCTGCCAACCGGTAAATGATCATGTCATGGAGTTGATGTTGTATCTGGACGCATTCCGGAGGGCGAGCGCCCACAGTGTCAGCGTGGTGGTGCCCTATTTTCCTTATGCCCGTCAGGAGCGGATGGCGCATGGCCGCGAGTCGGTCAGCGCCCGGGTCATCGCCAATATGCTGGAGATGATGGGAGCGGATCGCGTCATATTTGTAGATATCCATGCCAGAGCGATCCAGGGCTTTTTCAATATCCCCGTCGACCCGCTTTCTGCACTGCCGATCCTGGCGGACTATTTTCGGCAGCCGGAATGGGAAAACGCGGCCATTGTGAGCCCGGACGTGGGCCGGGCCAGCCTGGCGGGCCGTTATGCGCAGCTGCTCAATCTGCCGTTGGTGGTGATGCACAAACGGCGCACGAGCGTCAGCGTTACCGAGACGACGCACGTTGTCGGCGAAATCGCCGGTATCCGCCCGATCATTATCGACGATATCATGGCCGGCGGCAGCGTTCTCAGACAGATTGACGCCCTGTACGAAGCCGGAGCCGAGGGGACTGCCGCCTTCGCGGTCACGCACCCGGTATTGCTGCCCTCCGCGTTGGAGCATCTTCAGTCCGACGATCGCATCGCCAAGCTGGTCGTTTCCAACACACTTCCCGTTCCCCAGGAAAAACGATCTGACAAGGTGGTCGTATTGTCGATTGCGCCGATGCTGGCCGATATTATCAATCGCATCCACCAGGGTCGAAGTATTTCACAGAAGCTGATACTCATGTAGCAAGGCCTGTCCAGGAGCGGCCGGCATGACCTGAGACCGGCTGACCAAAGTTGGTCAAACTCTGGAGAACTGCCGGAGACGCACGTCAGGCCAGACATACATCACAGATTAGGGGTACCGTATCTGTCAGGGAGAACGGATACCCGGAGGACCGTACATGGAGACACTGCAACGTTCCTGGATTGACAGGTCTGATGAAGAAGATAGCCAAGCCTATGAGGACGACGCGAGTCTCGATCCAGACATAGTCGAAGATGAAGACATCTATGTAGCATCATACTCGCAGTTGATGTGGTGGCGATTTCGCAAGCACCGGATGGCCGTCCTCTCCGGATTTCTGGTCATTATCCTTTATGGAATCGCGACTTTTGCCGAGTTCGTTGCGCCGTACGATCCGGAGCAGTCCTTTGTAAAGTATAAGTTTGTGCCGCCAATGAAGATCCGGATCATAGACGCGGAAGGGAATCTACGCAGGCCGTTTGTCTACAAGATTATACGAGAGCGGGACCCCGAGACATTGCGCAACATTTACAAAGAGGACGATACAACGGTTCATCCGATTCGCTTTTTCGTAAAAGGAACCGAATACGAGCTTTGGGGCCGATTTCCCACTAATTGGCATCTCTATGGGTTGGACGTCCCCCATGAGGAACAGGGTATCTTCCTGATGGGTGCTGACCGGCTGGGGCGCGACCTGTTCTCCCGGCTGTGTTACGGCGCGCGTATTTCGCTGACCATTGGCCTGGTGAGTGTGGTCATCAGCCTGGTCATCGGCATTCTGCTCGGCGGCATTTCCGGCTTCTATGGCGGGGCGATTGACAATGCCATTCAACGGCTGATCGAGTTCATCCGCTCGATTCCGGAGATTCCGCTGATTATGGCGCTGGCTGCGGCTCTGCCTGCCGACTGGCCGGTGGTGCGCTTATACTTCGGCGTAACGATACTTCTTTCGTTCGTAGGCTGGACCGGTCTGGCACGGGTTGTGCGCGGGCGTTTTCTGAGCATGAGAGAAGAGGATTTTGTGATGGCGGCCCGCTTCTGCGGTTCGAGCGAGATGCGCATCATACTGCGCCACATGGTTCCCTCGTTCCTCAGCCACATTATCGCGTCCTTGACATTGGCGATTCCGGGCATTATTCTGTCGGAAACGGGTCTGAGTTTCATTGGTCTGGGCCTGCGCGCGCCGGCTATCAGTTGGGGCGTCCTGTTGCAAGAGGCCCAGAATCTACGTTCCGTCGCCCTTGCACCTTGGGTTTTGACCCCTGGTCTGGCGGTGGTTCTGGCTGTACTGGCTTTCAATTTTCTCGGCGACGGCATTCGCGACGCCGCCGACCCATATGCCAAGTAGCTATTAAAGCAGGTCTTGTTTCGTTTGGAAGCAAGAAGGCCGTGGCATACGGTTGAATGTCCAAAAATTCGGAACTGAATGGCGACTGCTCGTACATGAAGAAAACGGATTTCACTCATGACAATTTCATCTGCGCAAATCGACAGTGTTACGGCCAGCGGTGAATCCGCCGACTCCAAAGAGATGCTCCTGGAAGTTAAGGGGCTGAAGACGCATTTTTTCCTGGCGCAGGGAATTGTGCGGGCGTTGGAGGGGGTTGATTTTACCGTGCGTCGCGGTCAGACGGTCGGCCTGGTCGGTGAAAGCGGTTGCGGTAAATCGATCACAGCCCGCTCGATCATGGCGATCGTGCCTTCCCCGGGACGGGTGGTCGAGGGGGAAGTCCTCTTCCATCTGCAAAATCAGGAGAACGGCAGCGTCACCGATCAGGTCGTTGATATGACCAAGATCGATGCCATGGGCACGCAGGCACGTTCCATCCGCGGCGGCGAGATTTCAATGGTCTTCCAGGAGCCGATGACTTCGCTCAGCCCTGTTCACACGATTGGGAATCAGATCATTGAGGCGATCCTCCTGCACCAGGACGTCGACAAGGAAGAGGCTCGCGCGCAGGCGATCGACGTGCTGAACAAAGTGGGCATGCCGCAGCCGGAGCGCACAATCGACCGCTATCCCCACCAGTTGAGCGGCGGCATGCGGCAGCGCGCCATGATTGCGATGGCCCTTTCCTGCCAGCCCAGCTTGCTCATCGCCGATGAGCCGACAACTGCCCTGGACGTGACCACGCAGGCCCAGATTCTGACGCTGATGCGCGAGCTGCAGGATGAGCTGGGGATGGCGATCATCTTTATCACGCACGACTTGGGCGTGATTGCGCAGATGGTCGACTATGTGGTGGTCATGTATCTGGGTGAAGTGGTGGAGATGGCCGACGTCGATACCATTTTCTATGATCCCAAGCATCCTTACACGCAGGCGCTGCTGCGCTCGATCCCCCTGTTGGGACGCAAGTCGGCTCAGGGCATTACCAGCCAGTTGACTGCGATTCGCGGCTCGGTTCCGGATCCTTACTCGATCCCGGAAGGATGTCCGTTCCACCCGCGCTGCCGCAAAGCGATCGCCGGCGTGTGCGATACCCGCAACCCGCCTCTGCTGGAGCTGGAAGGCGGTCACATGGTCCGCTGCGTATTGTACGAATAGCGGACTCAATCCGTTTCCACGCTGGAATCTTCATCGGAGGTCGCGTATCGCGGCCTCTTTGCATTGCACCTGATCCAACCAAGAGAATAAAACAGTCGGAGTAAACGATCTATGAGCACAGAGATGGACGCTCTGCCGGCCGGGGAATCGAGAGAGTCGGAGGCTGAGGGACAAATGTCTTTGACGCCGGTCTGGCAGGAATCCGCCCTGCAGGCCGGCTTTGTACATGACTGGCTGGTGGCGGGCCCGCTGGCAACGCCGATTTCGAAGATCGAAGGTTACACAGGCCCGGACTATAAGAGTCGGATAGTGGCGGATGTCAGAGCCGCGGCTGCAGCAGGCGGAACTGATCCGGAGGGCGCGATCCCCGCGTCCCCGGAGGTATTCGCCGGCGCCCTGGAGAGACACAGTTTTGTCCCTGACCGCGACGAGACCAAGTGGCGCGTTGTGCGCTGTCTTGACGACCACTTCGTAGATCTGTCCACTTTTCACCATACGCCTCACTATCTGCAGGCCTGGGCCTTCTGTGTGCTGGACGTTTCCAACGCCTGTGAAGTTACATTTTCCCTGACGACAAACGGCCCGGCGGACATCTGGGTCAACGGAGAACAGTGCCGCCGAGTAGAGCATTTTCGTCACCAGCTGCCCGAAACCGTCTCCTTCCCGGCGAAGCTGAAGGAGGGACGCAACGAGGTTGGCGTCTGTTTCGAGGCGGTAGCGTTGCGAGAGTGTCCGTATGTGATGGCCCTGCAGCTGACAGGCCAGGAGGACGGGGGCGGTAAATTACTCGACAACATCCGTGTGCTGCTGCCGACGTCGGTGCGGCCGGCAAGCAGGAGGCAGACGCTGGAGTCGATTTTCGATCAGGCTTATCTGGACCGGGACATATACAGCCGCCATGCGAAGGTGACTGTGCGCTGGCCGGAGGGACAAGCGGTGACCGACGATTTTGCGCTGCGGTTGATGCGCAAGGGCGGGCGCATCTACAGCGAACACCACACGAAGGGCGAAACGCGGGAAGAGGTGGTCCTGGGGACCGCGTTCCAGTTTCCGCAGGATGACTACGAAGTCTTTCTCTTTCCCAATCCCGAGCACTATTATGTCAATGATCTGCGCGTTGAACGCCGACTGGACGTCCACATCGTCGGCAACAGTGAGTATTCCACTGAACGCTACGGCACCTACCCACAACGGCGGCGGGAGGCCCTGCTCAATGCCGCGCGCCGCGGCGCGGAGGGCAGCATCTTTGCCGAGATCGCGGCGATGGAGCTGGGCATGTGGGACAATCTCAACGAGCAGGTCATTCTTGACTGCATTGCTTCGATAAACGAGCGGGCAGATTGCAGCGACTTTGATCTGGTTGGCCTGTTGGGCATGGCGGGACGCTACATTGAAGAGGAAGGGTTTCCGCAGTCGCTGGTCGAGCCGCTGCAAAACTGTTTCCAGGGTTTCCGTTACTGGATGGACCAGCCGGGCGCGGATGCGATGTGCTTCTGGTCGGAGAACCATCAGATTCTTTTCCATACTTGCGAAATTCTGGCCGGCCAGCTGTTGCCGGACGAGCTGTTCACGAATGCCGGCCTGACCGGCAGCGAACACCGCGCCAAGGGTGAGGAGCGTGCCCTGTCGTGGCTGCGAAAGCGGGCCGCGGGCGGTTTCAGGGAGTGGGACTCCAATACCTACTATGAGGAGGATGTGCTGGCCCTCAGCCATCTGGTCGACCTGGCAGAGAACGACGACGTGCGCGAACTGGCGGCGGTCGTGTTGGACAAGATGTTCTTCGGGCTGGCGGTCAACTCCTTCAAGGGGGTGTTCGGCTCCAGCCACGGGCGGACCTATGCGCCATTCATCAAGGATGCCTTCCGGGAGCCTACGTCGGGCATCACGCGGCTGCTGTGGGGCAAGGGGATCTTCAACCGGTGCATCCGGGGGACGGTGAGCCTGGCCTGCGCCGTGAACTATCAGCTGCCGCCGGTTATCGAGGCGATCGCAATCGACCCGGCCGATGAGATCTGGAGCCGGGAACGGCATGCGGGTCAGCTGGAGGCGTGGTGCGACCGGGAAGAGGGCGCATGGGAGGTAAACAAAGTCACCCATAAGACGCCGGACTATATGCTGTGTTCGGCCCAGGATTTCCGGCCCGGTGAGTCCGGTTACCAGCAGCATATCTGGCAGGCGACCTTTTCGCCGGAGGCGGTTGTATTCGTCACCCACCCGCCGTGTCTCAGCGAGGACGGCTCTCACCGGCCGAACTTCTGGCACGGGAACGTTGTGCTGCCGCGGGCGGCCCAATGGAAGGATCTGCTGGTGGCGGTCCACCGGCTGCCGGAGGATGACTGGCTGGGCTTTACCCACGCCTATTTCCCGACTTTTGCATTCGACGAACACGAGATCCGGGCCGGCTGGGCCTGTGCCCGCGTCGGGGACGGTTATCTGGCGATTACGGCATCAGCGGGACTTACGCTCACCGAAACGGGCAGGAGCGCGTTTCGGGAGTTGCGTTCTTACGGGCAGAACAATATCTGGGTCGTGCAGATGGGGCGGGCGGAAACGGACGGCAGTTTTGCCGAATTCGTGGAGAAGGTGACGGCGCTGGATGTTACGTTCGGGGAGGACAGTGTCCATCTGACCAGCCTGCGGGGCGAGAGCATCGACTTTGGCTGGGAAGGGCCTCTGCTCGTCAACGAAAAGGAGGAACCGGTCAGCGGGTTCCTGCACTTCGACAATCCCTACTCCAGCACGGAGCTGGGCTCGGAGAAGATGAGCATCCAGTTCATGGACCTGCTGATGCAGCTCGATTTTTCGTGAGACTAAAAAGACGCAAAGGAGTAGTCCTTTGCGTCTTATAATCAGCACATGCTTTAACTGAAGTGAAAGTGCCCTCGCCCCGGCAGGCTGATCGGCTATCCCGCGTTAGGATGCAAACAACGATTTCAGGTCTTGGCGCAGTTCGTCGAGAGTGTAACTTGGCGGGGCGCCCCGCCGTCGCACCTCGTCCATGATATCGTAGACCGACATACCAGCCAATTCAGCGGCCCGTGCCTTTGTGATGTCACCGCGTTGGCATGCTGCAATTGCGTCGTCCATCTTCCACCGCTGGATCGCCTCCGTAAGCATTTTCCTCGCAAGCGCGGTCCGATCTATTTGTTCCCTGCTGGAAATTTCATCCAACCCTTGAACAATCGTTTCCGGGATTCGCAGGTTCAGTTGCCGCACGTTGTCAACCATGTCAGTAACCTCCTTGCCGTTCAAGCCAGATGGTTTCGGCTGAACTCTGAAGGACTTGAAGAATCGCCAAGTCAGTGTTCATCATCACCGCTATCCGATCCAACAGATTTACACAAGTGTCATAAGAAATCTTGTGCTGAATGAAACCCTGCAATGGAAAAACCTGCAAGACCGTATAGTATATGCCTTCGGCTCTTGCGATGGAACGTCCTTTACGTTCCTCGATCAGTACTTGGGCATTTGTGTTTTTTGCATAGGCTAAAGATTCACACTCACCCCAACCGAGCAGATTTGCCGTGTAGAGATGCTGGGCGAATGCAACCTGAGCCGATGAGAGATTGACCACAACAATCTGCCCAGAGCGGATAGCAGCGTCAATTGCGAAAGCATCAGACTTGCCTCGTTTGAACCCGACCTGCACCGATTCTCGAAACACCGCGGGAGGGATCCCAATCGTCCCATAAACTTGATACAGGATGTCGATCGCTTCCAATTTTGCTATGATGATCAGAGAGGAAGCGTCGGATATAACAGATGGAGTGAGATTCCCGGTCATGCAAGAAAAGATAGAATATGGTAGCAATGCCTACCACATACTATCTGGATACCCGACATGTGTCAAGTTGAAGGCGGCCGTGTACAGGAAACGACATTCGGTTCCTCAGCAGTGATGAGTGCCTAGCTTCTCACAGAAACCGAAAATCATTGCTGCTTCGATATTCTTTCGGGGAGATTGAAGACTTCAGGCGACGGTTTCTTCGGGGCGGATGATGACCATGTAGCGCATGGGCGCCTGGCTGGTGTTGACCAGGCCGTGCAGCTTGTGCGGGTCGAATACGACCGCTTCGTTGGCGCGCAGTGGATGGCTTTCCCCGTCGATCTCCAGCGTCCCCTCTCCTTCAATCATATAGAAAGCTTCGAAGCCCCCGTGCTTGTGAGGAGGGTGGGAGCGCTGGCCGGCTTCGACCTCCGAGATGTGAACTCGCAACGGCTCGCCTTCTACGTCGGCGTCGAGAAGGTAGCGGGAGATTCCCTTCTTTTCAAGATCCAGAAACTGCACGGTTCACTTCCTTTCCTCGAGGGCGGCTGCTGATTGCAGCTGCTCGCCAGCCTGTCCAAGATGAATACTGCTTAACGGCGGGGATAGAAGACATCGAGCAGCGGTTCGATGTCGGTGTAATCGTAGCCGTAGGTCTCTTTGAAGCGCTCCTGGATCTGCTCCTCGGCTTTTGAGGGTGAGCGCAAGGGGAAGGCCAGCGGCTGCTTGTTCATGAGGGCGGATTCGGAGGCGGCCAGGGACATTTCCTGGTCGAGCCGGGCTTCCTGCACGCCGTAGGTCGGCTCGATGTCGTGAAGGACGGCGTTGGCTATGCTCATGAACTGGTCGGCCATGTCGACGCCGCGGCCGTTGTTTTCGCCGATCCCGAGATGGGCGTAGGGGTTCTGCCAGACGATCTCCTGATCGGGCAGCTCCAGGCTGATACTTTCAAGGACGTTGCGGCCTTCGACCTCGATGAATGAGCGCTGCGGCTCGTAGGGTACGGCGCTTGCACCGTCCTGGTAGGTTGCGGGGTCGGTGAAGTAGATGGTTTCCTCGACGATGGCGCCGCGTGTTCCGTCGATCTGGGAGATGCCGACCATTTTGCGGCCCAGAGAGCGGGCGTGGATGACGTTTGAGTAGATCATGGTGGCGGCGGCGCCGTTTTCGAACTCCAGGAAGCTGGTGGTGCAGTTTTCCCGGGAATGGTGGCGCTTCATGCGGTCGATGATGGGCACGACGTCGGTCTCGTGGGTGATGCCGAGGATCGACTTGGGCGGGCTGCCGGCGAGAAGGCGCAGCATGCTCATGCCGTGGTAGCCGCCTTCGTGGAAGATGCGGTAGATGCGGCCCACTTCGCCGATGACGCCGGAATCGATCACCTTGGCCTGGAAGCGGGCCATGGGCACGCGGTGGTAGTTTTCCGCCACCTCCAGCTTGACGTTGTTGCGCTCGGCGGCCTCGATCATCATGTCGGTCATTGGGCGGGTGGTTGAGATGGGCGTTTCGACGATAATGTTGATGCCGTTCTCGGCCAGATAGCAGCAGATGGGATGGTGGGCGTCGCCGGGCACGACGACGTCGACGACGTCCAGCTCCTCGCCGGCCACCAGATCGCGCACGCTGGTGTAGGCGTTGACGCCGTACTCGGCAGCGACTTCGCGCAGGACCTCCTCCTCCTTATCGCAGACAGCGACAAACTCGAACACATCTTTCATTCTTGGATAGATGGGCAGGTGGGAACTGCGGCCGCGGCGGCCCAGACCGATCAGGGCCAACTTCAATTTGCGTGGCATCGTTTGCTTTCCTTTGTCGGTGTGGGGACTGTGCGTTCCGGGTAGGCGAGGTTATCCGAAGCAGATCCAGCGGACCCAGTTGTCGGCGCGCAGGCTGTGGTCGGTCCAGGGAGCGAGCAGGATCAGGTCGGTGGGCCCGACCGCGGCGCTCTCGCCGTCGATGGTGACGGTGGCCTCGCCCTCCAGGATGTACCAGAAACGCCGCTCCCCGTGCTTCTCCGGTTCAAATGGGTTGGCAGGTGTTGTAATACGGACGGCGAAGTGGTCGATCTGGTCCTGTACTTCGCGGATCTCGTAGCCCTTACGGTTGTTCAACTCGGGAATGGCGCTGCCTTTGATGATCATTGTTTATGTACCTGAATTCTTTAGTAGCCGGTTCTTAGTATCTTCCGCAGGCGCTGACTCAAGTCGAAGACCAGGGAGCTGAACTAGAGGCTGGCGTAAGGGTCGGCGGCGTCGCGCATGCCGTCGCCCATGAAGTTGAAGGCGGTCACGGCGATCACCACCATGAGGGCGGGCGCCACCATGGTCCAGGGGGCGATGGCGACGGCGCTGATGTTCTGGGCCTCCTGCAGGAGGACGCCCCAGCTGATGGCCGGAGGGCGCAGGCCGAGACCGAGAAAGCTGAGTGCGGTCTCGCTGAGGATCATGGTCGGGATGGCGAGAGTCATGGTGGCGATGATGTGGCTGAGGAAGGAGGGCAGCATATGACGCAGGATGATGCGCAGTTCGCTGCTGCCGGAGAAGCGCGCCGCCATGACGAACTCTTCTTCGCGCAGCTGCAGGAACTTGCCGCGTACGACGCGGGCCATGCCGGTCCAGCCGATAAAGGAAAGAATTACGGTAATGCTGAAGTAGACGTAGAGAATCGGCCACCCGGGGGGCAGGGCTGCGCTGAGGCCCATCCACAGCGGAATGGAAGGGATGGAACGCAGGAATTCGATAATGCGCTGGATGATATTGTCGACGGTGCCGCCGTAGTAGCCTGAGAGGCCGCCCAACAGGATGCCGAGGACGAGACTGATGACGACGCCGATGAGGCCGATGGAGAGGGAGAGGCGCGCTCCGTAGGCGACGCGGGAGAACATATCCCGGCCAAGGCGGTCGGTGCCCAGCAGGAAGAAGCCCTGCTCTTCGTGGGGCACGTCCAGACCGAAGAGCTTGGTGGTCACAGCAACTTCACCCCACAACTTGTACTCTTCGCCTTTAGGGAAAAAGCGGATGGGATGGATAATCTCCGTGTCCTCGTGATAGTTATTGCGGAAGGTCTCCGGGTCCCGCTCGCGTATGGTCTGGTAGATGAAGGGCATACGCAAGTTGCCTTCGGCGTCGACGATGTGAATTGGGGTCGGCGGGTGCAACTTATACTTGACGAACTTGGCTTCGGGATCGTATGGCGCGACGAACTCGCTGAAGGCCGCAATCAGATAGAAGACGATTACGACAAAGGTGCTGAAGACGGCCACGCGATGGCGGCGATAACGCCACCAGATCAGCTGCCAGAAGGAGGCAACTGCAAAGTTGGCCTCGTCGCTCCGTGCCTCCAGGTAACGCTCTTCCTCTTCCGGGTCGTCTTCATAGAGGGTCGGTTGTTGTTCCTCAGTGGTCATTGTCAGTTCCGGTCCAAATGATAGCGCTCAGATTACAAGCTGTTCGTGCGTTCTTCAGACGCGTTCAGGTGGTGAAGAGTTAGAGCAAGGAGCAACTATCCCGCTTCTTCGAGTCGGATGCGGGGATCAACCCATGCCAGCAGCAGATCGGACAGCAGTGTGCCGATCACGGTCAGCACGCTAAGCATCATGATAAAACTGCCGGCCAAAAACATATCCTGGTTAATCAGGGCTGTAAAAAGCATGGGGCCGGTCGTCTGCAAGCTCAGTACGATGGCCACGATGGTCGTACCTGAAATCAGGTCGGCCAGCGACCAGCCGACGGTGCTGAAGAAGGGGTTCAGTGCGACGCGGGTCGGGTACTTCCAGATCAGCCTCGTTTCCCTGACTCCCTTGGCGCGCGCTGTCTCGACATAGGGTTTATTCAGTTCGTCGAGCAGATTGGCGCGGGTGATGCGGATGCCATTGGCGGTGCTGCCGACTGCCAGGATCACGATTGGGATCCAGACATGGGCCAGAAGATCGAGTAAGCGTTCGATGGTCCAGGGCGCGTCCATATACTCCGGGCTGAAGAGGCCGCCGACGCTCATATCCGAATAGCTGGTCACGAGCCACATGATTACGAGGGCGAGCATGAACTCCGGCAACCCTTTGCCGATAAAGTTGAGCGCGGTGACGACATAGTCGATCACCGAGTATTGATGGGTCGCCGAATAGACGCCTAATGGGATCGACACGAGCCAGCCGAAGAGCAGAGTTGTAAATGAAAGTATGAAGGTGAGGCCAAGCCGGTCCCAGATAAGGTCCTCCACAGGTTTCTGGTAAAGCATCGACTCACCCCAGTCGCCGCGCAGGAGGATGCCCGAAATCCACTTGAGATACTGGATGTGCTGGGGCTGGCCGAGGCCGTAACGCCGCTCCAGTCTGGCCATGAGCACTTCGTCGACCTCATCGCCCTGTTCGCGCAGTTGCGCGGCGTAGGTTGTCAGATAATCGCCCGGCGGAAGCTGGATGATGATGAAGGTGACGACCGAGATCACGAAGAGAGTCGGTATCATCACGGCAAACCGGCCAAGGATGTATGAGAACATGACGAACCTCGAGGAGAGAGTAGAGAGGAGTGAGGAGAGAGAAGAACACCTCTCCTCACTCTTTTTTCTTCACAGCTTTGCTTTACATGTGCATTGAAGGATCATCCCAATACCAGGTGGCATTGTCGATGATGTGCTCGTAGACGCCGCGGCAGCAGTCCCAGGGGTTGCCGGCGTGGATGCCTTTGAAGCCGTTCTTGACCATGACCAGGCGGGGCAGCTCGCCGAAGAAGCCGACGGAGGGCAGCTCTTCGGACCAGATCTCGAGGATCTGCTTGAAGAGATCGGCCTGCGCCTGCTCGCCTGGGGTGGCGCGAATCTGGTCCCACAGATCCCAGATGGTCCAGATCCAGTGGCCGGCGGGCGGCTCCTGGGCGATGGGATTGGAGGGGTCCAGCTTCCAGGCGGTCCAGGCGTTGCACCAGGGGCGGTCGTTGATGTTGCGGTGCTTGACCCAGATCTGGGGGTCGGCCAGGGGCACGAGGTTGCGGTCCATGAACGAAGTCGTGCATTCGACATCGTTGGACTGGTGGAGCTCGATGCTGAGCGAGCGGTCGACGCCGCGGTAGTTGACTTCGAATCCGAGGTCGCCTAGGTAGTCGATGAAGGTCTGACTGAGGTCAGAGATTTCGGCGCCGCCCAACATGGTCCAGCTGATGCGTTCGCCGCTGCCATCTTTCCAGAGACGGTAGCCGTCGTCGTCTCTTTCGATGTAACCGAGGCCGTCAAGCAGGGCATTGGCGCCGTCGGGGTCGTAGTCGAGGTAGGCGTTGCTGAGTTTTTCGTAGTGCACGGGCGACTCGACGGGAGGGCCGTACTGCATATTGGTCCCAAAGCCGTCGTAGATCAGTTCCCTGACGTTGTCGCGGTCGAAGCCCAGGGAGACGGCGATGCGGAAGTCTCGTTCCTGGAAGAGTTCGCGGCGGCGGTCGTCGTTGGTGGTCATGTTGAAATGGACACCATAGACGGCGGTCCAGCGCCAGAACTGGATCTTGTAGTCGCCACTCTCCTCATTCTCCTTGAGGACGGTGAGGTCGGTGTTGCGGATATGGCGGGACTGGCAATCGATCTCACCATTAACAAGCCGCAGCGCGTGGACATCGGAGTCGTTGAAGAGACGGAAGGAGAGGTCGTCAATGTAGGGCAGCTGGTTGCCTGCGGTGTCCACTGCCCAGAAGTAGGGGTTGCGCGTGCAGTTGACAATCTCTTCGGTGTACTCGCTTTGCAGAGTCCACGGATAGAGCATGGGGCTGTCGGGGTTTTCGTGGCGTCCGCTGCGCATGTCGGTGTAGAGTTCCGTCCAGTTGTCGAGGCCGGCGTCGGCGATTTTCTGGTCGAGCGCGGCCTGGTCGTCGGTGTGGTCCGGGTGGAACTGACTCATGTAGGCGGCAGAGCGGACCGGACAACTGAGGACAACACCACCTTCCAGGTGGAAGAGAGCGTTCGGCCCGGCGAACTTGAAGACGACGGTCGTGTCGTCGGGGGCCGTCATCTCCACGGGGACATTCTCGCCGTCGGCCGGGCTGGTGAGCCAGCCGGGGAAGACGGGGGTGAGCGTCTCGTTCTTGATCTCTTCCTCGAACCAGAAGATGAAATCGGCGCTCGTGAAGGGCTCGCCGCTGGACCACTTCATGCCTTCGCGCAAGTTGAAGACATATTCGGTGGCGTCATCGCTGACCGACCAGGACTCGGCAACCATCGGGTTGACGGTGAGCTCCTGGTTAATCGACAGGATGCCGCGGATGATGACCTGGTTGAGGGCGAAGTGGTCGGCCTGGCCGCGGAAGCCGGCGCGCCAGAGGCCGCCGTAGTTGCCAATGCCATCCAGCCCCTCAAGCACGAGCGGGTTGACGGGTACGCGCTCATCAACTGGCGGCAGTTCGCCATTGGCGACCATCTCGGCCAGCCGCGGTGCTTCGTTGTACATGGAGTCGGAGGCTGCGGCCTCGGCAGCGGAATCGGCGGGCGCCTCTTCCATCGGCGCCTCTGCTGCGGGCTCTCCGCCTGCGCCGCAGGCCACGAGAACGGTGCCTGCCGTCGCCATCGCGGAGACGCGCATGAAATCGCGTCGCGACACATCGGTCTTGGGAATCTTGAGACTCCTCATACAATTGTCTCCTTGTCTGTGGAAAAAAGGTTAAGTGAGGAACGGGAAAGAGTTTCTTCCCGCTCCTTTATGCACGTTGCGTCTTACATATGGTTTTCCGGATCTTCCCAGTACCAGGTGGCGTTGTCGATGATGTGCTCATAGACGCCGCGGCAGCAGTCCCACGGATAGCCGGCGTGGATGCCTTTGAAGCCGTTGCGGACGACGACCGGTCGCGGCAGTTCGCCGAAGTAGCCGACGGTGGGCAGCTCTCTGCCCCAGATGCGGAGGATCTCTTTGAACAGCTCGTTCTGCTTATCGCCGTCGGCGGTGACGCGTATCTCGTCCCAGATGCGCCAGAGGTCCCACTGCCAGTGGCCGTCGGGGGGCGGCTCGCCGATGGGGTTGTCGGGGTTGACCGACCACATCTGCCAGGCGTTGCCCCAGGGGCGCTCGGTGTTGGCGCGGTTGATCCAGATGACGGGGTCGGCGAGGGGGATGAGGTTGCGGTCCATGAAGGTGGTCCTGGCCTCGATGTCGTTGTTGCGGTCGAGCTCCTGGGCGAGGGCGCGTTCGGCGCCGCGGTAGTTGATCTCGAAGCCCATGTCAGTGAGGAAATCTATGAGCATCTGGTCGTTGTCGGTGACTGTGGGACCGCCCAGCATGGTCCAGCGGATGCGTTCGCCGCTGCCATCCTTCCAGAGGCGGTAACCGTCTGCGTCGCGTTCGGTGTAGCCGAGGCCGTCGATGAGGGCGTTGGCCTGGTCCGGGTCGTATTCGAGATAGGCGTTGTTCAACTCTTCGACGTAGAGTGGTGATTCGACGGGCGGGCCGTACTGCATGTTGGTGGCGGTGCCGTCGAAGACGAGCTCGTTGATGGCGTCGCGGTCGACGCCGATCGAGCAGGCGATGCGGAAGTCGCGCGCCTGGAAGAGTTCGCGCAGGCGGGGCTCCTTGGCGGTCATGTTGAGGTGCAGGCCGTAGACGGCGGTGCGGCGCCAGATCTGGAGCTTGTAGTCGCCGGCCTCTTCGTTTTCCTTGAGGACGGTAATGTCGGTGTTGCGCACGTGGCGGGACTGGCAGTCGATTTCGCCGTTGATGCACCAGAGCGCGTAGACGTCCGGGTCGGTAAACTGGCGGAAGGTGAGGTCGTCGATGTAGGGGAGCTGGTTGCCGTCGGTGTCCACTGCCCAGAAGTAGGGATTGCGGGTGGCAGTAACAAGCGGCTCGGTGAAATCGGTCCCGACAGTCCAGGGCCAGAGCATGGGCGACTCGGGATTCTCGTGGCGGCCGCTGCGCTTGTCGACGTAGAGATCGGTCCACAGTTCCAGGTCGGCGTCGGCGATCATCTGGTCGAGCGCGGCCGGGTCATCAGTGTGGTCGGGGTGGAACTGCTTCATATACTCGGCGGAGCGGACGGGGAAGGAGAGGAGGATGCCGGCGCTGTAGTGGAAGAGCGCGTTGGGGCTGGCGAACTTGAAGATGACGGTGGTGTCATCGGGCGTAGAGACCTCGGCGGGCACGTTTTCGCCATCGACGACGCTGGTGAGCCAGGCCGGGAAGACGGGCGTGAGCTCCTCGTTGTGTACCTCTTCGTCGTACCAGAACCTGATGTCGGCGGAGGTGAAGGGCGCGCCGTCGGACCATTTCATGCCTTCGCGCAGATTAAAGGTGAACTCGGTGGCGTCGTCGCTGACCGACCAGGACTCGGCGATCATGGGATTGATGGTCAGCTCCTGGTTAACGGACAGCGCGCCGCGGATGATGACCTGGTTTACGGCGAAGTGGTCGGCCTGGCCGCGGCGGCCGGCGCGCCAGAGGCCGCCGTAGTTGCCGACACCGTCGAGGCCTTCAAGGACGAGCGGAGTCGCGGGCAGGCGTTCGTCAACGGGGGGCAGTTCGCCGTTGGCGACCATCTCGGCGAGTCGCGGGGCCTCGTTGTACATGGACCCCGAATCAGGGGCGGCTTCGGCAGCAGATTCGGCCGGCGCCTCTTCCATGGGCGCCTCGGCAGCGGGCGCTCCGCCTGCGCCGCAGGCGACCAGGACCGTGCCGGCGCCAGCCATCGCTGACAGGCGCACGAAATCCCTGCGCGTCACGTCAGCCTTGTTTGACTTCAGACCTTTCATTGAATCGTCTCCTTGAGTGGGTACGGCTAAGGAAGGCGCTACCTCATTGCCTGAACTGATAGAGTTGTGTCAACGGTAGAAACCTGCCAATTCGCGAATTGCCCGAATGAGGGGAAAGTTCCGGCGTGGGCAGAAGTATACTCGCTGGCAGTGCGAAAACCAAATCGTTTTAACCGCTTCACTGGGCGGGAATCACCATTGTACCACCGATATTGTACCACCGAATGTAGACGGTTTGACGGTCGCGGACCCCTTACGTCCTCAATAGGTAAAACAGAAATTCAGGAAGGGCGTGAGATACCCCCGTCAGAATGAGTACGGCGCCGAGTGCAATCACGATGCGGCGCAAGAGGAGGTTTTGCGGTATCGCTGTGCGGAGATAGTTCTCGACAATGATGACCATGCACAGACCAATAAGGCCCAGAGTGAAAAAACTGAAGTTATGAACTGCTGACTGGGCCCAGCGGTTGACGTCAAGAACGTCCATTAAGAGCCGAAGAAGCGGAGAAATTCTGGTAACCAGGTAAAAGGTCAGGGCAGAGTAGGCGACCCAGCTGACGAAATAGGCAACGTACTTCGCTCTGATCTCCCAAGTGGACCAGGTATCGGATTTTTCTTGCACGGATGTCATCCCAGTTCTCCGCTCGCGGTCACGCCGGCCAAGGTGAGCTCCTCGGCGAAGTGACAGGCGGCGAAATGGCCGGGCGCGATTTCGCGCAGCTCCGGAGTCTCCTGGCTGCACTGGTCCTGGACGTAGCGGCAGCGGGGGTGGAAGTAGCAGCCGCTGGGCGGGTTGGCCGGATCGGCCACATCACCTTCCAGTACGATGCGGTCTTTCTGCTGCCGCATGCGCGGGTCGGGATTGGGGACGGCGGAGAGAAGCGCCTCGGTATAGGGGTGGAAGGGCTGAGCGAACAGCTCTTCGGTTTCGGCGACCTCGACGATTTTGCCGACGTACATGACGACAACGCGGTCGCAGATATACTCGATCACGCTGAGGTCGTGGGAAACGAAGATGTAGGTCAGGTTGAACTCTTCCTGCAGGTCCTTGATCAGATTGAGGATCTGGGCGCGGACGGAGACGTCCAGGGCGGAGACGGCTTCGTCGGCCACGACGAGGCGCGGGTCAAGCGCGAGGGCGCGGGCGATGCCGATGCGCTGTCTTTCGCCGCCGCTGAAGGCGTGGGGGTAGCGGCGCATGTATTCGGGCCGCAGACCGACCCTGGCGAGCAGCGAGGCGACGCGGTCCTCCAACGCCTTGCCGGCGGCGACCCTGTTGATTTTGAGGGGGTCGCCGACGATATCGATGACGGGCATGCGGGGATTGAGGGAGTTGAAGGGGTCCTGGAAGATCATGCGTACCTGCTGGCGGTACGGCTTCATTTCATTGTTGGTCAGGGGCCCCAGGTCGACCATTTTCCCATCATGATCCTGGAAGAAGATCTGGCCGCCGGTCAGGTCGTAGGCGCGCAGGATGCAGCGGCCGGCGGTCGTTTTGCCGCAGCCGCTCTCGCCGACCAGGCCGAGCGTTTCGCCCTGCAAAACGTGGAAGGAGATGTCGTCAACCGCCCTGACATGGCCGACAGTTCGGCGGAAGAAGCCGGCTGTTATCGGAAACCACTTTTGCAGATTTCTGACATCGAGAAGGACGTTTTCAGCGGCTGCCGTGCCGTTGCTGGTCGCCGCGTGCTCTGAACCGTTCGTCGACTGTGCGCTCATTGGCTACTCTGTGATCTCACTGCGCTCTTTCAGGGGGCGGCGGGGTATCCTGAGCAGGATGGGCCCAATCCGCCTATTCATCTTCGTACAACAGACAGTGGACCTCGCGCCCCGGTCCAAGCGGAATGGCAGGCGGGCTGACGGCGTCACAGCGGCCGGGCATGAAGTGATCGCAGCGGGGGCCGAACATACAGCCGGTGGGCCGGTTGTATGGGTCGGGTACCATTCCCCGAATCGAATCGAGCCGCTGCCGGTTTCGACTCACGCCGAGGCGGGGGATTGACTTCAGCAGCGACTGTGTGTAGGGGTGCTTTGGATCGTGGAAGATCGAGTCCACGTCTCCGCGTTCGGCTACCTGGCCCAGATACATCACGACGACGTCATCGGCCATTTCGGCGACGACGCCGAGGTCGTGGGTGATGAGCATGATGGCCATGCCGAACTCATCCTGCAGCTCCTCGAGCAGTTCGAGAATCTGGGCCTGGGTGGTGACGTCGACGGCGGTGGTTGGCTCGTCGGCGATCAGCAGGGCGGGGTTGCAGGAGAGGGCCATGGCGATCATGACGCGCTGGCGCATGCCGCCGCTGAGCTCGAAAGGATAGGTATCGAGGCGCTCTTCGGGGCGGGGGATGCCGACGCGGCGCAGCAGTTCGACGGCGTGCTCGTCGGCTTCGTCATCGAGCATATCGGTATGCAGTTTGATCGCTTCGGTGATCTGGTTGCCGACGGTATGGATGGGGCTGAGGGAGGTCATCGGCTCCTGGAAGATCATTGAGATATCCTGGCCGCGGATGGCCCGGATCTCCCGGCCGCGGGGATCGAGCGCGGCCAGGTCGATGATCTCCGCCGATGAACTGCCGCTGGCGCCGTTCTCGCCTGACGTCCACTCGCCGTTACCGGCGGCTGACAGGCGGTCGGGGCGATGGTAGAGGATCTCTCCCTCGACGATGCGGCCCGGCTGATCGACGATCTGCAGAATCGAGCGGGCGGTGACACTCTTGCCGCAGCCGCTCTCACCTACGACGCACAGTGTCTTATGTTGATGGATTGTAAAGTCAACCCCATTGACGGCCTGAACGGTGCCTTCGTCGAGGAAGAAGTGGGTCTTGAGGTTCTTGATTTCAATCAGTACTGGCGATTCCATGGCGCGGCAGTGGTTAGTGGTCAGTGAATCGTTGTTAGCGGTTGTAGGGGTCGGCGGCGTCGCGGAGGCCGTCGCCCAGAAAGTTGAGAGCAAGGACTGCGACGAGTACGGCCAGGCCCGGGATCAGGAGCCAGGGGGCGGTGGCGACCGAGCGGATGTTCTGGGCTTCCTGCAAGAGGACGCCCCAGCTGACGACGGGCCTGCGCAGGCCGAGGCCCAGGAAGCTGAGGGATGTTTCAGCCAGGATCATGCCGGGTATGGAAAGTGTGAGCGAGGCGATGATGTGGCTGAAGAAGGACGGAACCATGTGCCGCCAGATGGTGGTCAGCTCGCTGGCGCCGTCGAGGCGGGCGGCCATCACGAAGTCTTCGGTGCGGAGTGAGAGAAAACGGCCGCGCACGACGCGGGCCAGGCCGGTCCAGCCGATAAAGGACAGAATGATGGTGATGCCGAAGTAGATGCGCAGGGGCGGCCAGTCTGTGGGCAGCGCTGCGGCCAGGCCCATCCAGAGCGGGATGGTGGGAATGGAGCGGATGAATTCGATGACGCGCTGGATCAGATTGTCGGTTGTTCCTCCGAAGAAGCCGGAGATGCCGCCAAGCAGGATGCCGAGAAAGAAGCTGAGGAAGACGCCGAGAAGGCCGATCGACATTGAGATTCGGGTACCGTAGACCATGCTGCTCAGGAGGTCGCGGCCCATACGGTCGGCGCCGAGGAAGTAGACCGGGATCTCGGCATCGGTCGAGCCGACCAAGTGCAGGTCGGTCTCCCAAAGGCCCCACATTTTGTAGGGCTCGCCGCGCACGAAGAAGCCGACGTCGACGACCTGCTCTTCGTCGATCACGAATGTCCGCTTGAGCGCTTCGGGATCGATCTCAACCTTATAGCCGTTGACGTAGGGGTCCCAGCGCATCCCCTCCTCTGTCTGACGCAGAAAATGCAGGCGCTGCGGAGGCGCCCAGGTGTAGTCTGCCCGGATCACGCCGGGACTCGAGGGCGAGAGAAACTCGACGAAGAGGGCAATGGCATAAATGACCAGCGTCACGATCCCGCCCGCCATGGCCAGACGATGTTTGCGGAACTTCCACCACATCAGTTGCCATTGGGAGGCAACGGAGACGCTGCTCTCCACTTCGGCCGGCGCTGCTCCCGATGAGGCCGCCTCCGGGGGCAGTGTCTTGGCATCAGTTACGGCCATGAAATCTTCCCTCTTCTCTTACTCCCGCTATTACTCCATGCGGATGCGGGGATCCAGCCAGGCAAGCAGCAGATCGGACACCAAAGTACCGATGACGGTGAGGATGCTCAGCAACATGATAAAGCTGGCCGCCAGGTACATGTCCTGCTGCTGGAGTGCGCGAATCAACAGGGGCCCTGTGGTGGGCAGACTCAGCACGATAGAGACGATGGCGGCGCCCGAAACGAGAGTGGGCAGGACCCAGCCGACGGTACTTACGAACGGATTGAGGGCGATGCGGACGGGATATTTGAACAGGAGTCTCCATTCCGGCAGGCCCTTGGCTCTCGCCGTGACCACATAGGGTTTACGCAGCTCGTCGAGCAGATTGGCGCGCATGATGCGAATGAGGCTGGCGGTGCCCGCCGTTCCGATAATCACCACCGGCACCCACAGATGGGCGAAGAGATCGGCCACCTTGCCCCAGCTCCAGGGCGCTTCCTGGTATTCGGGCGAAAAGAGGCCGCCCACGCTCTGGTTGAAATACTTGAAGGCGATGTACATCAGAATGAGCGCCAGCAGGAAATTCGGGATCGCCAGGCCAAGAAATCCCAAAAAGGTAGCGACATAGTCGCCAACGGAATACTGCTTAACAGCAGAATAGATACCGATGGGGAACGCCACGACCCAGACAAAGAGCAGGCTGGCCAGAGACAGAACAAAGGTCAATGCCAGGCGGCTCCAGACCAGGTCCGAGACGGCCTTATTCCAGCCGAAGGAGTCGCCAAAATCGCCTCTGGTGATGATCCCTTGCACCCACTTCAGGTACTGGATGTGGACGGGCTGACCAAGCCCATATTGGTCTTCCAGCGCCTTCAACGCGGTCTGGTCCACATCTTCGCCTTGCGCGGCCAACGAGGCCACCATTGTGGTCAGGAAGTCGCCCGGCGGCAGTTGAATAATCACGAAGGCGACGATCGAGATCGCGATCAGAGTTGGGATCATGTAGAGCAAGCGGCGCAGAAGAAACTGAAACATGGCGAGGCCCTATCGAACGTGGAAGTGCAGAAGAGGAGTGGGGAGGGTTGACCCGCTCCCCACTCCGGAACGCTTATCTCTCGTTACTCACCACTGATCCAGAACTGCTCAGGCTGGGTCGGCGCGGGTGTCGGATACTGCCACGAACCCGGCATAGACGTGGGCACGTTGTGGAAGTTGTTCTTCACGATGCCATAGCCGGGAGGACTGGAGGAGGTGCCGATGACGTAGAACTGCTCCTTGGCAATCGCAAGGATCTCCTTCATCAGCTCGTTCTGTTTGGCCTGGTCACCAGAGGCCAGAATCTGTGCATAGAGATCCATCTGGTGTTTGACGATCTCCGGCGGTTCCTCCGGCTGCGTCATGGCGCCGGCGCCACTGGGATTGGTGCGCCACGTCACCCAAGCCTGGGCAAAGGTGGACTCGCGGCTGAAGGGGAAGAAGTGGCGCGGATCGAGGAAGATCTGCGGGCCGGTGGCGGCGCCCCAGACATGGACGTCATGCTCGTTGGCGTCCTTGCGCTGGTAGAGGAGGGTGCGGTCGACGACGCTCAACTGGGCGTTGACGCCGCAGTCCTGCCACTGGTTGACGACCATCTCGGCGCGATCGGAGAAGCCGAAGGCCTCGGTGGTCTGGACGACAAAGGAGAAGGGCTCGCCATCCGGACCCAGGAAGTATCCATCGCCGTCGCGCTCGGTCATGCCGGCCTTGGCCAGGTATTCATGCGCCAGATCCTGATCGAATTCCGTGTACAGCGTATACCACTCTTCATCGTAGAACTCGGCCATATCCTTGGGGATGGCGCTCTGCATCGGTTCGCCCTGTCCAATGTAGAGGACGTCGACGATCTCCTGGCGATTCATGCAGTGGGACATGGCGATGCGGAAGTCTTTGTTATTGAAGATTTCGCGCATGCGCTCGTCTTTGTGGTTCAGGTTGAAGTGGTAGCCAGTGGTATTGCCGATGCTGCGGGTCTCGAAGAACTCGTACTCGCCGGGTTCACGGTTTTCGGCGATGACGGCCTTGTTGTCGTTGGTGTTGAAGTGGCGGCTCATCATGTCAATTTCGCCGTTCAGCACCTTCAGCAGCAGGACTTCGCGATCCTCGAGAATGTCATAGACGACGCGGTCGATGTAGGGAAGCTGGTTGCCCTCGGTATCGACTTTCCAGAAGTAGGGGTTGCGCTCCAGGATCATCTGGGAGCCTTCACCGTAGGCGACCCCTACCTTCCAGGGCATCAGCGTGGGCAGGTCGCCGTTGAACCAGCGCGAGTCGGACGGTGTGCCGGGCACGCTGGAGCACTTCATCCGGTAGAGATGGACCCAGTCGTTGGCGTTGTTCTCGGCGACCAGGGCGTCCAGGTTCTCGGTGTTGTAGTCGGCGTGGAACTGGGAGCAGTAGTGCATCGGGACACGGGTGAAGATGCTGCCGCTGGGCGTGGCCAGATTCTGGAGGAAGAGGCCGTTGGGGGCGTCGAAGGTGATCTTCAGGGTGTAGTCGTCGACTGCCTCGAAGACGGCGTCGGCTTCACCGGCGCGCATCCAGCCGGGCGTCCCTTCCGGGGTCAGCTCCGTGTTCAGGATCTGGTCGTTCCACCAGAAGGCGAGGTCGTGGGCGGTGAAGGGCGCGCCGTCGGACCACTTCTGGCCTTCGCGGAAGATGAAGGTGTACTCGCTGGCGTCTTCGCTGGCGACGACATCTTCAACGGCGTTGGGAGCGACGCCGTCCCACTGTGGCGTCCAGGCCATCAGGTGAATGTAGGAGACGGTGCGGACGAGCCAGGCGGTATCGGAGCCGCCGACCAGGGCGGTATTCCAGGTGCCGCCGTACTGACCGATGCCATCGACGGGTTCGACGACGGCGGGATTGACGGGCAGACGTTCAGAAAGGGGCGGCAGGTCGCCGTTGCGAACCATCTCCTGGAACTCGGGCGCCTGGTTGGGGCTGACGCCGTCGTCGGCTGCCATTTCTTCGCCGGAATCTTCGGCGGCGGGGGCGGCTTCCTCTGCGGGCGCTGCCGGTTCTGCGCCGCCGCAGGCGGCCAGGACGCCTACTGCCAAGATTGCGATCAGCAGCATCGCAATTAAGCGGATGGATTTCTGTTGCTGCATTGACTTTCTCCTTTGGTGACTAATACCTAGAGTCAGGCTTTCACGAGCAAAAACAAGACAGTGATGAGTGCGCTGCCGGCGCGTCGCTAAAGCGCTGTTTCGAATGCTTTCCTGTGCCGCGAGATGAGCGCGAATCGGGGTGGGGGCGCGGGAATTATAGCTTGTATCAGAGTGAAAGCCAAACTGGAGACCAATGAGGGTGCATTCAAGATATGGGGTGGGAGCGAAGGCGAGGAGAGAGTGGAGAGGAGTGAGTAACGCTGTGGGGAGGGCAGGCACAAGGCCTGCCCCTACCGTAGGTTTGTCGTTACTTGAGGCATACGAATGTTCGCCCCCATTTGGGGATGCACTCTTTTGTGCATGTTGCCTTGCGGGGGCGGGCGGGGATGAGCAGAACGGGCACAGTTGTGTCGTCCGAACCCGTTTCAGCCGGGACGATAAAACATATATTCAAGTATCAAATCACACCTCCCCACAGCCCGGCTTTATTTGACTAACAATAATATGAAATATCATCCATCCCCCCAAAAACATGACAAAACCTGCCAAAACCCTTCACTGCTTCGCTATTGAGCCCTATTGAGCCGTTGAATCGAACGGCCCGTTGACCTTTGGCCGGAAAGTCGTTGCGGAGCAGCAGTGTTTAGAGGTCAGTGGCCGGCGGCTTTTGTGCAGATTTTGTTGATATTTGGTTGGCCTCACTCAGGGACAGGAACGTAGTGGGGCGGTGTTGTTATGAGAACATTTTCACAACCTTGCGTGGAAAAATTGGCGGATTGACGGTTTTTCAAGTACAATCCCCTGCACCCCATTTGTAGTTCGTGTTTCGTTGAACTCGCAAGTCGAACTCTCTTTATGGACAGACTGCCCTCAGAAACTGAAACTGTCTTTGACGTCTTCAAACAGGCGGGAAGGCAGGTATCGCACTACATTATCTGGTTTCTCAGTTTCGCGATGGGGCTTGGGTTTATCTTTCTGCTCCATGAGATCCTGCAGATGGCGCTTTTTTTGCGGGTCAACCCGTGGCATCTGCGCGCCTACAGGCTATGGTCGATTTTCATTATGGGAATGGCCTTGATCGTGTGCATGTTTCTGATCGAGGGCTATTTGCGCCGCTCGCGTAGCGAAGGGCGTCTGCTGGGCGCTGCGCTTACGGTACTGTCGATCGAACTGGTGTTGATCGGAATTTCGGCGGCAGCGCTCTATTACAGAAGTATTAGGGATTTCCTTCTTTTTTGAACGGCTCTGCAGGCGGCGCCTGCACAAGAGATTCCCCCCTCTCCCGGCCGACAACCCAGTTTCGCAGGAGGTAGCGCTTTGTCTCAGAACGACAGCGAGTCTGTGGCCGCAACTGAACAGACCGAAACTGAACAGGCAGAGAACGGCACGCGACGCCATGATGCGCTTCTTGAAGTCGCTGACCTGAGGAAATGGTTCCCCATTCAGAAGGGATTCTTCTCGCGCACCGTAGGCCAGGTAAAAGCGGTGGACGGAGTGAACTTCTACGTGCGGGCCGGGGAGACTTTGGGCCTGGTGGGGGAGAGCGGTTGCGGTAAGACTACGACCGGCCGTCTGATCATGCATGCGTTTCCGCCCACGGCGG
Organism: Caldilineaceae bacterium SB0661_bin_32; assembly: GCA_009841235.1. GTDB lineage: Bacteria > Chloroflexota > Anaerolineae > Caldilineales > Caldilineaceae > Bin5. The sequence continues at coordinate 7,701 of VXMH01000118.1, read as the reverse complement.
GGGATATCTGGTTCGACGACCAGGAACTGGGGGCGGTCAATATCGCCACGGTGGACGGCCAGCAGCTGAAACGGCTGCGGCGCAACATGCAGATGGTGTTTCAGGACCCCTATTCCTCGCTCAATCCGCGCATGAACCTGCTGCAGAATGTGGGTGAACCTCTGCTTGTCAACGAAATTGCAAAGGGGCAGGAGCTGGAGGACCGGGTGTCGGAACTGCTGCGGGTGGTGGGGCTGCGGCCTGAATATCTGAACCGGTATCCGCACGCGTTCAGCGGCGGCCAGCGGCAGCGCATCGGCGTGGCGCGGGCGCTGGCGTTGAACCCGCAGCTGATCGTCCTCGACGAACCGGTCTCGGCGCTGGACGTATCGGTGCAGGCGCAGATCCTCAATCTGTTGCAGGACCTTCAGGAGGAGTTCGACCTGACGTACCTATTCATCGCACACGATCTGAGCGTGGTGGAACATATCAGCGACCGGGTGGCGGTGATGTATGTAGGTATGCTTGTGGAGAGCGCGCGTACAGAGGGGCTGTACCAGAACCCCATGCATCCCTATACGGAGGCGCTTCTTTCGTCGGTGCCGAAGCCGGATCCCCGCGACCGGGCGGAGCCGATCGTGCTGGAGGGTGACGTGGCGGACCCGGCGAACCCGCCGAGCGGGTGCTACTTCCACCCCCGCTGCCTCTATAACGACAATGACCGCTGCATGGCCGAGACACCGGAGCTGCGGGAGGTGGAGCAGGGCCACTTCGTGCGCTGCCACTATGCGGGCGAGCTGGAGCTGGCAGGGGTCGGCTAGCGTGGGCTGCGAAGCCCGTGCGCAGTGCGGAGTCTGATGAACCGGCGGGTTACAACCGGCAATGGAAAACAACAGCGAATCCGGCGCACAATTCAATATCGATTTAGAAGAGCTTGGCCTGTTGGGAGAGGGGACAGGGCTGCGGAATGGGAGCAAGAAGCGGCCCAAGGTGATGCTGCTTTTCCCGCCCAACTGGACGCCGACGATGCCGCATCTGGCACTGCCTACGCTGACGGCTTATCTGCGGCAGGAGGGCGTCGACGTGATCCAGCGGGATCTGAACGTCGAGGTCTTCGACGAGATCCTGAGCCGGCGCTATCTGACGGGCGCGCTGGCGCGGCTGCGGCGCATGCAGGGCTCTGCCGGCCTGGGGCAGAGGCAGATGCCGGGGTCGGAGAAGGCGGGCGCCGAGAGGATAGGCTGGGCTTTGAAGGCGGGCCCGCGCCTGGCCAAGCAGGTGGAGCGCGCCAAGGCTGGAATCCGCTCTTCCGCTTTTTACGACGGCCCCATCGGCCTCGAGATGTTGAGCACATTGCTCGACTGTCTCGAGATAGCGAATCTGCCGTACCATCCGGCGAGCCTCCATTTTCAAGGGTACGACTCCGCCGGTCCTCCTGACAACAGCCGCTTCCTCCTTCACGGCGTGCGCGACGACCAGCACAACATGTTTCTGGATATCTACCGGCGCCTGCTGCTGCCGGATATTGTGCGGGAGAAGCCGGACGTGGTGGGTATTTCGATCCCGTCGATGGCGCAGATGCTGCCGGGGCTGACTGCGGCGTATCTGGTCAAGGAGGCCGGGCTGGATTGCCACGTGACGGTGGGCGGGCCGCACGTCAGCATGCTGCGGGCGCAGTTCCCGGAGGCGCCGGCGCTGTTTGAGCTGATAGACAGTGCGATCGTCTTTGACGGCGAGGTCCCGCTGCTGCAGCTGGCAAGGGCGGTTGCGGACGGCGAGAGCCTGGCGGACATTCCCAACCTTGTTTACAGGGACGGCAGCCGGATCCGGGTCAACGAGCGCAAGGAGCCGGAGAAGATCGCGAATCTGCCGATGCCGGACTTTGACGGGCTGCCGCTGGACCGCTATCTGGCGCCGGATCTGGCGCTGCCGCTGCTGACGGCGCGGGGCTGCTATTTCGGCAAGTGCGCGTTCTGCAACGTTGGCTACGGGGAGCCGGAGTCGTTCAGCCAGCTGCGGGCGCAGCAGCTGGCTGAGCAGATGCTGGCCCTGCACGAGAAGTACGGGGTGAAGCATATCTTCTTCTCGGACGAGGCGGTGACGCCGCGCAATCTGCGGGACCTTTCGAAGATATTGAGCCAGCGCCCGGAGACGCTGCACTGGGGCGGTTGCGTACGATTTGAGAAGGTGATCTCGGGGCAGCTGCTGGAGGATATGGATGCGGGCGGGTGCAGGATGATCCTGTTCGGCCTGGAGAGCGCGTCGGCGGCGATTATCGACCATATGATCAAGGGCACACAGCTGCCGCATATGAGCCGGATATTGAAGGAGAGCGCGACGGCCGGGATCTGGAACCATACCTTCTTCTTTTTCGGCTTTCCCGGCGAAACGATTGAGGACGCGCAGGAGACGGTCAACTTTCTGTACGGGCACAAGGAGTACATCCATTCGGCGGCGATGGGCACCTTTCTGATGGAGCGGGACTCTCCGGCGCACAAATACCCGGACTCTTTTGGGGTGAAACGGGTAATCGAAGACCCGTCCAAGGACCTGGCCATCTATTTCGACTTTGAAGTGAGCGCGGGCATGAGCGAGCAGATGGCGGAGATGGTGCATGACAAGTTCCTGGAGTCGCTGCCGCCCAAGCGCTATCCGCAGTTTTATATCAGTGATGTGTACCGCTTCCTGTATGCCAGCCATTTGAGCGAGCGGCGACTTCCGCATCCGCCGTGGCTGGTGCCGGAGGATGGAGTCGTGCAGTAAGAACTGCAGTGGTCAGCAGTCAGTGTCCCGGGCAATCGGTTCTGGACACTGACTACTGCACATTGGCAGTACCATACCAGTTGTTTTCACAGTTATTTTCACAGATGTTTTCACCAAGGAGAGAAGGATGAGAAGAATCGCACCAACACCGATTTCCCGACGCGAGTTCATGCGCGTTTCGGGCGTGGCCGCCGCGGGTGCGGTGGCTGTGGCCTGCGGCGCGAGCGGCGAGCCGGAGCCGATGGAAGAGGCTGCGCCTGCCGACGACTCGGCAGCCGAGTCTTCCGAGGACGCGCCGGCGGCGCCGACTTCCCAATACAGCGAGGCGCCGATGCTGGCGGACATGGTTGCCGCCGGCGATCTGCCGCCCGTGGACGAGCGTTTGCCGGTCAACCCGATGGTGATGCCGGTTGCCGAGGAGAACGGCAACTACGGCGGCACGTTCCGCCGCGGTTTCAAGGGCGTCTCCGACCGTTGGGGGCCGACGAAGATGCAGGACCGGGGGCTGTCCTGGTACGACCAGAACCTGAACATGCAGCCGCGCATGGCGGAATCCTGGGAGATCAACGAAGACGCCTCCGAGTGGACGTTCCACCTGCGCGAGGGCATGAAGTGGTCGGATGGCACGCCTTTCACGACCGAAGCGATCCGCTGGTGGTGGGAGGAGGACGAGACGAACACGACGATTTCATCCAGCATTGGCGGCACGTGGGTCTCCGGCCCCGAGCGCACACCGATGGAGCTCGAAATCGTCGACGACTCGACCGTTACCTTCAAGTTCCCCTTGCCCAATCCTCTGTACGTCTTCCGGCTTGGCCGCCAGACCAGGAATCTTTACCTGCCCGGCCACTACCTGAAGCAGTTCCACATGGATCTGACCGACGACCAGGACAAGCTGCAAGCACAGGCCGAAGAGGCCGGCTTCAACAGCTGGGAAGAGTACTATACGGACCGACGTTGGTGGTACCTGAACCCGGACCTGCCGAGCATCGGCCCGTGGATTTCCAAGAATGAGCTTTCCAACGAGCTGTTCCTGATGGAGCGCAACCCATTCTTCTTCGGCGTTGACTCCGACGGCAGGCAGCTGCCCTACGTCGACGACGTTACCCACCGTCTGTTCGAGACGAACGACGTTTTCGACCTGCGCATCATCAACGGCGAGATCGACTTCCAGGCCCGCCACGTCAATATCGGCAACTTCACGCTCTACAAGGAGAATGAAGAGAACGGGGACTACCAGGTCTTCCTCGGTTCGGCTTCCGGCCACTCGGCGATCCAGCTGAACCTGTCGACCAAGAACGAGCGGCTGGCGGAGTTCTTCAACATTCGCGACGTGCGGATCGCGCTGTCGGTTGCTGTCGACCGCGTGGCGCTGAACGAGTTGGTGTGGGACGGACTGATGACGCCGCGGCAGTACAGTCCTCTGGAAAGCTCGGCCCAGGCGTACCCCAAGCAGGCCAACGCCTGGATCGAGTTCGATCCGGACATGGCCAACCAGCTTCTCGACGACGCCGGTTATGCGGAAAAGGACAGCGACGGCTTCCGTCTGTTCAACGACGGCAGCGGGGATACGCTGAGCTTCGTCATTGAAGGTACGGCGCAGCCTGGCACTACGAGCGAAGATACGGTCCAGGAGGTGATCAAGTACTTTGCGGCGGTGGGCGTGAAGGCGGCGTACAAGGGCTTCGAGCGCTCGCTGTACGAGGAGCACCACGGCGCGAACGAAATCGAAGCGGCGTGGTGGGGCGGAGACCGCACGGTCGTACCGCTGGTCAACCCGACGATCTGGACATGCGAGCAGCCGGACCGCCCGTGGGCCGCTGGCTGGGCGCACTGGCGCAACAGCGGCGGCACCAGCCCGGCAGGCGTCGAGCCGCCGGCGGGCCACTGGGTGTGGACCATCTGGGAGATCTGGGACGCGATCAAGATTGAACCGGACCCGGACAAGCAGACGGCGATGTTCCACCAGATTCTGGACATCTGGGCCGAGGAGCTGCCGATGATCGGTTACCTCGGCGAGCGCCCGGCGCCGATTATCGTCAAGAACGGCGTCCGCAACTACCTGCCCGGCTTCCCGCTGGACGATACGACCGGTGACGAGCACCTGCTCCACACCGAGACGTATTTCTGGGAAGACGCGGATTCGATGAGTGCGTAGAACGGCGAGAAGAGAGTGAGGAGGAGAGAGGAAAGAGTGAGCCCGGCCGGGCTGCAGTTTTCTCACTTCTCACTCCTCTCTTCTCGCTCTTCGCTGCTCTCACTGCGCTGCTCTTTTTTCGGGGGTTTTCATGCTGGCCTATATCGTTCAACGCGTGCTGGTGATCATTCCGATGCTGATCGCGATTTCGATTCTTTCGTTCGCCGTCATCCAGCTGCCGCCGGGCGATTTTCTGACCTCGTACGTTGCCCAGCTGCGGCAGGAGGGGGATGAGGTGGATGAGGCCGAATTGGAGTCGCTGCGACAGCGTTACGGGCTGGGCCAGCCTGTGTACGTCCAGTATTTCAAGTGGATCTACGGTGTGCTGGTGAAGGGCGATTGGGGGCAGTCCTTCGAGTGGCAGAAGCCGGTCAGTGAGCTGATCTGGGAACGCCTGGGGCTGACGATGGCGCTGTCGATGGGGGCGCTGCTTGTCGGCTGGTTTGTCGCAATACCGGTGGGGGTCTATTCGGCGACCCATCAATACTCATGGCTCGACTATCTGATGACGACGTTCAGCTTTATCGGGCTGGGGACGCCGGGTTTTCTGCTGGCGTTGATCATTCTGTATTTGGTCCAGTCGATGCTGGGCGTAAATGTGGGCGGTCTGTTTTCAGATGAGTATGTGTTGGAGCCGTGGAGCTGGCCCAAGGTCGTGGACATGTTGAAGCACATCTGGGTGCCGATGTTGATCGTGGCGGTGAACGGCACGGCGGGCAATATCCGCATCACGCGGGCGAACCTGCTGGATGAGCTCAACAAGCCGTATGTGGAGACGGCGCGGGCGAAGGGCGTCAAGGAGGGCGCGTTGATCTGGAAGTATCCGGTGCGGGTTGCGCTCAACCCGTTTTTCAGCACGGTGGGCTGGTCGCTGGCCAGTCTCGTTTCGGGGGTCACGCTGGTGGCGATGGTGTTGAGTCTGCCGACGACGGGGCCGCTATTGCTGCGTTCGCTTACTTCGCAGGATATGTACCTGGCCGGCAGTTTCCTTTTTCTTCTGAGTACGCTGACGGTGATCGGCACGCTGCTGTCAGATATTCTGCTGGCGGTGGTGGACCCGCGTATTCGGTTGGAGTAGGACGGCAGTGGTCAGTGATTAGTGGTTAATTCCTGACCTCACCAGCGCGGCGTGGTGAGGGATAATCTCAGTCGAATAACTTTGGTGGCCTCGCTTTTGTGCGGGGTTTTTTGTTGTTTGTTGTTGGGAAAAGATGGCTGGGGGTAATCCTCAGTGGCGTTGCCGGGGGAAATCTGCCGGCTACTTTTGCCACTTCCCAGCCAGTCCCTTGCTATTTGAAGGCAGGTATGGCGACCGGGCCGCCTCCCTGCTGGGCGGACTGGAGAGCGCAGATGCCGGCGGCGGTCGAGCGGGCGGCCTCGCGCGGGCCGATGGCCGGCTCCCCGTCGGTGACGATTGCCCAGAGGAAATGTTGGGCCTGCTCGATTTCCATAGTGCCGTGTCCGAGCGAATGCTGGCGTTGGATGGCGGGATTGCTCCAGTTGGGCACGGTGACGGGCGCCATGCGGCGGGCGCCGGCTATCCTGTCGTGGTAGTGGTAGTTGATCGTGTCCTCGACGGCGCCGCCCTGGTCACGGGTGCGTTCGAAGGAGCCGGCGCTGCCGTAGACGGAGTAGTAGAGACAGTAGGGACGCACCATTCCGTAGGATACGGTCACCTTGGCGGCGGCGCCGTTGCTGGCCTTGAAGATTGCGACGGTTGTGTGGGTTGTCTGCCAGCGGGACTGTTGATCGGCGTGATAGGCCTGCGCCTCGACGAAGTCGACGTCCATCAGCCAGCGGAGGGTGTCGATAGCGTGGGGGCCTCCGCCGAGGAGCGTTGTCTGGGGCGTCTGCGGGTGGATGCGCCAGTGATCGGGTGGACGATGGCTGACGATGTCATCCATGGTGTGGAGGTACTCGCCCTCGCCGTAGAAGATTTCGCCGAGGTCGCCGGATCGGATCATCTGCTGAACGTCGCGCAGACAGAAGGCGTAGCGGACCTGGTTGCCCATGTGGTATTTGAGGCCGTGGCGGTCGGTCAGCTCGATGATGCGGTTACATTCGGCCAGTGTGGTTGCCATGGGGATTTCGGAGAGGACGTGCTTGCCGGCTTCGAGCGCCATGATGGCGTGCCGGCCGTGGAGGTGGTCGGGGGTGGCGACGACGATGAGATCGACGGCGGGGTCTTCGAGCATGGCTTCGCAGGTGGGGAAGCGCGTTTCGACGCCGAATTCGTTCGCTACGCGTTCGGCGAGGCGGGCGTCCTCGTCGCAGACGGCGACAACTGTTGAGCCTTCCAGCATCTGGAAGGCGCGCAGGTGGGAACGACCTTGTCCGAGACCGAGTACACCGACGCGAATCTTTCCGTTGTTGGCCGCGCGCGCGGCAGCGTGTGAGTGACCCATAGTTCTTTACTCAGCAGTTGAAGAGTTCATTGTTTGACGCCTGTAAAGACGATTCCCTGGATGAAGTAGCGCTGGGCGAGGGCATAGAGCAGGATGCAGGGGAAACTGACCATGACGCTGGCAGCCATGAGCAGGTGCCACTGCGTCACCTGATAGCCCCTGAAGAGATTGATTCCGAGGGCGAGGGTATACTTCTCGGTTGTGCTCAGAAAGATGAGGGGGTTGAAGAAATCATTCCAGTGGTTGAGGAAGGAGAAGACGGCGACTACGCCAAGGGCCGGCCGATGCACACGTTCCGGAAGTATATCAGTTTTGCGAAAGAAGCCAATTCCAGCGGGGCCTGGGGAGATTCTGGGG
>VXMH01000007.1 GCA_009841235.1 Caldilineaceae bacterium SB0661_bin_32 | reverse complement strand
CCGCCACTCTCTCCTCACCCCTGCCCCGCCCTGGACAACTGTTGACACCGCGGTAAACCAAGAGTAAACTCACCCTGGGACACTCCGGCTGCGAACTGTGAAAGATCCGCCTTCTCTCCACGGGTGCCCCTTACACCACGAAATACGTCCGACCTTTCTCAAGGAGGCTACGATGTCCAAATCACGAGTCAGTCTCGTCCACGGCGGGAACCGCCGTACTAACGTCTTCAACGCGTTGGAGCTGGTGCGGGCGGACGTGGAATCCCGCCTGGCCGACCAGGTCATGCTGAAGCCGAACTTCCTCAGCAGCCACAACCAGCTCGCCTCCAGCCATGCGGACGCGCTGCGCGGCGTACTCGACTTCCTGCTCACCACGCCCAAGCCGCCGCGCGAGGTCCTCATCGCCGAGGCCGGCGCCGAGGACACCTGGGACGCCTACCGCAACTTCGGCTACCATGCGCTCGAAGAAGAGTATTCGATCCCGCTGCGCCTTATCGACCTGCACCGGGAGACCGAATGGGAGTCAACGCCGATCGTGCTGGCAGACGGCAGCGAGACCATCGTGCGCATGCCCCGCACGGTGCTGGACTGCCCCTGCACGATTTCGATCGCCATCCCAAAGACACATGATACCTGCGTGGTCACGCTGGCGCTGAAGAACATGATCATGGGCACCATCTACCGGCAGGACCGGGTGAAGATGCACGGCTTCAACACCCACGAGGAGCGCCGCGTCCCCGACGAGTCGCGCGCCATGAGCATCAACCTGATCCGGCTGGCCCGTTTCATGACCCCCGACGTCGCCGTCTTCGACGGAGCCCGCGGCCTGCAGGGGAACGGACCCGGCGGCACCGACGGACTGGACTTCGGCATCGCCGCGGCCAGCGTCGATATCTTCGCGGCCGACGCGGTCATTGCCAAGACAATGGGCTTCGAGCCCATGGAGCTGGGCTTCCTGCGCTACGGCCACGACCAGGGCATGGGCACTGCCGATCTGGACGAGATCGAGCTCCTGGGCGGCGTCTCTATCGCGTCGGTGGCGCGGCAGTTCAAACCGCACGAGACGACCGAGCTGCAGCTCCAGTGGCAGGTCGAGAATGCGGAGCAGCTGCTGGCCGCGTAATCCTGAGACAACGACAAGAGAATGAAGAGAAGTGAGGAGAGAGGGTTCATTCCGGCCCCGTTCCTCACTCTTGACATCATATCCATTGACAAAGGCGGTTCCCATGCTCCCCATCATCGACACGCATCAACATCTGTGGGATCTGAGCGTATTCGACATGCCCTGGCTGGAGGACGCGCAGACGCTGAACCGTAGCTTCGTAACCAGCGACTACCTGGCCGCGACCGCGGGGCTCAACGTCGTCAAGACGGTCTATATGGAAGTGGACGTGAGCGCGGCGCAGAAGGTCGCCGAAGCCGAGCATCTGATCGAGCTCTGCGCCGCCGGTGACAACCCAACCGTCGCCGCGGTGATCGGCGGTACCGTGACCTCCGCCGACTTCGCCGATTACATCCGGCGCTATGCCGGCAGCCCCGCGATCAAGGGCGTGCGCCAGGTGCTCCACGGGCCCGGCACGCCGCAGGGGACCTGCCTGACGCCCCAGTTTGTAGAGAATGTACGGCTGCTGGGCGAGTTGGGGCTCTGCTTCGACCTGTGTATGCGGCCGTCGGAACTGGGCGACGGCGTCAAGTTGGCGCAGACCTGCCCTGATACCCGCTTTGTGGTCGATCACTGCGGCAACGGCGACCCCTATCTGATCAGCGGTCTCCTGCCCGGCAGCACGGGAACCGGTGACGCAGGGCAGGCCGACTCCAACCTGACTATAGCCGACCACACCGACCGCGATGACCCCTTCTGGCATGACCCGCAGCAGTGGAAGGACGGCATCGACGCGCTGGCCGCGCTGCCCAACACGATCTGCAAGATCTCCGGGATCATCGCCCGCACGCGCCCCGGCTGGACCGCCGCAGACCTCGCGCCGGCGGTCAACCACTGCCTGGACAGCTTCGGCCCGGACCGGGTCGTATTTGGCGGGGACTGGCCGGTCTGCCTCCTCGGTGCAGACTCAACCTACCGCGGCTGGGTGGAGGCGTTGAAAGAGATCATCGCCGACCGCAGCGAAACGGAGCAGCGCAAGTTGCTGCACGACAACGCAGCCGCCTTCTACGGGTTGGCGTGACGGACGGGGCAGACTGCGGGAGCTGTATACTGCAGGAATCGGAGCCTGCACCGCTCGTGGGCGCCTGACCACGGGCTGCGACAACCCCATGGGACTCGAATGGAGAACGCTCGAGGATGAAGAAGGCCGGGCCCGGGAAGAGGCCCCCGAGGTAGAAGCGCGCGCGCCGCAACGCCCCGGCAGAAAGCGATGGCTATCCGTTCTGATTGCTCTGCTGCTTGTGGCTGTGGTCATCTTGACGGTGCGCTACGTTCTGCTGGAACGGTTGGACGCTTTCGCCGCCACCGTCGAAGCCGACCTCCTGTCCATGCATGACATCGTGGAACAGGCCGAGCGTGACCTCGACGGAGCGCTCTTCGGCAGCATGATCTCGCCGGACTACCCCAACTGGGGCAGAACTCAGAAAGAGATGCTTCTCAGTGGCGCGCGCTGGGACCGGCCCTATTTCGACCTGACCCTTGACCGCGGCTCTGACGAAAAACCGCCCACCGGCACGGTGGAGGACATCATTTTCACATCCGACTGGCGGATGGCGACCGTCACCCTGGCCTTCCCCTACGTTCGTCCTGACGGCTCCCCGGTGACTCTTCACCAGATTGTCACCTACCGGGACGAAGCCACCGGCTGGGCGCTGGTCCCCGCCTATCCTTCCTTCTGGGGCGAGAAACAGACCTTTACCGGCCGTTATCTGACGGTCGAATACCCGGAAAGGGACGCGCCGACGGTCGAGCGGCTGGCGCCCGAGTGGGACAAGATGCTGGCCGCAGTCTGCCAGGAGTTGGACGGTATACGCTGTCGCCGTAATTGGAAGCTCGAAGTGGTGCTCTCCACCGAGTCCAGCCCGCTCGCACGCATGGCGGACTTGTCGTCCCGCGGACCTCTTTGGAAGGGGATGTCCCATGCGTCTCCGACGAACAGGGGCGCAGGCGGGTCGGAGTTGAAGCTGCCGGCGCCCAGCCTCATCGGCAGTCCGGTGGATGAGGCCGGCTATCAGGCTGTGCGCGCCGGCTACGCGCCGCTGATCGTGGGCGCAGGCATCGCCAATATCGTTGGCTGGCGCTGCTGTGAAAAGATCGTATTCTTCCGCGCTCTACTCGATAAGCAACTTAGCCGGTTGGGGCTTAAGCAGTGGCCCCTGACCGCCTCCGACTATGAGGATATCCTGCAGGGCTCGATTCACGACGTGACGAGCCTGCACTGGGTCTATCTCCAGCGCTCCTACAACAACGTCACCCCACAACTCCAGAAGATCGTCTACAGCATCGTGGACTTAATCCTTGCGTCCAACCCGGAGCGTTCGCCCGCCTCTCTGCAACGCCTGCTGCTCCGCTACGATACCTATCGCCCGTGGCTGTTCAACGCCCTCCCAATCGACAGGGACCAGGCACGTCAAGGCAACTACGGACGTTGGATCCAGAAAGAGTGGATCCACTATGCTGATCAGCAGCTGGAGGCTGCCGCGGCCCCGGGCACTGCTCTGCCCGAACAAGACCTGCAGCTCCTCTGCACCGCGGAACGGTTCAACGGCGCACATCTGTACCGTTACGATCTGCAGCGAGACGAATTTATCGAGGAGAACAGTGACGGACCGTTTCGTCGGATGTACTCTCTGCCGGACGATGCCGGCGTTCTGCTTCAGAGATTGGACGACAGGGACGCCAGGGCGAGCGGTTCCCATATACAGATCTGGCGGCAGGGGCAAACGCAGGACGTCGCCTCCGGAACCGGCAATGTCGCCCTGTACCCAGTGGAAACCTTTGCAGACGGGATGCTCCTCTTTACATATGATGCCCGCCGCCGGCCCCCCATCCGGTTCAACTTTCTGGATCGGACGGAGTGCGGCGGGGGCGCCTGTGTTTTGCGGCCCCTGGCCGGTTTGCCTGCCTGGTCGCCTGACCGCGAGAGGACGGTTGTCTCGCACGGGGACGGTGTGCTCTGGCTGGGGAACGAAATGGGAGAGCCGCAGATGGCGGTCGCGCGCGGCCAGTCGGTGACGTGGTTGGACAACAGCCGTTTTGCCTTTATTCAGCCGGATGATGACATGCGGGTGGCGGTGATGACGCTGCCCAATCGTGAGTTGAGAACGCTTCTGGAGACAGAGAGGCTGACTGACGCGCTGCAGAACGCGACCGATGCGACCCGGATTACCCGTATCGCGTTGGCGGCGCATCCGACCATGCCGGACCGGCTGTTCGTTGGCGCACGCGTCGGGAACGGCGCGGGCAAAGAGGCCACTCACGTTTTCGTCTACAACCTTGCCGCAGATGAGATCACAGAGTTGCTGCAAGTCGACCATCCACTCGAGCCGTACCGGTCAATGCGCTTCTCCGCGGACGGGCGCTGGCTTTTCGTCCACAGCGTAGGACAACGCGCCAGTGGCTGGCATCTCCATCTCTACAACACCCGGACCGGCGACGTCCTGACCTATTCGTCCGAGACTGCGTTGGCCTTTCCCGGGTATGATCTGTCGGCGGACGGCGCGTGGCTGGTACGCGTTGATGAAGGGTATATCCATCTGGTCCCGTTGAACGGAGGCCGGCAGAGGCTGGTGGCGCACGATTTTGCCCACTGCTACGCAGCCGTCTGGGTAAACAGAAGTCTTCCGTAATCAGCGTTGTGTTCCTGGCGCGGGCCAGCCACGAACACCGAACCAGGAATCTTGAAAGGAGACTGAGAATGACGACCTACCGCTATGCAGAGATGACCTGGTCCGCCTGTCGCGAGGCGGCCTACTCCGGCAAGGTGGCGGTGCTGCCGGTTGCCACGTACGAGGATCACGGCTACCACCTGCCGATCGACACCGATGTGCGGCTCTGCACGGGAATCTGCGAACGGGCGGTGGCGCGCATTCCGGATGAAGCCGTGCTGATCCCGCCGGTCAGCCACGGGTACAGCCCCCACCACATGGATTTCCCCGGCACGATCACGATTCGCTGGGACACCTTTATCAACTACGTGCGCGATGTCTGCGTCAGCCTGGCCCACCACGGCTTCAAGCGCATACTCATGGTGAACGGGCACGGCAGCAACACCGCGCCGGTGGAAATGGCCGCCCGTCTGACCGTGCTCGAAACCGAAGGCAAGACCCTGTGCGCGTCGGTCAACCACTGGGGCGTGCGTAAAGGCAGGGAGGAGGGGAATACGATCCGCTCTTCGGACTTTGGCGGCACCTCCCACGCCGGAGAGTACGAGACGGCCCTCTATCTGGCCCTGGCGGAGGAGCTGGTGCAGATGGACAAGGCGGTGGACGAGCGTTCGCCCCTGTCGCCGAGCTTCCAGACCGATCTGCTGATGGGCAAACGCGAAGACGGCTCGGTCGCCAACCTGTGGCCCTACTGGAGCTCGTTGACCGACAGCGGCGTGCTGGGTGATGCCACTGCCGCCACCCGCGAAAAGGGGGAGCGGTTTCTCGAGGCCGCGGTGGAAGGGCTTATCGAACTGATTCGCGAGTTCCGCACCGTGGCGATCAATCCCCGCAAGGATCACATTTCGCCTTAGAGGGCTTCGCTGCCCTTTCGTGTCGTTGGGTCGTCGAGCGTACCTTCGCTTGGCTAGGTTGCCATCGCTACTTAATTTTCAAACAGCCTCTTAAAATTTTTGTTGTTCATAACCTATTTTATTTTTTTAGTAGGACTTCGTAGGGACTGGGGAAATGTGGATATGTAGTTCAGGGAGACTATATATGGTGGCACGGTAAGAGAGTGTCTGTATGTAGTGGTGGGCAGGCCCGAGGAGCGCAGCTTCAGTGGGGATAATTCAGAGGGAAGCGCAGGAAAAATTTTGGTGGATTGATCCGCCGAACAAATGCTCGATACAAGATGCAGTAATTCTCCCCAAGTTGTCCCCGCCTGGGCATAACTCGCAGGAAACGGGGATAAAAAACCAGCGGGGTTATGAGCTGACCTTATCCACTTTTTTTGGGGTTATCCCCAGTTTTATCCCCAATAATCCCCTTTTTCCCCGAATGCGGCCTGTTTATCCACACCTTTTGTGCGCGGATCGCCATCTGTTTTCGCCTTTCCCGCCAGATGCAGGCCGGAAATCGTTCGAGAACTGCCTCGATCCAGCCAACGTGAGATCGGTTTCGTTGTGGTAAGTTATACGCAAGGACGCAAGCCGGCGGAGGATCTGTTTGCGCAGGCACGCGCGCAACGGATCGATGCCAACGCGCCGCTGGCGGCGCGCATGCGGCCCCGCACCCTTGATGAGTTCATCGGCCAGGAAGCGATTGTGGGCCCGGGCCGGCTCCTGCGGCGGGCGATTCAGGCGGACCGTCTGAGCAGCCTGATTTTCTACGGTCCGCCCGGCACCGGCAAGACGACCCTGGCCCAGGTGATCGCCAACACGACGGCCGCCCACTTCACTGCGCTTAATGCCGTACTGGCCGGCGTCAAAGATATCCGCGCAACGGTGGCGGAAGCCCAGGAGCGGTGGGCGCTTCACGATCAGGGTACGATTCTCTTTGTCGATGAGGTGCATCGCTTCAACAAGGCCCAGCAGGATGCGCTCCTGCCTTGGGTGGAGAACGGTACGGTCACTTTCATTGGCGCGACGACGGAGAACCCTTACTTTGAGGTCATCAAGGCGCTGGTCAGCCGCAGCCGCATCTTTCAACTGCAGACGCTGACAGAAGAGCATCTGCGCCAGATCATGCAGACCGCCCTCGACACACCCCAGCGCGGCTACGGCGGCCGGCACGTTCAGATTGAGGACAAGGCCATCGATCATCTGGTCTCTATCGCCAATGGCGATGCCCGCGCCCTGCTCAATGCGCTGGAGCTGGCCGTCGAAACAAGCGATGCCGACCCGGACGGGACGGTCCGCATTTCACTCGCCGTCGCCGAGGAGTCGATACAGCGTCGCGCCGTGTTGTATGACAAGGAAGGTGACTATCATTTCGATACGATCAGCGCCTTCATCAAGAGCCTGCGCGGCAGCGACCCGGATGCAGCGCTCTACTGGCTGGCGAAGATGATCTACGCCGGCGAGGAGCCGCGTTATATCTTTCGGCGCATGTTGATCCTGGCGAGCGAGGATGTGGGCCTGGCCGACCCTCAGGCCGTTCAGGTGGTCACCGCCTGCGCCGAGGCCTTTGACCGCGTCGGCCTCCCGGAAGGCAACTTTCCCCTGGCCCAGGCCGCGCTCTACCTGGCGACCGCGGAAAAATCCAATTCCGTGCTGGCCTTCTTCGATGCGCTTGAGGCTGTGAGCAATGAACCTGATTCTGATGTCCCCAGCCATCTGCGCGACGGCAACCGCGACAGTGAGGGGTTTGGGCATGGAGCCGGATATCTCTATCCGCACGCTTACCGGGACCATTGGGTGGCGCAGCAGTATCTTCCCGGCGCGCTGCAGGGGAAGGTCTTTTACGAGCCGACAGACCAGGGATATGAGGCCAGGATCGGCCTCGCCGTCACCCAGCGCCGCGAGGCCCAGCTGGCTGCCATGTTGGAGGGCCTTGGCGCGCCGCCGGAAATCCTGACATTCACGCCCGATGAATCCGACCGCGATCGGTGGCTGCAGCGGACGATTGCGCAGGCCGGCGAAGCCACCGTCGCGCTGCGGGACCGCATTCTGGAGGGCGGCCTCCTTGAGCGGCACAGCGTTGTGCTGGATGTGAATGCCGGCAGCGGTCTGCTGACGTGGGAGGCGCTGCGGCGCGCGCCCGAAGGGGGCGTCTACGCGCTGGCGTTCAACGAGGCGGACAGCCATGCCCTGCAGGAGCAGGCGCAAAACCTCGACGAAGTCGAGCGACCGGTGGTGATGCATGGGGCCGTTGAGGATCTGGCGCAACTTGTCGATGCTGAAAAGGTCCGTTTTGATGCGATAGTGGGACGCAACGCCCTGCTCGGCTCCGTGGACAAGGAGGCTGCCCTGGCGCATCTGGCCGCAAAGCTGGCCGCGGACGGCTGGCTTGCGCTCGCCGAAACGATACCCAGACATACGCAGAGAATCTACGCACTGGGGGATCGCGTTCTGCTCCCATCGGGGCTGGCCGGGCGGCTGGTTGCGGCCGAAGAGTCGATCTACGCCGATGCGACGGATGGGCTGGTCAACTGGGATGAGGAGACGTTGCAGGCAGCTCTCTCCGCCGCCTTCCCTGAAGAGGCACAGGCCGGGCGGGTCTTGATGGAACGGATCAGCACTGATACCGATCTGCGCATTACCGACGCGCACATCCGACGCTGGTTCGGCCCGGCTTCTGGCGAGCGCAAATCCTATGCCGAGCGGCTGGCCGAGCGGATGCAGCCTGATGAGGTGGAGCAGGTTGAGGGTTGGATCCGGGGACAGCTGCTGAATCAGACCGTGGTCTGGCGCCGCCGCACAGTGTTGATACGGGTGGCGGCGCGGTAGGGCGGTCAGGCGCCCTGTGGGGGCCCAATATGCTCCTCTATCTGCGCCGCCATTGTAAAGTCAGACGTTTAAGGCACATCGGTTTTCCCATTTCACAGTCTCGTAATTCGGGCCAGCTATAGACAACCACTTTGTTCGATCAGTGAGGGACTCATGAAGGCTCTTGCAACGTTTCCACTTGTACTTTTCGCGGCGTTCTTGCTGACGGCTGGTCTGAGTCATTCCGTCCGAGCCCAATCCGGCGATGCACCGACACCAACAGTAACGCCAACACTGACACCCACACCGCAAATCTACATGGTTGCGCAAGGGGAAAACATCGCAGCGCTGGGCGTGGTGGAAGCGTCGGCGAAGAATCCTGAACTGGGACATGTGAATGATGGCGACGCAGGCACAATGTGGACTGCGCAGGACTTCGCGCCGCAGTGGTTTTCAATCGAGTTCGATAGCTTTCATCTGGTGAGCAAGATCGAGCTGGTTGTTACACAAAGCGAAGCCGGCTTGACCACACATGAAGTCTGGTTGGGAGACGATTCTCTTTCAACGACTCCTTATAAGCGATTTGACAATTTTCACACCGAGGATGGACAGACACTGGAAATCTTTGTTGATCCCCCTCGACGTATCAACAGGGTCTATGTCCTGACCAGGCAGAGTAAGGGCTGGGTCGGATGGTACGAAGCGAGGGTATTCAACGCAATTGAATTCAGCGAGTGGCAACTCAACGAGATGGCCTCCGGGTTTGAGTTGCCTGTGCAAGCGACTCATGCCGGCGACGGCAGCGGTCGGCTATTTGTCGTCGAACACAAAGGACGCATTCGCATCCTCAAGGACGGCGTTATCAATGATGAGCCTTTCCTGGATGTCTCGGATCGCGTGAAGTGCTGCGGAGAACAGGGACTCTTCAATATCGCTTTTCCTCCGAAATATATCGACAGCCAGCACTTCTATGTGAGTTATACAAATGCCGCTGGTGGGACCGTGATCAGCCGGTTTACGACCACCTCCAATCCCGACAAAGCCGATCCTGGCAGTGAGGAAATCCTGCTTACTATCCCGCAACCGAATATGAATCACAACGGGGGCTCCATTGCGTTCAGTCCCAGAGACGGCTACCTGTATATTGGCAGCGGGGATGGCGGCAACATTGAGGACAAGCAGAATGGACAGGATCCCAATACGTTACTCGGCAAGATTCTAAGGATCGATGTGGAATCTGGCGTCAAACCTTATGGAATACCTGCCAGCAATCCGTTCATTGAGGTTGACGGCTACCGCAATGAAATCTGGGCGCTGGGCATACGCAATCCCTGGGGATTTGCCTTTGACCGGCAGACTGGCGCCCTCTACATTCCCGACGCGGGCGAGACTGGAAGAGAGGAGGTTAATTTTCAGAGCGCGGACAGTTTGGGAGGGGAAAACTACGGATGGCCTGTCTGGGAGGGGAACTACTGTAGTGAATTTGAACACCTGACTTGCAATGTAGTTGATCTTGTCCTGCCCGTATCCGTCTATGGCCGCGCACAAGGGAACTGCGTCATTGTCGGCAGAGCGGTTCTGTCAGGGATTTTCCTGTATGCTGATTTTTGCAGCGGAATCATTTGGGGATTGCAGTATAAAGGGAACAGGTGGCAGAGCGCACAAATTATCAATGCAACTGCTGCAATCAGCAGCATCGGCGCCGACGAAACGGGCAACGTATACGCGACCGGCTATGCAAGCGGTACGATTTATCGCCTCGTTCCAACTGTGAAAGGTGAATCATTAGAACAAGAAGCAGCCGTACAAATGTCCTTTGAGGCCCCCTGTTCCGGCCAGACTATCTATCTGCAATAGCGGGAAGCTCCGTGGCCGCTTCCTCCTGGGAGAGGCCGGCCGTCTCGCGGGCCCATACCATGATTGCAGGGTTGACCTGAGGCATCGTCCTGCGATTCCCTCCTCCACCCCCATTGTGTAGGCAATTCCGGTTGACAGGCGCCGCCCGCCAGGGCGAGGAGGCTACGCTACCTCGCGTACGGGCGCGCCGCCCTGTTTCGCATCGGCCCTCATGTGGCAGACCTTATACTTCTTGCCGCTGCCGCACCAGCACGGGTCGTTGCGCTTGGGCCGGTTGTTGGTGTTGCGCACCGTTCGCGGTTGGGATGTGTCCGATCGATTTGTCTGGATGTTGCGCGCAATCGGTGTGGGCAGCGTCGGCGCCTTCTGTACCTGCAGCGTCATGATCGTCGTCACAATGTCGGAGCGGATGTCGTTCATCAACTCCTGGTACATGGCGAAGGCTTCGCGCTTGTAGGCAACCAGCGGGTCTACCTGTGCAATGGCCTGCAGACCGATGCCTTCGCGCAGCCTGTCCAGATCGGTCAGGTGGCGGACCCAGCGGTGGTCCACCGCGCGCAGCATGATCTGGCGTTCGGCATCGCGCAGCATGTCGGCATCGATCTCCCGTTCCTTCTTGTCGTAGGTCTGATGCGCGATCTCGGCGGCCTGTCCTGTGATGGCGTCGGCGTCCAGCTCCTGCCACGGGGTCGGGTCAAAGTTCTGCGGGAAGGGGAATACGGTGCGCAGCGCCAGGAGCAGGTCTTCCGGGTTCCACTCCTCCTCAAGGCGCGTGGCGGTGTGTTGCTGCACAGCCCCGTCGATCTCGTCGGTGATCATCTCCTGTATGGCGGGCTTCA
The DNA here is from genome assembly GCA_009841235.1 of Caldilineaceae bacterium SB0661_bin_32. Taxonomy (GTDB): domain Bacteria; phylum Chloroflexota; class Anaerolineae; order Caldilineales; family Caldilineaceae; genus Bin5. The sequence goes on along the minus strand of VXMH01000007.1, from coordinate 47,343 downwards.
GGGACGGCTCGTTCAGAAGGCGCCGCCGCTGCATGTAGATCGTCTCCCGCTGCTCATTGACGACCTCATCGTATTTGAGCACGTGCTTGCGGATGTCGAAGTTGTGGCCCTCTACCCGGGTCTGCGCGTTTTCGATCGCTTTGCTGATCATATTGTGCTTGATCGGCTGGTCGTCCTCCAGGCCGAGGCGGTCCATGACCCCCGTCACCCGGTCGCCGCCGAAGCGCCGCACCAGGTCGTCCTCCAGGCTGAGGAAGAAGCGGCTGGCGCCCGGGTCGCCCAGACGCCCGGAGCGGCCGCGCAGCTGGTTGTCGATGCGTCGCGCCTCGTGGCGTTCGGTGCCGACTACATAGAGGCCGCCCACAGCCTTGACCCTCTCCTGGTCCTGTTTCGTCTCGTCCCACCTTTCTTTGAGGACCGCGGCCCAGCGCGTGTTATAGGTCTCAGTGGGGTCCTGGTCGTTTTTGAGCAGTTCCAGGCAGTGGTTCCACGCCAGTTGGGGGATGCCGGTCAGGTCGACGCCGTCTTTGCGCAGCTGATCTCTGGCGAGGCCTTCGTAGTTGCCGCCCAGCAGAATATCGACACCGCGGCCGGCCATATTGGTGGCGATCGTAACCGCGCCGGGCCGTCCTGCCTGCGCAATGATCGTCGCCTCGCGCTCGTGGTTCTTGGCGTTCAGCACCTCATGTGGAATGCCGCGGCGCCTCAGCATACGGCTGACCAGTTCGCTGGTCTCGATGGCGACCGTGCCCACCAGCACCGGCTGGCCCTCTTCGTGGGCGCGGCCGATCTCGTCGATGACCGCCCCGAATTTGGCCGACTGGTCCTTATAGATCACATCCTCCTCATCCAGGCGGATCGTCGGCAGATGGGTTGGGATGGCCACGACGTCGAGATTGTAGATGCTCTGGAACTCCTCCTCTTCCGTCTTGGCGGTACCGGTCATGCCGGCCAGTTTGTTGTACATGCGGAAGAAGTTCTGGAAGGTGATGGTCGCCAGGGTCATCGACTCTTTCTTAACGCGCACGCCCTCCTTGGCCTCGATCGCCTGGTGCAGGCCCTCGCCGTAGCGCCGCCCCTCCATCAGGCGCCCCGTGAATTCGTCGACGATGATCACCTCGTTGCCGCGGATGATGTAGTCCTTGTCGCGGTGATAGAGGGCGTGGCCGCGCAGCGCGTTGTCGAGATAGGGGAGCATCTCGAAATGGGCCGGATCGTAGAGATTTCCCAGGCCCAGCTTTTTCTCCACGGCGGCGATGCCCTCTTCGGTGAGCGTGGCCACCTTCTCCTTTTCGTTGACTTCGTAGTCCGTGCCGGCCCGCAGGCCGCGTACCAGTTGCGCGAACTGCCTGTAATAGTCGCTGCTCTCCTGCGCCTCGCCCGAGATGATCAGCGGTGTGCGCGCCTCGTCGATCAGGATGTTGTCGACCTCGTCCACGATTGCGTAATGCAGCTCGCGTTGGGACTGGCGCTCCTTGTCCAGCACCATGTTGTCGCGTAGATAATCGAACCCGAACTCGTTGTTGGTACCGTAGGTGATGTCCGCCTGGTATGCCTCTTGCCGTGTGATCGGCCGCAGGTTCTGGAAGCGGTCGTCTTCGGCGGGGAACTCGGGGTCGTAAAGAAAGCTGCCCCTGTCCGGGTTGCCGGCGCTGTTTTGGATGACCGCGGCCGAAAGCCCCAACAACTGGTAGACCGGCCCCATCAACTGCAGGCCGACTTTGGAGAGATAGTCGTTTGGCGTGACAAGGTGCGCGCCGCGTCCGGCCAGCGCATTCAGGTAGAGCGGCAGCGTCGCCACCAGTGTTTTGCCTTCACCGGTCTTCATCTCCGCGATCTTGCTCGAGTGGAGGACGCCGCCGCCGATCAGCTGCACGTCGTAGTGGCGCAGGCCGATGGTGCGGCGGGCCGCTTCGCGCACCGCCGCGAACGCCTCCGGCATCATCTCGTCGAGAATCTCCTGCTCCTCGTCCAGCAGCTCTTTGCGAATTCGTTCCACTTCGATGCGGGCAAAACGCTGCTCATCGGTGCCTGCCACCGACGCGTACTCGGCTTCGGCGGCGGCCAGCGCATCCCGCAGCGCCGTCGTTTCGCTGACGATCCGCTGGCGGAACTCTTCTGTCATCCTTTTGAAATCGTCATTGTCCATCCGGTCGAAGCGGTTTTCCAGCCCGTTGATCTCTTCAACCAGAGGCTGAAGCCGCTTCAGCTCCTTCTCGTTTGGATCACCAACGACTTTGGTCAGAAATTTTTTCAACATATTGCATCCCTCTGTTTGCCCGCTGCCGGCTCCCGCAGTCCGGAGATGCAGCAACGAGCAAAATCGTAAGGGGCGTCTCGCCTCCCCTTACACCTTACGAAATACGGCGAAAAGCGGTTCTCCGACGTGCATGCACGTTTGTCCTGTCTGCCCTCAATCACACGGATCGCAGGCCAGGCTGCACCGCCTATTCTACCATGCACAGGGAAACCGCCAATGTAGCGGTTCTTCCCTGAACATCCGCTGCCTACCTCTATGGCGCCAGACCTATGGTATTGTAATGGTCTCCAACCACAGTCGATCTGTCTTGAACTCAGCCCCATTCGAGACAATCGGTAGTCTTTCCCAAGAATCCTCGTGATGGCGATACAGCCCAATATAGATACGGTACGCACCACTGGGAATATCGGTGACTGTCAGCTCATCTGCGACCGCTTCGTTGGGTGACCAGATCGACGTAGGATACTGCCCGTTGCGCGGCTGAGCATCAAGCTGGGCAACGATCTGATCATCTGAATCTATGATGTGAACGAAGGTGGTAAAGTCGAAGCGGGGCAAGGCCGTTGCCCGCCAAAATAGGGTTATCGTCAGACCGTCTGAGATCGATTTCAGCGTGTAGCCGTCGAGAGTTATGACGTCGCCAAAGTTGACATCGGCGGAAATCTCCGGTTCGCGATGGTCTTCGGGCAGAGGGATCTTTAACGTCTCGACAACCATGAAATCACCGCCTGTCGACAGGGGAATCCGGTTGCGTCCTGTCAGGTCCACTACGCCAGTGCGCAGCTGATATGGTCCGGGGGCCAGGTCGTAGGCAACGGAAAGGCGGAGACTTAACGGCATTCTCTTTCCCGGCTGCCACGCTCGGACTCTGTAGACCCCGTTCAAAGGCCAGCGATGCGCATTTGCAACAACAGCGTCACGGATGGGGTCGTAGAGTTCCACGAATATCTCAACATCTCTCTCAACCTTTCGCGCAGGGTGCCAATACAGGGTTATGTCGAGAGGAGATCCCGGTTCCAGGTTACTGCTCTCGTATCCGACCAGATCCAGGTTATTGGCAAAGTTGGCCTGCAAGGGGATGAACGACGGGGCTGCTCCTTTCCAGCGCGCAGTAAACGCAGTGGCGGCCACGACTCCATTACTGGCAACGATCGCCTCTTCTTCTCCTGTCAGCGGTTCGACGCCTCCAGGCAGAGGTGGCAGGAAATGGACAGCCCCATCTTTAAGCAGTACCCATTCGTCCTGCCTGTAGACGGCAGGAATCCATTCAGTCGTTGGGCGAACAGGATCTGTCGGTTGGACCACCGTGATTATCTCACCCTTCTCGACCAAACCTTCCAGCCCGCTCGTACGATGCCGGAAGTGCTCCGCCAGCAGGAAAGCGAGTGGCGCGCGCTGATACTCGCTGGCAGGAATCAGGACCGGTGCATCCAAATGGGTTCCAATGTATTCAGCCACCGCGACTTCCACTAAACTGTTCTTCCATTCCAGGCCGCTGCTGTCGAGAACCTGTGACTTGACCCGGGTGGCATAATCCCATTGCCGCACCAGGCCGAACGACAGCACAAGGAGCGGAACGAGATAGCCCGCCCATTTTGGAAAGGTACGGATTCTTTCCGTTCGTTCCCAAAGGATAGCGCCTCCTGAACCGGCCATCATGAATATGAATGGGAGGGCGGGGACAAGCCGTGTAGCGGAGGGGTTGGCCCCTTCATATGCGAGCAGGTCCGGCAGGAACATCGCCAACATCATGAGAAAGGCAAAGACATGCATGTCTTGCCGTTTGCGAATGGTGTACACAACTCCCGTTACCAAGGCAACGACAAGGACAGGGGTCAACAGCGACCGGTAAGAGAGAGGGTTGTAGCCGTTGTCCCAGCGCCACGCCAACATGAGCAGTTGATTCACGAGCTTTCCGGCGATCACTGCAAACGGATCCGGCAGTTCGAAGACAAAGCGCCCGGTACTCTGTTGCGTGCGGGCGAAAAAAGTATAGGGATGGGTGATGAACAGGAGCCATTGGGGCAATGCGACCGCGGCAGCGACAGCGGCCGCAATGACCAGTCCCTTCCAGCGCGCCAGCAGCTGGCGATTAGCCAGAACAGCGCCGGCGCACGCGACCGCCAGCGCCACGGGAAAGAAACGCGCCGCGATATAGATATATTGACTCAAGCCGACGGCGAAACCAGCAACAGCAAAGTCTGCCCAGGCGCCTCTCCTGAGCCCGCGCCACAAAAAGGCAATAGCCAGCAACTCCACAGCAGGAAGGAGAGCGCCTTCGACACCGTAACGGGAAAACGATGCAAAGAATGTGGACAATGCAATCCCCAGAGCCGCAACTGCGCCTGCTCTCCGGGCAAAGGCAGTTCCCTGCTGATGGAAGAGCCACAATGCGGCCACGTAGATGGCAGGCGCGGCCAGCGCTCCCCCCACGATTGTGATGCCGCGCAGTGCAGCATGCGTGAAACCCAGTGCTGAAAAGACAAGCGCCTGTATATATATGATGAGAGGATGAGGCCCAAACTGATGATATATGTAAAAGGGAACCAGCTTGTCGTGAACGAAATCAAATGCATAAAGACCCAGCCTGCTGGCATCGCCGTTGATGCCCGGAGGGGCCGTGAGCCAGTGCAGGCTGTAGCAGGTCAGGCTGACCAGAAACAGTGCCGCGGGCAACAGGGTCGAAATGTGTTTGCTCATTTTGAACCGCTGTGAATACAGTTTCCGCCTGTCCTGCATGTCAAGGTACGATTGGCAAGACACGGAAAATACAGTTGCAACCGACTCTCGAAAGAGCAACTGCCAATTGCAGGCGTCCCCGCGAACGCATGTGTTCCGGCCCGCCCCTGACAAGATCCAATTGCAGTGGGTGGGAGACTGGCGTTCCTGGAGGGCTGCCCCCAGAGATGGGTCGCTTCCGGTGTGGGAATCTGTTACGACTCCACCAGTTTAAGGGCAAAAGGCCACATCGCGCTACTCAATTTCGAGACGAAGACGGACGTTTCCCTGCACACCGGAGCGCTTCGTCCGTATCCGGCCAGGGTTGACGCCGTGATCATTCGATTCCTCTTGACTCTTTTGGCCAGGAATACAGGCAACTCAACCGAACTGTCGGTGACAGACGGATGAGCCGCCTGCAGCAGCATGGGACCACTCATGACCGGCCCGCCAAGCCGCCATTTCCCGTTGCGCTCGCCTACGGCAGCTTGGTCGCGATCTTCTTCGCCCCGTTCCTCTTAGGTTTGGCTGCCTTCCCGGAAGGCGACTTCACTCACCATTTTCTCCCCTTCAGTCTCTTCCAGCAAGATGCGCTCTTGAATCTACGGCTACCGGTCTGGTTACCATACGCCAACGCCGGACATCCCTTCCTGGCAGACGCTCAATCAGCTGTTTTCTATCCGATAAGCAATATACTGCTCCTGCTGACTGGATTTGTGAAGAATGCCGCCGGCAGGCTCTACTGGCTACAGGCAGAAGCCGGTTTGCACCTCTTTCTGGCGTGCTTATTCACCTATATGCTCGTAAGACGTTTGACCGGGCGCCGCGTAGCCGGGTTTGCAGCCGGAATCATCTTTGGGTTCTCAGGTTATCTCACCAGCTATCCGCTCTTGCAAGTGGGCGTGGTACGTACAGCCGTCTGGCTGCCCTTGATCCTGCTACTCCTGTTGCCCCAGAGAGCCGGCGCCCATAGTTTGAATCGTTGGCTCATGGCGGCCGCCGTTCAGGCGGTCGCCTTCTTCGCCGGCCACCCCCAGACGTTTCTGTTTCTTACCTATGCCGTCGCGGGTTGGATGTTGATGTTGGCCTTCGTTGAATTACGAAAACAGCGATCGGTCACTCGAAAACCGAGGCCTGAGTCCGCCCCGGGTTCTTTATTGCTGGGACCGCCTCTGCGGATTGCCGGCCGTGCCCTGGCATTCGTCGCGGCCCTGGTCGCTCTGACTCTGGGGCAGCTGTGGCCTGCAGTTGAGTTTGCCCGGCGTTCCGTCCGTGCTTTCGTCGGCAGTGATTATCTGCGTGGGGGCTTCCCACTGGAGGACACTTGGCAGTTTCTGTTCCCGGGCGTTCTGTCCCATTTCTCTCCTCAGTACATCGGCATCGCTGGTCTGGGGTTGGCTCTCGTTGCCTTGGCCGGCCTTTTCTCGACCCGTTTTACGCTGCCGGGAGGTGACCCTGTTGCCGGACCGGCAGCCCTGTTTTTCCTCATTTGCGGTGGCGCAGCCTGGCTACTCTCCTATGGTGAAAACGGGCCAATTTACGAGCTTTTCTTTCGCTTTGCACCAGGAGGGAATCTGTTCCGCGGGCAAGAGCGGGCGATTTACCTGGCAGCATTTTCACTAAGTATCCTCAGCGGCTACGGACTGGCTATGCTGTCGTCGCTGCCTCGCCGGTTGCGCAGGAATCTGAGCTGGGCCTTTGCCGGCGCCGTGACCGCCGGCGCAGCGCTCTTTTTCACCTGGTGGCCTCTCCCCGAAAACGCGGACTTCTCGCGGCCCGCCTTTCTCTATACCGGCAGCAAATCACTACTCCTGGCCATAGCCTTCGCCAGTCTGTGCGGCCTACCTGAACTCTCGCGAACACGCATATTACTCCTGTTGCCTGTCCTGGTCATTGATCTCTTTCTCACTAACTTCGCCACCAACATCGCCGACGGGCCTTCAATCCGGGCCGCGCTCGCCCGGCCGGAAGAAGCCGCCACTTTGCAAGCGGCGAACACCTTGGCAAGCGAGACAGAAGGGCTGGTGCCCCGTGTCTACAACGAAGACCGTTTGCCGAGGAGCAGCGGAATATCCGCAGGATGGGAAGACGTTTGGGGAAGCAGCCCGCTGCGGACGCTCACCTTCGATTCACTTTTCGTCGACTTTCCGCTTGCTCGCATGTGGGAACTGACCGGCGTGGGAACCGTACTCACCTGGCGCGAGGAGCTGCCTGTCGCGAGCCAGCTGATAGCCAGATTTGAACTGCCCGATGGAAACGAGACACGCTTGCATCAGTTGGAATCAATTTCCCACAGGTTCTGGTGGACCCAGGAAGCGAGGCGGGTAGACGACAGAACCGCGCTGGCGCTGCTTGCGGACGCCGGCTTTGACCCGAAGAAGGAACTTCTGATTGCCAAGTCCGATGCCGGTTCTCTGGGGAACGCCTGGGAAGACGATCGCATGACTTTCGGAGACGCCGGCGCGGCTTCGATAGCGGTAGAACAGAAAGGCCCAGCCCACTATGTCATTCGTATCGAAAGCAAACAGCCCGGCCTGCTCTTTATCAGCGAGAACTATATGCCTGGCTGGCTGGCGGAGTGGTCAGGAGAGGAAAAGCCGTCAAAGCCCACCCGTCTGCCGATCGCGCGCGCCCACCAGGCCTTCCTGGGCATTCCTGTTCCCGCCGGTAGCGGCACACTGGAACTGGCCTACCGTCCGGCCAGCGTGCGCTGGGGCCTCGCGATCAGCGCTGCCGGCTGGCTTGCGCTTCTGTTCGCACTGCGCAAGCAGTTGATGGTGGCGTTCCGAAAGGCTTTGCTTCGACTACAGCTTTTCGGGGAAGCGCTGTGGCCGAGGACGTTTTCAACTCCTGCCGCACGGGAGGACCATGAGAAAGGCCGGGCTGGGCAAGGAGGATTCCGCCCATCGAGTCAGGGGCTGTTTTCAGACCGGCAGATGCAACGCACCGCGGTACTTTTCGCCACTCTCATCGGCTTCGCGCTTCGGTTCTACCGGCTGGGTTTTCAGGAGCTGGACCCGCGGGAGGCATTTTCCTTTTGGTTCAGTCAGTTGTCATTCTCTGAAATGGTTCAACTGTTCAATGACTCGGGCGACCCACTCTTTCTCGTCAGCTTCTGGTTGCAGCACCTATGGCGCGGCTTCGCCGGGACCAGCGAGTTTGCTCTTCGTTCGGTATCGGCCCTCTTCGGCGCCCTGGCAATTCCCCTCGTCTACCGTCTTGCGAAGGAACTGCGCCTGCCCGCTTTCCCTTCTCTGGCGGTAACCCTCTTGATGGCTCTAAGCACATATGCCGTCAGCGGCAGCCAGGATGTTCTTCTCTATCCGCTCAGTCTGACACTTTCCATTGCCGGCATTATAATGGCCTTGAGGTTGATAAACGGTAGCGGAAGCAAGACCATCTATGCCGCATATGTACTTTGTGGGGCCGCTGCCGTTTATACCCAGGCTTTCGCAGTTCTTGCACTTCTGGCGCAGAACATGTACGTGCTGTATCTGCTGGCGCGTGATAGCCTCAGCGGCGGGAACTCCGATGCGTTACCCTTGGTCAAATCACTTCTGTGGCGCTGGGCCTTGGCGCAATTCGCGATTCTCGCCTTGTGCGTTCCGTGGCTGGTAAGCGCTTGGCCCGCGACATTCGAATTCGGCGGAAACGTTACTGCATCTTCTCTATCTGCGATCTTGTGGTGGAGGTTCACCCGCTATCCGATCGGGTATCAAGTGCCGGACAGTACTTGGCTTCTCAATGCCGGCCTGTTTGCCGCCGCCATCATCGCAGCTGCCTTCATCGGAACACTTCTCGGAGATAGGCGGGAAGTGTCAAAAGCTGGGAGGGGCGCCAAAGACGGGACTGAAATCGAAAGTCAGGAAGCTTCAGAGACCCAGGAAGCAGTTCCCCGGTTCCCGGATCGAAACCCGACCGTCCTCCTCCTCCTCTACCTGCTCGTTACACCGCTTGCATACTGGACTCCCCTCTACCAAAAATGGCATATGTACGGGAGCTTCTATGCCGTGGCTCTGCCTCCCTTCCTGCTGTTGCTGTCCATCGGCGTGGCGAACATCGGCGGCTGGATAGAGAGCTGGCTGGGTTGGAGATGGAGAATCTGGGCTGGCGATACCGACGCAGACGGTCGATCCTTCCTGAGCAGTCTTCGCGTCGGCAGCGTTGGCGCACTCTTCCTCATCCTGGTTATCGTCGCGGGCAATCTGTTCACGCTGCGTAACCACCACTTTGGGCCGGAGTTCACCCGGTCCAGGGGACTGCGGGAGCTCTCCGCAACGCTTGAACGCTGGAGCGCCGGGTTGAATCCGGCCGAGGCATACTTCATCCAGAGTTTCCCTGACCCCACGGTTTTCATCTATTACTACGCGGGTGAAGTCGAGAATTCGGTCCTGCCGCGTCATGATCACGATATTGAAGGCGCGGTGGATGCCGTGAATGTGCTGCGCGAAGAGGGCGTGCAAAGGATCATACTGCCGGTCAGTTTAGACCAGGATCAAGAAGCGCCGAACATGGCGCGTGAGGCGCTCTCCAGCGCCTATCAGTTGGCAGGCCAGGAAACGGTCGGCCGCTGGCTCGTCGAACTATACTCTCGGCCCCATCCCCAGGCGTGGCGGCTTTTCGACGTCGAATTCACCAACGGCTTGACCTTGGAGCGCGCCCAGATCAGTCCGAATCTCCCTCCGGCCGGCGGCAGGCTGGTCGTCCATATGGAGTGGAGCGGAGATCCGGCAGCCTTGACCGGCGGCGAAAAGCTCTTCCTGCACCTGCTCGACGATAAGGGAAAGCTGGTCGCCCAGTGGGACCCCGAATTTCGCATGAAGAGTCCGCAACTGTCGACCAGCGTCGCCATGCCCATACCTTCGCCATTGCCAGCAGGCCCGCTACGCCTGGTAGGGGGGCTCTATGACGTCACCTTGGAGGGGACGCCCAGAATTCTGACAGAAAATGGAGAGGACTCTCACCTTCTTGTATACTTTCAAGTTTCAGAGTGTGATGACTGTGGAAGATGAGAGAACTAAAAGCTTGCAACCTTCTGTGTTACAATGTGTCCGTGGCCAGTGGCTAGTGGTGTCCACTGGCCATCTTTTCCCTGCGCCACAGGCCACTGCAGTTCAATGAACCGCCGCCTTCTCGTCTTCTTCATTCTCGTCAACGCCTTTGTCAGCTTGACGATTGCCGTGACCGTCGTGTGGATAGCGGAGCAGCGGCGGCCCAGGCCGGAGGAGTTGATCGTACCTGCGACACCGGCGCCAGCGGTAGTTCTGATCGCAACGCCAACATCCGGGAATGCACAGACGGACCCGGAGGGAGGAGCCTCTCCGGCCGCAACCCCTACAGCAGTCGCGGCGGCGCCGCCTGATCCGGGCGAGACGGAGATCTATACCGTCAAGGAAGGGGACAGTTTGTCGGCCATCGCGGCGCGTTACGGCGTCTCTCCGAACAGGCTGATGGAGATCAATGATCTGGCCGATCCGGATCTGGTCTACGTTGGCCAGTATCTGCGCATTCCCGTCTCTCAACAGCAGGGCGGCGCGCCGGGGGGCAGCGCGGTCGGTCTGCCGCAGCGGGGTCTGCAACTGCGCATCGAGAATGCCGGCGAGCTGGCCGAGGAGTCGGTATGGGTCGTGAACGATAGCGACGGCGCCGTCGACCTGCAAGGGTGGACCCTCAGCCGCGACGGGGGGCCGATCTATACTTTCGGCGACATTCTTTTGTTGCCCGGCAGCGGGATCCGTCTGAACACGGGTTCCGGAGAGGAAAACAGCATCAATCGCTATTGGGGCCGGGATGCAGCGGCCTGGGAGAGCGGCTCGAGCGTTGTTCTGCGCAACCCCGACGGTGAACTGATTGCGCAGAGTACAGTGGCCGGCGGCGAATAACCACAGGCTTTTGCGAAAGGAAATAGCTTTCCATGGCAGCGACCGAACCACCCGATAAACAGGACAGAGGAAGGTCCAGAAAGCGGCGCTACTTCCGCCGCCGGCGGAAGGGTGGCCAGGACGCTTCTCTCGCTGCCGAGCATAGGACGGACAGCGATGACGCCCGGCCAGAGCAGCGAACTCGTCCTAAAGGCCAGAATCGCCGCCGCAGCGAGAACCGGCGCCGCTCTCCCCGGCGGCGCGGCAGCGCGGCGCGTGCGAGAGCAGGTCAGGCGCAGCCTGCCGAGGAGAAGAGTCAGCCAAAAGGCGAGGTGTATATCTACACCCATGTTATCCGCCCCACCTACAGAGAGGGGGCCGGCGGGGAGTTCCAGGCCGATCACTCGCTGAATCTTTCCGGCGCCACCGTTGCCAGCCAGCCGGTCGGCATGGAGTATCTTCTGGAAAGTATCGGGCAGCAGCTGGATGCGTGGTTTGGCCTGCCCACCGACTCGACAACTGTGGACAATGGAGATGGGGAGGCAAACAGGCCTGACGCGGACTCAGCCGATGACGGCGGGGTCCAGGAGGGCGAGCTCGACTTCGCCCAGGAAACAGGGGATGAGAGCACCGCAAATGACGACCTTTCCCCTCGTGAATAGGGCCGCCTTCCCATCACTGCAGAGGACCGATTTGTGGACAAGGTAATCACGATTCGGCAGATGTCCGCGCATGTGGGCGAGGCAGTCACCCTGGAGGGCTGGCTCTATACCAAGACGGGCAAAGGCCGGCTCCAATTCCTGCAGGTGCGCGATGGCGGGGGAATCTGCCAGGCGGTTGTGTTCAAAGGAAATGTCAGCGCGGAGGCGTTTGAACTCGCGCGCGCACTCACCCAGGAGAGCAGCCTGCGGGTTACCGGCACTGTCAAAGAGGACACGCGCGCGCCGGGCATTCCCGGCGGCTATGAGCTGGACGTGACCGCCCTGGAAGTGGTGCAGCTCGCTGATGAGTACCCGATCCAGCCGAAAGAGCATGGCGTGGAGTTTCTCATGGAAAATCGCCATCTCTGGATTCGCTCCAGCCGGCAGTGGGCGGTATTGCGGGTCCGGGCGACCGTCATTGGCGCCATCCGCAGCTGGCTGGACGGCAACGGCTACCTCAACGTGGACACGCCGATCCTCACTCCCAACGCGGCCGAAGGCACAACGACCCTCTTCGAGATCGATTTCCACGGTGAGCCGGCCTATCTGGCCCAGACCGGCCAGCTCTACAGTGAAGCCACGATCATGGCCTTTGGCAAAGTCTACTGCTTCGGGCCGACTTTTCGCGCCGAAAAGAGCAAGACGCGCCGCCATCTGCAAGAGTTTTGGATGGTAGAGCCCGAGATCGCCTTCTGCGACCTGAACGGGCTGATGGAGATCGAGGAGCAGTTCGTCAGCCACATCGTCCAGCGCTGCCTGGAGGAAAATGTCGAAGAGCTGAGGCTGCTGGAACGGGACACCTCGGCCCTGGAACGGGTGACGCCCAGTTTTCCGCGCATCCATTACGACGAGGCCGTGGACATGGTCAACCGCGCCGCCGCGGCCGGCGAACTGGTGCCAGGGTATGAGGACAAAGTGCCCCATATCAAGTGGGGCGATGATTTCGGCAGCCCGCACGAGACCTATATTGCCGCCCAGTTCGACAAGCCGGTCTTTGTCCATCACTATCCGACACAGGTGAAGGCGTTCTACATGGAACCGGAACCGGACCGGCCGGAGGTCTGCCGCAGCGTCGATCTGCTGGCGCCGGAAGGGTATGGCGAGATCACCGGCGGCAGTGAGCGTATGGCCGACGTCGACAAGCTGGTTGCCGGCATCGAGGAGCACGAACTGCCGATGGCCGCGTTTGACTGGTATGTCGACCTGCGCCGCTATGGCAGCGTCGTGCATAGCGGTTTCGGTCTGGGCCTGGAGCGGACCGTCGCCTGGATCTGCGGCCTGACGCATCTGCGGGAGGCGATCGCCTTCCCCCGCACGCTTGGCTCGATGCGCCCTTAAGCCCGGGGAGCGCCCGCTTCCCGGCTTTATCCGGTCACGACCGTGTTCTACCTCTCGATTCTGCTCGCCGCCCTGATTCTTGCCCTCATTCTTACGCCGGTCTCCGTGCGGCTCGGCCACCGGCTCGGCCTGGTGGACCGTCCTGGCGAGCGCCGCAAACACGCGGGGGTTGTGCCGCGCACCGGCGGGCTGGCCATCTTCGCCGCCTTTACCCTGATCGTGTTCGCTCTTCTTCTGCTCATGGCCGGGGCGCTGCCCCTGCTTGACGCTTCCTGGCTGCCGCCCCAGAACGACCCCAAGGAGAGCCGCCGTTTTATTGCACTTGTGATCGGCGGCGCCTTCTGCGCGCTCGCCGGCTTTCTCGATGACCGCTATGAGTTCTCCTGGCGCCCCCAATTCGCAATTCAGGTTGCCGCCGGCCTGATCGCCATCGCCGGTCTGATCTTCATCAAGCACGTCAACAATCCGTTCGCAAGCGGCTTTCTCTTCGGGCCGGATGGCTTCCCCTGGTGGGTGGTCGGCCCGTTAACGCTGTTCTGGTTCATGGGGATGATGAATACCGTCAATTTCCTTGACGGGTTGAACGGACTGGTTGCCGGTGTCACCGTCATTTTCTGCGCCATTCTGAGCATCCACATGATCTTCGTCACCCAGCCGCCCCAGCTGAGCGTGGCGGTGCTGCCTGTGGCGCTGCTCGGCGTCGGATTGGGGTTTCTGGTCTTCAACTTTGCGCCGGCGCGGGTCTTCATGGGCAGCAGCGGCAGCTATTTTCTCGGATTTGCCCTGGCCGCATTGGGGATCATCGGCGGGGCCAGGCTTGCCACCGTTCTGCTGATTCTCGGTCTGCCGATTCTGGACGTGGTATGGCTGATCTACAGCCGCCTGCGGCGGGGCGTCTCGGTGGGGCAGGGCGGGCGCGATCACCTGCACCTGCGTCTGCGCGACAAAGGCCTGGCCGAACACACTATCGTGATTGGCTATTGGGCCTTCTGCGCACTTTTTGGCGGCCTGACCCTATTGCTGGATGATCGCCTCTACAAACTGGTGGCGCTGATTGGGCTGGCCATCATCGGCCTGCTCGTCTTGCTCTGGGCAGCGCGTCCGTCCACCTTGAGCGAAGACAAATGAGCTTGACGAACGCAGGCGGCTCGCCGGCATACCGTATCCTCGCGATCGAAACCAGCTGCGATGAGACCGCGGCCGCAGTTGTGGCGGACGGCCGCCATATCTTCAGCAACCGGGTTGCCAGCCAGATCGAGATCCACCGGCGTTTCGGCGGCGTCTACCCGGAGGTCGCCAGCCGCCAGCACGTTCTCGCAATTCAGACTGTCGTCGAGGACGCTCTGGCGGATGCCTCGGTCGCGCATGTGCGCGAGCTGGACGCCATCGCCGTCACCCACGGACCCGGCCTGGCCGGCAGTCTTCTTGTCGGCGTCAATCTGGCGAAAGGGCTGGCCTTCGCCAGCGGTCTGCCGCTGATTCCGGTGAATCATCTGGAAGGGCACATCTACAGCAACTGGCTGTATCCGGATCGTTCGCCCGATGCCGAATATTCAGCCTCTGAGGACGGCAACGGGCGCACACAACGAAGCGGCAGCGCATCTGATCAGTTCCCGGCGCTGATTCTGATCGTTTCCGGCGGTCATACGGAGCTTGTGCTGATGGAGGGGCACTGCCGCTACCGCCTCTTGGGCGCGACTCTCGACGATGCCGCCGGGGAGGCGTTCGACAAGGTGGCGCGCCTCCTGGAGCTGGGCTATCCGGGCGGCCCGGCGATTCAGGCGGCTGCGGAAAGCGGGGATGCCGGCCGTTTCCATCTCCCCCGCCCGCTCATGCGGCCGGGCCGACGGACAGAACGCCAACCGGACGCGAAGGCGTCTTCCCTGCCCACCGTCTTGCCGGTCCGCGGCGAGCACCGCTTCAATTTCAGCTTTTCCGGACTGAAGACCGCCGTTCTCAATCTGATGCGGCAGCTCGAACGGGAGGGAACGGAGGCGCGCCAGCCGCAGAGCGCGGCCGATATTGCCGCCGCTTTTCAGATGGCGGTGGTGGATGTGCTGGTGGGCAAAACCGCGGACGCCGCCGCCGAGTTTGGCGTGAAGCAGGTCTGTATCTGCGGCGGAGTCAGCGCGAACGGGCTGCTGCGCCGGTCGGCTGAGCAGCATTTTGCCCAAATCGGTCTGCCCCTTCACTGTCCGCCTCTTTTTCTGTGTACGGACAATGCAGCCATGATCGGCGCCGCGGCCTATTACAGGCAGTTTTATGGTCCGGCCCGCCAACCCTCTCCTACGGGCCGCGGGCATCGGCAGGATGCGGAAGCGGTCGCACGTTCGACTCCCCGCGACCAGCCAAGCGAGCCCTCGGCGCGCGACTTCCTCGCCCTCGACGTATATGCAAGTTTGCCTTTGGTGGATTCGATGCAGTGGTGAACGACCTGGGAGCGCAGGCGCCGCGCCCGTGCTGCGGTTAATCGCCTGCGGGTGAGTTGGCGGTCTGGGAAGCGGGCGGCGCGTGCGCGTCCTCTTCCAAATCCATATCATGGAGTGCAGCGGGCTCCTCTGCCTCCGAAACCACGACCCTGCGGTAGACGCCGGCGTGTTGACCCTCCGCGACCGGACGGCGGTCGCTGAAGGGTGGGTAGTTGAGCAGTTTGGCGTGGGTATAGCTGCCGAGCAGCCGCAGGCTGGCGATGACCGGCGCGGCCAGAAACGCGCCCAGTATCCCCCCCACGCTTGCCCCCACGACGACGCCGCAGACCACCACGACCGGATGCAGATGAACGCTCGTGCCGATCACACGCGGCACGAGAAGCTGATGCTCCAGCTGCTGAATGATGAAGTAGACACCGATTACCAGGAGAGCGAAGTTCAGGTTGCTCAGTTCGAGCGTGGAGCTCCCCTGCGCCAAGGCGATGATCACGGCCGGGATCATCGCCAGAATCGGGCCGATATTGGGCAGGATTTCGAGCGCGCCGGCCAGAATCGCCAGAATCAGCGCGCCCCGCATTCCCATCAGGCTCAGCGAGAAGTAGGTCGCCACGCCGATCGATAGCGAGAGGATGAGCTGCCCGCGGAAGAAGGCGTTCCAGATGTTGCGCAGCCGGCGCATCAGCTCCACGCCTTCCGAATAGTACTCAACCGGGAACAGCCCTTCCACATAGCGCTGGATGCGGGGCGCGTCTTTGGTCAAGTACAGGCTGATGAAGAAGAGAAGCAGCAGGAACACGACGATATTGACGATGCTGCCAACCACCGTCAAGCCGATGGTCGCGGTGCTGCTCACCACGTTCGTCGCCGTACTCAGAAGCTGATTGACGTAATCCAGAATCTGCTGCGCGCCGGGCAGGAACCGTTCCACCGCAATCTCGTCGGCCAGCGTCTGTTGGATCTGGCCCACCACCCCTTCAAACGTGACATCAAGACCGAGGATGGTCCCGCTGGTTGGCAGGTCTGCGACCGACTCCTGCAGAAAGAGAAGAAAGGTTCGCGCCGCTGCCGGCACATCAAAATAGAGCGCCCTGAGCTGGGACAGCAGAACCGGCACAAGCAGAACGGGGGCCAGGATCAACAGAACCAGAAAGAGCAGGTACAGGACGATCGTGCTCACGCTGCGGGGAATGCGCACCCGTTCGCACAGATCGACAATCGGGATCAGGAAGTAGGAGACAAGTCCCGCCATGATCAGAATCGGCAGGACGGGGCGGCTGATCCAGAAGATGAGCGCGCCGACGACGAGCAGCACGATCAGGACCGTCCTCTTGGTCGCAGTATCCCACGCGGTGTTCGGCGCCAGTACGATGCTTGCTTCCTGGGATTCAGTTTCTTCCGCTGTGGAAGGCGGTGTCGTGGAATCCATTGTATGGGAGCGCGTTCCCCTGCTTATGTCCCTTCCGGCGCAGGAACGGAGGAACAGTCTGGCATGCGGAAGGAGGCAGGACGAAATTCTAATGCCGTTCTACAAGAGAAAACACGGCAGCCGCCCTAAAGTTGCGCTTCTGCCGCTTCGTATTCGTTACCGGCTCAGGTTGTCCCACCGGCCGCGCCGCTGCCTGTCATGCGTTCAGTCCAGCCCCAGCGATTGGTATTTCCATTCGGCCACCGGCGTAAACTGCGATGGGTCAAGAACCGCTTTTGGGCCAAAGGGCGCGGCCGTGACGCTGCCCACGTCAACAGCGCCGTTCTCTACCGCCAGTGTCGGGAATCGGCGCCCGCCCGGGGTCGTGTGCGGGCGGTAGAGATCGCCGTGCGCAGCCAGCATCTGCGCCTGCACGTTGTCCGGCAGCATCGACAGGCCGGCGAAGTAGTGATGGCCGTTGCGTTCGGCGTGTTCGATGCCCAGCGTCGCCAGCACGGCCAGGTCCTCCAGCAGGGCTACCGGCCCCAGGTTGCAGAGGTCCTCGGCGCTGATGATATGGAGTGCGTCCGGCTGCCGGCGCTGGCGATGGCGGATGAGGCAGGTGTTGGCGATGCCCTTGAAGATGCCTTTGCAGTTCTTGTGGCTGGTGCCCACGTAACCGCTTTCGAGGGCTGTGGGCGCGCTGGAAAGCTCGCCGTCGGATTCGTCGATGATGATAGGCGGCCGTTCGCGCCAGGCGAGCAGAGCCGCGCCTACCTCCCGGCTCAGGGCGATATCGCGGTGGAAGGGCTGTTCGACGAAAATCAGCCGCTGCAGGAAGCCGCGGAGGGCCGGGTCGGCGTTCAGGCCTTCCCACAGTGCGCGAAAATCGGCAACGTTGTGGTAGGTCTCGTTGCCGTCGAGCGTATGCCGGTAATCGACATTGCGTTCGTCCAGCAGCGCGGCGATGCGTTGCAGCCGCGCCCTGTCCGCGTCGATGTCGCCGCCGATTTTGATCTTGAAGTGGGTCAAGCCGTAGGCCTGGATGGAAGCGTCCAGCGATGCGGGCAATCCGTCGTCGACCTGATCTTCGGGCAGGACTTCGTCATCGGTGAGGGGATCGATCATACCGACCGTATGCCGAACGATAACCCGTTCAAGGGGTTTTGCCGGGAGCAGGTCCGCCGGCGTATGCCCGGCCAGCTCCGGCCTCAGCTCGGGCAGACGCATGCCCAGGCCGTTTGCGCGCACGGCCTGGGCGAAGGTCGTGTCCGTCGCCCGGCAGAAGCCATCGATGATCGCCCGTTCCACCAGCGAAACGCCGAACGACCACAGCAGCGGCGGGTAGTCCGTATCTGCGGCCCATGCCTCCTGGGAACTGTAGATGGCCTGCCACAGGTCAAAGACCGTGTCAGCCGCGCCGGCTTCCTGGGCGTGGCGGCAGGCCGCCTGAATTACGTCGATCATCTCGGCGATATCCTGGGCCATCGACGAATCGGGCACTTTGGTGAACCATTTGGGCGCCAGGCCCTCGGCGGCGATCCCGTCCGCCTGCCTGCCGTCCACCTCAATCCGCGCCTGCAAAAAGAGATGCGGCAGCGCGGTCATGGTGACGATGCCGTAGCGGAAGGGCATGCGGTTGCGCATGTTGAGGATATGGAGATCGAAGTCGAGCAGGCGGATGGGCATATTTCGCTCCCTCGGTGTCTGTGCAAGGTTAACTTGTGACCGTCGCAGGCTTACGCGACCGGCGCGGCGGCCGGCCTCTTCTTCTCACGCCAGCGCTCGTTCGTAGCCGCGCAGTGTCGCGATCTCGCGCGGCAGGTGAATGTCCGGCGGCTCCCAGTTGATCCATTCGCCGCTGAGATAACCGTCGTAGCCGCCGCTGCGCAGCAGTGCCAACACCTCTTTGTGATCGATATCCCCCGTGCCAAAAGCCGTGTAGTCCGGCCGATTCGCGTCCAGGAACAGGTCGTGCACATGGGCATGGCGGATCCAGCGCCGCAGTGTGCGATAGGAGTCCGCCAGCGTCCAGCCCTCTGTGCGCACCGGATGCGCGGCATCCCAGTTTACGCCAATCGCCGGGTGCTCGCCCCGTTCCATCACCGCGGCGACGTCGGCGGGGTTGCACCAGTCATCGTGCGTTTCCATGCATACGACCACGCCGCGGTCGCCGGCACGGCCCGCCAGGCGCGAGAGTGCGTCCGCCACGCCGCTGATGGCCGCTTCCCGGCTGATACCGTCCGGGATCCGGCCGCCGAAGATGCGCAGCACAGGCGCGCCGATATCTGCGGCCAGGTCGATGTACTGAAGCGTTTCTTCCACCTCCGCGTCGCGGTCTGCGGGGTCGGCGAAACGGTTGCCCGCAGCCAGGCAGCAGATGGCGATGCCGGCGTCAGCCGCCTGTTCGCGGAAGGCGGCGCGCTGTTCTGCCGTCGCCTCCAGCTCTACCCCGTGGCTATTGCCGCCGGCAGCCCGGGGCTCGACGCCGTCGTAGCCGTATTGCGCGGCCAGCGCCAGCATCTCCGTGAAGGTGGCCTGCGGGCAGGAAAAGCTCATAAATGCATAGTTCATCGCTGTAAACTCCTATTTTGTCGTGTTCTCTCTGTGAGTTGAATTTTGGAAGAGTGGTCGTATCAGATTGAAGATATCTCCACCGCCTCCCCAGTCTGCGCCGACCTGTACATCGCATCAGTGATCTGTTGCACCAGCAGGGCCTGCGCCAGCGTCGTCTTGGGTGGGCGGCCTGTGCGGACCGCGGTTGCGAAGTCCTCCAACAGGCCGCGGTGGATGTCGTTGTAGGAATCGCTGCCCGACCACAACGTCCGGGAGATGGTTCCCTCGGCGCGGGTCGCCTCAAACTGCAGATTCTCCTTCTCCGGCGCCGGCGTCATCCGCAGGCGCAGCGAGCCGATCTCCCCGATCACCTCCCAGGATGCCTCCGCCTGCGCCGCGGCGTACTCGCCGCGCTCATAGGTGAGCACGGTGCCGCCGGCGCAGCGCACCAGCCCGGCGATGTGCGTCTCCCCGTCGGATTCCGGCGCAACCGCATCGGCGAAGGTGGCGGGAACGCGCCAGCTCTGCGCCAGAACCGTCTGTGGGCGCAGTTGCCAGCCGCTGATGCCCAGCAGATAGTCCAGATCGTAGCAGCCCCAGTTGACGAGAATGCCGCCGCCGTTCAGTTCGCGGCTGAGCCGCCAGGCAGGCGGTGTCGTCTCCGGCGCCGGACCCGCCGGGAAGATGACGCGGCAGCGGAGGACGCGCAGCGCGCCCATCTCGCCCCGTGCGACCCAGTCGGCAACGGTCTGGTTCGATTCCAGAAAGTGAAAGCGGGAGGAGCAGCAGGCCGCGACCCGGTCCCCCTGGACGGAGATCAGTTGGCGCACCTCGCCGGCGCTGCGGGCCACCGGCTTTTCCGTCAGCAGATGCTTTCCGGCTTGCAGGGCCTGCAGCCCCAATTCGATGCGGAAAGAGGCTGGCAGCGCCAGGACAACGGCCTCTACCCGCGCATCGGCCAGCAGCTCTGCGCCGCTGTTGTAGACCGTCTCCACCGTGCGGGCGGCGGCAATCTTCTCCGCCAGCGCCCGCTGCACATCGGCGACAGCAACCAGGTCGATCTGTTCGGAGGCCGCGGCAGCGTGGGCGTGGGCGGCACCGATCGTCCCGCAACCAATGATGCCGAGCTGCAGGGGTGTCATTCGCTCAGCTCCTTCATGCTACAATGACAGCTGATAGGACAGATACCCTTACGCAAGGGAAGGCGCACATGGACGCCCCCGCCCCATCCTGGCAAAGGCTCTATGCCGACGAGACCTTCAGTTGGATCTGGCCGCCCGCCTATGAACCGAATTCGAACCCGCCCGAGCTGGAGCAGATCCTTTCTCTGCTGGAACCGCAACCAGGAGCACGGCTTCTTGACCTGGCATGCGGGCTGGGATGGCTGACGATCCCGGTGGCACTGCGCGGCTTTCAGGTGACCGGTTACGACCTCAGCGAAGCAATGCTGGCAGGCGCCCAGGAGTCAGCCGAGCAAGCAGATGCGCAACTTGAGTGGGGTTCGCGGCGACATGCGCAGCCTGCCAGAGAAGTAGCCCCCTCCGAAGCCCTAGATCAGTTCAGATGCCGTTGTCAGTTCAGCCCCTGGAAAGTCTTGGCGCATTGGCGTTCCGTCGTAACCCAAGGCTGGGCCGAGCACCGCCGTCGTCATGCCGGCGTGGTTTTCGCGGCCATGGCCGCGGGCGATCGCGCTGACCGAACGGGCCGAGCAACCGTGGTCGCGACCGTCCGGGAAGGCGTCGCGCGCCAGGAGAAAGTAGGTGCGGGCCAGGTCTACGGCGCGGGCGTGCAGCGCGCTGTCTCCCTCGATCTCCGCAGCCACCGCCAGCGTAATCGGATTGTGGCGCCGCTCGCGGCTGTCTTCCAGCCAGCGCGGCGCGTCGGAGCGCTTGCCAACGCCGGATGCGCGGCGGGCGGGGCGTTTGTACTCTGTGTCCAGTGCGACTTGGGTGATGTCGAAGGGGTCGAGCCGGGCCACAGCCTCCAAGACCGTCTTGTCGTAGTGCGTGTCGCCGGTCCAGCGGCGATAGGTCCGCACCGCAGCGGCGGCCGCGCCGGCGTCCGGGTCGGCCAACTGCGCGGCCAGGGGCTCCAGGAGCCGTTCGGCCGCCTGGCGGAAGCGGAGCTCGCCGCTTTCCTGCCACAGGCGCAGGAATGTATTGACCGCGTCGGAGCCGAGCAGATTCTCCGCCCGGTCGACCTCCGCCTGCAGGTCGGGGGCCTCGCCCATGAAGGTGTAGTAGAGCGCTTTGTCTTCGGCGCTGAACTCGTACAGGATGCCGTCGGGGGTAAGGGCAACCGGCAGCGCATCCCCGGCCAGAATGGCGTCCGCCCACTCTCCCGCGTAGACCGTTGCCAGCTCGATGTAGCGCTTCCTGGCTGCTTCCGTCTTCCGGTCCGACGCCGCCAGCAGGCAGATGTTGACGCAGCGCAGATGGTCCGGTGAATTGAGCGCCATGCCCGGCTCTGTGCGCAGCCCGTCGGCGCCAAAGAAGAGCGAGTGGAAGCGCCGCCGGTCCCAATCGAACCAGTCCGGCGCGCCGCTTGACCAGTTGCCCATGTGCTCGGCGGTGTCGTCCAGCTGCCGGGCCGTCTCGCGGTCGTCCGGCAGGGCCCGCTGCAGGGCGCCCAGGAACAGCTCATAGTGCTCGGTGCCGTGGTGCGCCTCCTGCATGCGCCAGTAGCCATGCCGCCACTGCTGCGTCCCGGTGAAATGATCGCGAATGCGATCACGTTTCTGTTGCAGGAAGCGCAGAATGCGTTCGTCCGGGGTGGCGTGCAGGAGCGGCTCCCAGCCGGTGGTGTAGGTGCCCTGATCATGGACGTCGGTGGCCGGCTCGTCCGCGTAGCGGTCGACGGACTCGTATGCCCACCGGCGCAGATCGTCGAGGAAGCGCTGGCAGGCGTGGGACAGGTCGTGGGAGGGTTCGATCCGGCGCCTGTACATATGCTACCCTCGCAGTTCAATCTTGAACGTATAGGCGTGATCGCAGGGGCGCTGACTGGGCGTGCTGACGGTCAGCGCGTTGTCGTCCTGCTTCCAAACGACAGGCTCGTCGCTGCCGAGCATTGAAACGCCGCGGATGCGCCCGCCGAGCGACGAGCCGCTGCTCAGCGAGTTGATGGCGGCCTCGCTGCCGGGCCAGCCCAGCACGATAGCATAGAGAGCGTTGCCCTTCTGCGTGAAGCGCACGTCTTTAGCGGTGAAGGGCTGATTACTGCGCTCCGTCAGGTGCCCAACCACCACAGCCGTATCGCCCTCGCCGAACCGCTCCCAGTGGCGCGTGCCGTAGATCGCCTCTCCGTTCACGTCCAGCCATGCGCCCAGGTCCAGCAGCAGTTGGGTCGCCTCCGCCGGGATGACGCCGTCGGCGCGCGGGCCGACGTTCAGGAGCAGGTTGCCGTTCTTGCTGACGATGTCGACCAGGTCGTGAATGATGGTTGCGGGGCTCTTGAACTCGTCGTCCTCGATGTAGCTCCAGGCCTTGTAGCTGACCGCGGTGTCGGTCTGCCAGTAGTGCGGGCGGATGTCGTCGAGCTTGCCCCGTTCCACATCGTAGACGGCGACGCCGTCCGGGAACTTGTCCTTGTACTGGAGGACCGGTTCGCTGCCCCACTCCAGCGCGCGATTGTAGTAGTAGGCGGCGACCTGTGGGCGGTAGGGCGCGAACTCATCGAAATGCCAGCCGAAATCGAACCAGAGTACATCCGGCCGGAAATAGTCGATCATCTCAAGCGTGCGCGCGTACCAGTTCTGCAGAAAGTCCCAGCTGGCGGGCGCGTCCTCCGGATGGGGCGGGCAGTAGAGGTCTTCCAGGCCGGGATGCGTGGTGTCGAAGTCGTCGGCGTAGGTGTAGTAGCGCCAGTTGAAGGCCCGGTGGCTGGAGACGCCGAATTTTAGGCCGGCCGCGCGGGTCTCCCGTTCCAGCTCTTTGCAGACATCCCGCTTGGGCCCCATCCGGGCCGCGTTCCAGCGGGTATGGGTGCTGGCGAACATGGGGAAGCCGTCGTGATGTTCGGCGACGGGCACGATGTAACGGGCGCCGGCTTTCTGGAACAGGTCGAGCCACTGGGCCGGGTCCCAGTTTTCCGCTTTGAACAGGGGGATGAAGTCCTTGTATCCGAATCTGGAGGGATGGCCCCAGGTCTCCGTGTGGTGCTGGTGGTAGTTCGGCCCCTTGCGCGAAATCTCGTCGCGGTACATGAAGCGGGGGTACCATTCGTTGTCGAAGGCGGGGACGGAGTAGGGGCCCCAGTGGATGAAGATGCCGAGCTTGTCGTCCATAAACCATTGGGGCACGTCATAGTTCTGCAGGGAGTCCCAGTTCGGTTCGTAGCGGAAATCCGTGGTCATTACATGGCTCCGTAGGGGTTGATCGAGCGCGCGGACCTGTTGTCTGCCGTTATCTTGATCGGAATGCAGTCGAGGGTTGGTTCAATGCGCTACGGCTTCACCTGATGAGGGCTGATGTTCCAGGGCAGTATAGAGGGGGGAGGCCCGTCGTGTCCAATCCATGCGGACTGAATTCCTGCCGGCGCCAGCGGCCGGCGGGTGAATCGACCTTCCTGCACTGTGAGCGGCTCGAATCGCGGGCCATCTTCAACTGCACGGGTTACAGCTTCTGAAACTGGCTGGCCAGCAGGATGCCGAGCATCGCGCAGAGGAGGCTGAGGCCGTTGTTGGCGAGGATATTGACCAGGCCGGCCCAGACGCGGCCGTTCTGCCAGAGGTCGACGCTCTCGACGGCGAAGGTGGAGAAGGTGGTGAAGGAGCCGAGGAAGCCGACAAACAGCAGCAGCCGCAGCTGGGGTGACAGGGCAAGATAGTGGGAACCGGCCGCCACCAGGAAGCCGAGCAGCAGGCTGCCGGCGGCATTGACGGTCAGCGTTCCATAAGGGAACGCCGGCCCCAATTTCGCTGCCAGCCACAGGCTGACGAAGTAGCGGGCGTTGGCGCCCAGCACCGCGCCCAGGCCGATCCAAAGAACGTTCGCCATTGCTCAGCTCGCCTGCACGCCTATCACCGCCCGCCCTGGATTTGTGCGCCGGGGCCGCGCCTGCAGCGTCCACATCACAGATAAGGCGCCGGGCCTGTGCGCGCATGCGCCCGCTGCGGATTGCTGCGGCTGCACGGTGTTCACTCGGTCTGACGCGCCGCACCCTGCGGCGGCCGGCTCGCCAGCGGCCCGATCCATTCGGTAAACAGCATGTCGGCAAACTCCGGATCGACCCCGCGCAACGCCGCCAACATATCCCCGGGCGTTACGATCTTGTACTGATAGTCAGTCAGATAGTTTTGGAGAAACTGTTTGAACGCCCTCTCTCCCAGCGTACGGCGGATCGCGGAGAAGAAGAGCGCGCCCTTTCCGTAGACGATGCCCTCGTATATGCTTCCGTTTGCAAAGGCCGTCACCGGCTGCGCCAGCGCCGTGTCCTCTTCGCGGCTGATCAACCCGTCAACGACCGCCTGCCAGCGGCGGTATTCCAGAATGTCGGCCGCGTCCTGGCCGTGCACCGCCTCATAGTAGATACGGCTGGAGTATTCGGCCAGACCCTCATCCACCCAGGGCTGGTTGACCGGATCGTTGTGGACAAGCTGGTACCACCACTGGTGCGCGACCTCGTGGACCGCCCGGATCTCCAGCTGGTCCCGGTAGCGGTCATACAGCTGTACGCCCAATAGAAAGACCTGCGGGTATTCCATGCCCCGGAAGCTGATCGGCGCGGACGCCACCCGCAGCTCCGGGTATGGATAGGCCCCAAACCAGTCGCTGTACACCCGCAGCGCGGCCGCGGTGTGCTGCAGAACGGCCCGCCCCGCCTCTTCATGCCCCGGCAGCCAGTAGCTGGTGACGCGCGTGCCGTATGCGTCCAGGCTGTCGGATTGGAAGCGGTTGCTCATGTGGACGAAGAACTCGCGCGACAGCTCGGTCTCCCACTGGTGTTGGATATGCTGATCATCGATTACCGTGGAGGTGATCAACTGGCCGCTGGCAACGGGGATCTGATCGATCGGGAGGGTGCCGGTAACGACAAAGCGGGAGATGTAGTTGAAGGCTGCGTCCCCGCGGCTGGTGCCCCGCTCCAGCCACCAGCGCCCGCTCGCCGCGGTCGGCCCCGGCATGTAGACGGCGAGAGAGGGGTAAAAGAGGGGCAGGCTCAGGAACTCCTGGCTGAGGCCGAAGAGACGGTAGGCCCCCGTCGTATCCGCGCCCCAGTGGGGGATGCGCAGCTGCCAGCTCAGATAGACATTCGTTGTCTGCCCGCGCAGCAGCGCCCGCGGCAGGTCCACCCGTATGGCGCTGTTCTGCTCCAGATAGGTAAAGGGCGCTGTCCTGCCCTCGACCGTCACGTTCTGAATGCTGAACTCGCCGTTGTAGTGGGGCAATGCCGGGTAGAGGCGAAAGACCAGGTACGTCCAGGGGTCGGCGCTGGTATTGGGGACGCGGACACGGGCCGACCCCTGCAGAAAGATGAGATCGTCGCTGAGGGAGAACTCGATCTCATAGTGTGGCATGGCGCCGAGCGCTGACAGGGGGTCTTCCTCTTCCGCGGTGGAGGGGCGCAGTCCGCTGCAGGCGGCCAGCAGGATGATCAGCAGCAGAAGGCTGATCCCCAGCGCGCCGTACGCGGGGGAAATTCTTCTCCCCAGTCTTCTCTTCACGCTCTCCTCTGCGCTGGGGGGCATGAGAGGCAATGGCTGCGGTTGATTCATGGTGAAGGTAACGTTAAATTGTAGGTTGTGCGGCAGGGGGGCGAATTGCGTAGAGTTCGGTCCAGAAGTGAAACATGATGGACAAGCAGCCTGCAACCGACCCCATTACAATGTGCTTATCTCCCAAAGCGCCCAAACGATGGATTCGCGGCACATGTAGTCCTACGCATCGAAATCTCCCCTAAGAATACGCGTCGATACGGGGAGTTCTTCCTGGTCGTCACAAAACGCATTGTCGATATCTTTGCCTCGTCCCAATGGCCCCCAACCGGTGGCAAACGGATCGATGTGGGTCTGGCGATTCAGGCGGCTCACCACGAACAGAGACTTGTCGGCCAGTAGATCGGGCAGAAGCGGCGAATGCGTGGTGACGATGTGCTGCGTTTGATTGAGGAACTCCTGCGTTTTGAGCAGTTCCGCGATTAACCGGACTCGGCGCGGGTGGACGCCATTCTCCGGCTCTTCAAACCCGATCAGCGCCGGTGGGTCATCACCCCCGGTCAGCGCCAGCAGGCCTAGCATTCGCAACGTGCCTTCGGAGAGAACGCGAGCCGGCATTGCTACGCCACCTTCTTTGAGGCGCAGTTCGACCTCGCCGAGGTCGCTGACATCGACTTCAATACCGTCAATATGGGGCATCAGGGTATGCAGCGCCTTTTCGACCGCTTTGAACCGACTGGCGTCAAGCGACTTCATGGTATTCAGAAAGGCGGCGAGCTCCTCCCCCATCAGTCCCAGATGACGCGTTTCCTTGACCGGATTGGCCGCGCGCATGCGTTCGCGCGGCTCGAAGTAGAAAAACAACCAGTTTTCCAGTTCGCGCCGCGCCGCCACCAAGTGCGGGTAGTGTGGAGGATAGTGCGGCATCGAGAGGATGCTGTGGTCCAGGTAACGCTCATAGTAGGTGGGGTGCGCCTGCCCTTCCAAGCGCAGGTGTATCTTCTCCCCCTGCCCTTCAATGAAAGGCTTGCGTTTGCCGGTCGGCTCGCCATGCGCGTTCAAAGCGGCAAGATACTCGTCGGTTACACGCAGGACACCCGATTGGGGCAGCATCTCAACTTCGATGCGGTAGCGCAGCTCCCGTTCGCGTACGGGCGCGGGTCCCCTAGTCCCTTCATTCAACCCGTTTTCACCGCTCGGACGGCGCATCTCACGTATCTGCCGGTTGACCGCGTTGATAACCCCGTCCGAAAGGCTCAGATCAGCCTCAATGGAGAAGCGCAGACTCTCCTGTTCAAGTAACCCTTTGATCCCTCCTTCCCCGATCGTAAAGGACTCAAGCGGTTTGCCCCGATAGGGGGGATCAAAGGCCTCCTTGAGCGTGCGGCTCGTCCCCATTTTCGACAGCAGCTGCAACGCGTCCAGGAAATTGCTCTTGCCGGCCGCGTTCGGCCCGAACAGGACCACAAGCTGGGACAGATTCACCTCAACGTCTTCAAGAGACTTGTAATCACGGATATGTATACGCTTCAGCATGGCGGCGTCTCCACTAAGCGCTCATATTCTGTCCGGCGGGGCCGGGGTTCAAAGAACAACTGTGACCAGAGTACACTATAATAACATATCGGGATTGCGCAAGGTAAATTGTGCACGAATGTGCTATACTTGGGACGTCTGGATTGGTCCCATTCGTAACAAGAGACCGTCTGGACGCAATACGCAATGCAATAAAGCCGTTGTCCATATCCTGTTGAGGTGAGATTGAATGTTTGTGCGAAGCGCGGCGGCCGCCGCGTTGGACCGGAAGAAGGAGCTGTTCTCTTTATACGATCACGACCGGCGGGAAGAGCAGAGGCGCGTGCAGGGATGGCTGGAGGAGCTGAAGGCCATCTCCCACGCTTCTCTGAACCGCAAACTCGACGCCATCGACGACGCCTGGCCCGGCGCACTGCCCACGGCAGAGTTCGACCGCGCCGACGGCATGCGTATCCCTATGGGCGTGACCTGGCGGAATCGTGAGCAGGCCCGTCACTGGGCACTGGAGACGCTCGACGGCCGGCCGGCGCTGGCGGTGGACGGCAGCCAGATCGTCCCCACCACCGACTACTCTCCCCCGGTCGGCGCGGTGCAGATCGGCTGGTTCTTCAACGATCGCTGCAGGGCAACGGATGGGGACGCGGCCGGCCGCTACGAAAAGGAGATCGCCTTTGAGGTGCTGGCCCCGGACGAGCTGCTCGATTCCGGCGGCGACGACGGCGTCTTCCCCAACTGGCGCGTGAACCAGGAGCGCTTCATCCTCGAGTGCGCCAAGCTGTGTGAGTTCATGGAGCGCTGTGCGGAACGTCCGTTTGAGCGCAGGCCGGTCTGTTTCTTCGACGGCTCGCTGATCATCTCCTTCGCGGGGCAGTTGCGCGCCGGCCGGGAACACGGTTATATCCAGGCTGTGCAGGAGTTGCTGGCCTGCTCCGAGCGCACGCGTACGCCGCTGGTCGGCTATGTGGACAACACCTACAGCCGCGACCTCGTTACCCTGCTGGCGGCGCTGCACGGCCTGCCGGCGCCGGCGCAGATCAACGACGCCTACCTGCTGCGTGAAACGCTGTCCAGTTGGGGTGATCGCAGCCCGTTCTGGATATGCGCACGCCCGGACCGTCTCAGCGATGCAGGCCGCGCCGACTTCTATAAGCAGGTCTGCTTCTGCCTGGCACGGGTCGGCATGGAGAACCCGCCCGCCCGGCTGGAGATGCCGCTCTGGCTGCTGGAGTCGGGCCGCGCCGACGAGATCGTTGCACTCGTTTTGGCCGAGGCGGTTGTCGGCAGCGGCTATCCCTACGTGCTGGAGGCGGCGGACGTCACCGCGGTCATCCAGCAGCAGGACCGCCAGCGCTTTTACCGGCTCTACCAGGACTTTCTGCAGGCGCAGGGCATGGCAATGACCATCACGCGCAAGCAGCGCAGCAAGCAGCTGCGGCGGTAGGAACGGCAGTGGTTAGTGATCAGTGGTCAGTGGCCAGCAAGAGCGTAGGTCTTTGGCGCGCGGCGGGGCTGTTTCATCACAAGTTTCCAATCTCATTTGTCACGGAGTAAGCTAATGTCTATATCGGTGATGCACTACGATTCCCCTATCGGTCCCATCGAAATCAACGCTACCGACAAGTCGGTGAGCAGCGTCGAATATATCGGGGAACAGGGAGGAGAGACTGAAGAGGAGAGAGGTTGGCCCGGTGCCCCATCCTCGCTGCAGTCGGGCGCGTATCCGCTGCTGGAAGAGGTGCGGCGTCAGTTGGACGCCTATTTCGCCGGCGACTTACGCTGTTTTGATCTGCCCCTGGATCTGGAGGGCACGCCGTTTCAGCGCCAGGTCTGGCAGCAGCTTCTCAGCGTCGGCTACGGCCAGACCGCCAGCTACCAGGACATCGCCGTAGCCATCGATAACCCCAAGGCCGTGCGCGCGGTGGGCGCGGCCAACGGACGCAATCCGGTCGCCATCATCGTGCCCTGCCATCGCATCATCGGCAGCGGCGGGCGCACGAAGCTGACTGGCTACGGAGGCGGGTTGTGGCGCAAGGAGTGGCTGCTGCGGCATGAGGGGGTGTTGTTGGTTTAGGGGGCGCTGAGGTTGCGACTACGAATCCGACTTGAACACCAACTCCGGCACTACGACTTCCCACGTATCGCACCTGAGCCTGCTCTGGTACTGCGGCTCTGAATATTCTCTACTCCAGGTGGCGATGGCCAAGACGCTGGCAGAGGCGCAGCGCGTTCCCGCCGGGGCTTTGAAATTGCCGGCAAGCTGTCCGACGACCATGCCGTTGTGATCCAGTAGTTCCCACCGCCTCGCTCCAGCCTGCACCTGCAGTGGGTCGCCCGGGGAAAGCGCGGCAATGGCGCTGTGCAGGGGATGGTTGGGATGTCTGTACCCCGCGTAGCTCAGAAAGACGTCACGCAGGCTGAGCTGCTTATATCGTTGGGCGAGTTCCGGCGCCGCCGGCGGGAGTTTGGCAGGCGCTTGGCGGCGGAGTACCGAGGGGCTATTCCGTAAGACGTCCTGGAATGGGTGCGCGCCAGGAAAGCGTGCCAGGGTGAGGGTCTGGCGCGCGCGGCTCATGGCAACGTAGTACAGCCGGCGCGGGGCATCTGCATCCTCGCCGCTGCTGGGGCGATTCCAGCCTCCGTCCAGCACAATCACGTGGTCGAACTCCAGGCCCTTCGCGCGATGAGCGCTCAGCAGGAGCAAACCGCGCTGACGAGGGCGCAGATCACGCCCCCACTCGGCCAGCCATTCGACGAACTGGTCCACCGCTGTCTCCGCGCCTCCGGTCTCCAACTCGTACTCGGATATTGCTTCCTGCAACAGTTCAGTCCAAGGCGTTGGGGACTGTCTGTCCACCCAGCCCTTCAGATCCTCACTGTTCACCAAACGGTAGTCCCGTCCGCGCAGCCAGTTCACCAGTGTCCGGGTCTCCCGCAGATGCCAGACGTTTGAGAACTCTTCGTTCGCCATCTGCACCGGAATCCCCTCAAGTTCGCAAAGACTGCGCACCGGATCCAGGTAACTCCATTCGCGTGCCACCACAGCGCAGGCAGACCAGTCCCAATCTTGAGCTAGACCGGACAATCGTTTCAGCTCGGCGATAACCGTCTGCGACTGGGTGATAGGCGTGTCGCCGACCGGCAGTATTTGAACTCGCCCTTGGGCGACCGCGTCAAGGTCAGTCCACAGCCCGCCAGGCGGATCCTTACTGCGCGCCCGATCAATGTGGATTGGGTTTTCTGTCTTCATCCGTTGCCGCGCAGGCGCGATCACCGAATTGGCGGCGTCGATAATATGGGCAGTGGAGCGGTAATTGTCGGTCAGGAAGAACGACCTGGCGCTGTAGTCGGTCTCGAAACGGCGGATAAATTCCACCGACGAGCCATTGAAGGCATAGATATTCTGGTCGTCGTCACCGACTGCGAACAGGCTCAGCTTATCATCTTCTTCAGGAAGAGTCCGGCCCGCCAGCGCGGAGATCAGACCGTATTCATCCGGACCAATATCCTGGTACTCATCCACCAGTATCCAGCGGAAGCCTGCCAGCAGGCGCACCCGCATTTCGTCCGCCTCTTCGGGCGGCAGTCCTTCGCCGCGTAGCAGCGATGTCGCTTGGTGAAGAATGACCTTGAAATCTTCGTCGCCAAGTTGGTTCGCCCGTCCCGAAAAGCTGGCTCCCGTCAAGCGCATTGCGAGCGCGTGGCAGGTGAGCACAATCACCCCGCGGGCATCATCGCCGACCAGATCTGCCAGGCGGCGGCGGATTTCGACAGCGGCGTGCCGGTTGTAAGCGAGCGCCAGGATGCTGCGCGGGTTTTCACGTTTCACGCGTATCAGATAGGCGATACGATGCACCAGGACTCGTGTCTTGCCGGAGCCGGGTCCGGCGAGCACCAGGACGTTCGTCCGCTCCCGATCGTCCGCTACGATGCGGCGCTGGATGGGGTTGTTCAGGCTTTCGACTACGGTACGCCATGACTCAGGCGTGGTCTGCCGCGAGAGTTCTCTGTCTCGTTCCGGTAGCCAGCGATGTAAAAACTCCTCTTGGGGCAAACTGAAGTAGTCCATCGCCAAGCGCAGAGCGTCGGCCATCGATTCCAAGCCCTGCTGGGCGAATTCCGCCATCACGTGGATCTGCAGCACCTGTTCGTCGTAATGGAGTTTGAGAGAGCGGAAATCGGTTTCGGCGAATCCGCGCCGTTCCTGCTGCAGGCGAATGGTCATGGCCGGGCGAAAGACTGCCAGACCTTTGTGCAGCCGAATGACCTCCTGCTCGTGTAGCCACAGTAGGGCGCGATCCCTAAGCTTGTCGGGGTGCTTGAATTTACTTCTCAATGTGAGGTCGGACTTGATCGCTGTGAGTAGCTTGCCCAAGGTAGTCTCAGCCAGCAGATCCGTTCCGCGGCTTCCCTGCGGCAGGCTGCTGAGGAGATGATCCAGCAATCGTTTGGCAGCCTCGCGGCGCAACGCTGCAGTTTTCTCCAAATCATTCCACTCGCGCTGTAAGGTCACTCCCATAGTTTCGGTATCACGTCCCCGTATCTCGAGGCTTCCCCCACCGCCCCCCTCGCCGCGTCCGTCCGCGGCGATGCTGCGGATTATGCGTCGCACGCGTTCCGGTAGGGCGTAGGTATGACCATCGTCTTTGAGTCGCTGGGTGGCGAGGCGGAGATGCAAAAATGATGTGTCGCCCCTGCCCATATCGGGGGCCATTTCCTGCATAGTGGCGATAAGGGCTTCCTCCAGTTCGGCCGCTTCCAGGAAGCGTCTCTGTGAGGAATGTTTCACCCCAGTGTGGACGAAGGCGGTAAGCACAGTATCATTGCTGGCGATACCTAACTGCTCCAGATCATCGAGCGCACTCCTTACTCCCTCCGGAGTCAAACCCGAAGCGAACATCAGATCGTCGGTGGTGATACCTTCATCCGCGTCCGCTTCGATCATCTTCTCGGCGATGGTCATGAGTTGGCGGCGGTAGGAATATGAGATGGAGGGCTTTTCAAGCTTGTCCCGCGCCCCCTCCTTTGAACTCACTCGCAAAGAGGAGGGAAACACCTGCAC
The DNA here is from genome assembly GCA_009841235.1 of Caldilineaceae bacterium SB0661_bin_32. Lineage (GTDB taxonomy): Bacteria > Chloroflexota > Anaerolineae > Caldilineales > Caldilineaceae > Bin5. The sequence continues at coordinate 14,825 of VXMH01000007.1, read as the reverse complement.
CCGGTTCTCCTCTCGAGTCAGTAGTACCGCTTCCTCCAACCAAGCGATCGCTGTGCGCACGCGCGTGTCGTCGGTGGTGGAATCGCGTTCAAAAGCTTTTTCTTCATCCTCTCTCAGAATCTCTCCTGGAGTGGCTACAACCTCGTCGCCTCTACGTTTCTTGCGGTCCAGATTTCGCAGCGCCCGCAAAACGCCATGGATTTCTCGCCGCGTGAGCCGCGAGCGGGCCGACATGCCGAATTGCCGCTCCACATCGTCTTGGGTGTAGAGCAGAACGCAGCGCGCCGCCTGCTGGTCACGTCCGGCGCGGCCCGCTTCCTGCAGATAGTTCTCCAGGGATCCGGGGATGTCGGCATGGATTACCAGCCGCACGTCCGACTTGTCGATACCCATACCGAAGGCGTTGGTGGCGGTGATGACCCGCAGGGCGCCTCCGATAAAGCTCTGCTGGACATTTTTCTTGGTTTCCGGCGGCACTCCTGCATGGAAGAAGTCCGCCTCCACACCCTTTATCTGCAAGAACTCCGTCAGTTCTTCGGTCTGCCGCCGCGTGGCGCAATAGACGATGGCGCCTCCCGGCTGATCTGCCGGGAGATCGGCCATCAGGATCTGGTGAACATGGGCGTGCTTTTCCGCGTTACTGGTTTTGACGACGACGAATTCCAAGTTGGTGCGTTGGGCGCCGCCGTCGAAGACTTGCAACTCAATGTCAAGCTCTTTTTGAAAGTAGTCGACGATACCGTCCTTCACATCCGGTTTGGCAGTCGCGGTCAGACACAAAACCGGCGGAATCGCTTCTTCTCCTGCGCGTTCACGGATGAAACGTCCCACGTAGCGATAATCGGGCCGGAAGTCGTGCCCCCATTCTGAAAGGCAGTGAGCTTCGTCCATCACCCAGGCGCCTATCTCCCGTTGCTCCAGGACGCGGCGTAAGGAGACGCTGCGCAGCTGCTCCGGCGAGATCAGGAGAATGCCGGCATCCCCCAGCCGCACCCGGTCCAGCGCATTCGCGCGCTCGGGCATCGACAGTAGCCCGTTGACTGTGACGCAACTGTCGATGCCCTGCCTCTCCAGCCCTGCCACTTGGTCAGCCATGAGTGCGACCAAGGGCGAGATCACCACCGTTAGCGCGCCTGTTTTGTCGTATCTGGACAGGGCCGGGATCTGATAGCAAAGGGATTTGCCTGCGCCCGTGGGCAGGATTGCCAGGAGATTCTCGCCCGCCATCGCCGTTTCGATGACAGACTGCTGCAAGGGCCGCCCAGCCTCGTCAGTCGGCTTTGGTCGGAAGTCGGGAAAACCAAACCAGCGCGTAAGCTCTTTTCGGGCGTCGTGCCTCTCCCGGCACCAGTCGCAAGCGGGCTCGGTGCAAGCGGTGTCGCGCAGCCGCCGCACCAACCGCCCCGTATCGGGAAACTGAAGCCGTACCCAGGGAGGGATGACCGAGTTGCCCCCGGACACAGACAGCCACGCCAGTGCATAGGCCAGTGCCCAGCCGTGCCCAATAGCTTCTGTCATCACTTCCCGGGCGTGTGTCTGGCAGGCGGCTCCAGTCAGCAGAACGCGAATCACCTCACTCGCTTCGGCGTTGGACGGGCGGCGCGAATTCCGCAAGGACGCAAAAACTCGATTGAATCCCGCCCCGTTCTTGGCTGTGGTCAACCAGTGCCAGGCAGTCAACAGGTCCGGGCTTGCGCTCTGCAAGGCTTGTTGCTGGTCGCGGAAGAGTTCCAGAGCCAGGTCGCAGTCCAGTTTCGGGTCGTTGATGCGTCCCCGTTTCAGTTGTCCGTCCTGGTAATGCTTGACCAGGTGGTGATAGGGGTTGCGGGGAAAAGCCAGAGGATTGAGCCTGAGTGTATCTACCGCGGGCAGCCGCAACAGCCGCAAACAGGGAGCCGCGGCTTGCAAATGGGGCAGATCGAAATCGATCAGATTGTGGCCCAGAAGAAAGTCCGCGCCATCGGCCAGATCGTCCAGCTTGATCAATGCTGCGGCCAAGCCATCGCCCGCCCCGGGGAAGATCAGAGATTGCCCGGTATCCGGACGGACCGCAGCGAACTTGTGGATGCGACGGTCCTTGACGCCGATTTCAAGATCCAGTGAGACGCAATCGAATGAACGACAGCTGTCTCCGTCAGGCGAACCTAAGGTGTTTCTCCCCATTATCCAGTATGGCACCAAGGTTGCACCGCAAGGGGATGACGGCTTCCGTCTACGTGCCCCTTACATCTTAGCTGCTCAACCCCGCCACTCCGCAGCTGCGGCCTCCACCTGCGCCGCATCCCAATCGCCATTCGCAATCACCAGCCTATACCGCTGCGTAATCGTCTCCCCCGCCCCGAACTCGTACACCTCGTCGAACATGAAGGCGAAGCTGGCGCAGGCGTAGGGCGTCTGGCGGATGAACCATTTGTTGGGGTAGCGCAGGTTGGTGGGATGGTCGAGGAAGGCGAGGGTTGACGCGTGGCCGTTGCCGTCGTGGCGACCGGTGTAGGCCAGCCAGGGCGCGGCCTTGCCCATCGCATCGGCGCCTTCGTGCCCAGCGGCGGTGATGACCTCGCCGTTGTCGAAGGAGCGCGGCCCGCGCCAGAACAGCCCGCCGTAACCGGCCAGCGGACGGCCCGCGGTCGTGGGCGAGCCGATATGCAGCGATTCGCCCTTCACATTGCGCAGGCTGGTCGTGAAGTCGAGCGTCCAGTAGCCGGCGTCCGGGTCGACGGTCTCCACGGCGATGTGACGCGTCTCGTCGATCCAGTGCTCGCCCGCCTGCGTGATCCAGGAGAGCTTCTCCGCGGCCGCGAAGCGGTTGTCGTCGACCTCGATCGAATCCCAGCCGTCATGGCGCTGGCTGCCGTTGTTGGGCAGGTCGACGTAGCCCTCGCCGCGGCGGTAGCTGCCCCCGCCCCAGAAGTTCTGGCCGTCCAGGTGGGCGATCGTCATCTGGATGCCTTTGTGCCAGACGTGGTCATGCGGGCGGTAGTTGGTGATCAGGTCGCCGGCCAGCGTGTTGACGGGGTGGAAGAACGGTTTGGGCGACTCGGACTGGGGCATGTCCGGGTCGTAGATGTAGCGGAAGAGCGTCACAGCCCCCCACTTCAGCTCCAGCGAGGCGAAGCCGGGCGTGCGGTGACTGCGCGGCGCGGTCTTTTCGTTGCGGGTGTGGGTAAGAGAAAGAGTCATGGGACCTCAGTGGTCAGTGGATAGTGGTCAGTGGTAGGCTGCTGGCGGGGCGTTACTAGGTCTCGTTGACATTTCTTTAAGCCCAGCTCACGAGGGCAACCACAAGGGTTGCCCCTACGAACTGTCGAGCATTTCCTGCAGGCGCTGGCGGGCTGCCTGCGGATCGGCCTTGCCCTTGGTGGCGCGCATCATCTGGCCCATGAAGAAGCCGAACAGTTTTTTCTCGCCGCTGCGGTAGCGGGCCAACTCGTCCGGGTTGCTGTCGAAAGCGTCCTGCACGGCCGCGTCGATGACGTCCGTATTGCTGACCATCGCCAACCCTTCGCGCTCGACGACGGCCTGGGGATCGTCTCCGCTGCTGTACATCTGCTCCAGCACCTTCTTGCCGGTGTTGGCGTTGATCGCGCGCGCATCCACCATCTGCACCAGCGCGGCCAGCTGCTGAGGCTGCACGCGCGTAGCGGCGATCTGTCTCAGATCCTGGCCCTCGCCGTCGGCGTAGAGCAGGCGGAACAGCTCGTCGGTGATCCAGTTGGCCATGCGCTGGGGTTTGCCGTCCTCCTGGCCGTAGGCGGCCACCGCGGCCTCGAAGTAGTCGGCCACCGCCTTCTCGCCGGTGATGGCACCGGCATCGGCCGGGCGCAGGTCCCAATCCTGCCGGTAGCGCTGCTCCTTGGCGTCCGGCAGCTCGGGCAGCGTGCGCGCGGTCTCCTCCACCCACCGGCGGTCGACCACCAGCGGCGGCAGGTCCGGTTCGGGGAAGTAACGGTAGTCCTCGCTGCTCTCTTTCGTGCGCTGCAGGACGGTGCGCTGGCGGTCTTCGTCCCAGCCCATATTCACCTGCTCGATCACGCCGCCGCCGTTCAGCACACCGGCCTGGCGCTCGGCCTCGTAGGCGATGGCGTTGCGCACGGCGCGCAGGCTGTTGAGGTTTTTCACCTCGACTTTGGTGCCGAACTCGCCGCGTGCGGCCTGCTCCGGCGTGCGTACGCTGATATTGGGCTCGCAGCGCAGCGCGCCCTCCTCCATGTTGCCGCTGTTGACGCCGAGGTAGCGCAGGATCGAGCGCAGCTTGGTCAGGAAGGCGTAGGCCTCGTCCGCGCTGGCGATGTCGGCCTCGGTGACGATCTCCATCAGCGGCATCCCGGCCCGGTTCAGGTCGACCAGCGTATGCAGCCCCGCGTGCGTGTTCTTGCCGGTGTCCTCTTCCAGGTGGGCGCGGTGGATGCGGATACGTTTGACGCCGCCGTCGGGCAGCTCGATCTCTACCCAGCCGTTGCGGCACAGGGGCAGCTCGTATTGGGAGATCTGATAGCCCTTGGGCAGGTCCGGGTAGTGGTAGTTCTTGCGTGCGAAGACCGCGGTCTCCGCGATCTCGCAGTTGAGCGCCAGCCCCGTGCGGATGGTGGCTTCGACCGCGGCGCGGTTGCTCACCGGCAGCGCGCCGGGCAGGCCCAGGCAGACCGGGCAGGTGTGCGTATTGGGCGGCGCGCCCTGGTAGTCGGCGCTGCAGCGGCAGAACATCTTCGTATTCGTCAACAGCTGCGCGTGGACTTCCATGCCCACGACGACGTTGTATTCCTGTTTCAATTGCGGCGTCCTCTCGGTGAATCCGTGTGCTTCACTTCTTCCACCTGCATCTCTGCCGGCTTCCGTCCCCCTGCATGGTCTTCACCCGGAGATGGCGTTACCGGCATCCACATTGTAGATCTTCAAGGGACACAAGCAGATCCAGGACCAGCAGCGCCGCGTCTCCCAGCAGCGCCGGGTTGATGAACTCAATCGTATCGTATGGGCTGTTAATGCGTGATTTGTCGTCCCCGGAGAAGAAAATGGTCGGAACCCAAGCGTCTGCGAAGCTGAAGTAATCGCTGAAGCCTCCGGAGAACCATCGCCTGATGATCGTGAGGAAGACGCCCTCCCTCTCGGCGGCCTCTGATACATGCCTGGTCAACCAGGGATTACCCACCGCCGAAAGAGTTGTGCCGGATCCCACCGAGTCCAGGTTGATCATGACCCTGATGTCGGCTAATTCTGCGTCGGTCAACTGGTCGACGTAATGCCAGCTGCCGTGCAGGCCGGTCTCCTCTGAGCCAAAGGCGATAAACCGCAGCGTGAACGGGAAGACCGAAACTGCCTGGTTCGACCACGGAGGCCGCGCCAACCTCTCTGCCAGCGCCAGCAGCACACCTATCCCAGACGCGTTGTCGTTGGCGCCCACGGAATCCGGCGTCGTGTCGTAGTGCGCTCCCAGGATGACCACGCCCTCGCCGCGACCGGGAAGTTCAAGAATTATGTTCCGGGATGGCCCTGGGGGTGGTCGGAGTTCCTTTACCGTTGTCCACTTCCCAAAGTCTTGCACCTCCGGGCTGTAGCCGAACTCGGTAAAGCGGTCTATCAGGAACTCTGCGGCCTCCAGTTCCTCCTGTGTGGCGCTCTCCCGCGGCCCCACCTCTTCGGTCAACTCGCACAGGTAGCCGAAAGCGGAACCGGCAAAAGCCTTACGGTCGGCGGCGTCGAATCTGGCGCGGGCAGGTGACGCAGGGGTACTGGCCAGTGCCTCCCGCGCCATTTCATTGAGCACCGCGCAGGCCGATCCCGGCGTCGGAACGCTGGCCGGGACAGGCGGCTCTGCAGGGATGGGATTGCAGGCGGTCAGTAACAGAGCGGCAACTGCGACGACTGCCCAAGACAAAGTAAGCTGCTTGCTGGTCATGAATGACTTTTTTGGTACGTTATACTCCATAATGAGCCAGCCCTCAAGTTACTGTCCACGAGTCCAGCGGTACGGTCTTCACCCCGGAGATGGCATGACCGGCATCGACATTACAGATCTTCAAGGGAGGCAAGCAGGTCCAGGACCAGCAGCGCCGCGTCTCCCAGCAGCGCCGGGTTGATGAACTCAATCGTATCGTCCCGGGTGTTGACGCGTCCCGTGTCGTTGCCGAAGAAGTAAATGGTTGGAATCCCACGGTATCTGAAAACGGCCTCATCACTAGAGCCGCTGATGTTCCAACCCTCTCTCATGCCCATGGCGGATACCGACACGCCTTCGCTATTAACGGTTTCTGATACTTGCCCGGTCAACCAGCTGTTAACGGCTTCTGATACATACCCGGTCAACTGGCTGTTATATGGCCCCCGAAAATAGAGAGATGTACCGGACCCCACCGAATCCAAGTTGATCATGACCCTGATGGCGTCCAACTCTTCATCGGTCAACTGGCGCACGTAATGGCCACTGCCGTTCAGTCCGGTTTCCTCTGCGCCAAAAGCGATGAATCGCAGTGTGAACGGGAGGACCGATACCATCTCGTTCGACCAGGGCGGCTGCGCCAATCTCTCTGCCAGCGTCAACAGCACGCCTACGCCGGAAGCGTTATCGTTGGCGCCCACTGAGCTCCGTACTGTGTCGTAGTGCGCGCCCAGGATGACCACGCCTTCGCCCTGACCGGGAAGTTCAAGGATTATGTTGCTGGATTTCCTCCATAAAGGCCCTATCCGCACTCGAAAATTCTGCATCTCCGGGCTGTAGCCGAACTCGGTAAAGCGGCCCGTCAGGAGCTCTGCGGCCTTCCGTTCCTCCTTCGTGGCACTCTGCCGCCACCCCACTTCTCTCGCCAACTCGCACAGGTGGCCGAAAGCGGTAATGGCAAGAGCCTGACGATCGGCGGCGCTGAATTTTGCGGTAGCGGGCGGCGGACGGACACTGGCCAGTGTCTCCTGCGCACCCTCTTCGAGTTCCGTGCAGGACGGTCCCGTTGCGAGGTACGGTCTTATATTTGTAGGGCCGTTGGCGAGAATGTGGCCAATCTCGTCATCAATGGGTCTTCCGCTGGCGACCAGTAGAATTGCTGCAAGAAGGAAAAGACCCGCCAGTGAATATTTTATGAGTCTCCATCCAGCCATCAGGTTCTGCCTTATGGGAGTTTCCCAGCGCTGGAGAGAAATGCCATAGTCCTCTTTATATATGAGAAAATCTGAACCCCGAATGAAGGAACACTTTATCCAGTTGGCAGGATCGGGCCTTTTACCAGGAAACCAGCAAGGATCAGGTGCTCGATGATGAGTGCATTTGGGACAAGTACAGAGTTCATTCCAGGGGACCGGTTTTCATTTGCACGAAATCATAGCATAGGGCCAATACCGGAACAAAGACAGCGCCTGAGCATCCCGTTCCCATTGGTCGGGGACAGCGACTTTCGGTTTCAAATTGACACAGTCCACGCCCCCCTGCTACCATTATCGAATGCCTATCAGACTCATTGACGAAAGCGTGCAAGCAAACACAGAACGCCTCTCGCGGACTGATCATTCCCTGCGATGATCTTTCGCCGGCCCTCTCATCGCGTCGCATCCTCCTCTCGAGCAGGGGCGCATTTCACAGCAACTATGGCAAGCGCTGCATTACGAAAGTTACAGTTGAGACTTACGCTCTCTCTTTCGATTCTGGCTCTGCTCGTCCTGTTGTTCGGCGGCTGCGGGAACCGAAGCGCGGCCGCCACGGCCACGCCCATCGTCATCGCCACTGATTCCTCCACCGGCGCCGCGACCGACACCAGCACGCCCGCACCGGTCGCGACATCCGGGCCTGCCGCGACCGATCCGACCCCCGTCCCGCCGCAGTCGGCAGCGGCGCAGGCGAACAGTTCCGCGCCACGTCAGCGGGCGACGGTTGAGGCATTCGCGGCGGCAACGCCCTTGCAGCAGGCGGCCTGGCTGCATGAGGACGGCGACTACAGCGGGGAGCAGCGGTTGCTCCAGGCACTGCTGGCCGACCCCCAGATCACCCATGCCCAACGGCAGGAAGCACGCTTTCAACTCGCACTCTCCTTTCTTGCCGACGAACAGCCGGCGTCCGCCTTCAACGTGCTGGAACAGATCTCGCCGCAGGCCGGCTCCCAGCCGGGGAATGACCCCTTCCTGAGTCACACCGTATTCCTGCGCGCCGAGACGCTGGCCCGTTTGGGCCGCAACGCCGAGGCTGTCGCTGCCTACGAAGCTTTCCTGCAACAGCACGCAGAGGTCACCGCGGTTGTCGCAGAGCGCATTGCCGACGCCTGGCTCGCGGCCGGCGACTGGCAGCAGGCTGCCAACGCTCTACGCCGGGCCGCCAACCATGCCGGCCGCAACTGGGAAAGGGTCCGCCTTCTCGACCGGGTGGCCGGCATCCTTGAAGGCAATGCCCGCTGGAGCCAGGCCGCAGCCGTCTACGATGAGATCCTGACCGCGACCGAGCATTCAGAGGTAGAGCGCAGCCGGGAAAACGAATTCGATGCGATCCTCGGCTACAGGATATGGAGAGTCCACCGGGCCGGCTATATGTATCGCGCCGGAATGGCCTATGCCACCGCCGGCGACGAGGGGACGGCCATCGCCCGCTGGCGGCAGGCCCTGGAGGAGGACCCGGAAAGCAACTCCGCCTATCAGTCTCTCATCCAACTGGTGAACCGCGAGGTGCTGGTCGATCTCTTTGTGCGCGGGCAGGTCGACGTCTATGCCGAGGCCTACTTTCCGGCCGTCAGCGCCTTTGAGCGCTTCCTGCAGGAGTCGCCGCAGGATGAACGCGCCGGGCAGGCCTGGCTGGGCCTTGGACGCGCCCATATGGGGTTGGGGCAGTGGGACGAGGCGATCCGCGCCCTCGAACAGGTGATGAACTGGTATCCTGCCTGCGCCTGTTTCGGCGAGGCCTGGTTGACCCGCGCCCGGCTGGCCAGTGCGCAGGGCGCGCCAGAAGCGGCCCGCCGCATCTACCGTACCTTCGCCCGAGATCACCCCGACGACCCGCTCGCCCCCGAAGGCCTGTGGCAGAGCGCGCTTTCCGCCATCCGCGCCGACCGTACCCTGGATATCGGCTCCGGGAGCCGTTCAGAGGCTACAGCCGACTTCCTGGTTGAAGCCGTGGCCGATTTGCTGATGCTGGTGGACAGCTTCCCGGACAGCCCGCGCGCGCCGGACGGGTTGGCGGTGCTGGGGATCGGCGCCTTTACCTACGGCCATCACGGACTGGCCGCCAACAGCTTCGAACGTCTGCTGGCGGACTATCCCGACGCGCGATCGGGCACAGCTGCCTACTGGCTGGGCCGCGCCCGCTATGCCCTGGGCGAGGAAGACAGGGCCCGCTCCCTGTGGCAGTCACTCGCCGCACAGGCGCCGGAAACCTATTACGGTGTGCTGGCCGGATTGGAACTGGCGCTGCAAGGCCAACCGGGGCAGGACCTTATCCCTCGTATGGATGCAATGGCCGCGGCCTCGCTGCCCGGCGACGACGGCAGCCGCGCCTTCGCCGCAAACTGGCTGAGGATGTGGCACGACGCCTCCGGAACGTCTGATGCCGGCAGCAGCAGCCACCCGGCTCTGCCGATAGCCATAGCCGCCGACCCGGCGCTGGTGGGCGGCACACTGCTGTTGGAGCTGGATCTGCGCGCCGAAGGCCTGAAGCTGCTCGAACAGGTCTACTGGCGCAACCGCGACGATCCCGCGGCCCTGTTCCCGCTCATGGTGCATCTGGAGGAGTTGGGCGCCAACCGGCTCTCAATCAGCGCGGCCTACCGTCTCATTCAACTCAGTGAGGCCCGGCATACGGCCGACGTGCCCCTCTTTATCCAGCGCGTCGCCTACCCCAGGCACTATTCCCGTCTCGTGGAAAAGGAGGCCACGGACTTCGAGATCGATCCCCTGCTTCTCTACAGCCTCATCCTTCAGGAGAGCCTCTTCGAGCCGCCCGCCCGCTCCTTTGCCGGCGCCCACGGCCTGACCCAGATCATCCCCACCACCGGCGCGGAGATCGCGCAGCGCCTCGGCTATCCCAACTACTCCACCGGTCTGCTCAACCGCCCCTTCGTCAACGTTCGCTTCGGCGCGTACTACCTGCGCTGGGTGCAGGATTATGCACATGAAAACCCTGTCGCCGCGCTCGCCGGTTACAACGCCGGCCCCGGCAACGCCAGAAACTGGTTCGACCGCTCAGCACCCGACGAAGCCCTCTTCATCGAGCGCATTCCCTACAGCGAGACCCGCCTGTATCTGCAGCGCATCCTGACGCATTATGCGCATTATTTGCGGATTTACGGGGGGTATTAGAGGTCAGTTCTACCGTCCGGCGAGCCCGGTGAACTGCGCGCCCTGAACGAACTGGCGCTGGGCGAAGAAGAAGAGGAGGATGACCGGCAGGATGGTGATCATGGAGGCGGCCATGACGAGGTGCCAGAAGTTACCGAAGCGGCCTTTGAACCAGAGGAGCCCGAGGGGCAGAGTGTACATTTCGCTCTTGGAAATGTATATGAGCGGCTCCATGAAGGCGTTGTAGTGCTGCAGGAAGGCGAAGATGGTGATGGTGGCGACGGCCGGGCCACAGAGAGGAGTGATCACCTGCCAGAGGATGCGGAAGTTGGAGGCGCCGTCGATCTTGGCGGCCTCGTCCAGCTCCAAGGGCAGGGTCAGCATGTACTGGCGCATGAGGAAGATGTAGAAAGCGGCGCCAAACCAGGCCGGCACCCACAGCGGGTAGAAGGTCCCCACCCAGTTGATCTCTTTGAAGATGATGAAGACCGGGATCATCGTTACCACGGCTGGCAGCATCATCGTCGCCAGCAGAACGGTGAAAACAAAGTCGCGCCCCGGCCAGCGCAGGCGCGAGAGTCCGTATGCGACCGTGAGCGAACTCAGCACCATGCCGATCGTCCCCATGATGGAGACGAAAAAGGAGTTGCGAATGAAGAGATGGAAGGGGAGACGTCTGAAAACCTCGAAGTAGTTGTCCCATTTAGGCTCGGTTGGTATCCATTCGATCGGCGTGATGAAGACCTGGCCGGGCAGCTTGAGCGACGTGCTGACCACCCAGGCCAGCGGCATAAGGAAGGTGAGCCCCAGGGCGATCATCATGATGTGCAGGAGGAAATGACCGATCCTCGTCTGCCTTTTTCGGGATTGGAGCAGGGTCGTTCTTGTAGTCATAACCTGAATCGGCGGCCGGCGGCCAATGCGAAGTGGTCAGCGCCGTGCCCGGTCATTCGTCTCCTCTATAGTCTGCCTTCATAGTAGACCCAGCGATTGGCGAAAAAGAACTGGATCGCGGTGAAGGCCATGATGATCAGGAACAGGATCCAGGCCAGCGAGGCGGCATAGCCCATCCGGAACAGCTCGAAGGCGTTGCGGTAAATGTAGAGCACCATGAAGAGGGTGGCGTTCTGCGGGCCGCCGTCGGTCATGATGAAGACGGTGGTGAAGACCTGGAAGCTGGCGATGATGCCGATGATCATGTTGAAAAAGATGATCGGCGAGATGATCGGGATGGTTACGTTAAGGAAGCGCCGCCAGGCGTTGGCGCCGTCGATCTCAGCGGCCTCCTGCAGCTCCTGCGGCACCCCCTGCAGGCCGGCCAGGAAGATGATCATCTGGAAGCCGGTCAGCCACAGGCTCATGATGATGAGGGCGGGTTTGGCCCAGGCCGGCTCGAAGAGCCAGTTGATGGGCCCCAGCCCAAACCAGTGCAACACCTCGTTGAGCACGCCGAATTCAGGATTGAGGATCTGGACCCAAACGACGGCAAAGGCGACAGCAGGGGTGATGGAGGGCAGATAGTAGACGGTGCGATAGATGCTGAGCCCGCGGATCTGCTGGTTGAGCATCACAGCCAGCGCGAACGCGACCACCAGCTGCAGCGGGACGCCGATAAAGGTGTAGTAGGCGGTGTTGACGAGCGACTTGCCCACGAGCGGGTCGTTCAACATGCGCTCGAAATGGCCCGTCCCGATGAACTTGGGCGGCGCCAACATGTTCCACTTGTGCAGGATCAGAAAGATGGAGTAGAGCATCGGCCCGACCCAGAGCGCGAGCACACCGAAGATGAAGGGGCTGGTGAAGAGCAGGCCGTCGCGCAGGTCGCGGCGCTGGGCCGCGGACATACGCCGCCGGGCCTGCGGCTGTGTCTGGATTCCGGGTGTCGATGTGGTGGCAGTCAAAGAGGTGTGCTCCCAGATTGACGAGGAACCGACGGCCAGTAACCGGTTTACTGGCCGTCGGGCACTGATTAAGCGCGGTCGGCCCAGTACTGATCCAGGTGCGACTGGATTTCCGGCTGCGCGATCGCGAGCGCTTCGGCTGCGGACTCGGTCTGGCCCAGCAGCTTGTCCCACAGGACGGTGATCGGGCCGCCGCCGTAGGCCTGGAGCTGTGAACCTTCACCGAAGATCACGGAGATCGAGCTCTCGCGCATCGTGTTGGCGAAAGCATCGGTGTTCTCGAAGCCATAGACACCGGAGGCGATTTCGCCCCAGATGTTGGCGATGTTGTCCGGCGTGCCGCACATGCGGCCGCCGTTGGCTATGATGGTCTGGCCCTCTTCGCCGAGGATGAACTTGATGAGGTCCCAGCCCTCATCCTTGTGCGCGGAAGGTGATGTGATCACATGGCCGTGCACGTGGCCGAAGGTGAAGTTGGTATCAGCCGTGCCCGTCGGCGCCTCAATCACGTCGAAGTTGATGCCCTCTTCGGTCGTGGCCAGTTCGCCCTGCAGGCGGGGCATCACCCACGGACCTTCCAGGTACATGGCAACGCGTCCGGTATCGACACCGACGCCGCCGCCCTCGACCACCTCCGGACCGGGGCTCCAGTCGTTGGCGATCGCATCGTAGACCAGATACTGCAGCGCAGAGGCGATGTCCTCGTTATCCCAGTAGGCCTCGGTCGGCTCGGTAATGCGGTCCCATTCAATATGGCCGTTGCGGCGCATGAAGGTGGTGCTGCGGCCATAGGCGCCGTTCCAGCCCTGTGCCTGGCCCCAACCATAGAACTTGGTGCCGTCCTCTTCATAGGAGAGGTCCTGAATGATCTGCTGGAACTCTTCCCACTTCCAGCCCGGTTGTGGATGGGCGACGCCCTTCTTGTCGAAGAGGTCCTTGTTGTAATAGATCACCAGCGAGCCGGTGTCGGTGGGGGTCATGTAGCGGCCGCCCTGCCACAGCGTCTGGTTGTCGTAGTTTTCGCCGCCGGGGAAGAAGTCATCGGCGCCGTCACGAGCGATATAGTCGCTCATGTCATAAATCACCTGGTTTTCGGCGTAGGCCTGCCATATCCAGCCCTGGAAGTAGAGGACATCGGCGGAGTCATCCGCGGCGAAGTTGGCCTGAATCTTCTCATAGTAGCCGCCGGGGTACTGCTCCACGGAGACGCTCACGCCTTCATTCTGCGCCATGTAGGCGTTGACCATGTTCTCATAGACGACGGCGTCCTGCACGTCGGCCCAGGCCGAGAGGCGCATCTCGATCGTCTCCATGCTGGCGCCGGCATCGCCGCCGCCGTCTCCGGCTGGCGCAGCCGCCGGGGTTGCGCAGGCCGCCAGCAGTGTTCCGCCAACCGTCAGGGCGCTTGCCTTGAGGAAAGATCGCCGGCTGATGGCGTTGTGTTGCAACTTGGACATTGATTTGGCTCCTTTGGATTGTGAAAAGATAGTTGATTCCGTGTAGCCCTCGGGCACTTTTTTGAAAGCTGCACTGAATTTCATTCAGGAAACCTTCCGTCGCGTTGCCTCCGCACGCGCACTGCATGATCGCGCGCGTTCAACTCTCTTCCTTTTTCGTCGGCCACTGGCAGCCGCCTTCCCGGTCCGGGCGGATGTGCGAGAAGGAGATCTCCTCCGTGCCCTTCCAGGCATAGGGGTCGCGCCCGGCGATCATGACGATGTCGCGGAAGTCGAAGCTGGCTACGCCCAGTTCAGCATTGCCCGGATAGCGCCAGGGCAGCAGCGATTCGGCGCTCATGTAGTGGTTGACGAGCGCGCGGCGGAATCCGCTGGCGGCCCGGTTGGGCAGGGAGCGGTGCAGCAGATAGCCGTTGAAGAAGACGATGCTGCCGGCAGTCACCTCGACCGGCACGGCGTCGTCGTCGGTGTAGGGGAAGTCATAGGCCTCCACCACGCAGTCGAAGCGCTCGTCATCGTGCTCCCTGGCGGGCCAGATCAGGCCGTTGGCGTGGGAGCCGGGGATGACCCAGAGGCAGCCGTTTTCGACGGTGGCGTCGTCGAGCGCGATCCAGGCGGCGTTCAGGGAGCGGTCCCGCGTCGGGATGAAGGCTTCGTCCTGGTGCCAGGCCTGGCCCGGCTTGCCGGCCGACTTGATGAAGAGCATCGACTGCATGCTTTTGACGTTGGGTCCGATCATCCGCGTCAGCACGTCACAGATCGACGGGTGCGCGAGCGTGTCGAACATCAACTGTGAGAGCTTGTGCGGGAAATGGACGCAGAGCGTGCGCTGGATCACCTCGTCGTCGCTGTCGTCGGGGTCGACGGGCGGCAGGCCGTTGACATCGCCCATTTCACCGCGGCAGATGTGCACGGTCTCAGCGCGCAGTGCCTGCACTTCATCCGGCGTCAGCGCGTCCGGCAGCGCGAGGAAGCCGTTTTCACGGAAGGAGGCGGCGTGTTCAGCGGTGACTTCCGGCCGCGTCACCGTCGGCGCGGGGGTGTCCATCATTGCTGTCAGAGTCATGGGATTGTTCCTGTGTCTGAACGGCGTTGTTTTGTGCGTTGTCTGCAACGACGCCGCAGGGCGGGATCCTGGGCGGTCGCTAGGATTTGAAGAAGGGAATGGGTTGGATTATACGGGGGAGGGGGAATGGTGTCAAGCTTTTGGGGAGGGTGTGCATGT
>VXMH01000038.1 GCA_009841235.1 Caldilineaceae bacterium SB0661_bin_32 | reverse complement strand
AGGCCTGCCCCTACCGGAGGTTAGAGGGGGATGGGGAGAGGCGACGCGTGCTGGGTGTGGGAGGGCAGGCACAAGGCCTGCCCCTACCGGAGGTTAGAGGGGAAGGCGGCGCTTCTGCCGCCTCAGAGTCGATCACGGACCGGCCATGGTCCAGTCGCTGCAGTCAGGGCCTGTAACTCTCCTTCGGCGTGCGCGGGAGCACCAGGGCCTCTGACGAAATCAGCATGGCGGCGCCGCTCGCGGCCTGCTCCAGCGCGGCCTTTACGACCAGCGTCGGGTCCACGATACCGGCCTGCACCATGTCGCGCACAGATGCCTGACCGACCTCGTAGGCGCAGCCGTGCCCCAGCTCGCGACAGGCGTTAACAACCAGCGGACCGTAGGCATCGGCATTGGCCGCGATCGTTCGCACCGGCTCCTCCAACGCCCGCGCGAGCGCGCGCATACCCATCGCCTCCTCATCGTGCCCGCAGGCCGCGGCTTCCACCGCCGGGATAACGTCCAGATAGGCCGCACCCCCGCCGGGCACAACGCCGCCCTCCAGGCCTACCTGCACGACCTTGACCGCGTGCGCCGCCCTCTCCACCAGCGCATTGCGCTCGCTCTCCGTGTACGCGCCGACGCGCAGCTCACCGATCCCGCCCTGCAGACGCCCGATGCGCTCGCGCAGCTGCTCCCTCTCCGCGCGCTTCTCGACCAGATCCAGCCGGCTCTGCAGCGCGCCGGCTTCCGCCTCCACCGCGGGCGCGTCCCCGCCGCCGCCCACCAGCGACACATAGGTCTCGGTCGCCACCAGCCTTTCAGCCCGTCCCAGGTCGGCGGCCGCCAGGTCGCGCGGCCCCATGCCGGCCACGTCGGTGATAAAGTTGGCCCCGGTCAGCAGCGCAAAGTCGCGCATCATATCGCGACGCAGGTCCTCCTCCGGCTTGATGCGCGCCGCGTAGGTCGTAACCGGCCCGCGGCGGTTGGCCGCCATCAGGGTATCGATCGCCCTCTCCCACATATTTTTGCAGATGATGAAGAGGCTGTCCCCGCCCGCCTGCGTCACCAGGTCGAGCAGGTGCAGGACATGGCCCGGCTCCTCGAAATGGAAATCGGCCACCACCACGTGCGGTTTGTCCAGCGCGGCGACGTGCCTGAACTTGTCGCTCAGCAGATAGCGGGAAATGTACTCCCCGGGGAAGCGCGACCCCTCGCGAAAGCCATAGTCATGCCCAAGCCCGTACCCCGGCTGGATCAGGATGTTCCCGTACGGCCCGAGGACGTCGATCATCTCCGCCAGTAGCTGCGCGATGCGCGGGTCTTCGATCACCGCCTTCGCCACGCCCGCCACGTGCTCCGGCTTGGTCAGCGGGACCGACATTTCATCCAGGGCCGCAACCGCCGCGGCCACGCCCTTCTCCAGCCCCCGCTGCAGCAGGACCGGGTCGGCGCCGCCGGCGATCAGACGGTGCAGCTCGCGCGCAATGCCCCGCGCCAGCACCGCCGCGGTCACGCTGCCGTCGCCGAACCGCTCGCGCATATGCCAGACAATGTGCCGCATGATCATCGCGCCGGCATTCTCGACGCGGTCCGGCAGGTCCGTAAAGCGGCGGGCGATGGTGGCGCCGTCGTCCAGCGGCTCAAAGCCGGATGTATTGACGCGCTGGCTGACGATATTGCCGCCGCGCGGGCCCAGCGTGAGCGAGAGCAGCCGCGCCAGGGTGTCGAAGCCGCGCCGCATGGGCTCGCGGCATTCCGGCCCGAACACAACCGCCGGCAGGCCAAGCGAAGGCGCGGCAGAGCCGCCCGCAGAGGACCGCGAAGGTGTCGGCATTCCTCAGCCTTTCAGGGCGCCGAGCGTGATGCCGCTGACAAAGTAGCGTTGCAGAAAGGGGTATACAACCAGGATGGGGACGACCGTCACGAGCGTCTGCGCCGCGCGCAGCGAACGGTCCGAGAACATGTCGAAATCTTCGGGGTTGCGCATGAACTCGTTCATATCCATCTTCACGACCACCGTGCGTAAAAAGGTCTGCAAGGGGATCAGGTCCCGGTCTGCGATCAGGATCATGCCGTCGAACCAGGCGTTCCAATGGCCGACCGCGCCGAAGAGCGTCAGCGTAGCCAGCGCCGGCACCGAGATGGGCAGATAGACGTGCAGCAGGATCTGCCAGTAGGTGGCGCCGTCGATGATGGAGGCCTCCTCCAACTCCTTGGGGACGCGGCGGAAGAAGTTCATCATCAGGATCACGTTCCAGAGCGGCAGCGCCTGCGGGATGATCAGCGCCCAGATCGTGTTGAGCATGCCCAGCTTACGGATCACGAGGAACCAGGGGATCAGCCCGCCGTTGAAGAGATAGGCGAAGACCACCGAGCCCATGATGATGTTGCGGAAGGGCATCTCCTCCTTGCTCTTTGAGAGGGGGAAGGAGATCAGGATGATCAGGATCATCTGCAGCGTCGTCCCAACCACCGTCCGGATCACCGAAATCCAGAAGGCGTTCAGAAAGACGCCCGCCTCGAGCACCTTCTCATAGGTGATCGGCGTCGGCCGCACCGGCCACAGCGTCACCAGCCCGCCTGTTGCCGCGGCCCGGTCGCTGAACGAAAGCGCCAGCAGATGAATGAGCGGGATAATGCATGAGAGCCCCAGCACCAGCAGGAACGTATGATTGAATATATCAAAAACCCGCGACCCAAACCCCCGCCGCTCCGCCCTGTTCATCGCGTTTCCCTAACTGACCACTGCCATTCTAACCACTGCCTTTCCAACCACTAACCACTGACCACAGCGGTCTCAGCCGGCGCAGAGAGCGAAGACGGCACCGGCTGGGGATTGAGCCGGCGCCATCGTGACCGAAATCGTAGCGCAACGCCAGGCCGGCGCCGACTGGGGACGCCGGGTCCCGTGCGCCCAGGTTTACTCTTCATCCTCGTCGACATAGATGCCGGAGCCGATGACCATCTTCTCGTCGGAGTCGCCCACCTGGAGGCTGACGGCGTAGCCGAGCTTGGGGGAACCGGTCTCCTCGTCTCCTTCGATGGCGGGGTTGTCGTAGTGATAGCGCAGAAAACTCTTGCCCTCGCGCCGTGCGACGCCTATCAGCAACTCGGCGAACGGCACTCCCTTGGAGTCCGTCCTCGTCATGTCCGTGGGATTGCCTTCGCGGAAGGGCTCGGAGCCGTGAAACAGGGTGACGCCCCCGCCGCTCACGACATACAGGTAGATGGAGCCTACCTTCCAGTCCCCGCCTTCGAGCCGGAAGGCGTTCTTGATCTCGACGAGGGGGATACCGTCTTCGAACTTGAGGGCCTCCTGGTAGATCCTGGCCGCCTCATCGACAAAGGTGATGAGCGTCTCGCGGTCCACGACTTCGGAAGCGGTGACCGCGGGCGTGGGGAGATCGGCGATGCGAGGGTTGACATGGGAGACGTCCTGCGAGTAGCCGCCGACGAGCACGAACCGCCGTCTGAATGGGACGGCGTATGCGGTCTTGAGCCCGTCGTCGTAGTATTCGACGAAACCGCCGCCTTGGGCAGCGGCCGCCAGGAGTTCCTCGACGACTTTGGTGCCGCGTTCGTCCTCGACGTCGAGCAGGCTTCTGTCTTCGGCGCCACGGTCGTTCCCGTGCGCGTAGACGTTACCGTTCGTGGCGAAGATGATGAGGAAGGTCGAGCCGGATTTCCAGTCGCCCTCCGTTTTGACCCACTGCTTGAGCTTCGCCGCTTCGTCCAAGGATGTCGCGATCCTTGTGATCTCGTCCCTGGCTGCGAGGACGAAGGCCTTGAGGCTTTCGGGGTCTGTCACCTGGGCGGCGGTTACCTGGCCCATGGCGGGTTCAGCGTCGTCCATGGGGGGTATTGGCTGGCAGGCGGCCACGGCGATGCCCAGCGATGCCACAGTTGCGGTCTTGAGAAATGCGCGTCGTGAAACTGCACGGTCTGTCATGGTTTTTTCCCTTTCCGTAAAGCGGCGCAGCAGGGTTTCCAGTGTGCGCCGGCGTGAATTGGGCCAACGGTTCCGCCGTCAACGGCGAGGCCCGCAGCCATAGCCGTTATCCGCCCAAGGCAGATCGGAGGAACTGTCGGTGTTCTGCCGGAATCGACTGTCCTTTACGTGTGGGGCGTTTCCCAACCGGCATAAGGCCCCACTAATCACTGACTACTGACTAAATGCAGTTAATACACCTGATAGTCCGTAAACCGCGAAATCAACCGCAAACTCACCACAATCAAAATCAGACCCAACACGGAGCGCACCAGACCCACCGCCGTTGCCAGGCTGAAACGCGCCCCCAGCAGACCCTCGCGGTAGATCCACGTGTCCAGAATATCACCTGTCGAATAGACCGCCGGATTGTAGAGATTCAGCACCTGGTCGAACCCGGCCGCATTGAAGAGCAGCCCGAAGTCGAGGCAGAGCACCAGCAGCAGGGTAGGCAGCACGCCCGGAAGAATGATATAGAGGACGCGCTGGAACCGGCCCGCGCCGTCGATCGCCGCGGCCTCCAGCAGCTGCGGATCGATACTGGTCAGCGCCGCCAGATAGAGGATCGTCGCCCAGCCCACCTGCTGCCACAGATGGCTCGCGACCAGCGTCGGCACAAAGGTCCGGTTGTTGCCCAAGAAGATGATCGGCTGCTCCACCCCCGCCCGCTGCAGCAGCTGGTTCACCACGCCCGCCGAACCCAGCATCTCCAGCATGATCCCGCCGAGCACGATCCAGGAAAGGAAGTAGGGCAGGTAGACGAGGCTCTGCACGCTGCGCTTGTAGAACAGCTTGCGCACTTCGTTCAGCAGCAGCGCCAGGATAACCGCGCAGAACTGCAGCGTCACGATCTTCGAGGTCGCAATCACGATCGTATTGCGGAAAATCTGCCAGAAAGAGGGGTTGTCCAGCATCAGCTGGAACTGCTTCAACCCCACCCACGGAGACTTGTCAAACCCCAGCGCCGGCTTGTAATCCTGGAACGCGATGCGGATGCCGTACATCGGATAGTAGCTCAGCAGCACCAGATGAATCAGCGCCGGGATCACCATCACGTACAGCGGCCAGAGGCGCGGCAGATAGCGAACAAACCGGGAGGCCTGTTCCTTCAGATCATCAACAACCGGAGCCAGTACTTGCATAACAAAAAAAGTGGATAGCGGGCACAACCCCACTATCCACTAGCCACTATTCACTAGCCACTATTTTGCCGCCCACCACTCATTGATCTCAGCCAGCACCGCCTCGCCGCCCTGCGCCAGCCACGTCGTCACATACTCGTCGAAGGCGTCCACGGGCAACTGGCCGGTGATGATCGCGAAATAGGTCTCGTCGGTCAGCGTCTGCAGCTGGGTCCACTTCTCTTTCTGCAGCTCGGTCGGCGCCGCGTTCCACTCGTTGCGGATCGTGTCCGCCAGCGAATGCTCGGCCAGGAACAGCCAGCCCTCGTCCTGCATTGTCTGCAGACCGGTCGGGTCATCGAGCAGCAGCTCCATCATCGCGTCCCACTCGTCGCGCGGCACCGTCTCCTTATAGTTCAGCTTCCACTGAATGTTGTTCATGTTCGAGGTCGGGCTGATGTTGGCGCCGCCGCGGGTATTGATGATGCCGTAGCCATGCGTGCCGCCGGACAGAGGCACAACCCTGTCCTCGCCCTCGACCCACTCGTAGTTGTGCCCTTCGAAACCGTGATAGCGCCGCTGCGGGCTGAGCACGATCTCCGCCTCGAAGTTCGCCTGCTTGAAGATCTTGTCGATATGTTCAGAACCATTGCGGAACGGGAACACGCCTGTGCGCAGCGGGCTGAAGTAGTTCTTGCCCTTGCGCACCGGGCCAGCCGGCACGTCGAACCAGTCCCAGCGCGCCTCGGGATCGTTCGCCATGCTGCCGATCGCCCCGCCTACCACACCGCCCCAGGGGTGCGTGTAGTTCATGCCCACACGGTTGCCCTCGATCTCGGTGCGGTTTTCCTGGTAGCCCTTCGTGAAAAAGTCGGGGCTCAGGATCTTCTTCTCGTACCAGCGGCGGATAAGCGCCAGCGCATCCTTCATCGCCGGATCGATGCCGTCGAACTTCAGACCGCCCTGCCCGTCCTTTGTAAACGTGCTCACGCTCGTATACCACGACGGCAGCACGCCAAAGCCGCCGAAGACCGGTCCCAGACCGCCGTACCAGCTCTGCAGATCGCGCGAGGCCGCTATGGCCACGGTCGTGCCGGGCGGGCCGGCGCCCAGATCGTTATTGACGAAAGCCTCGGCGACCGCCTCCAACTCCTCCAGCGTCGTCGGCGCGTCCATGCCCACCTTCTCCAGCCAGTCCGTGCGGATGAAGAGAATCTGCTCATCCTGGCCGGCCTGGGCGATGCTCGGGAAGGCCATCTTGCGGCCGTCCACCTCCGCGTACGCCCACAGCTGGTTATCGCCCCATGCCTGCGACTCTTTGACCCACTTGGGGTGCGCGGTCGCCTCATAGACGTCGGTAATATCCGCCACCAGTTCGCCCGCGACCATGTCCTGGAACATCGCCAGCCCGATCCCCGGCATCAAATCCGGAATATCGCCGGCCGCCATCGCCAGGTTCATCTTCTGGTCGCGCTCATCGCCCTGCACATAGGTCCAGGGGATGTCGTACTCGATGCCGAAGAGCGCCTTGATGTAGCGCAGGCTGATATTGTCGTAAATGTCGTCGTCGCCCTGGAAGCGCGTATCGGCGTCGGTGCGTGTAAACGAAGTGATCGTCACCGGCGGGTTCAGCGGCATCCCCTCCGGCAGGTCCGGCAGATCGGTCGTCCAGCCCTTGGGATGATCGGGCGAGCCCGGCATCAGCCCCTGCGGGGTCAGGATCTCCTCCGCGGTCATGGCAGTCATTGGGGCGGACTCGGCCACGGCTTCCGGCGCAGCCGGTTCAGGCGCACAGCCGGCCAGCAGCACTCCGCCGCCGGCAACAGCCGCCCCCTTCATAAATTCACGACGTGATACTGAAGATTTTGCCATAGTGCGTTCCTCCCTCGGCGCAAAGCCGCTGTGTCTTTTGTATAGTGCTGTACTGTATCAATGTAGTGCGCTGGTCGGATCCGGTGGTCAAGACGGTGAGGCAGTTGCCCGCGACTATAGCACGGGGCACCAGGAGTGTCAAACGCCGAGGAGAGAGTGGAGAGGCGAGGGGAGAGTGAGTAACACCTTTTTTGTCCACGAAGGGCCACTAAGGGTCACGAAGAACACCTTTTTGGGGTCCGCGGAGGACGCGGAGGGGGGCGGGGACTCGGG
>VXMH01000063.1 GCA_009841235.1 Caldilineaceae bacterium SB0661_bin_32 | reverse complement strand
TGCCTGCACGCCCCCGGCGTTACTCACTCCTCTCTCCTCTCCACTCTCTCCTCTCCACTCTCTCCTCGCCTTTCCCCCCCGTCCGGCGCCGTTTGAATGTTTTTTCTGTGCGGGGTATACTTTTCGACACGAGATCGACGAGTACCACCGGCTTCCCAAGGCGTACATTATCGGTAACGCGTTTTCCAGGAGCCGCCGCGACCCGCAACCGCCCCACCTGCCGCGGCAAATCACCAAATAGAGGATCTTGCGTCAATGCCAACGATTTCCCACGACAGCCTGAGAGAGTACGGCGCCGCCATCTTCGCCGCAGCCGGCTTTCCTGCAGACCAGGGCCGGGACGTAACCAACCACCTGGTCGACTCCAATCTCGTAGGACATGATTCCCACGGAGTGATTCGCTTGCCCGGCTACATTACCGCCGTGCGAGAGGGAAATATGAAGCCGGTCGGCGCCCTCAAATTCGTGCGGGAGACTCCGGCATCGGTTGTCATCGACGCCCAGCGAATGCAGGGCATCGTCCTGGCCAAGAAAGCGATGGAAATGGCCGTCGAGCGCGCCCTGGACCACACTTTCGGCGCAGTTGCCGTCCACCGGTCGACGCACATCGGCCGCCTGGGCGCGTTTCCGCCCATAGCAGCCGAACAGGACTGTATCGGCCTGCTCCTGCTCAATGGCGGCGGACCCTTCACCGCGCCCTTCGGCGGCACGGGCCGGCGCCTGCCCCCCAATCCCCTCGCCTTCAGCGCGCCCCGGGCCGGCGGCGCCCCCCTCATGCTGGATATGACGACCAGTATGGTGGCCGGAGGTAAAGTGGATGTGCAGCGGGCGCGCGGGCTGCCCGTGCCCGACGACTGGCTCATTGACGAAGAGGGCAACGCCGTATTGGACCCGAACGCCTTTATGGAAGGCGGAGCCGCGATGTTGCCGGTTGGCGGCTCGGTTGGCCACAAAGGTTACGGGCTGGGCATGATGGTCGATGCCATTGCCGGCGGACTCTCCTGGGCCGGTTGCAGCGCTGACCCGCCCACCCGCGGCGCATCCGGCTGGCTCGCTCTCGCAATAAAAATCGAAAGCTTCATCGACCCGGACGAATATAAACAGGAAGTGGAAAAGCTGGTTGAATGGGTCTGGTCCTCCCCCAAGTTGCCAGGCGTGAAGAGGATCTACTACCCCGGTGAAATCGAAGAGGAACGGCGTCAGCAACGACTCGAACACGGGATTCCAATCGAAGAGAGCACCTGGACGCGTATAGTCGAAAGCGGTGAGGCAGTAAACGTCCCCCCGCCAACAGGACTACAATGAACGACTGCCGCGCCCCGCGCGGACGCTTCTTCACAGATTCCAAAAGGGTGAACCATGTCACACTACAAGAAACTGTTTCGCTCTCCCTACTCAGTGCCGAACGGTCTTCAGATGACCGATGACGGCCTCTGGATCGTCGACCAAATCACAGACCGCGTAATGCTGGTCGAACGCAACGGTGAGCTGGACTATTACGGCGTGCCCATGATGATTCGTGAAATCCCCAGTGACTCCTCCAACACAAGCGGGATGGCCTGGGGCGAAGACAGTCTTTGGCTGGCTGCCAACGGCTCTGCAGACAAGTGGCGGCCCAAACGGGCGCATGACGCCGGTAAGTCGGCCGGCGAAGTACTGCGCGTCGACCCCGAAACCGGCAAGACAATCTCCCGCCATCCCCTGCCCAACGGCGGCGGCACCCATGGCATCGAATATGACAACCATGAACCCGGCCACCTCTGGCTGACGACCCTCAAGGATCAGACGCTCACCAAGATGCGCATCAGCGACTGGTCGGTCCGGCATGTCATCCCTCTGCCCTACACCCGCGCCCATGGCGTCGTGCGTGAGGAGGACGGCCTCTGGGTTGTCCATACCGGCCACCGGGTCATCGTAAAACTCAGCCTGACCGACGGCTCTGAGCTGGACCGGATCACCGTGCCCGACACGGAACCGGAGCCGCACGGCCTCAGCGCCGACCCCGACTACCGCTTCATCTACTGCGACGCTTCGTCAGGATCAGTCATGGCAATCTCGGAGTCATAACGCAATGCCGTTTTCCTGCCTCCCCGCCTCCCTCTACCCTGAAATCAGCAGTGGCGAGCGCACGCTGGCCGGCTGGTTCCGCCTGGCCGCCGAGATTGGCCTGGACGGGGCCGACATCAGTGTCGCCCACCTGGATTCTCTGGAAAGCCGGTATCTGAACGGACTGCGCAGGCAGGCGCAGGACGCAGGCGTAGTGATTGCAGGCATGGTCACTTATACCGACTTTACCCACCCGGATCCGGCCGTGCGCTTGCAACACCGGCAGGAGCTCCGCAACTACATCGACGCGGCGGCACAGCTGGGCGTAAGCTTTCTGCGCGTCACCGCCGGACAGAACCACCCCGGCGTCAAACGGCAGGACGGCGTCTCCTGGGCAGCAGAGGGTCTGTCGGAATGGGTGGAGGAAGCTAAGGCCGCGGGCATCACCCTCGTCTATGAGAACCATGCCATCGGCTATGTCTGGACCTATTTCGACTTCTCGCAGACTGCCTCTGTCTTCCTCGAAATCTGCGACAGGACCGCCGGCAGCGGTTTGCAGCTCCTTTTCGACACGGCCAATCTCCTGGCTGTCGACGACGACCCGCTGACAGTGCTGGACGCCGTGCTGCCGCGCGTCGCCGCAGTCCACGTCAGCGACATCAGGCAGAAAGGCTCCTTCGAGCCGGTTCTCATCGGCAGCGGCGTTACGCCCCTGAATGCGATCTTCGAACGCTTTCGCAGTGCAGGTTTCGACGGCTGGATCTCCGTCGAAGAGGCCAGCAAAACCGGTGAGGAAGGTTTCCGCCGGGCGATCCCGAAAGTCAAAGAACTTTGGCAGAACTGAAGACCACACTCCAAAATAACGCCTATGTCCCAAAAACGACCCAAAGTGCTGCTGGCCTTCAACGACGACATCCGTTTCAACCATGTGGATTCGCAGGACCTGACCCGGCTGGAGACGTTCGCCGATTGGGACTGGTTCCCCTGCGAAGGGGGCGGCATCTACGACACCAATACGGATCCCCAGGCCGCACTCGATTTCTCGAAAACGCTTCCAGGCCATGACGCGCTGGTCGTCTGCCTCGGTGCGCCGACCGTGACGGCGGACTTGCTGGACGCCGCGCCCGCGCTCAAAATAATCGGCGAAATGGAAGGCGATCGTTTCGCCAGCCGCATCGATCTTGACGCCGCCTGGGCGCGCGGCATCCGCACCGTCGATACCACCAACGCCTCCTCCTATCCGGTCTCCGAATGGGCGCTGGCCATGATTCTCGTCTGCCTCAAAAACGGCGGCGGACACTTTCGCCGCATGATCGCCGACCAGACCCGCTTCGACCGCACCCTGATGGATGGAATGCAGGGCGTTCTGTGGCGCCGGAGGGTCGGCCTGATCGGCTGCGGACACATGGGCCGTCGCCTCATGAAATTCCTGCGCGCCTTCGAGACCGAGATCTGGGTCCACGATCCCTACTTGCCCCAGGAGCTTCCCGAGGCCCTTGGCTTCTTGCAGACGAGCCTGGAAAACGTCCTTTCCTGCGATGTTGTCGTCTGCCTGGTTCCCCACACCCCCAGGACCGAGGGAATGTTGGGGAAAGAGGAGCTGGCCCGCCTGCGCCCCGGCGCCGTCTTCGTCAGCGTCTCCCGCGGCAAAGTGACCGACTCGGCCGCGCTCATCGACAGGCTCAAACAGGGCGATATCGTCGCCGGCCTGGATGTCTTCGACCCGGAACCGGTGCCGCCCGACAGCGAAATCCTCCAACTGCCCAACGTCTTCCTCAGCCCTCACATTGGCGCATTCGGCGGCCCCACAGGCCACCAGGGCTTCTTCTCACTGATGGTGGATGAGCTGGATCGCTTCTTCCACGGCCATCAGACCCAGTTCGACCTGACCCCCCGCGCGCAGGCCAACCGCACCGGGGCGGATCCATACGCCTGAACTTTGAATCCTGCGTGCGATGCAATGGGATTGATACAGCATACGCGAAAAACATCAATGGCAACTGAATCTTTAGACCAGCATATCGAGATTACCCCCGGCATAGTAGGTGGCAAACCGCGTATCGCCGGACATCGAATAACAGTGGAAAACATCGTCATCTGGCACGAGCGCATGGGCAAGTGCGCCGACGAAATAGCCGCTGAATACGATCTTTCGCTGTCTGACGTGTACGCGGCTCTGGCATACTATTTCGATCATCGCGCCGAGATTGACCGCTCGATGGAGGAAGGCGAGGCATTTGTCGAAGAGCTGCGCCGGCGAACACCTTCGAAGCTGCTGCAAAAACTTCGACGTCAAATGCAAAATGGCGAAGAAGAGCCAGTCGCGCCCAATGAACAGTAGAGGAAGGTAATGAATCTGGAACTCGCAGGTCAAGTCGCCGTCGTGGTCGGCGGCGCCAACGGAATGGGCCGCATGATCGCTAAGACCTTCGCTTCAGAAGGCGCCGGCGTAGCGCTGCTCGATCGCGATCCTGTCGTGGCTGAAGTGGCGCAGGAAGCCGCCTCCCACGGAGTCGATACATTTTCCGCGCAGGTGGATGTCACCGATTCTACCGCGTTGCAGGCGGCCGCGACCCGCGTCGAAAAGGAGCTCGGACCGGTACGCCACGTTGTCTTCACGGTCGGCATCGATTCGGGCAAGGGCGGCTTCCCGTTCTGGAACCTGGAGCCCTCCGACTGGCCCCGCGTCCACGAAGTCAACGTGCTCGGCGCGGTCAACACAGCCCACGCCTTCTACGCACCCATGATCGCCCGCCGCCAGGGCACCTTTCTCTTCTTCTCCTCCGTATCCGGCCAGATAGGCTCGCAGACCGATCCCCCCTATAGCGTCTCCAAGGCCGCCGTGCTTAGCTTCATGCAGATTGCCGCCAAGGATTTTGCCGCCTACAATATACGTGCCAACGCAATCTGCCCTGGAATGGTCGACACGCCCCTCCAGAGGCGGATCCACAAGTTTTCCATCGCCGATATGCCAGAAGACGAGAGACCCACCTACGAAGAATGGTGTACCGAAAAGATCGGCCGCTTGGCCGTTCTGGGACGCCTGGTTTCTCAGGAGGAAATCGCCTCCACCGTCGTCTTCCTGGCCTCTGAACACGCCCGCAACATCACCGGCCAGGCCATTAACGTTGACAGTGGCTGGGTCATGCACTGGTAAGAATCCGGTCCAACCATGGGGTGACGCTATGAGCGAAACGAACGATACCAATCCGAGCCTGACTGATCTGGACGCCGAACATTGGCTCCAGGCCTATGAGCAGATGGTCAAGATCCGCACTTTCGAGGAAACCGCCAACGAGCTTTACACCAGCGCGCGCATGCCGGGCATCACCCATCTCTACATCGGCGAGGAAGCAATCGCCGTCGGCATCTGCGAAGCCCTGCGGCAGGACGACTACATCACCAGTACCCACCGCGGCCACGGCCACTGCCTGGCCAAGGGCGCGGCGCTGGACAAAATGTTCGCCGAACTTTTGGGCAAGGAAGCCGGCTACTGCCGCGGCAAAGGCGGCTCGATGCACATCGCCGATCAGGAGACCGGCAACTTGGGCGCCAATGGCATCGTCGGCGGCAGCGCAGGCATCGCCACCGGCGCCGGCATGTCCATTAAGCTCCGGGGAACCGATCAGGTTTCGGTCTGTTTCTTTGGCGACGGCGCATTGGGACAGGGACTCTTGTACGAGTCGATGAATATGGCCCAGCTCTGGAAGCTGCCGGTTATCTATGTCTGCGAAAACAACCAGTATGGCGAGTATACGCACAACTCCAAGGCCGCAGCCGGCTCCATGGTAGGCCGCGCCGCGGGTTTCGGTGTCCACGCACAGGCTATCGACGGTCAGGACATCCGCACGGTGCATGCCACCGCCCGCCTTGTCATCGACCGGGCTCGCAAAGGAGGCGGACCGGCCTTCCTCGTCTGCAACACCTATCGATTCCGCGGACATCATGTCGGCGATATCGACCGCCCCTACCGCACTCGCGAAGAGGAAGCAGAATGGGCCAAGCGGGACCCGCTGACGCTTCTCGAGGACTGGCTGTTGAAAAGTAAGCAGGCGGAAGAGAATGTCCTGGAGCGAATCCGTCAGGAAGTAAAGACAGCCGTTGACGACGCGGTTGCCTTCGCCGAAGAGGCGTCATTCCCCAGTGAAAGCGAGGTGGACAATCATGTCTACGCTTGAGAACGGAATCCGCTGCAGCCCGGCCATTCACGCGCCGGGAGAACGTCAGATAACATTCGGTCAGGCCATTCGTGAAGCCATCGCCGAAGAGATGGCGCGCGATGAGAGCGTCTTTGTCATTGGTGAGGACGTCGCAGCAGCCGGCTCGGTTTTCAAAGTGCTGGTCGGTTTGCTGGATGAGTTCGGCCCGGAACGCGTCATCGACTCCCCCATTTCCGAGGCAGGTATCGCCGGCATCGGCGTGGGCGCGGCTATCACCGGTATGCGGCCCATTGTGGACATCATGTTTGGCGACTTCACCACCCTGGTGATGGACCAATTGGTCAACCAGGCAGCCAAGACCCACTACATGTCCGGCGGCAAACTGACGGTGCCCATGGTCCTGCGGACGACCCTGGGGGCCAGCCGCCGCTCTGCCGCCCAGCATAGCCAGTCTCTGCATGCCCTCTTCAGCCACATCCCCGGTCTGAAGGTAGCGCTGCCCGCCACCCCTTACGACGCCAAAGGGTTGATGAAGAGTGCCATCCGCGACGAAAACCCCGTCGTCATCTTTGAAGATAAAATGCTCTATCAGGAGCAGGGTCCGGTACCCGAAGAGGAGTATACGCTTCCTTTGGGCCAGGCCGACGTGAAGCGTACGGGGGACGACATAACCATCGTCGCCACCAGCTCAATGGTCTACGTAGCCCTCGAAGCAGTCGACAAACTGGCTTCGATCGGCATCAGTGCCGAGCTCATCGATCCCCGCACAACGACCCCGCTTGACGCCGATACGCTGGTCCGGTCCGCGCGCAAGACCAGTCGCGCGCTGGTGCTGGACGAGGGCTACCGGCAGTATGGCGTCACAGGTGAAATTGCGTCAGTCATTGCCGACGGTGCCTTCTACTATCTGGATGCCCCGGTTAAGCGCATTGGCGCGATGAACGTACCTGTTCCGTTTTCTCCGGCGATGGAAGACCTGACGATCCCGAACGCTGACTACGTTGTCGAGACGGTCAAGTCCCTGTGCGGTTGAGATTGCCCGCCCTCCCGGACTATTGACCTGAGTACGCCCAAATAGGGGGACTGCATGCCCAAAGAAGTGATAATGCCGGCTCTTGGGATGGCCCAGGACGTGGGCGTCTTGCTGCGTTGGCTCAAAAGTGAAGGCGAGATGGTCACGGCTGGCGAGCCGCTGATGGAGGTGGCCACCGATAAGGTGGACGTGCAGGTGGAAGCGCCCGCCTCCGGCCTCCTGACCGCAGTGACCGCACAGGAAGGCGATGAGGTCCCCGTTGGCCAGGTGATCGGGCTGATCGCAGCTGAGGGGGAGGAGATTCCTGCAGCCCCTGTTCCGCCCGTAGCGGCTGAACCGAAGGAAACGCCCCAAACGGAGAATGGAGGAGCAGCCCCACTCCCCTCCAGCCCCGTCGCTGCACGTATTGCCGCGGAACACGGCGTCGACCTGGCAGACGTCCAGGCGGCTGGCGATCGCATCTCCAAGGAAGACGTGGAGGCCCACATCCGCTCCACCGGCTCCGGCTCTCGCGTCCTTGCCTCGCCTAAGGCGCGCCGGCTGGCGCGCGAACGGGGCGTGGATCTCGCAGCGCTTGCCGGTACCGGACCGGAGGGGGCCGTGCTTGCCGCCGACGTCCCCCTGGCAGCGCAGCCGGAACCGGAAGCGCCCGCGCCCGTCGTGCATACGCCCGCGGCAATCGAACCCGAAACGCAGCCCGTTTCTCGTATGTGGCAGATAATGGCCGAACGACTGACGGACAGCTGGACCAGCGTGCCCCATTTCTACCTGGTGCGCGAAGTAAGCGCCGGCCAGCTGATCAACTGGCGTACGATTCTCAACGCCAACGCCGCAGACGGGGCCGCGATCACATACACCGACCTGCTCACCAAGCTGGCCGCGCTCTCACTGGCCCGCTTCCCCCGCCTCAATGCCTTTTGGGATGACGGCAAAATCGTCACCAATCCTGAGATAAACGTCGGCCTGGCCATCGCCGTCGAAGATGGGCTGCTCGTACCCGTGGTTCACAGTGCAGACCGCCTGCGCGTCGAAGAGATCGCCGCCCGCAGGGCCGACCTGGTGGCACGCGCAGACAGCGGCGGACTGACGCCCGACGACTTCACCGGCGGCACCTTTACCATCAGCAACTTGGGCATGTTCGGTGTGGATGCCTTCAACGCGATTGTCAACCCGCCCCAGGCCGCGATCCTGGCGGTGGGCCGCATCGCCGATCGGGTCGTGGCCGTGGACGGGCAGCCCGCCGTGCGCCCGATGATGACCCTGACCCTGTCCTGCGACCACCGCGCCGTCGACGGCGTCCGCGCCGCACAGTTCCTGGATGCCCTGGTCGGAATGATCGAAGAGCCCCTCCGGGCGCTTTAGAGCTGCTTCGCCATTGACACTTTCCCATACTTCAGAGCGAGGAAACTGAATGCCGCGCATTAACAGAGCGATCGAGTTGCTGGAGGCTGGCCAGCCCATCTACTACACCGGCGTCCGCGGTGGACTGACCTACGAGAATGGCATCGCCCACAGAGACACCTGGGCCGACTACCTGATGGTCGAGTTCGAGCATGGCGCCTTCAACCCTGTCGGGCTGGGCGAGTTCATGCGGGGGCTGGCCAATGCGGGAACGACGCGTAGCGGGCACAGGACTCCCGCCGTCATCTGCACGCTGCCTACGGACGGGACAGACGAAAACGTGATGCGAGCCAACGCCTGGATGGTCAAACAGGTCCTGGCGCGCGGCGTTCACGGGATACTGCTCTGCCACGCAGAGACGCCCGGCGCTGTCCGTGTGTTCGTCGAATCCTCCCGCTACCCTGTTGCCTCCATTGGCGTTTCCGATGGACCAAACGCCCTTTCCCAAGGGAGAAGGGGCGCAGGTGGACAGTCCATGGCCGCTGAAATCTGGGGCGTTACGCCGCAGGAATATGTTCAGAAAGCTGACGTCTGGCCGCTAAATCCGGACGGCGAAATCATGCTTGGCCTCAAGATCGAAAACCGCCGCGCCCTGGCGAACGCCGAAGCCAGCGCGGCTGTGCCCGGCATCGCTTTCGCCGAGTGGGGCCCCGGCGACATGGGCATGAGCCTAGGCCACCCTGACGCCCACGATCCGCCCTATCCACAGGAAATGAGCGCGGCCCGTGCCCGCGTCAAGTCGGCCTGCGACGCGGCCGGCCTCTTCTTCCTCAATGGCGTGCGTCCCCATGATGTCGCGGAACGCATCGATGAAGGCGTGATGATTGGTTCGGCAACCGAGGAGGCGGCCAGCATCGGTCGGGAGTATTCCGGGCGCGAGATGCCGTGGTAAAATATAATCAAAACGCCAGGCCCTGAACTCCGCGCAGATTCGCGCCCGCGCCGGCCTGGAAACTGAGGACAAGGATATACCGCCACAATGCACAGAGAACAAAGACGGCGTGCGGAGCATCTGCTCGACGAAACCGGTGTCGAGCTGGCGCTCTTCTCCGATATCGACAGTGTTCGCTGGCTCACCGGCCTGAATCTTTCCGCGCCCGCTCTGGTCCTTTTCGCGCGCGGCCAATTCACGCTCCTGGCCGACGAAGGGTCCGCCGGCGCCTCCGCCTTCGGCGCCGAACGCGGCTGCGCGTTCGTTCCCTTTGTCAACTACACGATACAGCAACCGATTGACGCCCCCGGCCGGCTGGCAGATGCGCTGAGGGAGCAGGTCTCAACGGTTGCCGGAACATCCGGCCCGGTTGGCGTGGAAGAAAAAAGCCTGCCGCTGGCATTGTGGCAAACGCTCCGGGAAGCGCTGCCGGGTTGCGAGCCGTTATCGCTGGAGGGCAGGCTCTTGCCGCTGCGTGCGGTTAAGACCGAAGAGGAGCTGGCGCGCATCCGCGAGGGCTTTCGCCTGGTAACGGTAGGCCACGAAGCCGGTCGCAAGGCCGTCCGCCTGGGCCAGCGTGAAATCGACGTCTGGACCCAAGTGCAGACAGCCGTGGAGCGGGAGGCGGGCAAGTGGTGCCAGATGGGGAATGACTGCATCGTCGGCCATCGACCGGCGAACATGAGCGCCGCCCCTCTGGACTACGAAATCATAGCCGACGACTCCTTCATTCTCGACCTCAGCGTCGTGGTTGACGGCTACTGGACCGATAGCTGCGCTACCTACTATGCCGACCAGCCGACGGCCCGGCAAGTCGAAATGCACAACTTCGTTGAAGAAGCCCTCGCCTATGCCGTCTCCCTCATTCGGCCCGGCGTCGTTGCCCAGGACGTGGACCGCAAAGTGCGCAGCCGCATGGCCGCTGGCGGCTACGACGTCTACGCCCACCACACCGGCCACGGAATCGGGCTGACCGGCCATGAAGCGCCCCGAATCGTCCCCTACAACCAGGAGCAGTTCCAGGAAGGCAACGTGATCATGCTGGAGCCCGGCATCTATATCCCGGGCGTAACCGGCATCCGCCTGGAAGACGCCTTCCTCGTCACCGCAGACGGGGCCGAACCCCTTAGCCATCACGACAAGAGTCTTCCGTAGTGGCTGACAGCTCCCCGCAACACCCCGGGCCGCGGTCCGGCGGCATGCCAAACCCCTTCGTGAAGCGCCGTTGAGCCAGAAGAATGCTTGGCGTCACGGGACTTTCAAATCTGGCTTCGCCCCGTTGATGAACTCCTGACGTCCAGGATAAGCTTGAACGATGCCGATTCCTCGGAAGGATGCCCCATAACGCAAGCCAGTCCTGCCGGCATCCACTTCAACCCAATGGACGGGAGACGGAGAGCGGTACCATCGAGAGGAGAAAATGCACGACAGGGTTCCAGATGGTCATTCTGCACGAAACCTGACACAGTCTCAGGGCAAAGATCGGATCCTGGTTCCGCTGGTCGCCCTAGGGATTGTAATCGCATTGACCGCTGTTGTCGTGATGACGCGCCTCTATCGCCTCTCCGAAGTTCCGCCTGGCATTATCAACGATGAAGGGGCAAACGGCGTCGACGCCCTGCAAGTGCTGCAGGGACAACACCATCTCTTCTTTGCCGAAAAGGCGAGCGGACGCGAGCCGCTGGCAATCTACGCAACCGCGCTCGCCACGCTCCTTCTGGGTCCTTCTCTGTTGGCCTTTCATCTGCCGCCGGCCTTGGCCAGCGCAGGGGCAGTATTGGCCGTATTCTGGCTGGGCCTGCTCCTGTTTGGTAGCGACGAACAGAGCAGCCGCCCCACGCCCTGGCGGGGACTCACTGTGGCCGGGATCGGGGCGGGTGTGATGGCGGCATCTATCAGCCAGACCTTTCTCGCACGTGGGGGATTCAGAGCAAATTTCCTGCCGCTCATTCTCGCTCTCAGTTTGGCTCTGCTCTGGAGATCGTGGGGCCGCTCTGACGGGCGCAAAGCGTCGTGGTGGGGGTTGGCGCTGGCAGGGGCATGCGCCGGTCTGTTGCTGTACACCTATATTCCGGCCCGCTTCGCTCCCTTCCTGTTTCTCCTTTTTGGGCTGAGTTTTCTGATTCCCTTTGGCGATGCCGCCAAAGCAAGGGTCAAGGCCGAATGGCCCAAGGCTGGCCTTTTCGTCGCCGTCGCCGGCCTGGTAGCAGCGCCGATTCTAACCTACTTCATCCTCCATCCCGATGATTTCTTCTTTCGCAGCAGGGAAATCTCGCTCTCGCTTGATAGCCGCCGTACACAGTTGGGCGCGTTCCTGAACAACGTGGTGGACTACCTCCTGATATTCGGCGTGGCGGGAGATCCGAACGAGAACTACAATTTCGCAGGAAAGCCTCTGCTCAGTCCATGGGAGGCTCTTTTCTTCTGGGCCGGTGTGGGTATGTCCCTGTGGCGCTGGCGAAGACGGCCTCCCTGTCGCCTGCTGCTGATCTGGCTGGGCGTAATGCTGCTGCCGGCAATGTTGTCCTATAACAGAGGACATGGGCCAAACGCCTTGCGTATAATCGGAGCCGCGCCGGCCGCCTACCTCCTGGTGGGCGTTGGCATCTGGGAAGCGGCTCGCCTCTTGAAGGGGCGTATCTCCTTCAACAACGCGACCGCCGCCGCTGTTGTGGGGCTCCTTGTCACCTGTTTCATTCTTGTTCAGGGCACGTTTGCCTATCGCACCTACTTTTACCAGTGGGTGGGCACGCCTAACTACTACGCTGCGGCCGACGCGGAAATAGCCGCAGCGGCCCACGTTCTGAACATGCAGCCCTCTGACGCCCGGTCGGTCTACCTGATTCCCTATCAGCTGTCGAATGACCATTACGGCTTCGACTACCTCTACCAGGGCGAGGCGCCTGCACACGTCATTCATTCGACCATGACGCATCTCCCGCAAAGAATCGAATCCATCCTTGCATCCAACGAAGAGGTCTCGATCGTAAAGGTTGTAGACTGGAACGACGCGCTGGGATGGATAGGTGGAGGTGAAGAATACACCGTTGCTCTCCTGGAAAAATACGGTACATATCTTGGAAGCCAACAACACGCCTTCTTGCAGGTGCACACCTTCTCCGACGTCGCTCTCGATCGTTCGTGGACTTTCTATGAAAGTTTGGGGCCGCCATCTGTCGACTATGACGGGGGTATATCTCTTCTCGGAACTGCCCTGGGCCAGGGGGACACGCAACTTGCCGCGCAGCCACAGATCAAGCTGGGACCGGAACGCACCTTCTGGATCGCCATGCGTTGGCAGACCGCTCCCGGCCTGGATACCGAGTTTGCGCTGTCCCTCCGCCTGCACGATTCTGAAGGTGGTGGCGTCTACCAGAGGGACATTGTCCTTCTCGACCCGAACTATTCCCGCACAAATAATTGGCCCCCGGAACAGCCGGTCGAAACGCTCTACCACATGGAGATTCCCCCGGATCTCAAGCCCGCCGAATACGAGCTGCGCCTGATCGTCTATGACTATGAGACATTGCAACCAACGGTTGAACTCGGCGTCTGGAAGCCTGAGGCTGTCCTGGCGTTCCTGCAGGTAGAATGAAGATGCAACTTGACGCCTCACGCGAAAAACCCCCCAAACGAAAAATGAAGGCAACTGTCCAACAGGACCGCTTAGTGGTCCTGTGCCTGGTGTTTTCCTCCTTCGCACTGGTCCTCTGGTTGACGGATGCTTGGCCCTCTGCAACCCACGACGGACTGATTCACATGCACCGGATTCGTGCGTTGGCAGATGCGCTGCGCGCAGGCGTTCTCTATCCACGCTGGTTCCCGGATTACAGTTTCGGGTACGGTTACCCCGTACTCAACTATTACCCGCCTCTCTTCTATTATCCGTCCGCGCTCCTGAACCTGGCTGGGCTGGATATGGTGGCCAGCCTGCGCCTCCCCATAGCAGCCGGCTTTGCCCTTTCAGCGCTGTGGATGTATCGCTTGGCGCGACGATTCTTCGCGGTTTGGCCTGCCGCCGCCTGTACTGTCTGCTATCAGTTTCATCCCTATCGCATGATAGATCTCTTTGAAAGGGGCGCCTTTCCTGAACTTACTACCTTCATGTGGCTGCCACTGGTCTCATTCTACGGAATTCAGGCCGTGTCGGCTCTCTCACGTCAGGGGAATGGAGCGACTGTTGACACAGAAAGTTCATTGCAGCGGGCGCGCGCCTGTGGCCCGTCTTTGGCCAAAGCAGGGCTTGCTTTTGGCGGCCTGATTCTGATGCATCACCTGACAGCGCTTATGACAGTGATGGTCTTTGCAATCGTCCTTGCCCTTCTTGCCCTGCAACGATATCGCGTGGAGGCAGTCTCCCCGGTCCAGGCTGGACTGACGATGGCCGGCTTTGGCGCCGTCGGCATACTCCTGACATCATGGTCCACCCTGCCGGTCCTGTTGGAGATGAACTGGGTTGATGTTAGCAAAGGAGTCGTTTTTGGCGGGTGGATGTACCACATGGCCGGCTGGAATGATCTGTTCGAGCCTGCCCTCATCTATTCCTACAACTATCCCCACTATCCAACGTTTTTCCTTCCCATATATACAATCCCGATTGGCATTTTCGCATTCTATGTTTTCCTGGCCTCGAAGGCGCGCAATCTTCGCCTCTTCACTTTTGTTGTGCTGTCATCCACGATTCTGGCTGTCTGGTTGACCACTGCGGCCAGTTACTGGCTGTGGGCCAGCTTCGAGTTTCTATTTGAAAAACTGCAGTTCCCCTGGCGCTGGCAGCTGTTCGTCGCCTTCGGCACATCATTGCTGCTGGCAGTATGCCTGGAACAGCTGCAGGCGCTCCGACGCTTGCCAGCCTACATAGCGCCAATTGTATCCATAGCATTCTCAACGTACATCGTCTTCTATTCGACTGTCGGTCTGGACTATCCGACGGACGACGATTTCCGCTATAAGGACCTCTCGGCGCCAGCCCTGTGGCATTGGAATTCTCAGTCATGGGAACTCGATTCGGAGGGTAATGGGATCGGCAGTTGGCCGCGAGAGTTTATGCCTGTCTGGGTTGATGTGGATCCTCGTACGATAGGGGGCCCTCCCTGGGAAGAGCTGACAATGCCGGACTCGATTGAGACTCTGGCAGTGGCGCCGGTACGCAG
Organism: Caldilineaceae bacterium SB0661_bin_32; assembly: GCA_009841235.1. GTDB lineage: Bacteria > Chloroflexota > Anaerolineae > Caldilineales > Caldilineaceae > Bin5. The sequence goes on along the minus strand of VXMH01000063.1, from coordinate 47,645 downwards.
TGGCCTTCTTCAACACCACTTCCAGGTCACAACGCAGCAAGCATTCCGTCTTCTCTTCCACCAGTTCTACTTCCCTTCCTGGCAAGTTACACTTGATGGAATTCAGGCAAAAGTTGAGCCAGCGAGCCAGCTCGCCCTCGCCAGCGTGCAGATTCCACCTGGCACGCACGATGTTGTATTTGCATGGAGCCCTACACGCTCGGTCTGGCTCGGCAGACTCCTGACGGCAGTCGGTTGGAGTGCAGTGTTTGCGTTGCTGTATCTGGGATCAAGTGGGGCGGGAACGGTCTGGCCGGGTAGGAAACCATCTCTCTGGGCTTACCGGCGTTACTTGCCGCTGGGCGGTTGGCTTGCAATCGGTGCACTGATGGTGGTGGCGGCCTCAGGAATCACGGACCGCACCTGGGAAGTATCGGCAATAGGCGCCGACTATGAAAACGTCCGTCTGGAGGGCGTGCGGCCACCCCCTCCAACCCGCTCCGGAGAAGTGGCGGCCGTCCAGCTGTGGTGGTCTGTAAAAACTGCCGGCGTTCCTGTGAGCGCATTTGTGCACCTGGTTGACGAGACAGGGATGGGCGTTTCGCAACATGATGGCCCGCCCGGCGGACAATATACGCCCTACCAACGTTGGGAACCGGGGCTGGTTCTGAACTCGACACATTACATTACTGTCCCGGAAACGCTGTCCCCGGGAACATACCGGCTCATTGCCGGCCTCTACCTTCCTGATATATCCCACGAGCCGCTCGTGCCCTTGAATGGCGGCAATGCCCGCCTGGAAATCGGAACGCTTGAAGTGCTGCCTGAGTGAAAGACCCCAATGAGCGACGTATGCACGCATATGCGCCCCAGCGACGGCCGATAGTGACGGGAAGCCCTGAAAAAGAGAATGTCTGAATTTCCATCTTCTGGACCCAATTCGAGTAGATTCGCCCAAATGTCAGGAGATAAGCGCTTTCGCCTTACACTGGCGACCGTAGCGATCCTGTTCTGTCTTACGCTGGCCGTTGTCATTCTTCGCCTTCATCGTCTGAGCGAACTTCCTCCCGGACTCTTCTTCGACGAAGGGGCAAACGGCCTCGACGCTTTACAAGTGCTGCAAGGGGAACATGCAATCTACTTTCCCAGGAATAACGGCAGAGAGCCGCTGGGAATCTACCTGACGGCCCTGGCCATCTCAATCCTGGGGCGCACGGAACTGGCAGTTCGTATACCCACGGCACTTGCCAGTTCAGGCACGGTCTTCGCCGTCTTTTGGCTGGGCTGGCTTCTGTTTGCACGGGATGAAAGGAATGGGACTGCTACACCGTGGCGAGGTCTGCTGATCGGTGGTTTGGCGGCCGGTCTGTTGGCAGTTTCTCTCGCACAGACGGTCATCGGGCGCACCGCGTTCAGAGTCAACTTTCTGCCCCTGCTTCTCTGTCTCTGTATGGCGCTGCTCTGGGGAGGGTGGCAGCGCCGGAGTCGGTGGCGGATTGCCCTGGCAGGAGCGTGCGCCGGTCTTCTGGCGTATACCTACATTGCAGCTCGCCTTACGCCACTCCTGTTTCTCCTCTTTGGGATCAGTACTATATTGTGCTGGGTCGCGAGCGAAAACGGACGGGAACTGAGAGAGAGGGGGCTCTCTTCTCTGCGTTTCTCCTCTTTAACTTCTCGCTTGCGGGCTGAAATACCGTTGGCAGGCGTCTTTGTTGGCGTGGCCGCTGTAGTGTCCGCGCCAATTGTGTTCTATTTTTTCCTGAATCCGGACCAGTTTTTCGCACGCAGCAGCCAGATTTCAGTCTTTCAGTCCGATAAGGGTCTCGAAGATCTTCTGCGCGCCTTTTTCGTAAACGCATGGGAGCATCTGCTCGCCTTTGGCATTCGCGGAGACCCGAATTGGCGGCACAATTCCCCTGGGCAGCCCATGCTGAACATATGGGAAGCGTTTTTTTTCTGGTGGGGCGTTGCGACAGCTGTTTGGCGATGGCGGCAGCCAGCCTTTCGTTTACTGCTCCTCTGGCTGACCCTGCTGCTGCTTCCCGCAATGTTGTCCAGAGATGGTATTGTACCCCACTTTCTGCGGATGCTGGGCGCGACGCCAGCCGTCTATCTGTTGACAAGTGCAGGCGTGTGGGAAACCGCACGACTCTTACGGAACCGGTTCCTTTCAGGACATGACAATTCGTCACACCTCGGAAAGCGCGGCGAGGCCAGGGCCGGCATACTCTTGGGCGTAGTGGTCGGCGTAGTGGTCGGCGGCGTGCTGCTGGCTCAAGGTGCGCACACTTATAGGTCCTATTTCCAGGAGTGGGCGACCGCACCCGAATTAAATGAGGAATACGAACAGATCTGGACCGATTTGGCTATTGAATTGAACAAAAATCCATCGAAAACTGGTACTGTCTATCTGATCGGACTGACTTCCGGTTACGCATGGCATAACGAAGTCAGCACGCACCCCGGTTTTGAATACCTCTATACAGGCGCCGCGGCAACTCGCATCCTCCATGTGGCTGCAACGCACAATCTGGCGCCGAAGATCAAGTCTGCGCTTGACGCACTGGAGCAAGTCTCCACAGTTCACTATGTGGACTGGGACAACAGCTTGGTTGGAGGAAATGACCATACCGACCGGCTAATCACCGCGATTCTTGAAAAGTATGGACGCTATCTGAATAGCGAAATTCGCGAAACCTTTCAGATCCACAGCTACGCCGATATTGAACTGAATCACCCCTGGACATTTTATGAGAAACTGGAGCCTCTGACAGTTCACTACGATGGCGGCATCTCCTTCCGTGGGTTTGCGCTCGGACAAGGCACAGAGCAGTTTTCTTTGAATCAACCGATCGAATTGGACATGGATCGCTACTGGTGGATTGCAACGCACTGGAATACCGCCCCCGATCTGGAAGCCATCTATTCAATCTCGCTGCGTCTGCACGATTCTGAGGGCAGCGTGGTCTATCAATATGATGCTGTCCTCGAAAACTCGAGATCTCTCGCCACGAACAGATGGCAAGCAGATGAACTGGTCGATACGCTTCACATTCTTGAATTCCCTCCAGAACTTCCCCCCGGCGACTATGAGTTGCGCTTGGTCGTCTACGACTTTGAAACGTTGAAGCCCGCAGTCGAACTCGGCGTCTGGGAACCCGAGACAGTCCTGACCAGCCTGCAGCTATCGGACGACCGCTGAGCGGGAGTACCACACCTGCGATGCGGCCACGGCACGGACCGCTGCCTGGCAACCGCACAAAATGGCAAGAAACCTAAGAGAGCGGTTTGAATATATTGACATCGACGGCGCTGGGGACATAAAGAGTTAACCGGATGGCAGGCGACAAACACCCTTACCTGACCCTTCTAACCATAGGGACCGTGATCCTTCTTGCATTTGTGGCCCTGACATTGCGCCTGCATCGCCTGACGGAACTTCCCCCTGGCTTGCATCATGATGAAGGAACGCATGGTGTAAATGCACTGCAGGTGTTGCAGGGAGAACATGCCCCGTTCTTTCCCGAAAATAACGGCCGCGAGGGCATGATTGTATATGCAATTGCCCTGACGACCTCCTTTCTGGGAAGGACGGTACTGGCAGTGCGCCTACCTACGGCACTCATCAGCGCGGGCGCCGTGTTTGTTCTCTTCTGGCTGGGCTGGTTACTTTTCGGGCGGGACGAACTTAGCGGCAGGCCCGCGCCGTGGCGCGGTCTCCTTATCGGCGGAACAGGCGCCGGTCTGCTGGCGGTATCTCTCGGGCAGACAATCATCGGGCGTACAGCTCTCAGAGGTAGCTTCCTCCCTTTCTTTCTCAGCCTGAGCCTGGCCTTGCTCTGGTGGGCATGGTCGCACGATGAGCAGCTATCATCCTCAAATGACAAGCCAACCGGACAATCTCCAGCTGATCACAGTGGACAGGCTGCAAGGCTCAGAGACTACTGGCGGATCGCGCTGGCGGGTATGTGTGCCGGACTGCTGCCATATACTTACATAACAGCACGATTCACGCCCTTTCTGTTCCTCCTGTTCGGCCTGAGTTTTCTGCTACCCTTTGTCAGAAATGGCGATGGAAAGAAATCAGGGGAAGTGAGTTCTCCTCCGAATCTCTTTCGTTTTATCGCTTCGCCCTCCAAGACCGAATGGCAGAAGACAGGTGTCTTTGTCCTGTTCGCCGGCCTGGTGGCTGCGCCGATACTCCTCCATTTTGCCCTGAACCCCGACCATTTCTTCCTTCGCAGTTCACAGACTTGGGTCTTCGATTCCGAACGCAACCTGGGAAACCCACTGGGAACGTTTCTGAGCAATCTCTGGGGATATGTTCTGGCCTTTGGCTTTCGAGGTGATCGGATCTGGCGGCACAACCTCGTGGGCGAGCCAGTGTTGAACCTCTGGCAGGCGCTCTTTTTCTGGCTTGGCGTGGGGGCGGCAGTTTGGCATTGGCGAACGCGGCCAGCCTATCGCTTACTGATTTTCTGGCTTGCTTTACTGATTCTGCCGGCTGTGCTTGCAAGAGAGATAACATCCGTCCCCCCCAATACCATTCGCATGATTGGCGCGATACCGGCCATCTATCTCCTCGTAGCCGTCGGACTCTGGGAAGCCTTTCTGTTCGCCAGGCGCCGGTTTTTCCAGGCGGCAAAATCCAGGTCTGGCGCCGTTTTTGCCGTTCTGGTCGGTCTTGCCATTCTGGTCCAAGGCGCATTTACCTATCGCGACTATTTCCACAGATGGGCATCCGCTCCCGAGATTCATAGGTACTACGGGACTGGTTGGACCGACCTCATTCAGATCGCGAATGAACAGCCGGCAGATGGCAGCATCGCGTTTCTGGTCCCGGGTTACCTGTGGCAGTACAGTTTCGAATACCTGTATCAAGGTGAGGCGCCGGTTCATCTCGTTCACACGGCCATGCCCGATTTTGCTCACCAGATTGAGTCCGCTGTGAAGACGTCCGCATCCCTTTCCCAAGTAAAAGTGGTGGACTGGAGCAACGACGTGATCTGGGCCGGGGACGAAGATCAGCGTCTCGCAGTTCTCTTCGACAAATACGGCCGGCATTTGGGCGCAGAGCAGTACGCCGACTTTCAGATCAAGAACTACGCTGAAATCTCCCTGGACCGCCCCTGGACGTTGTACGAATTTCTGGATCCGCTGACTGTCAACTACGATGGCGGCATAGCCCTCATGGGGCTGGCCGCCGGCCAGGGCAAAGAGCAACAATCGTCTCAGTCTCCACTCAACTTGAAAGAAGGCAATCCCTTCTGGCTGGCTTTGCAATGGCAGACCGCTCCCGAACTGGGAGTCGACTTCGCCGTATCCCTGCGGCTCCACGACGCTCAGGGCAGCAACGTCTTCCAGAAAGACTATGTACTATGGAGGCCGGATCATTCTTCCACCGGAGCAGGAGGGCAAACCGAACCGTTCGATTCGCTCCATCTCATTGAATTCCCGGCTGACCTGCCTTTCGGAGACTACGAGTTGCGAATAGTCGTATACGATACCGAATCACTGAAGCCAACCGTCGAACTTGGTGTCTGGGAGGCGGAGACGACAATAGCGCATCTGCATTTCACTGATTCCAAGTGAACAACTATACTCATTCCACCGTGCAAAGACGTCGCGGTTTGACCACATCCGAACCGTTTTCCAAAGGTGAGTGGCTGAGATATATTTCATTGGGCAATTGCGAACCCCGCGTCGCCGGTGAAGCTCCGACATTCATCTGTCGCGACCTTCCCGTTTCACTCGATCTGGCGGATTCCAAGCGCTTGGCGTACGTTACCGGGACCTTCGCTTGCCGCAACAGGTTACAAGGAGGAAGAATATGAAGTCACTGTTTTCAACATACCTGAAAGTGTTGGCCGTCGTGCTCTATGTACAATACATCGGTTCACAGTTCTACGATCCCCTCGGAGAAGGTATGGCAGTGACCGTCTACAGAATTTTGGATCCGTTGCTTGTATTGGGGATGGTCATCGTTCTCTACTACGCCTTCCAGCGGAAGCGCGCCGTCGACAGCGGCCCTGATGACGGCGTTACCAGGGAGTACCTGGAGGCGAACGGAGTCCTCTATTTTGGCATTGCTCTGTTTGCTGCTCTCCTGTGGAGTTGGATAGGCTTTCAATTCGCCAACCCGGAGAATTCCTACGGCTGGCTTTGGGCGTTGATTGACATAGCGCTGCCGCTACTGTTCTTTGCATCCAGTGTGCAACTCCAAAAGGTTGAGAAATAGACGTTTCAGATCGAATTCCGTGCGCGCCGATCTTCGGCTCGGTATGCGCCTCGTGAACCGCTTCATTCAAGAAAAGGAACCTCCATGGACAAGATCCCTCTCGCTATCGTTGGATGCGGCGGAATGGGCCACCGCCACCTGTACGGCCTGGCCGAACTGCATAGTGCTGGGCTCTCACCCTTCGAGTTGGTCGGCGCCTGTGATCCCGTTCGGGCCAACGCAGAGTCGCTGGCTGACGACGCCGAGGAACGTCTGGGGGTACGCCCGCAGGTCGTTGAATCCCTGGAAGAGCTCGAAGCTCTGGGCGTTGCGGCTGTCGACATCACCACCACGCCTCGATACCACCATACAGTGGCCGAAGAAGCATTGGAACGCGGCTGGCATGCCATGATCGAGAAACCGGTCGGTCTGACCGTGCGCGCCGGCAATCGCATCCGGCAGGCGGCGGAAAGGAGCGGCCGCATCGTCAGCGTAGCCGAGAACTACCGGCGCGATCCCATGAATCGGCTCGGAAAGGCGCTGCTGGATGCCGGCGTAATCGGATCGCCGCGGCTGATGATACACAACACCATGGGCGGCGGCAGCCACATGACCATCTCAGTCTGGAGGCATCAGAAAAACGAAAGTGGAGTCCTGCTGGACGTAGGCGTCCATTTTGCCGACATTCTCGAGTTCTACCTGGGACCCGTCAGCACCGTCTACGCTCAGTCCCGGCTGCACGAACCGATTCGATACAACCCTGCGGCCGGACCGGCCGGCCGGTCGTCCAGCAATCCGGCCGGCGTCTATGGCAAGTGGCAAAGGCAGATGCCCGCCCAGTTCGAGGCCACCGCCGAAGACGCCTCCTACGCGACACTCCTCTTCGAAAACGGCGCGGTCGGCCAGTTCATTGAAGATCACGCTGCCCACGGCCAGGGCGTGTGGACGCGGCAGATTCACGGGTCGGCCGGGTCCCTTGAGCTTCCCCCTGACAGATCAGGCCAGCTCATCACCTTGCACAAGGACGGCGAAACGGTTTCCGATGCAAGCCTGCTGGATCTGGTGCCCGGCTTCCACCTGGAGCCCATTGCCGCTGCCCTCTTTGGCGGCGAGCGCCTCTGGGGCTATGACTTTCCCTTCCACGAGACCGATCGCAAACTGATCGCCGCCGAATACGGCGAACTGGGGCTCGCCATCGAGGATGGCGGAGCCATCGAGGTCGATGCAGCCCAGGGCACGCGTTCAGTTGCACTATCTTACGCCATGCTGGAATCTAGCGAGGCAGGCAGAGCGCTGACCATGGAGGAGGTGCTGGCAGAGAAGGTCGACGCCTACCAGTTGGAGATCGACGAAGAGCTTGGTTTGGTATAAGAAACTGTCCTACAGTGCCGGTATTACCTCGTTCTTCAACAGATCCATCGAGCGCAGCCAGCGCGGCTTGTCATCCCAGTCATGCCCAATGGCCAGCAGCGTTCCAAAACCACCCGTCACCTCCTGAATCTCCTGCAGACGGCGAATGCACTCGTCCACGTCACCGACAATCGCCAGCCGCCGCACCGCGTACTCCGCGGTAACCTCTTCGTCCGGCATCTCCGGGTCCTCCTTCCACCCGTCCAGGCGGCCGGGACCGATCAGATCGATCAGATAGGCGAAGGACCGTCCAAAGGCACTGTTGAGGGCAAAATCGAACGCCTCCTCTTTCGATTCACCGACAAAGATGTTGCGCGCCACCCGCCAGATGCTCCGATCGGGCGTTTCGCGGCCGGCTTCGAGAGCGCCGGCGCAGAAGGTCTCCCAGTGCTCAGCCAGTGTCGAAGTGGGAACCAGGTTCGTGCTCACGGGGAAGAACCCGCGCTGCCCCGCCATGCGCGCGGCCATCGACGTGCCCTTCAGGACCGCCATCGCCACCGGCGGATGCGGCTTCTGGTAAGGCCGCAGAATTTCCCCCAATCCGATGTCCGGTCGGGTCTCATCGATATGTATGTGCCAGTAATCGCCCTTGAAGTCGAAGGGCGCATCTGTCGTCCACAACTTCAGCACCATGTTGATGCTTTCAACCGTCATCAGCCCCAGTGTCCGGGGATCCGCAGGCAGGTCGAACAGACTGAGGTCGGTCGGAATACCGGTCTGGCCAAAGCCGCACATCAGCCGGCCGCGCGAGAGATGGTCCAGCATCGAGAGGCGGACCGCCACATTGACCGGATGATGGAAGGGAGCGATCGTCACGCCCGTCCCAAACTTGATGGTGCTGGTGCGGGCCATGGCATTGGCAATAAAGACGTCGTTCGAGGGCATCGGCTCCCATTTCACCGAGTGATGCTGGCCAATCCAGGCCTCGGAGTACCCAAGCCCCTCGGCCCGCTCGATCAACTCCAGGTCCTCTTCAAGGCTTTGCGTAAAGTCCTTTTCAGGCGGGTGAACGGGCATCAGAAAATAGCCGAGTTCCATGGGCTTTTCTCCAGTTCAGTGGGACGAAAAAGGTGAAACTGTTCGTCAATAATGGTCTGTATACGCTCGCGCGTACTCTTGCCTGTTTCGATTCAGACTGTAACCTGTTCCAGCCACGCTTCGTCGATTTCCAGACCAAATCCGGGTGCATCGCTGGGCCGCAAGTAGCCGTCCTCAATGATCGCAGTGCCCGGCAACTTGACCATTTCCGCCAGTGGTACGCCGGGCGCCGAGACGCCCTCCGAACGTTCTCCCCACGTGACCGCCGGCATGGCCATCGACAGGTGCTGGCCGAAGGGATAGTTCATGCCTCCATGGGCGATGACGGAAATCTGATTTGCCTGCGCCAGGTGGCAGATCTTGGCGGCTGCCGTAATGCCCCCGCACCAGAGCACGTCCGGCTGGAATATATCCACGAGCCGCTTGCCCGCGGCGTGGGCAAAGGGCGCCAGATTGTACCAGTGCTCGCCGGTAGCCAGGGTCTGCCAGGGCAATCGCTGCCGGATCGACTCGTAGCCCAGAAGATCTTCCGGCTGGATATAGTCCTCCAGCCATTTAAGGTTGTAGGGCCGCATCCGCTCGGCCACGCGCACAGTGTATTCGGGATCATATGCCGTCCAGCCATCCAACATCAGCTCCACTTCGTCGCCGATGGTTTCGCGCGTGCTTGCAACCAGCGCCTCCAGCCTGTTGAGACCCTCCAGCCCCTGTTCAGGTCCCCAGGGGCTGAACAGCTTGGTGGCCTTGAAACCCAGTTCCATGTACCATTCCTGGTCGAAACCGGATGCGTAACAGAAGATCTTTTCCTTCTGCGGCCCTCCCAGCAGCTCGTACACAGGCAACCCCAGCAATTTCCCCTTGAGGTCCCATAGGGCCACGTCGAGCGCGCTGATCGCATAGCTTGTCATGCCTGTAGGGCTGAAAGCGGTCGACAGCCGCACCATCATGTCCCACAGTTTCTCAGTGGCCATCGCGTTCTCGCCGACCAGATTGGGCCCGAAATGCTCGTTGATCATGGGCGCCACTACAGACCCGTAGAGGGAGATGCCGAAACCTTGCGTGCCGTCCTCTGCCGTTACCAGCACGGCCGGCCGTTTCCAGGGGGCCATCGAGACGTGCCCCTCACCGTTGGGAAAACGGGGATAGCGGGCCATGGGCCGGTTCATGTGAACGGTCTCGGCCCGGCTTGGCGTGCGCGGCTTCGTCTGCGGCCGCGCCTCGGCCGCAATCTCAAATGCACGGATTTCTTTGATTTTCATATGTGCCTCTGTTTCAGTGAAGGAAGGTCCTGCAAAAAGGCCCGTGAAAAAAGCGGCTGCCCTCAACCCTTCAGGTCGGTAACAGTGATCCCCTTAAGAAAAGCGTTCTGAGAAAAGAAGAACAGGACAAGGCAGGGAAGAATGATGATGAGAGCGGCAGCCATGTACAGATGCCACGGCGTTCCCCGATAGGCAACATTGAAGTTCGCCAGGAACAATGTAAGCGTAAAGTTCTCCGGCGTCGACAGAATGATCAGAGGACCAAGAAAGTCGTTCCAGAAGAACACGAAAGCGAAGACCGCGACAGCCGCCAAGGCCGGCTTGGACAAAGGCAGAATGATCCTGACGAAGATATGCCAGCGAGACGCGCCGTCAAGATAGGCCGCTTCGTCATACTCTCGCGGAATCGTCATGAAAAACTGGCGCAGCAGGAAGATGTTCCACGCCGACCCGAACCAGTGCGGAATCATCAGAGGCCACAGCGTGTCCAGCCAGTTCAAATACCGCCAGATTATGAACTGGGGAACCATCACGACCGCGAAAGGGATCATGAGCGTACTCAGGATTCCCAGAAAGATGACGTTTTTGCCGGGGAATTCCAGACGGGCAAAGGCATAGGCTACCAGCGCGCTCGAGAATATCGTCGAAACGACTCCATTTACGGTTACGATTAACGTGTTGAGCGCATAATTGTAAACAGGGGGGTCCGTCTCGTACTGGATCGTAAAGGCGGTCAGGAAATTCGACCACATTACCGGCTTGGGTATCCAAGTGGGCGGCAATGTAAAGACCTGGTTGGGAGGCTTTAGCGCCGTGTTTACCATCCAATAGAACGGCAAGAGAAAAAGAAACGCCGAAAAAATCAGAACCGCGTAGATCACAAGCAGCCGAAGGAGGCCCGTCTGAAAACGGTTGCCGATCAGAATGGTGCGTACTTTGCTGGGCCGCGTGTAGGCCTCGCTATGCAGCCGTTCAGCTGTCGGAACCGTTTCGTTTCCAACGACCACTATCGAATCTCCCGGCGGGCTAGCGCGCGCCGCCCTCGTAATAGACCCAGCGGCCGGCAAGGCCGAACTGGAAGACGGTCAGTCCAAAAATAAGCAGGAACATAATCCAGGCCATGGCGGAGGCGTAGCCCATTTTGAGGTAGTGGAAGGCGTTTTGATAGAGATGCAGGCCCAGGAACAGCGTTGCATTGTCGGGGCCGCCTCCGGTCATCACGTAGGGTTCGGCAAAGGTCTGCACCGACGCGATGATGCCCATCACAATGTTGAAGAAGATGGCTGGAGACAGCATGGGCAATGTGATCGCAAAAAACTTTGATACCTCGCCGGAGCCGTCTATGTCCGCAGCTTCATACAGTTGCTGCGGCATTCCCTGCAAGGCCGCCAGATAGATAACCATGGGAATACCGACGTTCCACAGGCTCTTGACGATAAGCGAACCCAGCACCAGCTCCCTGTCATAAAGCCAGTTTCGCCCTTCCAGCCCCATCAGCGCCAGGCCATTGTTCACGATCCCCAGCTCAACGTGATACATCCACACCCAAATGATGGACCCGGCCACGCCGCTGACAACAGCAGGCAGATAGAAGGCCGAGCGCCAGAATCCGAGACCGCGTATCCGCTGGTTCAGCAGCAACGCCAGCCCCAAGGCCAGCACCTGGCTTACAGGTACGGAGATTATCACAAACTTGAACGTCACCCAGATCGAAATGCGGAACAGTTCATCTGTGGTGACCATGCTTATGTAATGCGTCAGGCCGTAAAACCTGGGCGGCGCTATCATCTTCCAGCGAAAGAAACTGAGGACAAATGATGCCACAATTGGGCCGCCAACGAAGAGGATAAAGCCGATGACCCAAGGCAGGATGAAGGCGTAAGCAACGATGGCATCGCGAAAACGCCTGCTCTGCCAGATATTACTGCGAGGTGCCAGACCGGTCGTGGTCACGGAAAACTGTCCCTCCGCCCTATTCAAGCGCTGGCCGGCCAAGCGTGAGCGCCGTCGTGGGCGGTCTGCGCAAGTGCATACGGCCAAATGGAAGAAGACCGCGAAGGCAATCAGTCCAACCGATGCCTTCGCGAGTCAACGTGAGTAGTTGTGAATCAGGTTTTCAGTCTAGACATCCGAAATTACAGCCGTTACCTTGGGCGCCACTTCGGGGAAGATGTCTGCGGCCTGGGCATTGCCGGAATATACCTTATCCAGCGCATCGCCGATCAGCTTCAGAGCTTCGCCCTCATTGGCCGGTCCCGGCAGAATGTGCCCGTATGTCAACGCGTCGGGTACGACGTCCCAGTCGACCTCGAAGTCAACTTCCGCGACCCAGGGGAAGGGCTCGATTTCATTCGATGAGCGGCGCGTGCCCGGGAAGTTCGCGTTCGAGGCGTAGTTGTAAATGCCCTGGGTGCTGGTGTTGTAGTTGAGCCAGATCCAGGCCGTGTCCTTGTTCTCGGAGGTCGTGGAAATGTTGTTGAACGCGCCGTGCGTGATGGTATCGCGGCGGGCCTGGCTGGGCTCGGCGACTACGTTGAAACGGAACCCGGCGTCGACCAGACTTCCGGTGATCCAGGACCCCATGCGCTGCATACCGATCTTGCCGGCGGCCAGGAGCTCCGCGGCCGCGCCGGCGCCGCCAATGCCGACGATCTGCGATGGCGAGGGCATTACATTGCCGTCGAGCAGCATATCGGCCCAGAACTGAATCGCCTGGATCGTCTCCTCTTTGTCAAGCCAGCACTCGCGGAAATCGGGGCTGTAGTAGCTGCCGCCGTTCTGCCAGGCCTGTTTGACACTGTACATATGCCAGCCAACCGGTATCGTCTCCGACCCCCAGATCTTGTTGTCAGGATCGCTGATGCCGCGGGCCTTCTCCTCGAAGTCGGTCCAGGTGAAACTGTCCTTGTTGGGATACTCGACACCCGCGGCGTCGAACAGATCGGCGTTGTAGAAGGTTATATGAGGCGCGGCCGCATCGGGGATGCCGAAACGCTTCCCTTCCACGACCGGGTAGTTCCACCAGTTTTCGTAGAAGTCGTCGGCGTCGTAACCGGGTTCGCCATCAACATAAGGCTGAATGTCGATGAACTGGTTGTTGCGCCCCAGGTCGAGCGCCATCGCCTCCCAACTGCGTACGACGTCGGGCAGTGTGCCGGCCGCTGCCAGGGCCGGAATCTTGGCGTGAAACTCGCCGATCTGCTCCACACTGACCACAATGTCCGGATACTCTTCCTGGAACGATTCGAGCGTTGTCGCAACGCCCGCGGCTGGATCGTGGCGGCCGTAGCGAATCGTAACGGGCTCAGCCATTGCTCCTTCGCCCATCGCGCCGTCGTCTGCAGGGGCTGCAACGGGCGCGCAAGCCGCCGCTACGGCCGCGCCGGCGAATGTTCCGCTTACTTTGAGAAACGTTCTTCTGGACAAGGACTCTCTTTGCGTCATTGTTGGAATTCTCCTCTGTGAATTTGAACTTGACTGTTTTTATATCTGGACTAACGGGGCTTTTGCTAATCCTATGGAATTCAGACATATTGTCAATTTTTTCACATGCTCATTCTTCGTTCTCCTTTAGCGCTCACGCCGGCATCAAAGGCACAATAGATTTTTCGAGAATGATGCCCATTAAACAGAGGCGCTCCTCAGTCTGACCTTTTCCGCCCTCATTGAGATTGTGCGTCTGAGTCGGAACTGGGCGCAGATCAACAGCCCCGCTAGGCTGGGAGCCCTCCGACTAAGGAGCGAAAAGAGACGTTTGAAGTCCCTGTTGAGGAAATAAGCTCGCGGCGAAGAGTGGCTGAATTGAAAGAACCGCCGGACCGGAAGCCGTCAAGAAGTGAGCCACAAAATAGGCTCGGAGACATACTCGCGTACTGTGTTGAGGAATCGCGCCGCCGGGGCCCCGTCCACAACGCGATGATCAAAAGTCATGCTGAGTGCAACCATCTGGCGGGGAACGACCTCCCCGTCGTGGACGGCCGGCTTGCAGACGATTCGTCCAATCCCCAAAATGGCGGCTTGGGGCAGATTGATGATGGGGGTGAAGGCGTCAATGCCGTACATGCCCAAATTTGTGATCGTGAAAGTTCCACCCTGCATCGCCTCATGCCCCAGGCGTTCCTGGCGCGCGCCCTCGATCAAGCTGGCAGTCTCTGCCGCTATCACGCGCAACGACTTCGCAGAAACGTCTCTCAGCACCGGGGCCAGCAGCCCCTTCTCGGTTTCAACTGCAAAGCCGATGTGGATTCCGCCATGAAGGATCAGCCCATCATCGCTCCAACTGGCATTGAGCGCGGGATGTTCCTGCAACGCGGCGGCCATTAGTTTCAGATAGATGTCGTTGTAGCTTGGGACTGCTAACCCGCGTCGAGAATAGCTCGACTTCAGCTGCTCACGTAACGCCGCCAACTCGGTGGCATCGGCCTCCGTGGTCAGCGTGACAGGCGCGGTTGTGTGCGCGCTCTCTGCCATGCGTTGGGCCGTAATCTGCCGGATGCGGCTGTGCGACACGATCTGACTCGGCGCCTCGCCGGCCTGCACAGCTGGTCGTCTTGCCGCGATTGCAGCTTCAACGTCCTCGCGTTGTATCCGGCCGCCCGGCCGGATGGCCGTCAGCTCTTCCAGAGAAACGTCCGCTTCCGCAGCCATACGACGCGCCACCGGCGACATGTCCACACCAACCGGTTCAACAACCGTCTCCGCAGCGGCGCGCACATCCCGCTCGACGATCCGTCCCGTGCGGCCGCTGCCTGTAAGCTGAGTCCAATCCACGCCCAGCTCGCCGGCTACTCGCCGTGCCCGGGGGCTGATTGTCGGGTTGCCGCGACCGTCCGCGGCAACTGATTGCGTTGTCGATGGCTTTCGGAAACCAGGTTCTGCCTTACCGGCCGGACTGGCCGCGCCGGCCCGCTCGTCGCGCCCTTCCGACTGAGGAGATAGGCTACCCGCTGCAGGCATCAGTTCCCCGGCCTGGACGATATACGCAAGCAGGGCGCCGACGGGAATGACATCACCAGGCGCCGGGGCGCCTTGGGGAAGTCGCAGGATTCCGCTCTCGAACACCTCGACCTCCTGCGTAGCCTTGTCCCCCTCGACCGTAAAAAGCAGGTCGCCGGCCTTAACCTCGTCTCCATCCTGTTTCAACCATTCGCCAAAGACGCCCTCTTCCATCGTCCATCCCAGGCGCGGCATCGTCACTTCGTAGGCCATCGGATTCCCTCAATTGAACGGCAGTAGTTTCAGAGGCGTTGGTGAGCGTTCTCGCCGGTCTTCGGCCATTTCAGTTATTCGGCCAGCAGATCGCGTACGCTCTGTTCGATGTCGTCCGGCTCCGGAACAATGGCAAGCTCCAACGGCGGACTGTATGGTGTGGGCACGTGCGCTCCGTTCAGACGGCGAATCGGGGCGTCCAGGTCGTCGAATCCCTGGTCGATGACCTGCGCCGCGATTTCAGCGCCCACGCCGCACGGCTGAAATGTCTCGTCAACAATCAGAAGCCGGCCCGTCTTGCTGACCGACTCCAGTATCGTCTCCATATCGAGCGGAGCGATCGTGCGCGGATCGATTACCTCTGCCGAAACGCCGTCCTCGGCCAGCTTGTCGCATACCGCAACAGACTTATCAACCATCGATCCGATTGCAACGAGCGTACAGTCCGACCCTTCGCGCGCGATGCGCGCCTGCCCGAAGGGAATCGCGTATTCACCCTCGGGCACCTCGCCGCGATTGAAGAGCAGCGATTTGTGTTCCAGGAAAAGCACCGGGTCGTCGCTCTGCAGCGCCGTGGTGAAAAGCCCTTTGGCGTCGCTGGGAATGGCGGGCACCACCACTCTGAACCCGGGAAGATGGGCAAAGATCGGGTAGTAGCTGCCCGAGTGATGGGTCGCTGCCGAGTGGCCGATCCCAATCGCGCCGCGCAGCAGAATTGGCATCTTGAGCCGGCCGCTGCTCATGTACTGCATCTTTGCGATCTGATTGACCAGTTCGCCAAAAGCGTCGAGGATAAAGTCCAGAAACATGAAGTCGACAACAGGGCGCGTACCGGTCATGGCGGCGCCGGCGCACATGCCGACAAAGCCGCGTTCGCTGATGGGCGTGTCGCAGAGGCGCTCGGGTCCATACTTGTCGTACAGACCGACAGTGGTATTGAAGTTGCCTCCCCGTTCGCCGATCCCTTCGCCCACAACGAAGATCGAAGGATCGCGCGCCATCGCGCTGTCAAGGGCCTCCAGAGTGGCTTCAACGTAAGTCAACTCCCGCATGGCATTCACCTCTGGTTGAATACATGTTCGCTGACCGTGTCCGGCTCCGGCCATGGGCTGTTGCGGGCAAATTCCTCCGCGTCCGCTACCATCTCCTTCACCTCCGCCTCAATCCCCGCCAGCGTTTCCGGACCTGCCTCCTCATTTTCCAGGAGCCACTCGTTGTAGCGCGTAATCGGGTCCCGCTCCTTCCACGCCTCGACCTCTTCCTGCGTGCGGTACCCGGCGTCTCTCATTCCCTCCGAATGGGCGCGCGTGCGATAGGTCCGGCACTCGATCAATGTGGGCCCTTCGCCCCCGCGGGCCCGCTGCACCGCCTCCTCCGCCGCTTCATAGACTGCCAACACGTCGTTCCCGTCCACCGTCAGGCTTTCCATCCCGTAGGCAGGTCCCCGGTTACCCACGTGGGGATTGCCGGAAGAATAAGAAAAGGGTACCTCTGTGGCATACAGGTTGTTTTCGCAAACGAAAAGCGTCGGCAGTTTCCAGATGCTGGCCAGGTTCAGCCCCTCGTGGAAGGCGCCGTTGTTCACCGCCCCGTCGCCGAAAAAGGCGACGCCGACCTGGTCGCTCTTGAGCAGTTTGAACGAGTACCCTGCACCCGTCGCCTGCAGGATGCAGGGGCCGACGATTCCGCTTGTTCCCATCATCCCGACCTCCGGCTTGAAGAGGTGCATACTGCCTCCCCTTCCCTGCGAGCAGCCGGTCGCGCGTCCGAACAGCTCGGCAACGACCTCGCGCGGACTGACTCCCTTTGCCAGTGCGTGCCCATGCCCGCGATGCGTGCTGAAAACGGCATCGTCAGGCCGCAGGTGCGCGCACACGCCGGTCGCGATCGCCTCCTCGCCGACGTAGGTGTGGCAGGCGCCGTGAATCAGACCCATCTGATGCGAACGGGCCAGCTGCTCCTCTGTGTAGCGGATGATGAGCATCTGCCTGTAGAGTGAAAGGAGTTGCTCGGACTGGGGCATGCCACCCACCTCCCATGTGTTGAGTATGTCGGTTATTTGCCTGCCGCCGCCTCTTGCGTGGCATCCGAAAAAAGACCGGCGCAGACTCAGGCCGGCGCCACTGCGGGCATCCCCGGATGGGAACCGCTGACATTCTTGGCCAGATTGCCGCCATCCAGCGGGATCAGAGCCCCTGTCATCCACGAGGAGGCATCGGAGGCGAGGAAGATCGCCGGACCCTTAATGTCGCTGGGATCACCCATGCGGCCGATCGGCAAGCCCCTCAGGTAGGAAGCTCCAAGAACGGGGTCCGCCGCGATCCTTACGCGCAAGTCCTCGTTCATAATCTGGGCGCATACAATGGCGTTGACGCGCACGCCCAGGCTGCTCCACTCGGTGCTCAGCTCCCGTGTCATCGCGGCCACCGCGCCCATCGCCATGCTGTATGCAATGTGGCCGCGACCGAGCGCGCTGATCCCGGCGATCGAGACGATGCTGAATATGCTGCCGCGGCCCCTCGACATCATTCGTTTGGCCGCCTCCTGCGTACAGATGTAGCGGCCCACAACCAGATTCTGCATAACCTGTTGTATCTGGTCCTCGGTCAGGTTCAACGGGTCGGTGCGAATGCCTTCACCGGCGATATTGCTCAGCACGTCGACACGCCCGAATTCGTTGTCGACCTGTTCGAACATAGCCCGGATCCGATCCGGGTCGGAGATATCACAGTTGACCGGAAGGGCCCGGCGCCCCAACTTTTCGATTTCGTGCGCGGTCTCCTGGGCGCCGACATCATTGATGTCGAGCAGGACCACATCTGCGCCGACCTCGGCGAAGCCCATCGACGTGATCCGTCCCATGCCGCTGGCCGCGCCCGATACGATGGCCACACGGCCTGTCAGGTCAAAGAGTGGGTGGGTCATCGCGCTCGATCTCCTTTGCAGCATCTATCCATTTGGAACCTCATTGACCGGCGCTCGCGGCCGCTCGCCCCGCAAAACGCGTACCACCTCTTCCGCTCCCTGCACGCGTACATCGACCTTGGATTCCTCAGAATACCACCCCGCATGGGGCGTGAGCAAGATGCGCTCTTCCTTCAGGAAGGGATGGTCAGCCGCGACCGGTTCAACATTCAGCACGTCCAGCGCGGCGCCAGCGATCTGTCCGCCCTGAACTGCTGCCAGCAACGCGTGCTCATCGACCAGGGCGCCGCGCGCCGCGTTCACCAGATAAGCGGTCGGCTTCATCATCGCCAGCGTCTCTGCATTGATCAGGTGGCGGGTCTCTTTCGTCAGCGGCGAATGCAGCGATATATAGTCTGACTCGCGCAGCAGCGTCTCCAGGTCGACGACCTGAACACCCAGTTCCTCCATCGCCGCCGCATCCACGTAGGGATCGTATACCAGGACCTCAAGCCCCAACCCGCGACCCTTGGCCGCCGTCGCCTGGCCGATGCGGCCGCAACCAATGACACCCAGGGTCTGGCCGCCGAACCGGTAGAGAGTACCGCCCGATTCACTGTTCCAGACCCCCTGGCGTGTCGCGCCGAGAAGACCGGGCAGACCGCGCGCCTGCGCCAGCACCAGCGCTATGGCGTGCGTAGAGACCTCATCAATCGAATAGTCCGGAGCATATGTGACCCAGATGCCCCGCTCTGTGGCCGCCTCGATGTCGATTGCGTCCAAACCGGTGCCGACGCGGCAGATAAGCCGGCAACGTTCCAGGCTCCGGATGAGGTCCGCCCGCACCGACTGGATCGTTACCATCAGAGCATCGCACTGCCGTGCGGCCTTCTTGGCCTCTTCCGTGTCCAGGTTGCCGACATGCTCGATCTCCAGCCCCGCGGCGCTGAGGATCTCTTTTTCTATCTCGATATCCCCGAATCCGGGGTAAGCAATCACGACGTTCTTATTCATGTGATATTCTCTTCAATTGTAGATTTGGGATGAATAGAGTGTATTGGTGAAAAATTCGCCTATTCAGCACCGGGTTGGACGGAAGGTCACTTGACGGAGTCGACGCAGTGGTATTTCAATGCCGACATGCAAAACCTGGCACTAGCTGAACACAGTCGTTGGACATCTCCGTATCCAGCGAACCACAGTCCCGGCGAGAAACTATGGGCACTATGCTGGCTCAGCTCCAAGGCTTAATTCTTCTCTAATGACACGCCGCAGAAGAGTCTCAATTCCTTCTCTTCGAATACTCTCCTTCAGCGCCTCATTTACCAACGTCTGATATCCCCGGCCACCGGCTTGCGCCTTGAAATACGCCACCACTTCGGCGTCCAAATAGATGTTCACCCTCACCTTTCGTCTTGAAACAGACTTACCTCCAACACGCAAAGTGGCGCGAGCTATCTGTTCCGCCGTTACTTCCGGAATCTCACTGAGATCGATATCCTCATCCTTCATGTTTTCCAGGGTTTTCCAGTCCGTCTGCGAATTCTGTCTGATGGTCCTTCCCCTATCCTGTCGAAACATCCTTGAGGCTGGACGCGTCGCTGACTTCAACATGAACATCGTTGCGCGTCAGCACCTCCGGCCGCAGCGCAGTGCCGAGGCCGGGCCGGTCGGGAAACTCCAGGTGGCCGTCTTGGATGACCAACGCCTCGGTCATTACATCGTTGTACCAGCCCTGCGTATATGCCCGCACTGTCTCCATGATCATGGCATTGGGTGCGTGCGCCGCCAAATGCGCAGCCGACCACAACGCCACAGGGCCGATCGTGTCATGGGTAGTAAAAGGCAGGTAATAAGTATCCGCCATTGCCACAATCTTACGCGTCTCGGTCAGACCGCCCGTCCAGGCCATATCGGGCATTACAATGTGGGCCGCGTTCTTCTCAACAACCTGCCGGAAACCGAACCGGGTGAAAAGGCGCTCGCTAACGCAAATGGGTACCTTCGTCGCCGCGGCCAGGCGGGCGTAGGAATCGACGTTGTCGGGGGGGATGATCTCCTCCAGCCACATGATGTCGTACGGCTCCAGTGCACGGCCGATATCTATGGCGATGGGCAGGTTCCAGCGCGCGTGCCCTTCGATCGCAATCTGCATCCTGTCGCCAACCGCCTCCCGAATCTGCTGGACCGGTTCAAGGCCGCGCTTGAGATCGTCCGGATCCAGGTAGTGGCCGACAGGCCCCACCGCGCCGACCCCGGCGCGCTGCCCAACAGGACCGCCCAGCGAAACGCCGAACTGGTCCCACGGCCAGATCTTCATCGCCCGGATTCCCGAAGCCAGCAGCGCCTGCGCCAGCTCGCCTGCCCGCCCTTCCATCCAGGCGTGGTAATCCATGTGGGGCCCGTGGCTTACGCACGTGTTGTAAATTGGTATGCGGTCACGGTTACGCCCGCCCAGCATGTTGTAGATGGGCTGACCGGTGTACTGCCCCAACAGGTCCCACAGAGCCACGTCGACCGTTGAAATGGCGCGCGTCTCCGCGCCGGCGAACCCGAAAAAGTTCACCGTGGCAAACATGTTGTTCCAATGGTTCTCGATGTCGAACACGGAGCGCCCTATCAGCAGGTTGGCGAAAACATCATGGATCACCGCGGCAACGGAACGGGGCACATAGTAGGTCTCGCCCAGCCCGATCAGCCCTTCGTCGGTGTGGATGCGCAGCCAAAGCGTATTGAACTGCTCTTCAAACCAGATCGTCTCGAGTTTCTGGATTTTCACCTGATCGCTCCTTCAGCCTTCACCTGCCGCTGCAATTCTCAGAAAAGGGGCATCTGACCTGGTGTCCTGCCCTTCTCTACCCCGAACTTACTCAACTACAGAACTTGCGCCTCCAGGACGAAGGCCTTCTGGCATGAATTTCAAAGTTACCTCAACTTGATCGAAATAACGGAGACAGGCAAAGAGGGCGCTTCCCATTCATTTGGAAGGGACGGAACTGTCTCCGGTCAGTGGGACATCAAAGCCCAACTTGAAAAAGGGCCGAGATTTGGCGATGTCGAGTTGAGATGTTGGGTCAAAACAGGCCTGGGGAACAATGCCTTAACCACCGTCAGCTGGTGTAAGGTGGCGCAATGTGATTGACAGTTGAAAACCGGAGAAAGTATACTCCTGATCGTCGAAATCATACTATAGCCCTGAACCGCGGGCAAACGGATTCAGAAATGTAGAAAGTACCTGGAGGCGTTGCCAGGAATGGCATATTGGCCGAAGGCGTTGGCGCGCTCCGGGCAAAAACAATAAGAGAAGGTTTTACCATGTCCGACTGGAGTCATCTGGAAGATTTCCGCGTCGTGCGTCTTAACGCCGTACTCTCACAAATGTCCCAATACGAGAGGGACCGCTTTCGCGAGCACCACCTCCACCCCTTCGAGGTGGAGGCCAATACGCCCTCTACGATCATTCCCCGCGTCAGTGACTGTGACGCCATCTTCGTCGTCTCAACCGCGCTGCCCGAAGGGGTAATCGAAAGCCTGAGCCGCTGCCGCGTGATCTCCCGCCTCGGCACGGGAACCGACAAGATCGACGTCGACGCGGCGACCCGTAAAGGCATTCTCGTAACCAATGTCCCCACCTTCTGCGTGGAAGAGCAGGCCGACCACACGATGGCGCTTCTGCTGGCGCTGCATCGCAAACTGCCGCAGATGTCCGCAGCGATGGCGTCCGGGGCCTGGAATAAAGCGCGGCGCCAGGCCTCCACCAATCAGCGTCTTGACGGCCGCGTTCTCGGCCTGGTCGGATTCGGCAACTCGGCCCGCGCGGTGGCCAAGAGGGCGCGGGGCTTCGGAATCCGCGTAGTTGCTACGCGCCGCAATATGGACGCGCCCACGGAAGCCGCAGAGGAACTCGGCGTCGAAATGATGGGCCTGGAGGACCTGCTCGAAAAGTCGGACGACGTGTCCCTTCATTTGCCCCTGACGGATGAGACCTACCACCTGCTCGACGAAACCATGCTGCGCAAAATGAAACCGGGCGCTTACCTGGTCAATACGTCGCGGGGCGCGATCGTCGACGAGAACGCGCTGGTGGAGCTCTTGCGCGAAGGAACGCTGGCTGGCGCAGGAATCGATACGTTCGAAGGCATCGATGTATTCGTCGAAGAAGAGAAGTCGCCGGATCACCCTTTACTCTCGCTCGATAACGTGATCCTCTCGCCCCACGTCGGCGCCATTTCCGTGCAGGCGATGCAGGATGTCACCGACGGAGGCATTGGCAACGCGGCGGCCGTACTGAGCGGGTACTGGCCGCCGGCCGAACACCTCGTGAATCCAGGCATCGCGCCCAGGTTTCCCCTGACTGAACGGGAAGAGTGATCCAACCTTTCCGCGCACCTTGGCCCCAGAAAAGGGGGCCCGTCATGAGGCCTTACCGTACATCACGACTTCAAGAGATGTCGGGCAGAAGGATTCTACTGTCTGTGAGTCGTACTGAATCGGTTACTTGCAGGCTATTGTTCAACAATCTACAAATAGATTTGCACTGGCTATCAATCCTGTTGTATGGTGCACTTGAATCGTAAGCGACTGTGCATGGGGAGCTTACCGATTCACATTAGCTGTTTACTTAGTTTGACAGAGGAGTCAATCCAATGACCCACGTGATCTTTGATTTGTGCATTCGGGACGGCGCCTGCGTAGAAGTCTGCCCCGTGGAATGCATAATCCCAGGCATGCCGGAAGAGGAGTGGCCCTGGTACTATATCGATCCGGAAACCTGCATCGACTGCGGCGCGTGCGTACCCGAGTGTCCGACGGATGCCATTTTGCCCGAAGAGGACCTGCCGGAAGAGTACGCCTATACAACTGAACTGAACGCCATGTACTTCGAGGAAGGACCGGGTTACGCAGCACTCGACATGGTCTGACCTGAATCAGCGTGTTCGCGCGTGCCTGCTCTCCCAATGCCGGAAGCGCCGAAGTGGATGACGTGTTCTCCCAGAGAGCGCAAATGGCTGGACAGTTCAGTTCAGAGCCGGCTCGTTCGATTTGAAACATCGCCCCTGCGACTGCAGGGGCTTTTCTGTCCGTTGACTCTTCCGTAGTCCCAGGAGTAATACAAATGACCGATTCCCGCGAATTGAACCCACCGGACTGGTCAGAGGTGGAGCGCGTACTGATCATCATGGCGCACCCGGATGACCCTGACTTCTCGTGCGCCGGTTCCGCTATCCAGATGGCGCGCCAGGGTATCGAGGTCACCTACATGATTCTGACCAATGGCGACAAGGGCAACCACAATCCGCTTATCACCCGCCGCCAGTTGATCCTGATGCGGAAAGAGGAGCAACGCAAGGCAGCGGCTTTGTGCGGGGTCAAGCATGTCCTGTTCATGGACGAGGAGGACGGCTTCTTGCGCCCAACCCCTGAAATCCGCAAGCGAGTCTGCCGCGAAATCCGCCGGATTCGTCCCCAACTGATAATCTGCAACAGTCCCGACCGCTATATCTCCGGGCGCGGCTACATCAACCATCCCGATCACCGCAACGCCGGACTCATCGCCCTTGAGGCCATCTTCCCGGCGGCCGACAACCCGATGTTCTATCCCGACCTGACGAACGAGGGCTATCCGCCCCACAATATCAGCCAGCTCTACATCAGCCATGCCGAAGAGTCCGATGTCGAAGTGGACATTACAGATGACCTTGAACTGAAGATCAAGGCGATCCTTTGCCACGAAAGCCAGTTCGACGACCTGGAAGCCACCGAGAAGCGCATGCGTGAGTGGGGAGGCGAAGAGCAGGAAGACGGCAGCAAGCGCCACTTCGAGCGATTCCAGCAGTTGGACTTCCGCAGTCGGCCGCGCCGCGGGCCTAAGGCAGCCGACAAGAACGTCCAGAATTCAAAATCCTGAAAAAAGAAGAGTGGAGGGGGGGTTCCCCCTCCACTCCATTTCCTCTGGCAATTCGGTCACCAAGATGCTGCTATAGCATCTGACACCAACCTCTACTCCACCTCACCCATCAGCTCTTCCTGCAGTTCATTCGCAGTCTCCGTCAACGCATCGAGCGTCGCCTGGATGTCCGCGCCCTGCATTATCTCATTGAAGGCCGTTTCCGCGGCGTCGCGCACAGCCTGGTAGGAGATGAGCTGCGGCTCATACGCACCGTAGCCCAAAAGGGCCAGGGCCTCGCCATACTGCGGGTTCTCCTCCACGTAGCCGCTCAGATGCGCTTCCGTGCCTGCACGGGTGGGGAAGTAGTTGCTCGCCTCTACCCAGCGGGCCTGAACTTCCGGAGTCGTGAACCACTTTATGAACAACCACGCGGCCAGCTCCTGCTCCGGCGGGCCGGCCGTAATCATGACGTCGGCGCCGTAGATGTTCTGCACCGGATTCTCGGTCGTGTACGGAATCGCGGTCACGCCCCACACGTCCATGTCGCGCCCCTGCTCTTCCGCGATCGTGACCATGTCGTTGGCGTAGAACGGCAGACCGGAACTGGAGCCCTGCGTAAAGCTTGCCCGCCGCGCCGCGAATTCAGGATTCGGGTAACCTTCCGTGAAGAAGTAGGCGCAGCCGTTGTCGAACATGCGCTTCAGCAACGTCATCGCGTCGATCGTGGCCTGTCCGTTGTAGACGTAGCCGGTGTTGTCTTCGTTCAGGACATTGCCGCCCAGGGCGAACGTCCAGGATGCCATTGCCGAGGCGTCATCCCGCAGGATGTAGCCGCCGGTGCCGTCACCGTTCGCTGCGGCTCCGGCGCAGGCCATCTCTTCAAACGCCTCCGGCGTAGTCGGCGGCCCGGCGAATCCCAACTCCTCCAGCCAGGTCTGATTGTAGTAGAGGACTTCCATCGAGCGGTTGGGCGGGAATCCCAGGCGCTGGTTATCGAAAACCGGGTGGACGCCCTGCTCCATGAAACTGGCGAAGAAGTCAGCGCGTTCCTCTGCTGTGAAACCCCATGCAGGATCGTCAATGAACGTGTCGAAATCGGCCAGGACGCCGTTCAACTGGTAGAAGGCCTGGTCGTTCTGATAACCGACGATCAGGCTCGCCGGCTGCTCACCCGAAGCCGTACTGGCGTTCACCTTGTCTCGGATGTCGTTGTAGCCGCCCTGGTTCTGCGCGTCGAGGACGATGCCGCACTCATTGTTCGCATTGAAGTCCTCTACGATCACCGCCAGCTTCTCCTCGCGAGAGCCTCGGTGCTGATGCCACCAGACGATCGTCTGACCGCGCGGATCGATGCCGGCCAGCGGGCCGTCGGCCGCAGGTGCGCATGGCCCTTCGTCCATCGCCTCGCCCGCGGGCGCTTTCTCCTCCATCGCCGCCGGCGCCTGTGCCGCCGGCGCCGGACAAGCGGCCAAAACCAGCGCGGCGACCAAGAGCGTTGCCACCATCCACAATCGTTTTGTATTCATAAGGTTTGGTCTCCTGTTTTGGTTGAATACTGAAACGGAAATCACAAAAAATGAAAGCCGCAGCCCAACCGACCTGGACGCGAATTTTCCTGATCTCTTCCTGAACCACCCCCTATCCCTTAAGTCCAGTGGTAGCGATCCCCTCGATGAAATGACGCTGCGTAAAGAAATAGAGGACGACGATCGGCAGCATTGTGATGATAGCCCCGGCCATCTGCAGGTGCAGCAGCGCGCCCGCCTCATCCAGAAAGACGAGCAGACCGTAGGAAATCGGCCGCCAGTCCGAAGACGTCGTTACCAGAATCGGCCAGGCCAACGCATTCCAGGCCCCGACAAACCCGAACAGGACCAGCGTCATGACCGCGGCGCTGGAAAGCGGCAGAACAACCGTAATCAAGTAGCGAAAGTGCCCCGATCCATCTATCTGCGCCGAGTCCCACAGCTCGCGGGGAATCTGCTGGAAGAACTGGCGCAGCAGGAATATCCCGAATGCGCTCGCCATGAAAGGAATCGTCAACGACGGCCAGTTGTTGATCCACGGTATAGGGCTGATTCGCCCTAACCAGGAAACCGTGATGAAGTTTGGAACCCAGGTAATCGCCTCGGGAAGCATCAGAGTCGAGAGCAGCAGCGTGAACAGGAAACTCTTACCGGGAAACTCCATCTGCGCGAAGGCGTAGGCCGCCAGCGCACAGAATACGACCGCCCCGCCGACCGATATCAACGTAATCTTGACGCTGTTCATGAAGTACAGTGAGAACTGCGCGTCGCGCCACGCCTCGGTATAGTTGCTCCACTGCGGCGTAGATGGCAGCGCCCGCCCCCCGGTCGCTTCGGTAAGGTTCATCAGTGAGACGCTGACCGTGTAGAGAAAAGGCAAAATCGCGGCCGCCGCCCCCACAGTCAGCACGGTGTAAATGATCACCTGGTTCAACGCGGCCCGCCGCGCGGCCGGATCGGCCTGCTGTGGTCGAAGGGCTCTGCCGGCCAACGCTTCATTAGCCATAAAAGACCCTCCTGCTGGCAATTCGATTGTTGACAAGCGTTATCACCAGAATGATAAGCAGGAGCAGAATGGCCAGCGCAGACGCGTACCCGTACCTCGTATCCCGCTTGAACGCCTGAAAAATGACGATGCTGGCGGTGTCGGTCGTGCCCAATGCCGCTGCTTGCCGCAATACGAAAATGTGATTGAAGGCCTTGAACGTGCCAATCACCGCGTAGAGCGAAAGGAAGTAGATCGTCGGCGAGAGCAGCGGCAGCGTCACATGCCGGAACTGGGCCCATCCACCGGCGCCGTCTATATCGGCCACCTCGTACAGCTCATTGGGTATCGCGCCCAGTCCGGCCAGAAAGATCACGGTGTCAAAGCCGACATACGTCCAGATGCCGTAGATCATGATCGCGACCAGCGCCAGGCTGGGTCCCGACAGAATTGGCCCCAAATCGATCTTCCCTCCGGTGATCATCTGGATGATCCCGGCCGGCTCGCTCAACCAGAGCAGCGGCTCCGCGCCGAACAGGTCCAGCAAACTGTTCAGCGGCGCGGTCGGCCTGTTGGAAAAGATGATTCGGAATACTGCGGCCGTGCCGACAAAAGGCGCCACGTAGGGTAGAAAGTAGAGAACGCGAAACAGCGTCTGCCCGCGAATCTTCTGGAAGAGAAGCGCTGCCAGGATTAACGCCAGTCCCAGCTGAATCGGCACCGTACCCAATACGTAGAACACGGTTGCCATCAACCCGTTCCACCAGTCTTCGTCGCCCGCCGCCACGACCCGCGGCAGTTCGGCAATCAGCACCCAGCCCCCAGCCATCAACGCGACCGCGCCCACCAACCGCAGAGCTACGCCCGTATTGGCGGATCGGTCGCTCGCGCTCTCCCACAGACGCCACGCCAGCAGCAGCAGCAGAAACCCTGCACTGATGGTCACGATCTGCGACCAGAGTTCCAAGCCCGCGCCTTCTTCCAGAGCTTCCGCGTAGGCAGCGCTGATCTCTGTCCACGTAAACCACGTCAAAGCTGCGCTGCCGATCAGGCAGATGCCTGCGCTGAAGAACGGCATGAAATAGGTACGTTCGCGCCTGTCTGCCGGCATCCGCCGGTTAATGAGCAGCGCCCATACCGAACCGGCGGCCAGAATAACGATCGCGCTCCATAACGCGATCTGCACCTTCGGCAACCACCAAGTCTCTACCACAAGGGCGCGAAATGCCTCTTGCGTGTTTGCCTGCCCTCGCAGTTTCGATGGAATTAACAGCATTTCCGGCAGGAGAATAAAGACAAATCGGGCAAACAGTGCGGCGCCGGCCGCTGTCAGCAGCCCGGGCAACAACCACTGCGCCGGTTCCGTTTTTTCCTGCCGTTGCTCCTGGACGGCGCGTACAAACGTCTGCACCGCGAAATAGACGAGTGCGGCAGCCATCCAGAACGTGATGATGTAGATGAGGTTGTCAACAGCCTTGACGTAGTTGCCCAGGCCGTCATACGAGCCGACAATCTTGTTCAGCCCGCGCAGCGTGCTCTCATAGGCGGCGAAAGCAAGGGGAAAGAGGCCAAACAGGCCAATGATGATGAAGGCAGGCGCCAGGAAGGAATAGGCGAGCAGCATCTCGCGCAGCCGCCTTCCCTGCCGCCCGCGGAACCAACTTGGGGCCGCCCGCACCTGCTGCCGTAGATCACTGCGGAATGCCGCGGGTTGCGATGCTGTACTATCCACGTGGAAACCGCTTTCCCAGTTCTGCAGAGCCAATGCGCCTACGCCGGATTTTGCGCTCATAGTATAGTGCAAGCCGGGCTTCTCGTCAACGAAAGAGCCCCGCGCTCAGGAACGAGTCTACCCTTCTCCAATAGAACAACGGCAAGCGCCTGCAAGCCGCCGGCGGCTTGCCGCGGGTTGCTCCTGTTATTGCACTCTTGCTTTAACGTCCGGTAAAGGAGTGGTCAACATTGGCGGGGTGGAAATGCCGTCATTCGTCCATACCGCGCCGGACTGGCGCCGGCAACAGCTCACTTTCAGTTTGCAACGACAGCCCTGTCTTTCGTCAGTCCGCCGGCAATGCCGCTTGCGGAACACTGTTACCCGCCAAGACGGGGGAAATCACGCGACCAGCAACCTGCCGATCTCGCAAGTTTCCGCATTACAGAACCACAGCACACCTTCGTGGATGGTCATGCCATGGACTTCGTCAGGCGCCTCGACTCGAATCACATCAAAAATTCGTCCACTCTCAGGATCCAGCAGGCAGACCGTGCCTGCAGATGTATCTGCAGCCCACAGTTTCCCATCCTTCGACCATGCAATGCCGTGTACGCGCAGCCCCGGCACACGGATGCCGTACACCTCGTGCCAGCCGTCCGGATCCATGACATGCACCATCTGCGACGGCGGAGAAGCGACATACAGCCTGCCGTCGCGCCACTCAAGGCCGTGGGCCCCCGTCTCCTGGGCATCCGCCGCGCCCTCCCGCCATGCCACCACGCCGGCTCCGGGTGAGCTGTACTTGGCTACAGTCCGGCCCGTTTCCGCATCCAGCTGCGCAATCTTCCTCTCGTAGGTGGACGCGATCCAGACATAGCCGCCTCCCACCGTAATTCCGCTCGATTTGACCGTGTCGGTCTGGACATCGAACAGCACCTCTCCGGTTTCATAGTCCTGCCGATAGAGCCGGTCGTTGCCCTGGTCTATGCACCAGAGCCCGTCTTTGCTGGCCTGGAGTCCGTTGGGATGCGGCCCCGGACTGGCAAACCGCTTTTCTACCTGCGCGATCTTTACCGGCATGACATGCTCCTCATAGACTGATGGGGGAATCTAATGTCGGCCCTCAGAACACCGGCCTCCCAAATCCAGAACGATACAGTCCATCCGACTCCACGTCAAGTCCCCGCCGGACATCACAATAGACAGCCGTACTGGGTCAAAAAATTGCATCGCTCCCGCGTCCCATCTATAATTGAGCTTTATATGCGCGCAGAAGCGGAGGTGGCGCAGTACACCGAGAGCCTTTGATTCTTGCCTGCACTGTGAACTCACGAAATGCGCGATTTTCAGTTCCAACCTTACGGAGCACTGCTATGCTGAAGACCCATACTTGCGGCGAACTGCGAGCCAGCGATGCCGGGAAAGCGGTCACTCTTTCCGGGTGGGTCAACCGCCGCCGCGATCACGGCGGGCTGATTTTCCTGGACTTGCGCGACCGTTTTGGCATCACACAGGTCACCGTTTCGGATGACCCTGCACTCGATCTGCCGAATGCGGCCAATCCGTCCAATGGCTCCAGCAATAGCAATAATAGTCCGGAAGCGCTTGAAGTCGCTTCCCAGGTGCGTAGCGAGTTTGTCGTCAAAGTGAACGGCTCGGTACAGAAGCGGCCGCAAGGCTTCGAAAACCCGGAACTGGAAACAGGGGAAATCGAGGTCATCGCCAGCGATCTGGAAATCCTGAGCGAAGCCCGTACACCTCCCTTCGTCATCAGCGGCAGCCAGGGAGACGACGTCGACGAGGCAGTGCGGCTGAAGTATCGCTACCTCGACCTGCGCCGCCCCAAGCTGGCCGAGAATCTGCGGCTGCGGCACGAGATCGTCCGCTTCATTCGCAACTATTTCTACGACAGGGACTTTCTCGAAGTCGAGACGCCGATCCTGCTCAAAAGCACACCGGAAGGCGCACGCGATTTCGTCGTGCCCAGCCGCATTCACCCGGGCCGGTTCTACGCGCTGCCGCAATCCCCCCAGCAGATGAAGCAGCTGCTGATGATTGCCGGCTTCGAGCGCTACTTTCAGATCGCCCGCTGTTTTCGCGACGAGGACCTGCGCGCCGACCGCCAGCCCGAGTTCACACAGCTGGACCTGGAAATGAGCTTCGTCGAGGCCGCCGACATAATGGCTCTCATCGAAGAGATGCTCATCAAACTGTCCGCAAAGATCAGCGACAAGCCGGTCCAGCAGATCCCGTTCCCGGTCTTGACCTACGACGAGGCAATGGCCAAATATGGCATCGACCGCCCGGACATTCGTTTTGCGCTCCAACTTTTCGAAGTCACCGACCTGGTTCGCAACAGCCGTTTTGGCGTGTTCAAGAACGCCGTGGCCGCCGGCGGCATCGTCAAGGGCGTTCTGTTCCCACAGGGGGCGGAGCTGAGCCGCAAAGAGATTGACGGGTTGATCGAATACGTGAAACCCTACGGAGCAAAAGGATTGGCCTGGATTGGCCTTACCGGGGAAGCCGTCGACGACGGAGCTTATCCGGCGGAGAGCCTGCGCAGTCCGATCATCAAGTTCCTCAGCGAGGAGGAGATTGCAGGCATCGTCACAGCATCCGGCGCCGCAAAGGGAGATCTGATTCTCCTCGTGGCGGACGAAGAAGCCGTAACCAATCCTGCACTCGCCAACCTGCGCCTGGAGATCGGCGCACGTACCAACCTGATCAATTCGAATCTGCTGGCCTTTTGCTGGGTGGTTGACTTCCCTCTGCTCGAATACGACAGAGACGAAGACCGCTGGGGCGCTATCCACCATCCTTTCACCAGCGCCCGTGACGAGGACTGGAGCATCCTCGAACAGCGCCCTGCCGACGTCAAGGCCAAGGCCTACGATATCGTTCTCAACGGCTGGGAGATTGGCGGCGGCAGTATCCGCATCCACCGCAGCGACCAGCAGATGCGGATGTTCCAACGACTGGGCCTGAGCGAAAGTGAAGTGGACGAACAGTTCGGCCATATGCTTGAAGCCTTCCAATACGGCGCGCCGCCGCACGGAGGTATCGCAATGGGAATCGAGCGAGTGGTCGCCCTCTTCGCCGATGCCCAGAGCATTCGCGAGGTAATGGCCTTTCCCAAGACCGCAACCGGGACAGACCTTCTCCTGGAAGCCCCGAGCCTTGTTGAAGACGAACAGCTCGTCGAACTGCACATCGCTGTCAGAGAGCAGACGGAAAGTGCAAAATGAGAGGGATTGCACGCGCGACGCCGTCGATCGTTGCCGGCCGGCAGGCCCACATTGTGCCGAAATCCTGTTTGGCAGGGCGTTTCAAACTGTGCTATAGTCTCACTGCAGCCCTGCAATGCCCGTGATTGACTAGTTTGAGGGCGAACCAACACCAGACAGACGGGAGCAAGGCGAAGGTACGTGGATGTGATAGCCCGCCCCATCGCGGGAAAGGGCAAGACGGAAGCGACCAGCCGGCGCCCACCTACGAACCTCGGTTCGTACCCACTGGATCACACGACATTGCGGGGTTGGAAATGCGTCCGGGGCCACCCGGACGTTTTTCTTTATTCGCTGCCCGCGCCGCGGCGCAATTGGGTAGCCCAACTCCGCCATCCAGCAGCGATCGGACAGTAACGCAATGGACGTCCAGCCCAACAGTTCCCCTCAAGTCTACCCGGTGGACTTGCAAGTTCACAGCAACTGTTCAGACGGCACCGACACGCCCGAAGAGCTGGTCCGCAAAGCCTCGGAGTTGGGCATCCGCGTTCTGGCAGTGACCGACCATGACAGTGTTCTCGGCGTCGCCGACGCCCAGGCTCACGGTGCCGAAGCTGGTGTGCACGTGCTGCCCGCCGTCGAATTCAGTACCGCTCGCGACCGCGAAAACGACTTTCG
The DNA here is from genome assembly GCA_009841235.1 of Caldilineaceae bacterium SB0661_bin_32. Taxonomy (GTDB): domain Bacteria; phylum Chloroflexota; class Anaerolineae; order Caldilineales; family Caldilineaceae; genus Bin5. The sequence continues at coordinate 15,613 of VXMH01000063.1, read as the reverse complement.
GGACTTCGACATCCTTGGCTATGGCATCGATCCGACCAATTCAACCCTCCTCGATACAATGAACCGGCTGAAGGAGAGCCGTATCGAACAGAAATCGCGCCAGGTCGAGCGGCTGCAGAGCTATGGGCTGCGTGTGCCGGTGGATGAAGTGCTGGCGCTGGCTGGAGGCGTGCCGGGCCGCCCCCACATCGCCCAGGTCGCTCTCAAATACAACCCGCACAAATTCAGTTCCCTGAGCGACGTCTTCCAGCAGTACCTCGCCTCCGACGCCGAAAATCCCACTCACGTGCCCCGTTCCTTCATCCTGGGTGTTATCGACGCCATCGAACTGACTCATGTGGCCGGCGGAAAGGCCGTTCTTGCCCATCCAGGCATATACCGGCGCATTCGCAGCCTCGAAGAGTCCTTGGCCCGCCTGGCTGATGTCGGCCTCGACGGCCTGGAAATCCAGTACCCCTATGCTCCCGAAGGGAGAGACTCGACAGACAGGCCAATCTCATGCTTTGCCGAGCTCGCGGCCCGGTTCGGCCTGTTCGAGACCGGCGGCAGCGACTACCACGGCGAACGCAAGCCGAACCGTCTCGGCGAGGCCGGCCTCGAACTGGAACAGTGGCAGGGACTTAGGGACTTGAACGGATGGTAGCCACTACATCGCCTTCTGAACAGCTTCGTTCGCGCCAGGCCTCGCGTCCAACCTGGCTGGAGATCGATCTTGCCGCACTGGCAAACAATATAGCCGGGCTCAGGCGGCGTATCGGATCCCGCCGCCTTCTCTATGCGGTTGTCAAGGCCAATGCCTACGGCCACGGCGCCGAGCTGATCGCGCCGGCCGCCCTGGAGGCCGGCGCAGACCGCCTCGCAGTCGCCGCAGTGAACGAGGCGATCTCCCTGCGCCAGGCGGGCGTACGCGCCCCCATTCTCCTGCTCGGATACACGCCGCCGGAACTGGCCGAAACGCTGCTGGAATACGATCTCGCCGTATCCGTCTACGAAACTCGTGCTGCCCTTGGCTTCGCTGAGGCCGCCGCCCGCTGCGGTCAACAACTGACCGTGCATCTCAAAGTGGACACGGGAATGCACCGTCTGGGTATCGACCCCGCCGGCGCGCCCGAGCTCTGTAAACTGCTCTCCGAGAATGCAAGTCTACGGCTGGAAGGCATCTATACACACTTCAGTACGGCTGATGAAGCCAATAAAGAATACACCCGTATGCAGCTCCGCCGCTTTACCTCACTGCTGGAACAGCTCACGCGCGCCGGTTGCCGCCCTCCCGTTGCCCATGCCGCAAACTCAGCCGCTACCGTCGATCTGCCGGAGGCGCACCTGGACGCGGTCCGCTGCGGCATCCTCCTGTATGGTCTTTCACCGAGCGATGAGGTACCGGCGCCGCCGGAATTTTGGCCGGTGCTGAGTTGGAAAGCACGCATAGCCCAGGTTCGCCGCCTGGATCCCGGCGAACCGGTTTCCTACGGCAACGCTTGGCGGGCCCCCGGCCCCCGAACCGTGGCTGTTGTCCCGGTAGGCTACGCCGACGGCTTTCCCCGCAGCCCCCGTACCTGGAAAAGCGTGCTCATCGGCGGTCGCCAGGCGCCTGTCGTAGGCCGCATCTGCATGGATCATGCTTTCGCTGACGTGACCGAACTGACGGAGTCCGGACTCCCTGTTGTCCGCGACGACGAGGTCGTCTTGATCGGCGAGCAGCAGGGCGCAGCCATCTCGGCGGAGGATGCAGCCGCTCGGCTGAAAACGAACAACTACGAAGTGGCCAGCCGGCTGATGGCGCGGCTGCCCCGCGTCGCCATTTGAAGTCAGGTTTCGACCGGCCGGATCCGCAGTGGGAAAACAATGGCAGAGGAAGAACGCGAGCTGGAACTGAAGGCCCGCAAAATCTACGAACTGCTGGTGGAAGAGTATGACGAACCGGAATGGAATCCAACCCGTTCCGGCTTCGAGCAGCTGATCCAGACAATCCTCAGCGCCAACACCAACGATCGCAACTCGGGTAGAGCGTTCGAAACCCTCAAGATGCGCTTCGCCGGCGACTGGGACGCAGTGCGCACCGCGCCCCTCGAGGAGATCAAAGACGCCATCCGCACCGCCGGGATGTACAACCAGAAGGCCCCCCACATTGTCGAGACCCTGGAGATTCTACACAGGGAAAAAGGCCGCTACAACCTTGATCACGTGCGCGAGATGGCGCCGGCAGCCGCCCAGACCTACTTGCAGCGTTTTCCAGGCGTAGGCCACAAGACTGCCAGCATCGTCCTGCTGTTTGCCTACGGCATGGCAGCCTTTCCGGTCGACACGCACGTTCAGCGCGTGACCCAGCGCTTGGGCATGAGCGGCCGGCGGGCGTCGACGGAGAAGATCAAAAGCGTCTGGGAGGAGATGCTGCCGGAGGAAACCTACTATTGCCTGCACGTGAACCTGATTCGCCACGGCCGGTCCGTCTGCAGTGCCCGCACGCCCCGCTGTGCAGTCTGCTGTTTGAACGACGAGTGCGACTACAACGTACATGCCGGCGATTGGGGGGAAGTCCTTCCCGACCAGGAGTCGAGAACGCAAAAAAAGCCGCCTGATGCGAGCACAGGGGGCATATAGTCGGAAACTCTTCTTGTCCCGGTTCGGCTCAATCCGGGACAGATCCCAAGCTGGAACTGTCCAGCTTTTATTCTGCCAAAGCCTTCTTTTGCTGGCGCTTCAGTCTGCTCTTGCGGCGTGCGGCATTGTTGGCATGAATTGCGCCGCGTTGTGCAGCTTTGTCCAAAGCCACGAAAGCCTGGCGCACTGCCTCGGGCGCCTCCGGATCGGCCTCTTCAATTGATTCACGCGCCTTCTTCACAGCTGTTCGGGCGGCACTGCGATATCCTCGATTGCGGTCGCGGCGCCGCAAATCCTGGCGCGCCCGCTTAGCGGCTGATCTGATATTCGGCATCTGTATCTCCACGGCGGCCCTCTGGCCGCTCCGTCTGTGACTTCCCTATAAAACGACAGTTGAGTTCATTTTAGCAAGGGCAGGGGGCAAAGTCAATTTGGACCGTACTGGTGCACGGTTTCTTCCTCCAGTTGGTGGCCGAACCAGTAGCTGAAATCCTTCAATCTGCTTCCGAAATGTGGCATATTAGCCGCATGTGCGCTACAGTATGCGCGCAACAGGTCTGAAACCGATTCCCATTCAAAGAGGACTCCAATGAAGATCTCCAAAGTGACGCCTATGGTGCTGGGCACCGAATGGCGCAACCTGACCATAGTCAAGGTAGAAACCGATGACGGCCTGGTCGGTGTGGGGGAATGTCGCGCGCTCAACCGCACTGACGGCGTTCTCGGCTACCTCAGCGAAGCCGCGCCCCGCTACATTCTCGGCGAAGACCCCTTCAACGTCGAAGCCCTCGTCGCCCGCATGTTCCGCGAGGACTTTGGACGCGCCGGAGAGATTACCCAGACCGTTACCGCCCTCCTCGAAGTTGCTTGCTGGGATATCATCGGCAAGGCCCTCGACCAGCCGGTATACAAGCTGCTGGGCGGCGCAGTCAGGCATCAGATCAAAGGCTACGCCAACGGCTGGTACACAGGCGAACGCACGCCGGAAGAGTTCCACGCGGCCGCCAAGAGAGTGCTCGACAAGGGCTACAAAGCGCTCAAGTTCGACCCATTCGGCGCCGGCTTCTACGAAATGGAGCGAGACGAAAAGAACTATGTGATCGGTCTTGTCGAAGCGGTGCGCGATGCCGTCGGTCCGGACGTGGAGATTCTCATAGAGATGCACGGCCGCTTCAATCCCGTGACCGCGGTGGAATTCGCCCGTGAACTGGCCCGCTTCAAACCGTCCTGGCTTGAGGAGCCTGTCCCTCCCGAGAACATCGCGGCCCAGAAAAAGGCCGCAGATGCCATTGCGCCCCTGGGCATCCCAGTCGCGACCGGCGAGCGTCTGCACACGATGTACGAGTATCGCGAGCTGTTCGAACTCCAGGCCTGCGACATAATCCAGCCTGACATCACCCATTTCGGCGGCATCCTCAACACAAAGAAGCTGGCCGCCTGGGCCGAAGCCTATTACATGCTCATCGCGCCCCACAACGTGGGCGGCCCCATTTCGACCGCGGCCGCGCTGCACCTGGCAGCCTGCACGCCCAACTTCAAGATCCAGGAGCACTTCAACGACTTCGCCGAAGCCTACGTGAAGAAGGCCGCGCCGGGCAACCCCGAAATTGAAGACGGCTACTTTGCCCTTCCTTCCGGTCCCGGCCTCGGTGTCACCCTCGACGAGGACGTTGTTGCCGCCAACCCCCGCCGCAGAGTCCACTTCAATCTCTTCGCCGAAGACTGGCATAGACGTTCCGCGGAAGTGGACTGATTCCGAGACCAGATCGGGATGAGAGGGCGGCATCCTCTCATCCCGGATTCGAATTTTTAGCGAAACCAACAGGAGTTTCCACTGCAAATGTCACTGCAACCGCTGCTGATCAACGGAGAGTTCCGCGCTGCCGCCAATCCGACAGGCAGCTACCATTCCACCAATCCCATGACCGGCGAAAAACTGCCATGGTCTTTTCCCTACTCCGAATGGGATGACATCGAGGCTGTCCTGCAGGGGGCTGCCGATGCCGTGGCAGAGCTTCGCCAGGCCCCCCGGCAGCTTCTGGCCGAGTTTCTCGATGCCTACGCCGCCAGCATCGAAGGTCAGGCCGACGCGCTTGTCGAAACGGCCCATCAGGAGACCGGCCTGCCGGCGCCAACCCGCCTGAGAGCCATCGAGCTTCCCCGGACCACCGATCAACTGCGCCAGGCCGCAGCGGCCGTTCGAGCGCGCTCGTGGACCCAGGCCACGATCGACACCGCCGCCAACATCCGCTCCTGTTACGGCCCACTGCCCGGAGCCGTCGTCGTCTTCGGGCCGAACAACTTTCCCTTTGCCTTCAATGGCGCGGCCGGCGGCGACTTCGCCGCAGCCATCGCTGCCGGCAGCCCGGTAGTTGCCAAGGCGCACTCGAGCCATTCCCGCACCAGCCAGCTGCTGGCTGAATCGGCCCTCGAAGCTATCCGCAAGACGGGCGCGCCCAAGGGCCTGGTACAGCTGATCTATCGCTTCAAGCCGGAATACGGCTACGATCTGGTTGCCGACGCCCGCGTTGCAGCCGTCGGATTTACCGGCAGCCGCGACGGCGGCATGCGGCTGAAGGAGGTCGCCGATCGCAACGGCAAACCGATATACCTGGAGATGTCCAGCATCAACCCGATTCTCCTTCTGCCCGGCGCGCTCGCCGAACGTTCGCAAGAGATCGCTGAAGAGTTCTTCACTTCATGTACCATGGGAACCGGCCAATTCTGCACCAACCCGGGCCTCGTGATGACGCTGGCCGGAGAGGCGTCGGAGGCCTTTGTTGAACAGTCGGCAGCGCTCTTCGAGGAAGGAGCGGCCGGTGTCCTGCTCAACCGCGGCGTCTCGGAAGGAATGGACGAATCGCTTAAGATCCTGTCCGGTAACGGGGCCAAAGTCGTCGCAGGCGGATCGGCGGCTGACAGGCCCGGCTTCTACTACCGGAATACCTTGCTGACAGTGTCGGGCGACGAGTTTCTTTCCAATCCGGAGGCAATGCAGACAGAGGCGTTTGGCCCTTCCTCACTGGTGATTTTGGCAAAGGATGCCGCCCAGATGGAGCAGATTATCGGGCGCTTCGAAGGCAACCTGACCGGCTGCCTGTACACTGACAACGGCGGCAGCGATGATCAGCTGTACGACCGTCTCGCGCCTCTGCTGCGCGCCAAGGTGGGCCGGCTCTTGAACGACAAGATGCCTACGGGCGTCGCTGTCACCGCCGCCATGAACCACGGCGGGCCCTTCCCCGCCACTGGACATCCAGGTTTCACTTCGGTCGGCATCCCGGCCAGCATCCGCCGTTTCGCCGCCCTGTACAGCTACGACAACGTGCGCCAACACCGCCTGCCGCCCGACCTGCAAGACAAGAATCCGACCGGCGAGATGTGGCGGCTGGTCGATCAGGCGTGGACGCAGGCGGACATCAGCGCCTGACGCCTCATGGCCGGCGTGCGAGGCGGTCCTATCGTACCCGAGGCGCAACAGGAAGCGAGCGGCTCATAACCTGTAGGCCTCCTTCGCAAGGCCGTACGCCAGTGCGTGCGCCATGGCAAAGGCGTCCTCGTCGTCGATCTGGCCCTCCACGAGCAATGAGGCAAGCCAGTCGCAGGCGATGCGCCGCCAGAGCTCATGGCGGGTCGGGATCGAAGCGAACGCCCTGGTATCGTCATTGAAACCGACAGTGTTGTATATGCCCGCCGTCTCCATCACCTGTGCGAAGAAGTTTCGCATTCCGTTGATGCTGTCGTAGAACCACCAGGGCGGGCCAATACGCAGGATCGGGTAGTGGCCGGCCAGAGGAGCAAGCTCTCTGGCGCTGGTCGATTCGTCCAGCGTGAACAGGATGAGGCGCAGCGACGGATGGGAGCCGAAGCGGTCCAGGAGCGGTTTCAGGTTGCGTGTGAAGTCAAGTCCATGGGGGATGTCAGCGCCCTTGTCCGCGCCGAAGCGCTGATAGACGGCGCTGTTGTGATTGCGGATCGAGCCGGGGTGAAGCTGCATGACCAGCCCGTCCTCGCTGCTCATGCGGGCCATCTCAACCAGCATGTGAGCCGTGAACAGCCGCGCTTCGTCGGCAGATGCGCTGCCCGCAAGGCCCCGCTGGAAGATCGCATCTGCCTCGTTGGGCGAGAGGACCACGGTAAACGGCGTTTCCGCCGCATGATCGGTAGCGGTTGCGCCCATCTCTCTGAAGAAGTCGCGACGCGCCTCCAGTGCGCTTATGTAGGCGGGGTAATCGACAATGTCGGCGCCGGACACATTGCGCAACAGGTCGATCTGTTCCTGCCATTCCGGCTGATCGACCCCGTTCACGACCTTGTCGGGACGGAATGTTGGATAGATGCGCCCGTCCCAGTCCGAATCCCGTATCGCCCGGTGATGTTCGAGGGTATCCGTGGCCGCGTCGGTCGTCGTCAGCACTTCCACGCGAAACTGTTCAAACAGGTTGCGAGGGGTGAAGTCGGGGGCGGCCAACTGCTCTGATATCGCGTCGTAGATCGCCTGAGCGTTCGCAGGCGTCAGTTTCTCGGTGATGCCGAACAGATCGTGGAGCTCGTCCCGCAGCCACAACCCGGTGGGCGTACCTTGAAACAGATGGTAGTTTTCCGCAAAGGTCTGCCAGATCTTGCGATGATCCGATTCGACTGTGCTGCTGTCTTCCCCCTCATTCATGGGTACACCCTGGGCTTCAAGGGGAACGCCCTGCGAGTACAGCATCCGAAAGACATAGTGGTCCGGGATCAGAAAGAACTCGGCCGGCGAATCGAAATGGTACGCAGCATCGGCGAACAGCAGCGGGTCAACGTGGCCGTGCGGGCATATCAGAGGAAGGCCGGCCACACTCTCGAACAGGGCGCGAGCCACAGTTCTTTGGTCAGCGCCGCCGCTGAAATACCGGTCGGCCCGTTCGGGCATATAATTGCTCAAAGACGAATTCACAAAAGATTCCTTTCGTTCGCACGGAGTTGGCGATAGGTTGAATACAGTCGACAGGCTGCAAAAAATCCTTTGTCCGACTTTCACTTTTCACTGATTATAGCTGAACAAATCCTCTGGGGGCGAGGAGGGACCCGCGTGAAGAAACATCCCTTCCTCTCTCGTCTTTCACTGCAAGGAGATGGCCATGAGTTCAAGAGAACAGTTTTCATTGGACGGGAAGGTTGCCGTCATCACCGGCGGCACAGGTGTCTTGGGAGGCGCGATGGCCCGCGGTCTGGCCGGGGCCGGCGCGCGCGTCGCCATCCTGGGGCGGCGGGAGGCCAAAGCCAGCGAGGTGGCCGGAGAAATCGCGGCGGCCGGCCACGATGCCATCCCCCTGCCGGCAGACGTCCTGGATGAGGACAGCCTGCAAGCGGCGCGACAGATTCTGCTCGATGAATGGGGAAGCGTGGACGTGCTGATCAACTGCGCGGGCGGCAACCGACCCGACGCCACCGTCTTCGGCGACCTTACCTTTTTCAATGTGCCGCGCAGCGCACTGGAAGGCGTCGTCGGTCTGAACTTCACCGGTACGGTTCTGCCCACACAGATCTTCGGCGAGCTGATGGCACAGCAGGGCCGGGGCTCGATCATCAACATCTCGTCGATGGCCTCACAAAAGGTCCTTACGCGCGTGATGGGCTACTCCGCGGCCAAGGCGGCCGTCGATAACCTGACTCGCTGGCTGGCCGTCGACCTGGCCGAGAAGCACGGGCCGGGACTGCGCGTAAATGCGATTGCGCCCGGCTTCTTCATCGGCGAGCAGAACCGGGCTCTGTTGATAAAAGAAGACGCCCCCTCCAGCCCGGGGGAATCCCCAGTCCTGACCGAACGCGGTCAGCAGATCGTAGATCATACGCCGATGGGGCGCTTCGGTGAGCCGGATGAACTGGTAGGCGCAGCGATCTGGCTGGCCAGCGACGCCTCCCGCTTCGTTACAGGCATTGTCGTTCCCGTAGACGGAGGATTCTCTGCCGCCAGCGGCATCTGATGGGCCGGAGAGCGCCCCGCAGCGAGCGCAAAGCAGCTGCTTCAGGCCGCCTCTGCCTCAATGGTTCCCGGCCTGTGCTTTCTTGCCCGGCGCAGTGAAGATAATGTATATTGTTCTGTTGTGATGGTGGAGAAATGAGCTTCGTCTACAGCGGATTTGAGGGCAGTTGAAATCGGGCGGTTCGTCCGTTAGCCCGGGGAGCAGTGATGAGCGAATCTACAGTGGCGGCAAAGGACTTCATTCGAGAAGCGATTGCGGATGACATTGCCAAGGGGCGTTTCAAGGGGCGCTTTCAAACCCGCTTCCCGCCCGAGCCCAACGGCTATCTGCACATTGGGCATCCCAAGGCGATCGGATTGAACTTCGAGGTAGCCGCCGAGTTCGGCGGCCCCTGCAATCTGCGCTTCGACGACACCAACCCCCTCAAGGAGGAGCAGGAGTTCGTCGAGGCCCAACTCAAAGACATCCGCTGGCTCGGCTACGAGCCGGCCAACGTCCTATATGCCTCCGACTATTTCGACCAACTCTACGCGTGGGCGCTCCAGCTCGTCCGGGACGGACATGCCTACGTCGACGATCTCAGCCAGGAAGAGATACGCGCTCATCGCGGCACTTTGACTGAACCGGGCACAAACAGCCCCTATCGGGACAGGTCCGTTGAAGAAAACCTGGACCTGTTCCAGCGGATGAAGGCGGGCGAGTTTCCCGACGGCGCCCGCGTTTTGCGCGCCAGGATCGATATGAGCTCGCCCAACATTAACCTGCGCGACCCCGTCATGTACCGCATTCGCCATGCCGAGCATCAGCGCACCGGCGACAAATGGTGCATCTACCCAATGTACGACTGGGCCCACGGCCAGTCCGACTCGATCGAAGGCGTGACCCATTCGCTCTGTTCGCTTGAGTACCTGAACCACCGCCCCCTGTACGACTGGTACCTGGACGCCCTGGGCGTCTACCATCCCCGCCAGATCGAGTTCGCCAAGCTGGAGTTCACCTACACCGTGACCAGCAAGAGGCGCCTCATGCGTCTTGTCGAAGAAGGCCATGTTGATGGCTGGGACGACCCGCGCATGCCGACTCTGGCCGGTCAGCGGCGGCGCGGGGTACCGCCCAAGGCCCTGCGCGACCTCTGTCAGCACGTCGGAATCGCCCGCACCAACAGCACAGTCGAGATCGAGCTGCTGGAGCACTTCATCCGCCAGGAGCTGAACCGCACCGCCATGCGCGTGATGGGAGTACTCGATCCCCTGCCGGTCGTGATCACGAACTACCCCGAAGGCGAGACCGAATGGCTCGACGCGGTGAACAATCCCGAGGATGAGAGCGCCGGCAGCCGGCCGGTCCCGTTCAGCCGTAACCTGTACATCGATCGGGACGATTTCATGGAGGACCCGCCGCGGCGGTTTTATCGCATGGCGCCCGGCCGGGAGGTCCGTCTCCGCTGGGGCTTTTTCGTTCGCTGCGAAGAAGTTATCAAGAACGAGCAGGGTGAGGTCGTTGCCCTGCACTGCACCTACGATCCGGAAACCAGAGGCGGCTACGCTCCGGACGGCCGCAAAGTGCGCGGCACGATTCATTGGGTAAGCGCCGACCACGCAGTTCCCGCCGAGGTGCGCCTCTACGACCGTCTCTTCAATGTCGAAGATCCCTACGACGTGCCGGAGGGTCAGGACTACATCGCCAGCCTGTCGCCCAACTCGTTGACCGTGTTGGACGGCGTCCAACTTGAGCCGGGCGCGCTCGATCTCGATATCGGCCAGACGGTACAGTTTGAGCGCAAAGGTTACTTCTGTCTGGATCCCGACAGCGCCGGCGACCGGCTTGTCTTCAACCGCACCATCACGTTGCGCGATTCATGGGCGAGGATGCAGGCCCCAGGTCGAAAGGGGAAGGGATCGGGGCGTAATTCGTAGAGGTCCGGCTATAGGTCTGAATAACGTGAGGACTGTGCGCTACGTGAGTAGAGTCGTCACTCGCGGCGAAGAGCTTTTCCTGCGCAAACGCTCAAAAATTAAGAGTTTGCCGCAATACACAACGGATGGCGGCTATCTGAATCTTCCCGCCTGCGGCACCAGAATGTGACCCTCCTCCAGGGAGCCGTACCGCGTGACCGCCCGCGGCCCGTGCCTCCAGAAGTACGAGGCAATATAGGCGCATGTTATCGCATCGAGCGCGTCCTCATAGGCCTGCAGAGCGGCCCCGCGCAGGCCGTAAACTTCCGTACTCTTCAGCAACCGCCTGGTCCCGCGCAGCCGCGGGTCGGCCTTGCGCAGCTTGCGCAGCAGCCTGCGATAGCGATCTAACTCCGACCAGCGCTCTGCGAAAGACCTTCCCCGACCGCGCTTGTACTTGAGGGTACGGTCAAGCCCAAACAGGCTGACCAGAGCCGGATGGGGGTATACCTCGCAAACCAGCCGCGCCTTCGTGCGCCGGGGAATCACATCCGATTCGTAAAACTTGAATCGTTCAGACAGCGCCGCAGTCAGGGCTTCCCCGCGCACAACGCCATCGCGTTCCAGCAGCTTCCTGTTTGCCGGATACGCTCCAGCCTGATAACGACGCCAGTCCGCCGACAGCGCACGGTCGCACGGCCTGATTCCCGTCTCATTGGGTACCCTCAGCGGGGCGTCAACCGCCACGATCGACCCATTGCGCCGGGAAAGGTGATCGCCAACGAAGTCGAGGATCTCAGACATCTTGCCCAGTCCGCCTGAACAGGCAACCAACCGCCCGTCCCTGATCGCCGCAACGCCCGACGGATTCCTGTCGCTCCAGGCCAGGTCGATGCCGATAAAGGACGGCTTCCCCCGTTTCTTTGCCATAGAGGACCTCCTCACGGTGTGCTGACTTTACCTGCCAACCAGTTGAAGGCGTTGAGTTCCCTCGCACTGAAGAAGAAACCGAACCATGAGCCGCAGAATCCATCGCGGGGGCGCTATAGAGACCGTTACCTGTCCCGGCGCAGGCACACCTTCGCCACCGTCACTTCCTCGAGGTACGCCTCGTCAACCTGCGCGCCGTGCCCCGGCCCGTCAGGCACGGTGAGCGTACTGTTGCTGTTGAGCGTGAACGGATTGGTGACAATATCCCGCTCAAAATAGCGGTCGTTGGCGCTGATGTCGCCCGGCAGCGTAAAGTTGGGCAGGCTCGCCAGCGCCACGCTGATGGCCCGCCCGATCCCGGTTTCCAGCATCCCCCCGTGCCAGACGGGAATGCCCGCAGCCTGGCACATATCGTGGACGGCCACTGAATCGGCCAGTCCTCCAATCCGGGATGGCTTAATGTTTATCACACCGCAGGCGTCCAGCTCCAGCGCCCAGCGGGCGTGGTCCGGGGAAACGATACTCTCGTCCAGGCAGACCGGCGTTTCAATCAGCTTTGCCAACTTGGCGTGATCGAAAATATCGTCGTGGTCGAGCGGCTGCTCGTTCAATAACAGGCCGAACCGGTCCAACTGCCGCAGATGCTCCGCGTCCTCCAGATGGTAGATGCTGTTGCCGTCCACCTGCAGCAGCAGGTCCGGCCAGCGATCGCGAACCGCTCCCGCCGGCTCGATGTCCCACCCCGGCTTGATCTTCAGCTTAACCCGCTGGTAGCCGTCGGCCAGGTAACCCTCCACAGTCTCCAGGAGGGCGCCAATGTCTGCGTGAATCGGCACACTCACGCCCACGGCCACCTCCTCCCGGGTTCCGCCCAGGAGGCTTGCCAGGGAACTGTTCTGCGCGCGCGCAAAGAGGTCCCAGACGGCAAACTCCAGCCCGGCTTTGGCCATCCGGTTGGCGCGCAGCTTCCTGAAGATCCCGCGCACCTCTGCCGGCGCTGAGATTTCAGCCTCCAGAAGCATCGGCCCTAAAAACTCCCGCTGCATGATCAGCGCGGTGTGAAAAGTCTCTTCGTTGTACCAGGGGCCGTCACTGACGGGCGACTCTCCCCAACCGGTCATCCCGTCTGCGTCCACCCGCACAATGACTGCATCGCTTCCTTCATGCCGCCATCCGCTGGTCTCAAATGGCCGCACGTACGGCATGTGGATGCGGCGGAGTTCAATTCGATCGATTCTCATTGCTGGCTTCCTGTATGCTCAGTCCGCGGCAGATCCTGGGGTCGTGTCGAGGGCGCACGGGTGAAAGGACGAGAAACCTGGCGCCGGGAAGGACTCGCTATACAGTTCCCTGCAGAAGTGCACGAGTCAACTACCGGACCATTCCGAAACTGCGCCGGAGCCGCCATTGCCAAGCGTGCCCGCTGACCGGCGCGTACTGGGGAGGGGATTGACGCTGGCGGCTATGCAAACCTTTCCCATCGGGGATGAAGGCTGGCGAGAGTCGAAGGGTCGGGGGGGAAGCCGGCAGGCGTCCCGCCCCGAATCGTCCGAATCGACGTGTTGCCAACTAAGCGGCGTATACGCAGTCCACGTGGCGACCGCTGGCCGCCGATTCCAGGATCGCGTCACAGATTACGGCGTTGCGATAGCCGTCGACAAAATCCGCGCCAATGGGAGCAACGTCTCCGTCGTTGACGATGCAGTCCAACAGGTGCGTAATCTCATGCACGAACGTATGCTCCCAGCCGATCATATGACCCTGGGGCCACCAGTTCTCCCACCAGGGGTGGAACGGCTCCGAAACGAGCACGTTGCGGAAGCCCTGGGCTTCAGCCGGTTCGTCGCCGACCCAGAAGATCTCCAGTTCGTTCAGACGCTCCAGGTTGAAGACGATGCTTGCCTTTTCGGCATTGATTTCAAGGCGCTGCCCGTTCTTGCGCCCGGCGGCAAAGCGACTGGCCTCAACCGTACCGATCGCGCCGTTATCAAACTCCAGCAGCGCGGTAAACGCGTCGTCGACGTCAACCTTGCCCATCGAACCGTCGTCCCAGGGGCGTTCGTCGATGAAGGTTCGGGTCATACCGGAGACGCTCTTTATCTCGCCGACCAGATAGCGGCCCAAATCGATAATGTGCGCGCCCAGGTCTCCCAGCGCGCCGCTGCCGGCCACCGACTTCTGCAGCCGCCAGATCATCGGCAGGTCATAGTGGGCCATCACCCACTCTTGCAGATAGACGGCGCGGAAGTGGTAGATCTGGCCCAGCAGACCGGAATCCACCAGCTTTCGAATCTGCCGGATTGCGGGCACAAAGCGATAGTTGAAGGCGACCATGTTCTTCACGCCCGCCTTCTGTACCGCTTCCACCATGCTCTGCGCTTCATCGGCCGTGCGCGCCAGCGGCTTCTCACACAGGATGTGCTTGCCGCGTTCGGCGGCCAGAATGCAGGGATCCGCGTGGGTATCGTTCGGTCCGCCGTTATCGAACAGCTGGATGTCGTCGTTGTCGAGCATCGCCCGCCAGTCCGTGTAGTAGCCGTCGTATCCGTAGCGTCTGGCCGCCTCCGCTACAGCCTGTTCGTCGCGCCCCGCGATGCCTACCAGCTTCGGCACGGCCGGCGGCGGGTACATCATGTGGGCGATGTTCAACATCGCATGGCTGTGGGCCTTGCCCATAAAGGCATAGCCCAGCATACCGACACCGATCTCCGGGGCGTCACCTTCAGCCCGCGCCCCAGCCATCGAAGTGAATCCGGATCCTTCACTCATTGGTCAGTCCCTCTTTTGTTCTTGGTTTCTGGCATGAAATAGGCGGCCGCCCGCTGGCAGGCCGCCCCCACTGACAAAACCGCCAGCTATTCGGCAAAGGCCGCGTCAAAGGCGATTTCGGACGGCGCAAAGTCGATCTGTCGCGTGTAGGCGCAGGATTCGGTCGCGCCGTGCTCTCGGTCCATGCCCGCGTCCTCCCACTCTATCGAGAGCGGTCCGTTGTAGCCGATGTCGTTCAACGCCCGCATGATCTCCTCAAAGTCGATCTTGCCGCGCCCAACCGAGCGGAAGTCCCAGAAGCGGCGATGGTCGCCAAATTCGGCATGGCCGCCAAAGACACCCGCCTCCCGACCGCTGTCCGCCCAGCCCACGTCCTTCATATGCACATGGAAGATGCGATCAGCGAATTTGCGGATGAAGCCGACGTAGTCCACGCCTTGATAACCGAAGTGACTCGGGTCGTAATTGAAGCCGAAGGCCTCGTGGCCGTCCAGGGCGTCTATGGCGTTCTGGGCGCTGTGGATATCGAAAGCGATCTCGGTCGGATGAACTTCAAGTCCGAACTTCACCCCGTTCTCGCTGAAGACATCCAGTATCGGAGTCCACAGTTCGGAAAAGAGAGCCAGACCCTTCTCCAGAAAATCGGGCGGGTTCGGCGGGAAAGAGTAGACCATGTGCCAGATCGGCGAACCGGTAAATCCCGGCACGACTTTCACACCGAATTTGGCCGCGGCGCGTGCGGTGTCCTTCATCTCCTCTGCCGCACGGGCGCGAACGCCGTCTTCCGTGCCGTCGCCCCAGATGCGCGGCGGCAGTATGCTTTCGTGGCGCTCATCTATGCGGTCAGCGACCGCTTGACCGACCAGGTGGTTGCTGATAGCGAAGCATTGCAGACCGTGCTTGTTCAGCGTGTCCCAGCGTCCCTGAACATAACTGTCGTCTGCCAGGGCCTTGTCCACCTCGAAATGATCGCCCCAACAGGCAAGCTCCAGACCGTCATAGCCGAACTGTTTGGCCTTTTCGCAGATGGTTTCGAAAGGCAAGTCCGCCCACTGACCTGTGAAGAGCGTTACTGGTCGCGGCATGAAATCCTCCTTAATTTCGTTGAAAAGTCGATTTTTTGAATTGGAATGTTTGGGTAGACCGCCTGCAGCTCGATCGAGGCTTCTTCGCAACAAGCCGTTGCCGAACAGGACGAGCAGAGTGCGATCCTTCTTCTCTTATACAGCCGGGGGTTGTTGACTTCAATCTCGCGATATGCAAACTTCCGGCACGAAGTACTTTGGCTTTGTGACAACAGGACCGACCAACCATGGTCTGCTTTCCAGTCACATCTCAAAGACTCGCCTACTATACAATCATAACACCGATATAGCAATCCGGGACCCTAGCCGGTACAGGGCAATCGCATCTTATTGCGTCAATCTTCTGGGAGGCTGCCCGAAGCGCATG
>VXMH01000042.1 GCA_009841235.1 Caldilineaceae bacterium SB0661_bin_32 | reverse complement strand
GTGCCTGCCCTTCGTGGACCCTCTGCCTGACTTCGGCAATGTCGGCATCCCAAATAAGATGCGATTGCCCTGAGAGTTCTCTGGACTAAACTTCAAACATTCACCAGAACTCTCGACGACTTGCCTGCAGAACAAATCCGATCAAGGACGACAATCACCCGTCTATTGCCCCTCATAACACCTCCTCCACCTCTATACTGAAGCCCTCTAGCGTCGGTGACCGTAGCGTCTCTCCCGCCCCATAGATGCCAGCGGCTTCAAAGCCGCCTACGCCCCGCAGCATCACCATGATCGTCTTGGCGTCGGGGTCCACGATCCAGTACTCCTTGACGCCGTGTGTGGCGTACAAGTCGAGTTTGATCGTCCTATCCCGCTCGGCTGTGGCCGGGGAGAGTATCTCCACCACCAAGTCGGGCGCGCCCTGAACATTGTCCGCAGTGACGATACCAATGCGTTCATTGGACACAAAAAGCAGATCTGGCTGCACAACGTCCGTATCGGAAAGCACGACATCGAAAGGGGCAAAATAGACTTTCCCCAATCTGCGCTCTCTCACAAAAGTTCCAACCATGAGATGCAAAATACCCAAAATGGATTGATGTATCTCCTTCGGAGATGGAACCATAACCAATTCTCCGTTAAGCAGCTCGTAGCGCTCGTCATCCGACGTTTCCAGGTAGTCGGCGTATGTGTGTCTGGCCTGTGCGTCGGTCACATTGGGTCCCATTGGTGGATGCGGCAAGCGAAATGAAGGCGCACTCGTCAGCGCGGCCTACTACTGAAGCAGCGAGATTCCCATGATCGGGAAGTGCTGATCAAAGGCGAACGCGGCGGAGATTCCATACCGCTTACACACCACAAAGCTCGTGCAATCGGTAAGCGATAGCTTCTCGGAACTGTATTGACGAAAAAGGCCCTCTGATTCCTGAAAAGATTCTCTATCGATTGTCGCGACAGTTACGATGCCCACCTCTTGGGCTTCCTGAATATAGTCAAGAAAGGCAACCGCTGCCAAGTGGCTCACATCATATCTCAGGCGGGTTATGGTTTCATCGAGCACATAATCCGTGGTTAAAAGTCGAGTTCTCTGCTGTTCCAAAATCCTGAAAGTCCCAATGGCGTCACCGTGATGTTGATCTCTCCGATTGTAAAGGGCGATCCATGCGCCACTATCGACGAATGTCATGGCTTGGCACGCAATTCATAGATGAGGTCGTCATGGTTGACTGAGCCATCGGTCGCGCCGGAATCGACGAATCCAATCATCTCACTAAGAATCGCATATCCTTCCTCACTCCTGTTTTCTTCAACGTTGTCAACACGGCCGCCTCCTGCAAGAAAGATGAGGAAGTTGAGAAAGTCCAGCGCCTGCCAGAGAATTCCGGCGAACACATCGCGCAGAATCTGGCCCTCGATATCGAACTGCTCTGCGATTTTCCTGTATCTGCTTCCTTTGCGATGCGCCGAAGAACTGGAGCGCAGACTCTGGAGTCTGCGCAGGAACACAATGTGTTCGGACCCGCCCTTGATGTTGCGCAATGTCAGCACCGCTTCGAGAAGCGCAATGCTGCCCTTCCCCACCCCTTCTTTCTGCTCCTCCGAAAGCAGTGAATTCAGGCGTTTTACGTGCAAAGAGTCGATCAGTATCTTGGCAAGGCTCAGGACCAACTCATCAAAATCGCGCTGTTCGTCCGCGGCCGGGATGCGCAAGCTGTCAAGGTGGTGCTGGTCGCCTGAGTGCAACGGTTGCAACAACTGCCAGCCCAGATGTTCCTTACACGCCTCTATCAACTCATCGTAACGTTCCTTAAACAGGAGGTCGGGGCGATCTGTATCAATCTCTTGAGCCAAGACTTGGCGTTTGTAGAAAATCTCACTCATTTTCCCCGATGGCGGGATGTTGTGCGCTCGCCAGTGAAGCCTCTCCTGATACGGCAGGTCTCGCCCGAGATCGCCCAACCAGGCGCAGACTTTATCATCGTGCTGGTTGTCAATCGCCATGACCCACAGACGGCCGCAACGCAGCAGCGAATCCTCCACAGCGTACTTGCCGGGCTGCTGGTAGTACTTGTCCAGCACCTGTCTGCGAAAATGCACAGGAGTCAGATAATTGGGCGCATGGAGACTGTCGCCAAAATGATTTGCCAGAGCGTCCGGGTCGGATATGAAAGAGACCTCATCACCGTTTTCGTCGACATCAATGATGAATTCGACATGTTTCTCCTCCGGTTCCTCTGCAAATCCCGGAAAACCGCTCTTGGACTTTGGCAGTGGTTGGATAAGCCGATTGCCTAGTAGCTGACTCAATGCTTTATAACTGCGAACACCAGGAGAGTCGTGATATAAGAGTCTCCACGAGACACCGTTGTCTCGCTGCATAGTTTGGCCCTCTTTAAGTCCGAGTTCTACCAGCGAGCGCTCCGCATACTCCAGATAGTCGTACTGGATCCACAGGTGCATCTCTTTGATCGCCAGAAATTGGCGAATCTCCTTAAGCCGGATCTGAATGCAGTCCGGCCTGACAAGAATCACCGTGTCCTCACTGCCATCGTCATCGATCTTGATATATTCATCCGTCTTTCTGTTGTGATAAAGATTGTGGAAAAGACGGAACTCCTCGGATATTTCCATATAGTCATCCCGCATCTCGTCAAAGTTGCGTTTCATTACCAGAGGTTCGCGCCCGTTTTCATCCCCGTAGCGGCTGTAATCAATCTGCTCCCTGCCCTCTCTGTAACGCTCAACCGCGCTGGGCATCCCCAAATCCACCTTCAAGTCCCAACGCAAAGTTGAGAACGCCCTCTCAACCTGGGCAGATGGAAGCAATGCGCAATAGATGAATTGAATGGAAGGGCCGTTTCTGTCTGACCGATACACGGTGACCATATCGGTCGGCTTCAATTCGCGACGCAGACATTCCAATGTCTTCTCTTGCGATAGCCTTTCCCGCTCTGATTCAATATTCATATTACCTTCCTCATTTCTACGAGCCCGGCAAGCACTCCTATGACCCTCACGTCGTCGCTCCGGACAAAGCATAGCACAAATGTACAGGAGCTTGAAAATGGACAGCCAACGGGCAGCGAGGACTGCGCTTCTACCTGTACCCCGGCAGCCCCGCCACAAGCTCCACCGTCTCCAGGCTCACCGCGATCACGCGGCCGATGAGGTTGACGATGTACCGCGGATCCTCCGCCCGGTTCGGATCATTCACGATCCCGCTGCGCTTGTCCGTCTTCACCCGGTACTGGTCAATGATCCACTCCAGTGCCGAGCGGTTGCCCAGCCGGTAGGCGAAGGCTTCGGCCGGCACACCGTCCAGAGCCAGGAAATCGTTGTAGCGGATCTGCGTCCTGTCCTTGGAGAGACGCATTTTCTCCACGCGATAACTGAGCGGCTGCCCCGGTGTCTCGATCTCCTTGAGCGCATAAGGGGATATATCCTCATAGCCGACGTGGATATCGGCCAGCCGCGCGCCGGCCGCGGCGAAAGCGCGGAAGTCGGGCGCGAAGGGCAGGCGCGGCAGTTCGCGCTTGAGATTGGCCTGGTAGCGTTCGCGATAGCCGGAATGGTGCAGCAGGCCGTAGACGTAATGGAAGATGTCCCACTTGCTAATTGTGTCGTCCTGGTACTGTGCACGGAACCGCGCTAGCGCCCAGTCGGTGATATTCTCGCGGCGGTTGCTGCCGTTCTCGTCATAGGTGTAGAAGGGAAAGCATTGGGAACCGCCTTGCGGCAGCAGGTTTGGAATTACGTTGACCATGAGCGCAAACGGGGGCCAGTCAGCACCGACTTTCAGCCAAATCACCCTATTCTCTTTTTCGACCTCCGATGTTGGGAAAATCGATGGGAAAACATAAACCCTCTCGTTCATCATCCGGTCAAAGTACAGGTTTGACTTAGCAAATGGGCGAAAGAGCGATGTCCTCACTTTTTCCCGCAAAAATTCGGTAGTTTTCCCTCTCTTCAACTCTTGCTTTAAGCCTGAACTCCAGCCAATTCTCCTGTCATCAGAAAGAACAAAATCATCAACGTTTGCGCCCCTATCCCTTTGCCTTTCCCACTTAAATGCCTGCTCGTTGTAGGTGTCGATCATGCTACTCATGTTTTCGGCGAGCGCGGAACGGTTGAAGTTATAGGCCCACGCATCCCGATTGGTTTTGACACCGTTGCTGAAAACGTGAAAGAGCACATCAACAGCTTCACCTTTTGCCGCCTTTGCTTCCCTGCTTCCCAGCGGCATAAAAGTTTCAAACTCGGCGTGGAGCCCCTCCGTCAGCCATGTGTGCCGCTTGTCCGGCGTAATCCTGGTCCAATCGACGTTTCCGTACTGTTGCTTTTCATCGAGATAGCGGTACTTCTCCTCCTTGCGCCAGTTCTCATCAACGCGCGCGTAGAAGACCTCAGCCGGGAAGTCTGACTTGCGGCCCTTCTTGACGAAAAAGTTGATGCTGACGCCGACCTGAATGCCAAAGACGTTGTGTGTCGTGCCTGACAGCTTGGGATTCTTGCGCACGTTCCCGCCCAGATCGAGGATGTAGATGGCATCAAAGTCGTCTGCCAGATGTTTGCGCATCCCATCGGTCGCAACGCCATCGAGAAAGCCGTTATTGCTCACAAAGGCGACAATGCCTTCCTCGCCGACGCGGTCCGCCGCCCACCGAACTGCCTTGACATAAGGGTCGGCGAGCGCATTCTTGTTGGTCGCTTTGGAGTCCTTCGAATAGGTCTCCCGCACCCGCTTGTCCATCGTCGGATACTTGCGGTTCTTGTTGTTGTCGTTCTCGTTGACCTGCCCCACGTTGTAGGGCGGGTTGCCGATGATGACGGTGATCTCCTGTCCCTGCTGCGCCTGCACGCGCGCCGTGTTCTCCGGCGCAAACAGGCTCGGCTGGATGTCCTCGGCCAGCTCGAACGTGTCCACCAGGCAGATGCCGGCGAAGGGCGCGTACTGTCCGGTCAACTCGTAGTACTCGTGCTCGATGTTCATCGCCGCGATGTAGTAGGGCAGCAGCATCACCTCGTTGCAGTGCAGCTCGTGCGCGTACTTCTGGGGCAGGCTGCCCAGCCGCCCGATCTCTGCCAGATGGCGCATCACCCGCAGGATGAAGTTGCCCGTGCCCACAAACGGGTCCAGTAGATGCACGCCGGAATCGGCCAGTGAGCGACCAAACTCCCGCTGCAGCAGCGCCTCGACCGAGCGCACCATGAAATCGACGACCGCCTGCGGCGTGTAGACGATGCCGTGCGTGTCCGCCACCTCGACCGAGAAACCCTGGAAAAACTGCTCGTAGACCGTGTTGAGAAAACCCTGCTTCTCCGAAAAGTCGTTAATCGTGGCAGCTGTCGTTTCGATTGCGCCGTAGAAGCGGTCCAGCGGGCGGAAGAAGTCGCGGCGGCTGAAACGCTGGCTGGTCAGCGCGCGCGCCGCCTCCTCAATCTCCCGTGCAATCACGTTGCGGCCCACAAAGTCCGGGTTGTCGAAGACCCGCCGGAAGATGCGTTCGGTGAGCAGGTGCTGAATCAGCATCTCCTCGACCGCCTGGTCCGAGATGTTGGGGTTGATCGCGGCGCGACAGAGATCCGCGAATCTGCCGAAAGCGTCGATAAAGCCCTGGTTGCCGCGCCGTTCGCCCTCGATCAGTTCCAGCAGCGCCGCGGCCAGCTCCGGCACCACCGCCTTGAACTCTTCGACCGCCTGCTGCCAGCGTTCAAACGCCGGCGGCTGGTAGGTGAAAAAGGCGCGCAGCCCGGCAACCAGCGCGTCCGGCGTCTCCACCGGCGCGTCCCACACCCGCTGCCCCTGCTGGATGACAACCATGCGCGCCGGCGACTGGAACAGGATATTGTCCTGCGGATAGCCGGCAGCCAGCTTACGGCTGATCTCCGCGTCGAGGTCGTCGGCGCTGTCCTTCGCCTCCCAATAACCGCGCGCCAGCCTGAAACTGTCCAGCAGCGCGCCGTCGATGCGGACGGCCTGCCCGCCGGACCCCGTGCGCGCGTACTGCTCCGCCAGCGTCCAGCCGAACGGTTGCGCCGCCGCGCGCAGCAGATTGGCGAACGCAGGCGCGACCGCGCCCTCATGCACCGCGCCGAGTTGCGTCAGCCTGTGGATCTCGGCGAAGTAGTCCTTGACGACCTTGTGTGTGGCTTTGAGCTGGAACATTGGGGGAGCGGTGATGAAATGAAAGCGCGCGGCGAAAACAGATTTATCAGAGTCCCGAAATTCATCGCTGGGCGGCAGTCGGCAAGGCGCGAACCCTCGCCCCCACTTTGCGGTCGGCTGAGACAAGATCGAATTGCGTCTGTAGGTTTAGCCAAAACTGTGAATCAGTCCCAAACCAGTCCCCGAAGCGCAGTGCCATATCACCGGTCACGGAACACTACACTACGCCCCGCCCACACGGTAATACCCCCCGCCCGCGCAAGACCGGCACAACAAAACGCCATCCCCCACGACCTCGCGTTCGTTGATGATCTCTTCGTCGCATTCACTGCATATCGCCCGCGCACCGGCCCGGCTCACGATCGCCGCGACCGGTTTCGCCAGCTTCACCCACTCAAAGGAGAGCAGCTCGGCGTCAGGCATACGCTGGTAGCCGTGCAACATGGCGAAATAGCGTCGCGTCTGCTCGGGGGCGTAGTCGCGGGCACGGTCGCGGACATCAGTTTGGGGAGCGACGCGCAGCGCGCGTTCGGTCTTCACGTCGACGAAGGTGGCCGCGATTTTGCCGTAGTCCTCGACTCGCAGCGTGCGGCCGCCTACGGATACCCCCGCAGCCGCCTCGACGCCGTCTACGAAGCAGCCGTCCGTCTCCACGATCACCAGCAGGCGCTTGTCCTTGCGGGGCACATCGAGTTCCAACATGGCCGCCGCGGCGATGGCGCAGCGGGCGCCGAGTACCTGGCGCGGGCAGAGATGTTTGTGGCGGGCGGAGGCCAGTTCCAGCGCCTTTTCCAGCTTAGGCGAAACGGCCTGTGTTGGCGTATCGATCGGCATCGCCATTGGCGCACCTCCCCGGGTGCGGGACTCCGGCTTCGGGCCCTGCTGACAGTTGTCCGAAGGCTGCACGCGTTCCCTTGCGGCGACCTTGCCCCATTATACCACTGAGATCAAGTCGCTGGTCTTGTGCGGTGCATCCCGGACTTTTTGCGGTGATCGCGCAAACAGTGGTGGTTTCAGCCCAGGCAACAGTGCCGCCCCACTTAATGTAAAAAAATATAAAATATATTCTCGCCACCGCATCGCGGACACACCACCCCTCAGCCATCGACAGGATGAACTGGGGTCCCCCAGGGCAATCGCACCTTACTCCCTCAATCTCCTGGGAAGCTGCCCGGAATGCAGGTGGAGGCATTGTGCCTGCCCTCTCTCTCCTCGCCCTCGTGCCTGCCCTCGCACACGCCGCCCGCGCCGCCTCTCCCCATCCCCCCCAAACCT
>VXMH01000064.1 GCA_009841235.1 Caldilineaceae bacterium SB0661_bin_32 | reverse complement strand
GGCAAGGCCACCCCGCCCCACCAGGACGGCTACTACTTCATGCTCGATCCCTGCGAAGCCCTCACAATGTGGCTCGCCCTCGAAGAAGTGGACGAAGAAAACGGCTGCGTCCGCTACGTGCGCGGCTCACACCTTCTTCCCCTCCGCCCCCACGGCCGCACGCAAACGCTGGGCTTTTCCCAAGGCGTCACCGATTACGGTTCACCCCAGGACCTCGCCGACGAAGTCGCCTTCCCCGCCCAACCCGGCGACCTTCTCATCCACAACGCCCTGACCATCCACCGCGCCGACGCCAACCGCAGTTCAAACCGCACACGGCAGGCACTCGGCTTCATCTACTACTCCGAACGCGCCAAGGAGGACGAAGTAGCACACGCCGCTTATCAGAAAAAACTCGCAGCCGAGATGAAAGCCAAGGGCAAGATCTGACCGTTCTCCAAATCGCCCAACAACTGAGACACGCCGAACTCTAGTTCAGCGCCGGCCCCGGCGTCCACTGCGTTGCGATCGGCTCGGCGTCCCCTTCATAGACGATCCTGAACGGCTCCATCCGCGTTTGCGCGTCATTTTGCGGTCCGGTCTCCGTCTCGCCGTTAGCGCTCTCCAGCGAATAGATCGTCGCCCTTGTCCGCTCCGGCAAGTCGACGAAATGGGGATAGTACCACATCGTCAGCACCGTCCTCCGCTCATCGCTCAGGTTGGCGTGGGCCGCGTGAAACAGCCTTCCGTACCCCATCACCAAGTCCCCCGCCCGCACCGGCACGTCAACCTCCCCCTCCGCCCGCTGGAAAGCGGCGTCCTCCGGGTTCGCATACGTCCTCAGCTCATCCGTATGCATCGACGCCGCCTGATCATGAAGCGCGTGCCGCTTCCGATGCGACCCGGGAATCACCCGCAGACAGCCATTGCGCGCGTCCGTATCCGTCAGATAGTACATCAGAAAACACTGAATCGGCTGCCAGGTATAGCTCACCGGATCGTCCCAAAACCGCCCGTCCTCGTGCCAGAACAGCGGGGGACTCTGCGGCGGTTTGCTGATAATGCGCCCGTGCCCGAACCTGGGCTCCGCAAACCCCAGCTCTCCCAACGCCGCCACCGCCTTCGGATGAGCGATCAGCTCCGCCAGCACACTGTACCGATAGGCCATCGCCCAATCGATCAGCACCATGCTTCCCGTCGTGCGATTCTGCTCAAAATGCGCCTTCCCCTGCAGACCCAGAATCTCGTCGCTCCACCCCCTCAGCCTCTCCACCAGCTCCGGCTCCAGAACGCCCTTGAACAGAACAAAACCGTCCCGAACAAACTGTTCACGCAACGCAACATTTACCGCTCCCATATCGTTCTTCCCCCGTTGCTGTTTCAACCCACTGCCACAGGTGTTTCACTGACCACTGCCTTTCATCTTTTCCGCCATATGCTCGCCAATCATCACCGCAGTCAGATGCGTATTCGCCCGAGGCGCCTCCGGCATGATTGAAGCATCAATAACGCGCAGTCCATCCACCCCAATTATTCTGCAGTCCGAATCCACGACCGCACCGGGGTCACCGACCGCCCCCATCCGGCACGTCCCTACAATGTGAAAGCAGTCGAGACACTCCTCCAGCAGCCACCGGTCAAGCTCCACGTCGCTGACCGAGCTGTCGAAGCCGCCCCGCCTTCCACCGTAAAGATCGCCCAGCGAAATCTCCTCGGCAATCCCCTCAATGGCGGCATGCCCGGCGAGCGCAAAGAGCCGCCGCACCCCGTCGCGCAGCCGCACCAGGTCTCTCCGGTCGGACAGCATACGCTCTTCGATAACCGGTTCAACCTGCGGATCAGCTGATTCGACCCACAACTGCCCCTGCGAAAAGGCCTGAAAGACCGACACCACGATCACGCCCCGCTCCAGCGCCTCCCCCTCAATCCCGAATACGTTGCAGCTCGCCATCAGCATGTCGTTGCGCCCCGCGCCCGCAAGCCCCGAACTGTAGCGGACACAGCAGCTGGTCCGCCGCGCGTGGGGCCCGTCCGCACGCGCCCCAGGACGCAATTTGAGATGCAGCCCCACCGTCGGATGGTCCCGCAGATTCTGGCCGACTCCGGGTAGATCGACCACAAGCCTTACCCCAGCCGCTTCGAGTGCCCTGGCCGGCCCGATTCCCGACCGCATCAAAATAGCCGGGGAATGCACCGCTCCCGCACACAGCAGTACCTCTCTGCCGCGCAGAACAGTCCCGCCGCCCTCCCTTGCCGTCAGACCGTCGACGCCAACCACGCGCACGCCCAGCGCGCGCCTTCGCTTTCCCTCTTCGACTGAATCCCCTTCAAATACCACCCGGTCAACCAGCGCCGCGCCAACCACCGTCAGATTCGCCCGCCCCCGCGCCGGCTCCAGGTACCCGTCATTCGTCGAAACGCGCCTGTCCTCCCGCATGGTCAGCGCCACGGGCGATACCCCGGTACTGCCCGGCGCATGATAGTCGTCCGCCCAGCCGTAACCCAGCCCAACCGCCGCCTCCCGCAGCGCCAGGTCCACGGCGCCCCATGCCTCCACCGGCACCCGGCAGAGCGGCACAGGCCCCCCGCGCCCGTGATACGGCGCATCGCCGAAGTTGAGGTCATCCTCGAGCCGAACGAATGAAGGCAAAACGTCCCTGCCGGCCCACCCTGCACAGCCCAACGCCGCCCAGCGGTCAAAGTCCTCCATCTCGCCGCGCAGCCCGATCAACCCATTGATCGCCGAGCTTCCTCCCATACCCCGCCCGCGCACAAACGGCGCCGCCTTCTGCCATTCACTCCGCCGCGCGGCCAGCCCCGGCCACTGGTAGACCTGCCGATACTCTTCTGCCAGCAGTATCTCTCCATGATTGTGACTCTGCATCGCCGCCGGCGCCTCCCGCGACCGGTAGTCCGGCCCCGCCTCCAGCAACAGTACCGTCACCTCATGATCCTCCGTCAGCCTGGCCGCCAGCGCCGCCCCCGCCGACCCCGCGCCTACGATGATATAGTCAAATAAACGGTCCAGCATCCGTCCCCCGTCGTCAATGCCCGGCCTCATATTTCAGGTCTTGACCCATCGGAACGCGCCTCCGGTCCGGGAAAGTCTGTCCCCGTGAAAGAGCGCTTCATCGTATCAGCAATGGCCCGCCTCGCCATCTCCGCACATTTGCGACCGCTCCCGGCAAAGGCGGGCATATTGACAATCGGTTTGGCAGGATATATTGTTAGATTGTCATTATTCATCTCATCCCATAATCATTGTAAGAGGGGAGAAAGGCAAAGGGGAAAAATGAAGAAATCGCTTCTCATTCTGCTTATCGCTGTATTCCTTGCCGGCGTCGGCGCGCCGCTCTATGCCCAGGACGCAACTCTGACGCTCGAAAGCCTGGCGGAAAAGGTGGAGTCAATGGTCGAACTGGTGACTTCGTTGTCGGATCGA
Source organism: Caldilineaceae bacterium SB0661_bin_32 (assembly GCA_009841235.1). Classification (GTDB taxonomy): domain Bacteria; phylum Chloroflexota; class Anaerolineae; order Caldilineales; family Caldilineaceae; genus Bin5. Next base: position 4,256 of record VXMH01000064.1, on the reverse strand, counting down.
ATGAACGCTTTCGAGGTCAGGCTTGCCGCCCTCGAAGCCACCGACACTCCGACAGCAACACTTACACCGACGCCAACCGCGACCTCCACGCCCACGCCAACTGCGACCTCCACTTCCCCCACCGTTTCCATCAACGGAACGATGAACGTGCGCGCCGGCCCAGGCACCAATTACGCCGTCATCGGCCAGGCAACAGCCGGCGCCGAATACCCGATCTCCGGCAAAAACCCGTCCGGCGGTTGGTGGCAGATCATCTACGGCGGCCAGTACGGGTGGGTCTACGCCCCGCTGGTGACAGCCACCAATCCTGAACTCGTCCAGATCGCGCCCGCCATTCCAACGCCAGCGGCAACGCCGGTCCCCACGGCGACACCGGTCCCGCCCCCGCCGGCGCACGCCTTCTCCCTCGTAGACAGCGGGAGCTGCCCCGGTAACGACCAGCAGACCTTTTTCGAGGGGGTGATCCGTGACCGTCACAACAACGTGTTGAACAATGTCTGTGTACACATCGCCTTCAACGGCCCGCGCAATACCAAGTGTTCCGGTTGCGGCAAACCAACCGGCAAGTGGGGCTTCTCTCCCTTCGGAGGCCGAGCCTCATCCGGCACTTTCGTCGAGATCTGGGTCGTGAACTGCCCTGCCGGCGTCAACACGGACGGCAGTCATAACTCAAAGGACTTCTCGAACCTGACACCACTCTCGCCCAAGTGGTCCATGTCCATCAGCAACAGTGTGGGCTGCAACAACATCACCTTCAAGCAAAACTAAACTCCCCCAAAGGTCCGGCAGGGGCAGGCACAAGGCCTGCCCCTGTTGCCTCCTTAGAGATTCCCTGACGCCCCCATCTTCTCCTTTACACGGGAATACACGTGGCAGCGCGCAGGATCATCCTTCCAAGCCTGCACCATTGGAATGACCTCCTCCGGAACGCGCTTCGCCAAGTTCAACACCGCCCTGTACACCGCCCGGCGCACCACAGTCCGCTCATCCGCCGCCAGCTGATCCAGCAACCCTGACAGCAGCTCCAGACAGTTGGCCGCCTCTGCCGCAGACAGCGCCATGGCCGCATTCCACTGTGCCCGCGGATGATCGCTCGCCCGCCCCAGCCAGTCCGCCACCAGCGCCGGCTGGGCCTTCAAAAAGCCGCCGCCGATCGCAAATGCGCCCAGGTTCTTCCTCACATAGGGATCGTCATCCTCCAGCAGCGGCGTCAACGCCTCCAGCAACATCCGGCACGCCTCCTCCGTGCAGCTTCCCGCGGCCGAACCGCTCGCCACCGCCGCCGCCCGCCGCACGTTCGGCGAATCGTGCCCTGCCCACTCACGCACTGTGGGGAAGATGGCCGCGAAATTCTCGCTGATCACCCGTCTCAGCGCGCTCGCCGCCCACTCCCGTACCTCCCAATTCTCGCTATCAGCCAGTCTGAAAATGATGCCGGTCACTTCCGCCGGATTGTGCCCGAACATCGGCCCAAGCAACACAAGCCCGACCTCCTGGGCCCCTTCACTTTCCGATCCGGCAAATGCGGTGGCTGCCTCGTACAAGCCAGCAGTCCCCTCCCCATAGTGCCTGCTCATGATCTTCGCAGCCTGCAACTTCACAGCCTGCCTGGGCGTCCCCGCGTGCCCCGTCTTCTGCGAGTCCAGCACTGCGATCGCCTCCGCCCAGCCGTCCCTCTCAATTCCCGCAGAAAAGTCATCTCTCCAGGAACTTTTCTTTTGTGCAGCCATGCCTGGTCTGTCCTTTCCGGCATTGCGCCGTTCCCCGTTGTATGGCATGCTGATCCCGCCTTATCCTTTTACTGCGGCGAAAGAACAGCAGATTCATTTATAGACCACGCAGCCACCAGCCGCAAAGCATCAGGCCGCCCTCCGCATCCATCCACGGATAAAATGGCGTCCCTCGCGGACAGCCCGCAACCTCCCGAAAGGCTGAACGACCGGTGAGAGCAATCGTACTCAGAACCCGCGACGACAAGGTCAGAGAAAAGGTCCTTGTCCCCGACTGGCCCGATCCCCCACCGCCGCACACCAACCAAGTCAAAATCAGGACCCTCTACTCCGGCATCACCAACGGCACGGAGCGCAACCAGCTCCACAAAGGCAACTACGCCCCCGGTGACAGGCTGCTACCCATGCCGACCGGTTATCAGACCGTCGGCCGCGTCATCGAGACCGGACCCGACACCCAATCTCTCCAGGTCGACGACCACATTTTTGTCGGCAAAAGCACCGGCGGCCATCTCGAGTACATAGTCGTCGCCGAAGATGAGCTCCTGATCAAACTCCCCGATGACGTCGACCTGCGGGAAGCCGCCATCTACGGCATGGCCGCCGTCGCACTCAATACCATCCGCAACGCCGCCCCGCAAATCGGCGAGAAAGTCCTCGTCGTCGGCGCCGGCTGTGTGGGCCAGGCCGCGGCCCAGTTCGCAGCCCTGCAGGGCGCACGCGTCACCATCTGCGACGTCGACGAACCGCGCCTTGAAATCGCGCGCCGCACCGGCGCCGCCGAGCAAGCCCTCAACGTCGAAGGCGCCGGCTGGTCAGCACAGATCGCCGACGAAAGCTTCGACGCGGTCTTGGACTTTGCCGGCGTCCCCGGCATGGAAGAACAGCTGATCCGGGCCATGAAGACCGGAGGGCAAGTTCTCTTCATCGCCGGCCGCGACCGGGTGAGCTACCCTTTCAACCTGGCCCAGCGCCGCCTCATAACCGTCAAACAGAACAGCCACTTTTACGTAGACGACCTGGAGAATCTCGCCCGTTTGCACAGCCGCGGCCGCATCGACCTCGCCTCTCTCGTGCAGGACGTAGTCGCCGCCGAAGAGGCCGAGCGCATCTACGATACTCTGCGCGACCGGCCCAACGACCTGCTCGGCACAGTATTCAGCTGGTGAAAAAGGAAGAACTGAACGATGAGCACGAACCAAACCGACAACGGCAGCATCAAAGTCGCCGTCATCACCGGCGGCCACTTCTTCGACGTACCCGGCTTCCACGCCATCTTCCGCGACATGCCCCAGGTCGACAGCTACATCCAGCTGGAGGCGAACTGGGCCGCCGACATCGGTCAGGCGCTGGACACCTACGACGTCTTTCTCTTCTACAACATGCCGCGCGGCCTGCCGGAAGAAAGGACCCGGCGCGTCCTCGAAAAGCTTGGTGAGAGCGGCCAGGGCATCTTTCTGCTCCACCACGCCATCCTAGCCTACGAGCAGTGGCCCTTCTGGTCCGACCTCGTGGGGATCTCCGATCGCAGCTTCGGTTATGACCATGAACAGGAGTTGTCGGTCCAGATCGCCGACCCCGCCCACCCCATCACCCAGGGCATCGAAGCCTGGCAGATGGTCGACGAGACCTACTCCATGGCCAGCGCAGGCGAGGACAGCCACCACCTGCTCACGACCGAACACGCCCGGAGCATGCGCGTCCTCGGCTGGACGCGCCAGTTCAGAAACGCGCGCGTCTTCTGCTACCAGTCCGGCCACGACAATCTCACCTACGTCGACCCCAACTTCCGCAAGACCATCCTGCGCGGCATCCAGTGGTGCGCAGGCCGCATCTGAACGCAGGGCAATCGCATCTAATTTGGTTTGCCAGTACTGCCGAAGTCAGCCAGAGATTCCACGAAAGGTATTCTCAAGGAACCAACATAGAGCTTACACGAGGGCAGGCACAAGGCCTGCCCCTACCGTAGTTTGTGGGGGAAGGAGGAGGTGGCGCTTCTGCTGCCTCAAAGTCGATTACGGACCGGCCAAGGTTTGTCGCCGTCACAGGTTTGGGAGAGCTTGCCCCCATTTTGGGATGCACCCACTTTCACCCCAGCAAACTTATGAGATCAGCGCCTCCACCGCATTCCAGACGACAGCCTCTTCGACCGCGTCGGCAAGCCGGTCATACTCCCGGTTCCTGAGCGCGGTTGTCGCCGCGACCGCGCCGGACCAGCCCAGCCCGCGCAGCCAGCTGTGCCGGAAGCCGTCGTTCTCGAACAGCCCGTGCAGATAGGTCCCCCACACGCTCCCGTCCGCCGCAGCTGCGCCGTCAGGTATGCGTACCGTCCGCCCGCCCCGCTCGATGATTTCGCCGAACCGGGCCGTTCCCTCCCGGACTCGTGAATCTCCGGTGTGGATCTCGTACCCGCGCACCGTCTGGCCATCGTGCAGGCGCATGCCGGCCTGATGTGTCTCCTTCTGCGCGGAAAACGTCGTGATAACCGGCAGCAGACCCAACCCCGCTGCCTGCCCTCCCGGCGCC
>VXMH01000061.1 GCA_009841235.1 Caldilineaceae bacterium SB0661_bin_32 | reverse complement strand
ATCCGTCCAGCGTGAGTAAAAACCTTTTCTCCAAGAGCATCACCAGGACGCCTTTGCCCAGAATCGAGCCGGGTTTGCCCGGCCCGCCCGCCCCCGTCAGAATCCCGCCCAGATAGTCGGTCAGGAGCGCCAAGCCGAAGCCCTTGTGGCCGGCTGCCGGAAGCAGCATCCCGCCTTCGTACACGTCGCCCGGATTCTTGGTGGGGGCGCCGTTCTTGTCCAGGGCCCAACCTTCCGGGATCTCCTTGCCGCTGTTGAACGCCACCCGCACTTTGCCTTCCGCCACGGCGCTTGTGGCGAAATCCAGCAGCATTGCCGGCCGGTCTTTCAGAGGTATCGCCACCGCTATCGGGTTCGTGCCCATTCGCCTTTCCGCGCCGCCAAAAGGCGCTACAAGGCCGCCCGAACGACCACCGTTGGCATACGCCAGCGCGATTAGCCCCTCCTCGGCCGCAAGTCCCACCCACTCGCCCAAACGACCCACGTGGCCGGAGTGCTTCAACCCTACCACTGACACGGCGTTCCCCCTCGCCTTGCCGATTCCGTCCTCGACGGCGACTTTGGCTCCCAACTGCCCGAAGCAGCGATGGCCGTTGTACAGCACCATGACCGGTGTCTCCCGCTCGATTTCCGGTCTGGCCCGGGGGCGTATTTCGTCCTCGTCGATCTGCCGCAGATACTGCACGATTCGGATGACACCGTGCGAGTCGTGACCGGCCAGATTGGCCGAGACCAGCGATTGTCCTACAAGATCCGCAGTCATCTTGGGCGTGTCCGCGGCTTGAAAAATGCGGCTGGCGTAACTTGCCAGGGGAACCGGTTGCAAAACAGGCATGAAGCGCACTCCATTCTCAGAGAAGAGGAGAAAGAAAAAAATGGCGGAAAGCGTGCAATCGACCTTGCACTCCTCCCGCTCCGCTTCTCACACAGTTGGTTTGAAGCCAGAGCGTGAACTGACCTTTCGCCGCAAGCGTAGCCGATTTCCTCCGAACACGCAACCGGGACCGTTTCCGCAGTCTGCGCCCATGGCAGCGCCTTGGCTGCCTGGCTCCCCGAACTCGGGATACCCGGTTAAGCTCACTATCAACCCATTCCCCCAGACTTACCCGAAAGACGCAGGGTGCATCCCAGATTTTTGTGAGGTCGTTGTCTGAATCAGGACAAAAGGCGAGGAGAGAGTGGAGAGGCGTGAGGAGCGTTGAAGGACTTTTACAGGTTTTGTCAGGTTTTTTTGGGGGACTCCCCCGTTCGATTCAACGGCTCAATCGTTAATGCTCTGAAGGATTTTGGCAGGATTTGTCGTGTTTGGCAGGTTTTGTCATGTTTTTGGGGGGGACCCCCCCCTTTTTTCTCAACGGCTCGCCGGTGAATGCGCTGAAGGATGTTGTCAGGTTTGGACAGGTTTTGTCAAGTTTTTTGGGGCCCCCAGTTCATCCTGGCGATGGCTGAGGGGGGGGTCCGCGGTGCGGCGGCGGAGATGAGAAAGAGTAAAAAATATGTTTTATATTATTGTTCATCAAGTGGGATCGAACTGTTGCCGGGGCTGAAACCACCACCGTTTGCGTGATCACCGCAAAAAATCCGGGATGCACTCTACCCGGTCTATCGCTTGACCAACCTTTTGGAATTCAGTACGATTGAATCCGCTGACGTCGTCTGAAACCCAATCCAGCGCAGGGCCGACCGGCGGCGGAGATTCCTCCATAATGTTCGTCCCCCTGGTTGTGCTCGAAGAGCGAATCGCGATGGCGGAAAGTTGACCTAAGCAGGAACCGAAATGAACCCTCCAACTGAGACCGTGCCGCCCCGGACAGGTCAACGGTCCCCCAGCGCGCCCAACCCGCCGGACGACCCGAAACCGGAGCACGCCCCGCATCAGAACTGTGCCGATTCCCAGGACCTCAGCTGGCGCCCGGTCATCTCCGTTATCGTGCCCATCTTCAACGAAGAAGAGGTGATTTCCGAACTCTACCGGCGCATGGCCGCCGTTCTGGGCGACATCGGTCAACCGTGGGAACTGCTCTGCGTCAATGACGGCAGCCGCGATGAATCTCTCTCGATGCTACTTTCTCTGCGCGAGCAGGACCCGCGCGTTAAAATCATCAACTTCTCTCGGAACTTCGGCCACCAGCTCGCCATTACTGCCGGCATGGACTATGCGCTGGGGGACGCGATCGCGATCATAGACGCCGACCTGCAGGATCCGCCTGAGCTGATCAATGAAATGTTCGACAAATGGCGCGAAGGCTATGAGGTTGTCTACGCCGTGCGCGCCCAGAGACGCGGCGAGTCCCGGTTCAAACTCTGGACGGCCAGCGCTTTCTACCGGCTTCTTCGCCGCATTACCGATGTGGAAATCCCCGTGAACACGGGTGACTTTCGCCTGATCGACCGCCAGGTCCTCCTGACAATGCGCCGTTTACGCGAGCAGCATCGCTTCATGCGCGGCCTCAGCAGTTGGGTCGGCTACCGCCAGATTGGCATCGAATACCAGCGGGCGGAGCGCTTTGCCGGTGACACCAAGTATCCGCTCGGCAAAATGCTCCGCCTGACACTGGACGCGATCACCAGTTTCAGCTACATTCCCCTGCGGCTCAGCACCTACTTTGGCTTTTTTCTGGCCTTTGTAAGTCTGCTGGGAACTATCGTGACGACGGTCCTGCGTCTCTCCGGCAACAACGCCTTCCTGGGCCAGGCCTCCACCTTGGTTGCCGTACTCTTCCTGGGAGGAATTCAACTCATCTTTCTGGGAATCATCGGCGAGTATCTTGCCCGCATCTACGATGACGTCAAGGCCCGCCCGCTCTATGTCGTCTCCAAACTGTATGGCTTTGACGATCTCGATGATCCCCGCGACCCGCCATGACTGCAAACCGGTCCGAGCGAACGCCGCACGTCAAAGGCCTGAAAGAAGCACACCGCGATGCAATCTGAATTCGGCCGCAAGTATGCCTACTGAAGAATGATCCTGCGCACAGGTGTTGACATTGTAGAAATCGAGCGCATTCGCCGGGCCGTCTCGCGTTACGAGGGCGCCCCGCCGGCGCGCATGAGGTTTCTGAAGCGCCTTTACACTGAGGCCGAGCTGGGCCACTGCCGTGATCGCGTTGAATCCCTCGCTGCCCGTTTCGCTGCCAAAGAGGCGATCGCCAAAGCCTTGGGAACCGGCGCCTGGCGGGACGGAATCCGTTGGATCGACCTGGAAGTCGTTTCCGACGCACGCGGCGCGCCCTCCGTCCAGCTCCATGGCGCAGCCGCACGCCGCGCCCGGTCCCTGGGTCTGAGCCAGTGGTCCGTAAGCCTGAGCCACGACGACGAGCGGGCCGTTGCTTTTGTAGTTGCTCTGGGAGAGTAGGCGCAAGCCCCTGCATCTCGCTGAAATTCTCGCGTCATTCCGTCTTCGGTTACGTTCCGGGCGGCTCCGCCTTCTGAATTCCTTTGACACCGCGATGACGCCGTGTTACGATTTTGAAGTCTTTCTCTACGTTGGAACTACTGCTCGCTTGCCGGCGTCACAGTCCTGTGAACTGCCTGAAGGACCGGAGTTCGGATCAGCCGGGCAAATAAGAGAAGCCTCCCTATGAGGGGAAACTGAAGATGACAAAATACATCTTTGTTACTGGCGGGGTGGTATCGGGCCTTGGAAAAGGTGTAACCGTCGCCTCCATCGGCCTTCTGCTCAAGACCTGGGGCATCCGCGTAGCCGCGATGAAGCTCGATCCCTACCTGAATGTCGATCCGGGCACGATGTCACCCTATCAGCACGGCGAGGTGTTCGTCACCGAGGACGGCGCCGAAACCGATCTGGATCTTGGCCATTATGAACGTTTCATCGACGAAAATCTCAACAAGCTCAGTAACGTGACCAGCGGGCAGATCTATAACGATGTGATCACTAAAGAGAGGCGGGGGGACTATCTTGGCGGCACCATCCAGGTGATCCCCCATGTCACCAACGAAATCAAACGCCATATTGGACAGATGGCCCGCCTGAGCGGGGCCGAAGTCGTCCTGGTGGAGATCGGCGGCACTGTCGGCGATATCGAGGGACTTCCCTTCCTTGAAGCGATTCGCCAAATGCGGAAAGACGTCGGCGCCGAAAATGCGCTTTATGTGCACCTCACCTGGTTGCCCTTTCTGGCCGCCAGCAAAGAGCTGAAGACAAAGCCAACGCAACACAGCGTACGCGAACTGCGCGACATCGGCATCCAACCCGATGTCATCATCGTTCGCTCCGACTATCCGGTCGACGCGGACGCCCAGGAGAAAATCGCGCTCTTCTGTGACGTGGCCCAGAACGCCGTCATCCCTATGGTCACGGAGGATACAATCTATCAGGTCCCTCTCAGTTTACAGGAGGCCGGTCTCGACGAGCTTCTGGTCGACCGGCTGGCCCTGACCGCAGCCGACGGATCCAGGAACGGGTTGAGCGCATGGCGCCGATTCGTATCCGAACTGGCCCGTCCCAAAGAACGAATCACTATCGGAATTGTCGGCAAATATGTCGAGTTGGAGGACGCCTACCTGAGTGTCAAGGAGGCCCTCATCCATGCCGTCCTGGCCGAAGGTTACGACCTCGGCATCGAATGGATCAGTTCAGAATCTCTGGAGAAGGGGCGCGAACTGGACCGGCTGGACCGGCTGGACGGCATTCTTGTGCCAGGCGGATTCGGATACCGCGGCATTGAAGGTAAGATCGTTGCCGCGCGGTTCGCCCGCTCACGCAACGTACCGTACCTGGGGTTGTGTCTCGGCATGCAGGTGCTCTGCATCGAGTTCGCACGCGCCGTGTTGGAGAGTGAAGAGCCGAACAGCACCGAATTCAACATCAGCACGGAGATGCCCGTGATCGATCTGATGCCGGAGCAGCGCGACATCGCCGATATGGGCGGCACCATGCGGCTCGGCATCTATCCCTGTCAGCTGTTGCCCGACTCGAAGGCGGGAGCCGCTTATGCCCTCGCCGACTATCCCGAGCAGATTAACGAACGTCATCGCCATCGTTTTGAATTCAACAACGCCTATCGCGACGAGTTGGAGTCACATGGCCTGGTGCTGAGCGGGCGCTCACCTGATGGACGCCTCGTCGAAATCGTCGAAGTGGCCGGGCACCCTTTCATGTTGGGCACGCAGTTCCACCCCGAGTTCAAGAGCCGTCCGACAAGTCCGCACCCACTCTTCAGCGCTTTCATCCGCGCCGCCATCCAGAACTACAACCGTCCGGGCGCCGAGACTGAGCAATCCCTGCAAAGCTCCAATGGAATGCAGCGGCCCTCGCCTGTAGTGAACAAAAGTGCAAACTGATACGGGGGACCTTGGGCGCGGCTTGCCCAACTGGGCGGTGAAGACGCCATCCTCTCATATTCAGTGCAGTTGAGTCCCGTTCCCGATGCAAATGCGAATTGGATCAGAATAGGAGCAAAAATGTCTGGTCATTCCAAATGGTCTACGATCAAGCGAAAAAAAGGCGCCAATGACAACGCCCGCGGCAAGCTCTTTACCAAGCTGGCCCGCGAGCTTCAGGTAGCCGCCCGCGAAGGCGGTCCGGACAGTGACGCCAATGTGCGCCTGCGGCTCGCTATCGAAAAAGCGCGCGCCGAGAATATGCCCAAGGACCGCATCGAGTCGGCAATACGCCGCGGTGCAGGCCTGGACAAAGATGCCGCCGATATCGAGGAAATCCTTTACGAAGGCTACGCGCCGCACGGCGTCGCCGTTCTGCTTGAATGTCTGACCGATAACCGCAACCGCACCATCGCCCAAGTGCGGCGCTGTTTTACGCAGGCAAACGGCAACCTCAGCGAGCCGGGGTCCGTGGCCTGGCAGTTTACGACCAAAGGTTATGTGGCGATACACCTCCAGGATGGCGACGGCAACCCCACCGAACTGGATCCCGAAGAGATCTTTATGGAGGCCCTGGATGCGGGCGCCGAAGACGTCGAAGTCAGCGACGATGCCGTCGAAATCTTCACCGAAAGGACCGACCTCGCCCAGGTAGACAAAACTCTGCGTAAAGCGGGCATTCAGCCGGATGCTTCGGAGTTGATCAAGCAGCCCAATCAGACGCTCTCTCTTGATACACGCGCCGGTCTGACCGTCCTGCAGCTGCTCGAATCTCTCGAAGAGCTTGACGATGTCAACAGGGTCCACCACAATCTGGAACTGACCGACGAGCTGGTTGCTCAAGTCGCATAGCTCAGGACGTATAGCTGCGGCGGGCAGAAAAGACCAGTCTCCCACACCGACCGAAATTCGTTTGGCAGCCCCAACATGACAGCGCGCAGCGCACGCCGCCATACAGGCGAACCCGACCGCGAGCGGCGCGTCCTCGGAATCGACCCGGGTACCGCTTCAACCGGTTACGGTGTCGTCCTCGAAACCGTAACCGGCGACTATGAACTGCTTACCTGCGGCGTAATCCATACATCACCGGGGCAGCCGATGCACCTGCGTCTGCGCAAGATTTTCCTGGACATCCAAGAGCTCATTCACAGGTTCCAGCCGCACGAAGTTGCCGTTGAAGAGCTTTTCTTTGGGCGAAATGTAACAACTGCCATCACTGTCGGCCAGGCCCGCGGCGCAGCCCTGCTGGCTGCCGCCCTGGCCGATCTGCCTTTGATCGAATATACGCCTGCGACCATCAAACAGGCGCTCACAGGTTACGGCAACGCCGACAAATATCAGATGCAGGCCATGGTCCGCCATCTACTTGACCTGGAGGAAACGCCCCACCCGGACGACGCGGCTGACGGCGTCGCTATTGCCCTCTGTCATCTGCAAACGGGACGTTTCCACGCGCTTGTCGCTGACGCGTAACCGCCCGCAGCCGACTACTCATTCCGCAAGAGGACAAAACATGATTCGCCAGGTACGCGGTACTGTTACGGCCGTGGGCGCCAACTTTCTGATCATCGAAGTGGGCCATGCAGCCGCCGGCATCGGCCTCCGCGTCTTCACCCCGGACCCCATCTCCGCACGCTTCCAGGCCGGAGACATTCTTTCTCTGCATACCTATCTGCAGGTGAGAGAGAACGACCTGAGTCTGTATGGCTTTGAAGAACTCGACGAGCTCGTCATCTTTGAACTGCTTCTGGGGGTATCCGGCATCGGTCCAAAGGTCGCCCTCGCTGCACTGAGCGCCTTGACACCGGACGCGTTGCGCCTTGCCGTTGCCAACGAGGAGCCGGGCGTCGTCGCGCGTGTACCGGGCATCGGCAAGCGCACAGCCGAGAAAGTGGTTGTCGAGCTCAAAGACAAACTGGAACCGGTAGAGGGCGAACTGGCCGGACTTGCCATCGCGCTCGATGCCGATGCGGAGGTGATGGAAGCGCTTACGGGCCTGGGGTACAGCGTCGTCGAAGCGCAGCGCGCCCTGCAGCAGATCCCTGCCGATGTCACCAGCGTTGAGGACCGGCTGAGAACGGCGCTGATTCAGTTCGGCGAATAGTTTTTTCGCCCAACTGTCCCTGCGGCGGCGTGCGTTTGTCAGAACATTTGCAGCCGCCGCGTAGTGCCGCGGTTTTGACACCCCTGATTTTCTCTTCTATAATCGGTCGCGATTCTGTACTGAAATCATCGAAACGGGAAAGATAAAAGAGATGGCTGAAGTTCAGCAGTTACGCAGGGGCAACATCTACGAAGAAGACAGTCAGCTGTGGCGGGTGCTCGACTACCAGCACATCAAAATGGCCCGCGGCGGCGCAACCATCCGGCTCAAAGTACGCAACCTCCGCACGGGCGCGACCATCGAAAAGACCTACAACAGCGGCGCACGGGTCGATGACATTCGTCTCGATTCACGCGATGTCGAGTACCTGTATACGGATGGCGACCTTTTCCACTTCATGGATACCGAGACTTTCGAACAGGTCGCTTTGGCTAAGGACGCACTGGAAGGAGTCGTTCAGTTCCTGAAAGACAATACCGTCGTGGAACTGGAATCATTCGAAGGCGAGCCGATCAGTGTCAACCTGCCCACCACAATCGATCTTGACGTTGTGTGGGCAGAAATGGCTGTCGCCGGGGATACTGCCAACAGTCCGACCAAAGAAGTGGAGGTGGAGACCGGTTTTCGGCTGAACGTGCCCATGTTTGTCAAGGAAGGCGACACGGTTCGCATCGACACACGCGATGGCCGCTACGTTACACGTGTGCAATGAAGGGCGGAATGTCCTTGCCTCAAGATTTGCCGCTCTGGTGGACGATGCGCTATAGTGTGGAGACGATTTGCCGTTGTAGCTCAGTCGGTAGAGCGACGCTCTCGTAAAGCGTAGGTCGTCGGTTCGAGTCCGACCAACGGCTCAAATCAAAAAAGCCCCGCCGGCCGGCGGGGCTTCTCTTTCCTTCTTCAATCCCTACTGCTTTTCCGGATGTACACCGGCCATCAGCAGCCCCAGCCCTTCGGCAGTTGTTTCGTCCCGGTCCAGGATATCCATGATCTGCCCTTCGAAAATCACGGCAATCCGGTCGCACAGCGCCAGCAGCTCATCCAGATCTTCCGAAATGAGCAGCGTGGCCATACCTTTGTCCCGTTGCTCCAGCAGCTGCTGATAAATGTACTCGATCGCGCCTATGTCGATCCCGCGTGTGGGTTGGGCGGCAACCAGCACTTTGGGCTGCCGGGAGAGTTCCCGTGCCAAGATCAATCGTTGGATGTTGCCTCCCGACAGATTCCTGGTCATCGTGCGTATATCGGGCGTCTTGATATAGAAATCCTGGATCATCTGCCGGCTGTAACGGGCAATATAATCAAATGCCAAAAAGATGCCGTTGCTGAACTTCTCACTGGTATGCTCTTGCAACACAAGATTCTCTGATACGGCAAAATCGCGCACGATCCCGTCGTGCATCCTCTCTTCCGGTATGTATGCCAGCCCGCTCTCTGTACGGCGCGCGGTCGTCCAATCGGTGATCGGCATGCCATCCATCTCCACGCTTCCACCGCTGAGCGGGCGCAAACCCGCAATGACTTCGGCAAGCTCTCTCTGCCCATTGCCGCTGATGCCGGCCACCCCCAGAATCTCGCTGGACTGAACTGAAAGGGAAACGCCGCGAAGCGCCGGTTGTCCCGTGACGTCGTGCGCGCGAACATCCTTCAGACGCAGTTTTACATCTCCCACGTCAATCTCATCGTCTCGAGTCCTTTCGAGCATGACGTCGCGCCCTACCATCATGCGCGCCAGCTCGTGACGGGTCATCTCTTCGGTGGGAACCGTCCCGACAAGGCGTCCTTCCCGCAGAACCGTGATTCGATCGCTGATGGCCAGGACTTCCTGCAGCTTATGGCTGATCAAAACGAGGCTGTATCCGTTCTCTTTCATGTAACCCAGCGTGACGAACAGCTCATCGACCTCCTGGGGCGTCAGAACGGCGGTCGGCTCATCCAGAATCAACATGGCCGCCCCCCGGTATAAGGCTTTCATGATCTCGACCCGCTGCCGTTCCCCGACCGAAAGCGTCCAGACCGGCGCCCGCGGGTCGATCTGCAGGCCGTACGCCTCGCTTAACTCGCGGATGCCCGCCTCTACCCTGCCCAGATCGAGAAGCGGCTCCCTGCTGGACTTCAGGCCCAATGCCACATTCTCAGTGACAGTGAGCGTATCCACCAGCATAAAGTGTTGATGGATCATCCCAATGCCCTGGCGGATCGCGTCAGTAGGCGAATGGATCGTCACCTCGGCGCCGTCGCGCAGGATCCGCCCCTCTTCAGGCTGATAGAGACCGTATAGAATCCTCATCAGTGTGGATTTGCCAGCGCCGTTTTCCCCCAACAACGCATGCAGCTCACCCCGGCGTACGTCAAAGTCCACGTGATCGCAGGCCAGTACGCCGGGAAACCGCTTGACGATTCCGTACATCTGCACATAGGGCGCGTTCAGGCGGAAGTTTACCGCGCGATGGCCCCCCGTGGGGCTGGCAATCCCGTAGACGATCCGATCTTCAAACCTGCGTTGGCCGGTACCCATGTGAAACTATCCTTACATCAAAGAACTCTTCGGCAAAGGGCTGCCTCTCTCACTCGTCTTCCTCCAACAATACCGGGTCCACGGCCCCGCTCTTGATGTCCTCGATCGCGGTGCGGGCCGCCTCCTTAACTTCGTCGGCAATCTCAATGTTTTCGTTGAATTCCAGTCGTAACCCGTCGTTGGCAAATGTAAGTCTGTATGCCGTGCCGCCCAGTTCGCCTTTTTCGATCTTGGAGATCATATCGGCAACGACGTTGGCCCAATTGTAAATCTGATTGGTAACGACGACGTCCGGGCCCAGGGATATCTGATCGCTCTGCGTACCCAGCCAGGCGACACCGTTCTCATTGGCGACGCCGATCGCCCCGACCACCTGCTGCGCCGACCCGGTCAACACGTCGGCGCCGGCCTGAATATGCACGTGGGCAGCCTCAGCTGCCAGCGTCGTGTCGCTGAATGAGCCTGTATAGCTGATGTTAACCTGTGCGTCCGGTTTGACTTCTGTAACGCCTCTAACGAAACCGTCAATGTAAAGTTTGGCGTCGCCGGCCACCGGGCCGATGACACCGATTACATCATTCTGCGAGAGCATCGCGGCCACGACACCGTTGACATATCCACCCTCGTTCGCGACCGCCCCGTACGCAAATACATTCTCGATTCCCCGGTCTGCCCCCGTATCCGAAGAAGTGCCCCAGGCGAAACTGGTTTCCGTAAAATCGGCGGCCACCTCAAACACAGAATTCCCGTACTGCGCGCCGTGGGCAATCACCAGGTCGAATCCCTCCGACGCATAATCTCGAATCGCCGCAGACGCGTCTGTCACTCGGAACATCCCCTCCGAATACGCGATCTTCAGCGCGTCCTCTCCACCCATTTCAGTTTGAACAGCCACCAGTGAATCGAACATCGACTGGCTCCAGGCGATATCCGTCGTGCTGCTGGGCATTACGATCGCAATGCGAAAGGGCTGACCTTCTGCGTCGATCGCCTCTCCGTCGCCATTGTCGTCCCCTCTACCGCAGCCAGCGAGAAGCAGCAAGAAGATCAATGTGAATACTCTGATACGTCTTAGCATGATTCTCTCTTTAGAACTATAAATCAATAACGTTGCAGTCTTTTCGTCTTACTCGCCCCGCTCGTACGATCTGGCCAGAGCTGCCGGCTTCTGAATCTGCCGTGCAGTGAATGCGAGCACAACGATTGTCATAATATAAGGCATCATTACGGCTACCTCTGATGGGACAGGAATGTCCAGCGCCTGGACCCATAGCTGCAGGGCGTTGACCAGGCTGAACAGCAGCGATCCCCCCAGCACGCCCACTGTGCGCCAACTCCCAAAATAGACCAGTGCGACCGCGATAAAACCAAGACCGTTTGTCATATTCTCCTGGAACACGTTTTGCAGACCTATACTGAGTGAAGCCCCCGCCACTGCAGCCAGGGCGCCGCCGATCATCAGGGTTGTGTAGCGCACACCGTTGACACTGACGCCCAAGGTGTCGGCTGCCTCCGGATTGTGCCCGACCGCGCGGATCTTCAGACCCAATGTCGTTCGGTTGATTACGAACCAGGAAACCGGCACCATTATATAGGCGAGGTAGACCAGCGCGTTATGATTGAACAGAATATGTCCGAGGCCCGGAATGTCGGACAGCAGCGGAATCGCCAACTGTCTGAAGCCGCTGACCCCTTCCACCGAACCGATCAGCGTTTTGAAGAGCAGGCTGCTCAGTCCGAGTCCAAAAAGATAGAGGCCGATGCCGCTGATGCCTTGCAGCGACTGCATCGTCACGCTGACGAAAGCTTTCAGCAGCCCCATCAAGATGCCAACTGCAATCGCAACCAGCACGCCCACCCACAGATTGTGCCCCTCGAACACGGCATAAAAGGCGAAGAAGGCCCCCATCAGCATGATGCCGTCCACGCCCAAATTCAAGACGCCGGAACGCTGGCCGAATGTCTCCCCCAATGAGGCAAACAGATAGGGAGTTGCCAACCGCACGCAACTATGCAGGATTCCGATAAGTGTGGAAATCGTAAACAGTTCGTCTATCATTTCGGCAATTTACGGTGAAAGATTCGGCGCTTGCCCATACCACGCCAGCCGTGCGGCCCGGCATAGCGCCCTTTCTGGAGTTCCCTTCACACCTCAGCAATCGCTTCTCGCTTCTCGCCTTCCGCCGCCGGCGGCCCGTTGTCAGGTCCGCCGGACCCGTCATCGCCAACTCGCCGCCGCGTGCGCCGTCTCACGTACAGGTCGCTGGAAACGACGAAGAGGACAACGAGGCCTTGCAGGGCGATGGCCAGTGCACTGGGAACCTGCACCGCCCTCTGCATCTTGTCCGCGCCAACGAGCAGGGCGCCGAACAGCGCCGAGGCCGGAATCGCCCCCAACGGGTGCAGTTTTCCAAAGAGCGCAGCCACAATCCCGCTGAAACCGTAGCCGCCGCTAAGCCCTTCAAGCATACGATGGTGAACGCCCAAAACCTCCACTGCGCCGGCCAATCCGCACAGCATTCCGCTCAGCGCCAGCGACAACGTAACGTACTTGGCGACGGGAATGCCCGCATATCTTGACGCGTGGGGGTTCAAGCCCACCGCACGGATGCGGTAGCCTATCGTCGTACGCCAAAGCAGGAAATAAACTGCGAGGGCCAGAAGAACGGCCAGAATGGCGCCGCTGTGGAAAAGTGTGCGCGGCACCAGCCGCGTCAGCCAAATCGACTCTGGCAGCGTCGCGCTTTGGGGAATGCTCGTGCCCGCCGCGACATGCTCCGGATCCAGCATCGGCCCGCGCAGCAGAAAGTTCATCAGACGCAAGGCGATCTGGTTCATCATCACCGTAGTGAGAATCTCATTGACGCCCAGACGCGCCTTCAGCAGACCGGGAATGCCGCCCCATATGAGCCCTGCTGCCGCGCCGCTAATCAGGGTCAGCGGAAGCAGGATCAGGGCCGGCAAATTCCCGAACCCCACCCCAAATGCAGTGGCGGCCAGCGCCCCGACGACAATCTGCCCTTCACCGCCGATGTTGATCACGCCGCCCCGAAAGGCGATGCAAATGCCGAGGCCGACCAACAGCAGTGGTGTGGCCTTGGTCAGGGTCTGCGTGATGCCGCTTATGTTGCCCAGCGCGCCCCGAATCAGTGCGCTGTAGGCCTCAAAGGGGTCGGTGCCTAACAGGAACAGCAGCAATACGCCTACCACCAGCGCGATCACCATCGCCAGCACCGGCAGCAACAAGTCGATCAGTTTGGCCAAATATAAGCGAGTGTTCATCCTTTACTCAGTAGCGCGTTGCCAGTGCGCTTTTTGGGGACTGTCCGCCATACGCATTGCCGCCGCATTGCGCACAATCGCCAACGTGATGGCAGACTGTCCCGATTATAGCACCATTCCAATAATTCAAATAGTGCTCTAAAACTGTTTCTACTCGGTCACACCGGTGGCTGGATAGAGGATGGCCGGCGCGGCACGGGCGAAGACGGCGATCAGACGCACCGGAACCTCTCCCACATTGCGGACCCCGTGCAGCTCGCCTTCCGGGACAAACACCGTTGTATCGGCGCCGACCCGGTGGCGTTCCTCGCCCAGGGTGACTTCGACTTCACCGCTGAGAAAAGTCAGGCTCTCCTCACAGTCGTGGAAGTGCAGCGGGATTACGCCGCCGGGAGGCATGTACTGTTCCCACAGCTCCATCTGCGTTGCACCGCAAGTGCGTCCCGTAATAATGCGTGCGCCGGGAATGTTACTGCGCGTGTTTATGGGGTCGTAATCTTCGTGAGAGTGTGGAAGAACTGCCATCGAGTTATAATTCCTCTACCGAATTCCGGCAATTAACCATCCGTTTGCGCCGCAATCAGCCTCCGCAGCCGTAACATTCGTCTGCCGCCCCGCTGAAACTCGTATGGCACCTCTTCTATTCTAGCCTGAATGTCTT
Source organism: Caldilineaceae bacterium SB0661_bin_32 (assembly GCA_009841235.1). GTDB lineage: Bacteria > Chloroflexota > Anaerolineae > Caldilineales > Caldilineaceae > Bin5. Next base: position 51,040 of record VXMH01000061.1, on the reverse strand, counting down.
GTGCTGTGAAAGTGTCAATTACACCTTCGACGTGCGGTGATGGCGCGCCCCCAACCTGCAACAGTGGAAAGGCCCGCGCCTCCGGGGCTACCCGCAGCATCTCCTCCAGCGCCCGTACATGGAAGTCCAGGTCAAACTCCTTGCTGTAAAGGAAGAGAAAATGGGAAGAAAGCGCGAGGTCAAAACTGTTGTCCTCAAAGGGAAGGTCGGGCAATGAGGCATCCAGGTAGCGTCCCTCACGTATGCCCCGTGCAAAGTCGGCCAGAAAGGTCCGCATTGCCCACATCCGTCGCTGACCTAATGCCGGCAGCGACGGTACGCAGGTCCAGACAAAGTCATCCCGGTTGCGCGCCAACTGCTCCAGGATAACGTCATAAGTCTCTTCGACGCGTTTTTCGATGACCTCCGCCCCAAACGCGTACAGCGGATCGACCGAAACGACCGAGTATCCTTGCGCCGTCATCTCCGCATTGAAGCTGGCCGGTCCGTCCCCGCATCCAAGAATCCGCCCGCGCAGGTCCCGCTCCCCCAGGTCGAACATTCCGCAGTACTCCTCCATCGTCCTCCCCCAGGGCACGACGCCGTCGACTGTGAAGGGCATCCTCCAGACCTCCGTAACTGCTGACTGCAGAGCATTCTTACCGACTGCCGCAACCGGCATCATGCAATAGTAGATCGTGCCTGAGGGCATAATGAACAGCGACAGATCTTCTCGCCTTCATTTGTTATCCTCTCTCGATAGAACCCCCCAATCCATGTTACAATTAACACACATTCATTCCCAACAGGCATTGTCTGCTCTATTCTTTCACTCAAGGGCTGCATCTTACCGGTTGCTCTATCTCCAGCGCAGTGAAGCCAGCGTTTTCAGAGGCGGGAAGTCGAGGATATGAAGACAGAAAGGAGAGTAACGATGAAACGAGTACTGCTCTTGTGCGGTCTGATTCTTCTGCTGTCGGGTTGCGCCATGGACCCGGGATCCCTTGCGCTCATTCCTGTAACTGAGCCAGTTGAAATTCCACCACGTTTCGCCCAACACCTCAACTCGTTACAATATCTTGACGAGGTGCCCGCCCTCTTTTTCAACGCGCAAGGCGAACTCGTCACTGCGCTGGGCACAGAGCAGATGAAAAACGATCAGTGGTTGCAACTTTGGGCAATGACTGCAATGGAAAATGATGGGTCACTGGCTTTAGGGAAGACTCTGGAAAAAGGGGAAATCCCGGACGTGACTTTGGACGATCACAAAATAGCCGCAATATACATGAACGCCTTTGCCACCGCTGAAAGCCTGTGTATCGAGAATAGAACGCAAGTAACGGAATTTGTCGAGGCGTATGCTGCCGAAGCAAAGGGCCTGGAAAGCGTCCAGTTTCCATACCTGACGGTTATACACGACCTGGCGGCCCGCTTAACGCTGAATTACGACTCGTCAGCAGGTGAAACCAACTGCAGCGACTACTTGGCGTCCTTATCGGAATTTCCAGCTGTACGCTCTTTCTGCTTCGGGAGTGCCCCCCTCTTTGAAGCAAACCAGGTTAGAGGTCAGAAAGCCCATATGGAGCGGGTGAAGGCGGCCATGGAAAAGTTCGCTTCCTCTCCGCAGCTGCTCTTGGTCTCTTTCGCCAGTTTGAGCTGCTCGACAGGTGCGCACGAATGATCATGAAATGATGGAAGACGGCGCCCCTTGACGTCCCCAAATAGATGCGCATTTCATTGGTCCTCAGGTGATCACGTCCAGTTTCGGCAGGTCTGGGCGAGAAAAGTCTGGGCCGCCATTCCCGCAACCGTTGTCGAAGACAGCAGCGACCTGGTGTTACTTTATATCGCTCCCGGCGCCAAGTTTTCCGGACCGGTCTGCACCCGCGAAGAGCATCTGCAAGTCGCCGCAAGCGGCGCGTGGGAATGTAAACTCTACGAGTGGACCGGACAACACCACCTCTGGGCATCCGTGCCGGGCGAAGCCTGCTCCATCTGGACAATCTGGTCTGCCCCGGACTGGACCCACGTTGGCTGGAAAGTGAATCCGGAACTACCCCTCAAACGTACCCCCGTCGGCTTCGACACAACCGACCATGTCCTCGACGCGGTCATAAGCGCCGACCTCAGTTCATGGCGGCTGAAGGACGAAGACGAGCTCGCCGTCGCCGTCGAACTCGGCCTGTTTACAGTTTCCGAAAGGGAACGGATCCACCAGGAAGCGCGGCGCGTCGCCGGTGAGTGTGTAACGTCTCGCCGCCGGCAACTCCAGGCCTGGGCCGCCTGGCGTCCACCGTCACAGTGGAAACTTCCCGTCCTCCCGCCAAATTGGGATGCCCCGTGACGTCACAGTACCCGTGAAGAGACAAGGTATTTGGGTGTCGGAAGAGTGGAAAGCGGCATACTTACGGTTCGCTTTACCTACAGAGCGAACAAAATCAGAATCTTCGGAGCTGGGTATTGGAGGAAATACCGAGCGCTTTATCTGGAACAAGGGACAGCATGAGCCGGAAAACTGACACGCCGAAGCAGACGTGGGAAACCGTAGAATATACTGATAGTCCTGAACTACCGGATATTGAAGACCTGCAAATTGTCGACAAGGAGTTCCTGCCGCGCCCAGAGGAGCTTGTCTTTAGAGGCACCGAGACAGAATATGGCACGGTATCTCTTGACAAGGAAACAGCTGCTTTCTTCAAGAACAAAGCAAAGGAGTCAGGAGCCTCCTATCAGACTCTGGTCCGGAGTATCCTCAAAGAGTATGTAGCCCGACAGAGCAGATAGGCCTCTTGGTGTTGCAGGAAGACGGGGAACAGACTGTGACGCCACCGAAGCTCCCCGCTCTTCCTCAAAACTGGGAAGCCCGGTGACGTCACAACACACCTGCCCCGGTTTACCCCTCCGCCACCACGGGGTTCCGCAGCACGCCAACCCCTGAAATCTCGATCTCGACCACATCGCCCGGCTGAACCGGACCCACGCCCGACGGCGTACCGGTCATGATCACGTCACCCGGCAGCAGGGTAATCGCCTCGCTGATATAAGCGATCAGCTGCGCCACCGTAAAGATCAGATCGTCCGTGTTCGTGTGCTGCTTGACCTCTCCGTTCAGACGCGTTGTCAACTCAAGATTCGTCGAATCAAGCCCGGTGGCGATGTACGGACCAATCGGTTTGAACGTGTCGAACCCTTTGCCGATCAGCATGCAGCCGTTGGCCATCTCATTCGCCTGGATCACCCGCTCGCTCACATCATTGCCGCAGGTGTACCCAAAAACATAGTCCAGCGCCTCCGCCTCCGCTACCCGGCGCGCCTCCTTGCCGATGACGACCGTCAGCTCGCCCTCATAGTGGACGTTCTGCCCCTGCTTCGGGTAGACGATCGGCTCCTCCGGGTCCAGAATAGCCGTCGAAGGCAGCATGAACAGCATCGGCTGGTCCGGCGGCGTTTGTCCGCCCTCTTCGGCATGGGCAAGGTAGTTCAGCCCCACTCCAATCAGCCGCGGCTTCCCGACCGGCGCCAGCACACGTACATTGTCCACGTGCGTCGTCTCGCCGCTCTCTTCCATGCTCTCCCACGGACAAGACGTCAACTGGCGGATCGTACCGTCCTCCTCCAGAATGCCATACCCCGTCGAACCCTCCGCACTGTAGCGCAAAATCTTCATCGCTGATACGCCTCCTTGTAAAAGGTGTTGTGTGAATTCCGCATATGATTATGTCGTACTTACTTCCAGTTATGGTCTTCCCGCAAGCGGGGCTATTCCCCTTTCAATGAGTAGGAAAAGGGTTACAGCCGTGATAGACTGTGCGCAACGGCATCTTGAGGCGGGCAGCGAAGCGAACGTCGCCGTTGCCTCCAAAATCCACTGGCCGTGACCCACTATCCACGATCACAAAGGAGCACACAAATATGACCACCTCCGGCAAAGTCGCTATCATCACCGGCGCCGGCTCCGGCATCGGCAAACGCACTGCACTGCTTCTGCTCGCCGAAGGATACTCCGTCGCCCTGGCCGGCCGCCGCCTCGACCGCCTCGAAGAAGCGGCTGCAGAGTCCGGCGCCGGCGAGCGGGCCTTGGTCGTCCAAACTGACGTGACCGATCCCGCCGCCGTGGACAACCTGTTCGACCGTACCATCGAAGCCTTCGGCCGCCTCGATCTCCTGTTCAACAATGCCGGCCGCGGCGCGCCGCGCGCCGATTTTGACGAGATCTCCTACGAAGACTGGAAATCCGTCGTCGACGTGAACCTGACCGGCGTCTTCCTCTGTTCGCAGCGCGCCTTTCGAATCATGAAAAATCAGACGCCCCAGGGAGGCCGCATCATCAACAACGGTTCGATTTCGGCGCATACACCCCGCCCCAACTCCGCCCCTTACACTTCGACCAAACACGCCATTACCGGTCTGACCAAGTCCACATCTCTGGACGGGCGCGCCTACAACATCTGCTGCGGCCAGATCGATATCGGTAACGCCGCCACCGAAATGACCGCACGCATGCGTTCCGGCATTCCGCAGGCCAACGGCTCCATCATGGTCGAGCCGAACATGGACTCCGACGGGGTTGCCCAAACGATCCTCTATATGGACAGTCTGCCTCTGGATACCAACGTACTTACCCTGACAGTCATGGCCAATCAGATGCCATACGTCGGTCGCGGCTGAACGCGTCTACTGATAACCTCCTATCCCCAACAGCTTTTTTGTTTCCGGCGCGGCCTCATCCAATAGCGCATCGACGAGACTGTTCTCCGGTTTGACGCCAAAGGGAGAATAGCGGCTTCGAAACTCTAGCTAGTCTACGGCAGTTCCCATCTCTCGCGCAAAGGCCAGCGCAGGGCGCGCCATAGGACACTGGCGGCCCACCACATTTCCACCTCGGAGAATTTCGCCCAATGCCCAAACAAAAGGTGATTCTGAATCCATTCCCCCGTCCCCTTGATATGATTATGTCCAGCCAGGACGCGGAACGGCTTCACGATCTGGTCGACGTAATCTGGGGCAAGGACGAAAACATTCCCGAGCCCGAGTTCGCCCGCGTCTGCAGGGACGCCTACGCCATCATAACCACCTCCTGGACGGCCGGATCACTGGACGACATGCCCAACCTGCGCGCAATTATGGAGACCGGCGGCCGCCATCCCAGCCCCAATCAGCTGGACTATGAGACCTGCTTCACCCGCGGCATCCGCGTCCTGAGTTGCGCACCCGCCTATGGCCCCATGGTTGCCGAAATGGCGCTCGGCATGGCCATCGCCGCCGCCCGCGGCATCGTCAGCGCACACCGCGACTTCGCCGCCGGCGAGGAGCTCTACCTCTACCCCAGCAACAACACCGCCTTCACACTCTACGACCAGCCCGTCGGCTTTATCGGCTTTGGCGGTCTGGCGCAATCTCTCAAGCCGCTGCTGGCCCCCTTCCGCTGTCCGATTCAGGTCTACGATCCCTGGCTGCCGGCAAGCTTCATCAGCGAACGCGGCTGCACGCCTGTCAGCCTCCAGGACCTGCTTTCGGAATCACGCGTCATCTTCGTGCTTGCCATTCCGTCCAATGAGAATAAGGCCATGCTCGATCGCGAGCTGCTCTCGCTGATCAGGTCCGACGCCGTCCTGGTCCTCATCAGCCGCTCCCACCTGGTCGACTTTGACGCGCTCACCGACCTTCTGCATCAGGGCCGTTTCCGCGCCGCCATCGACGTCTTCCCGCAGGAACCGCTGGCCGCCGATCATCCCATTCGCACCGCCCCCAACACGATTCTCTCCGCCCATCGCGCCGGCTCCGTCTGGCAGGACATGCACAGCATCGGGCGCATGGTCGTCGATGACCTGGAGACAATGCTGGCCGGCCTGCCGCCCACCAGGATGCAGACCGCGCAACCAGAGCTGATCTACCGTCTACCCTAGCAGCCTAATCGAAGCGCCTATCTCACCCGCCAACAGACGCCAGTTCGTCGTGTAACGCCTTTCAAAACCGACTTCACATATCTCAGCCTGAATAATACCGGAGCCGAACATGAGAATCTGCGTTTACGCAACCCTGCCCGACCACGATAACTTCCTCGGCTTTCTGAAACAGTACGACATCCTGGACGTAGCCCTCAGTTCCACCTGCCATCCCGAACACCGGACACGTTTCTCACACGAAGCGGCCGTCAAACCGGGCGCCTTTTGGGACTTCCAGACCCTGCTGTGGGCGCGCACCCAGTGCGAAGACGCCGGCCTCAATGTCGTCTCCATAGAAAATCCCCTGCCCAACTGGTGCTATGAAAAGATCGTCCTCGGCCAGGACGGCCGCGACCAGCAGATCGAAAATGTTGCCGAGACCATTCGCAACATGGGCCGGGCTGGCATTCCGGTCTACGGCTACCACTGGATGGTGAATCAGCCGGGCGTCACCCGCAACTCCTGGCGCACCTCGCTCACCACGCCCGGTCGCGGCAATGCCCAGGTCAGCAGGTTTGAACAGGACGCGGCCGATCGCGGCCCCCTCTTCCGCGATCGTGAGTACAGTCACGAGGAGATGTGGAGCAACTACGAATATTTCATCAATGCCATCGTCCCGGTGGCCGAGGAGGCCGGTGTCAGACTGGCTCTCCATCCCGACGACCCGCCCGTCGAAAAGCTGGGCGGCATCCCGCGACTGTTCTGCAATCCCGCCGGCTTTCAGCGCGCCATGGACATCGCCGACAGCCCGGCAAGCGGCCTCAACTTCTGCCTCGGCAACTGGACTGCCATGAACGTCGACATCCACGCCGCCATCCGCCGCTTCGGCAGCCGCGGGCAGATAGTCTATGGCCACGTTCAGGGTGTCCAGGGCGCTGCCCCCGATTTCCGCGAATGCTTTCTCGAAGAGGCCGATTGTGACTTTCTGGAGATTTTCAAAACATTCAAAGATGTGGGTTTTTCCGGCGCCCTCATCCCAGGCCATTTCCCCCATACCATCTATGATGGTGAGCGCGTCTACCACGGCCTCCTTTACGCCGCCGGCTATATCAGAGGGCTTTTTCAGACACTCGGGATAAACTAGACCTGCCAGGTTCAACTCTGCCAGCCGTCTGGGCAACGACATTTTCGGAGGAATCGACCATGTACCTGATTCTCATCGGTTGCGAGTACGCGGGCACCACGACCCTGGCCCACGCCATCAACGCATGGGCCAAAGCGTCCCTGGGCACCGAGTTCAAACTGATTCACGATCATTACAAGCTGCCCGATACCAAGCCGCACGGCCCCGAGCTTACCCCCGACGACATCGCCGCATTCCAGCAGCTCAGCCCCCGCCTGACAGAGGTGATCCAGCGGCACAACCTCTACTATCACACGCCCTGGGCCTCCGGCTCCGACGAAAACTTCATGGGCATCGGCCTCTATTTCGAGGAGCTGGTCTACGCCCCCAAGTACTACGGCTACGGCGGCCGCGGCCAGGACGGCGACCGCACAGTGATCTCCCGCAATCTCGAACAGCGCATACTCCAGTTCAGGCCCGACGCCGTCCTCATCCTGGTGGAGGCCGCGCCCGACGTGATCCGCAAGCGCATGGCGGAAAGCCCGCATCCCTACCCCGTCGTGCCCGCAGGGGATGTCGAGCAGATCACCCAACGCTTCCAGGAAGAGTACGATCACTCGCTCATACGTCAGAAATTCAAACTGGACACATCAACCGCAACGGTGGCCGAGACCGTGGCCGAGTTCGCCGTCAGCATCCAGCCCTACTTGACCGAAAGCGAACTGTTGCGGCTGGCGCTGCGGCAGGGAAAGGCCGGCTAGTCAAATGAGCAAGAACGCCTGCGATCTACTCATCAGCAACGGGCAGATAGTCACCATGGACGCGGCGGGCGCCATCTTCACCCCCGGCGCCGTGGCCATCACAGACTCGCGTATTGTGGACGCAGGCGCCGACGACGAACTTCGCCGGAAATACGATGCGGGCCAGACAATCGACGCCGCCGGCGCCATCGTCCATCCCGGCTTCATCGACGCCCACAATCACATCGTGCACACCACCTGCCGCGGGGTCTTCGGCAATATCCACGACGTAGATGCTTCCACAATCAAGTTCGCCGACTGGAAAGCCGACGTAACCGAACACGATGAAGCGGACGCGGCCGCCATGGCCGCAGTCGAGATGCTGCGCAGCGGCTTCACCATGTTCATCGAGCCCGGCACACTCTTCGCAACCGATGCCGCCGCCGGAGCAGTCGAACGTGTCGGCATGAGGGCGCTCTTCGCCCCGCCCTACATCTGGGACCGCCGCGAAACGCTTGCCGCCATGCCCGGCCTCGAAAGCCCCCGCCTCATGGCCCGCGCCCCTGTCGACCGCGACCGGGCGCTCGGACTGCTCGACGCGGAGCTGCACAGAAACCAGGACCCCGACGCGCTGGTGCGCGGCTTTGTCTTCGTATACGGCGTCGGCACCGCCTCGCCCGAACTGCTGCAGGCCGCCCACGCCTGCGCCCGCGCCAACAACGTCCCCCTCCACCTGCACGCCGGCTACGCCCCCGGCGAAGGCGAGATCTACCGCTCAATAACAGGTGTCAGCCAGATCGTGCATCTGCACGAACTCGGCGTCCTCGACCAGAACACCGTCATCGTCCATGCCAACCTCCTCGACGATGACGAGGAGGCCGCGATTCAGGCCAGCGGCTGCCAGATCGTATGGTGCCCGATCTCCTTCTTCTCACTCGGCATCGCCCGCACAGCCGGCTTCAGGATGGCCGCGCGCCACCGCCGCGGCGTCCCCGTTTCCCTCGGCGTCGACGGCGCCTTCGACTGCACGCCCGCCGAGCTCATGCTGGCCGCGCATCTCGCCGCACGAGTGGGCGACGATCCTGTATCCCCCTCCGACCTGCTCGAAATGCAGACCCTGAACGCCGCCGCCGCGGCCGGTCTTCAGGCCGAGCTCGGCAGCCTCGAACCGGGCAAACGCGCCGACATTGTGATCCGCTCCCCCCGCGCCGCCGGCGCCTACCCAGCCAACAACCCCGTTCACCTCCTGGCTCTGACGATGGGCACCGGAAGCGTCGATACGGTCCTGGTCAACGGCGAAGTCGTACTCCGCGACGGCCGCTCCACCCGCGTCGACGAGCTGGAGATCAGCCGCGCTGTCACCGCCTCAGTCGCAGCACGCGCCCAGCGCCTAGGCGTCAATCTTGATTCCCGTTAGCTAGCCGGGCTGGACTTGTCATGTACACATGAGAGCGAGGATTCTGGTGCTGGGCCGACGTGAGTTTGAGGGACAAACTGTGCTGCAGGCGACCGTGCATTTTGCGAAACGCATCATTGACAACGACCAATGCGTATGTTAGTTTATGGTTGCCAGCCGTGTGACAACTATATAGTGCTTGACAAGCGACGTGCTCCACATTGATCTTCCTCGCGCAAGTCTAAACTTAACCGAAATGTAAACTGATCAGTCCTCTTGTCTCAACACATCCTTTTTGCCCAATTCCAGGAGAAAAAAGCATGAAAATGCCAAACTCAAGTCGACGTCAGTTTCTCAAAACAGCCGGTCTCACCGGCCTCGGGTTGACCATGGCCGCCTGCGTTCCCGCAGCGGCGCCCGGTATGGAAGGGGCCGCCGACGAAGAACCGGTCGAGCTCTCCCTGTGGGGCTGGTGGGACATCCGCATGGATCTCTACCGCAGCGTAGCCGACAAATTCGCAGAACAAAACGATAGAATCACCGTCGACGTCCAGTCCATTGCCGGCGGCTACGTCGAGAAGCTCTACGCCGCCCTCGCAGCCGGCACGGGGCCGAACATGATCAAAATGCGCTCACTTGCCTTCATGCACCAGATGCGGGAAGAAAATCTCGTCCTTGAGTTTCCTGAGGACATCTTCCCGCCCAGCTGGTTCGAAGAGGCCTACCCTCTCTTTGACATCAAGACCAACGGGCGCTATGTACTTCCTACCGGCACAACCTGTACCCTCCTGATGTACAACAAGCAGATGTTCGAAGAAGCCGGCCTCGATCCGGAGTCGCCCCCCAAGACCTGGGACGACTTCACAACCGCTGCCAAGGCACTCACACAAAAGGACGGTACAGGCGCCATTTCACGCGCCGGTTTCGCCCTCACTGGCGAATGGCCCGTGTTGAGCCAGATCTATCAGCTGGGCGGCAACGTCATCCAAAACAACGGCGATGAACAGATTTCTCTCATGACCAGCCCCGAAGTCCATGAGGCCTTCAGCTACATCACCGACCTGTCCCTCGTCCACGAAGTCTGGGACTCCGGATTTCCCAACTTCGACTCCATTGGCAACGGCCTCGCTGCCATGACCGAGGAGCAGACCTGGGTTGTCGGTGAGTACGTCAACACCTATCCCGATATGTACCCCCACATAGGCTACTCCCATCCGCCTACCCCAACAGGGGAACCCGATCCGCTCTATGGTTACAAGGACACGGTGACCTCCATCTCTGCCGTAACCGGCCACCCCGAAAACGATGGCGACACCTGGGAGTTCATGGAGTTCCTCTACAAGGATGGCGGCAAAGATGCCTACTGGGCCCTGTGCGAACTGATCTCGCTCGTGCCGGAGCGCGCCGACCTTATGTCCGACCCCAGGCTGCTGGAAACACCGGGCCTTAAAGAGGCCTCTGAAGTCAATCCCCATGAACGCAACTACGCCGCCGTGCCCGAGCGCGCCGGCGCCGTTCAAAACGACGTTCTGTATCTGATCGTCAATGAGGGACGGTCGGTTGCCGAGGCCCTGGAGTACGGCGACGCCGAGATTCAGAAGCTCATCGACGAGGGCTTGGCAAAGTATTGGGTCTAGACCGGACAGCCGGCATGCAGTGCAAGCGAACCGTCGAATGTGCAACTCCCACGCCGGCAGGAGGCGTGGGAGTTGCCATTTCCCGTTCAAATTGTTTTCGGGTATCCGGTCTGGCTGGCTACTGGGAGTCGGCGATACGACCACGAATAAGCCCGTTATCCGCACCGGCATTTGCTCGTATTGACGGGATCGCTATCAGGTCTGCCGGCCCGCCTCCGCTTTTAAATCTGCTCTGCCGCAACCCGTACCGCTGTTGAAAATCCGTTCGTCGGCACCCGCCGAAAACACTGCAAACGCCCCGTGGGAGGCGATGTGATGATTCAAACTATCACACAAAAATTTACAGGTAGCCGGTCCACGCTGCGCGCCGCCGAACACCGTTTCATCGTCATCGCCCTCGTTCCCACCATCCTCTTCTACCTGATCGTCAAGTTCTACCCTATCTTCTTTGCCTTCTTCATCAGCATGCACGAGTGGAGCCTCTTCGGCAACGTCTCACCCTTTGTCGGTCTCGACAACTACGTCCTGCTCGCCAAAGATTCGCTCTTCTACAAGGTCATGTGGAACACCATGTACCGCACCTTCGCCGGCACCTTCCTCGGCGCATTCTGTTCCCTCATCGTCGCTCTTATCCTCAACCCAATAAAGCGCGGCAGCATCCTCCTTCGTCTGATCTACTTCCTGCCCGTAATGACCTCGGTTATCGCCAGCGCCACCATCTGGAAATGGATGTTGCAGACCCGTTTCGGACTGCTCAATCAACTCCTCAGCTTTGTGGGCATCCAGCCGGTCCCCTGGCTCCAGTCCACCACCTGGGCCATGCCCAGCATCATAGTGATGGGAATCTGGGGCGGGATCGGCTTTACCGTCATCATCTATCTCGCCGGACTGAAGGGGATCCCCAAAGACTACTACGAAGCCGCCGAAATCGATGGCGCCAGCAGCATCCAACTGGCCCTCAAGATTACTCTGCCACTGCTCAAACCGGTCGTCTCCTTCGTCCTAATCACCGGCGTCATCGGCGGTTTCAGCGGCGGCTTCCAGGCCATCTACATGATGACCGGCGGCGGCCCGCTCGACTCCACCAGGGTGCTGGCTCTCCACATCTACGATTACGCCTTCCAGCGCATGTTCATGGGCCAGGCATCCAGCATGTCCTTCGTCCTCTTCGCAATCGTTCTCATCCTTACTCTCGTCCAGTTCAAACTGCAACGGGTCGACTGGGAACTATGAGCTACTTTCAAACCCAACGCCGTCATACCCCTTGTTTAACCTGGTCTCTTTCTGGAGTAACCCATGGCTAACCAGGACTTTGTTGGCATACCCAGCCAGGTCGATACGCGGGCTCTCAACCGCGGCGCAACCGATTTCCAGCGCCTGCGCCGGGGTCTGTTGTTCAACTATCTTATCCTGGGCGCCGGCGCCATACTGATGATCGTCCCCTTCATCTGGATGATCAGCACCTCCTTCAAACCCCAGGCCGAAACAGTCTCCTTCCCGCCCCGCCTCTTCCCCATCAACCCCACAGTATCAAACTATATCGATGTCTTCGACCGCGCCAACATGGGTCGCCTCTACTGGAATACAACCTTCATTAGCGTGATCAAGACCGTCTTCAATATCTACACCAGCGCGCTCCTCGGCTACATCTTCGGCAAATTCGTCTTCCGCGGCCGCGACATCATCTTCTACATCCTGCTCAGCACCTGGATCATCCCCTTTGAAGTCTATCTGATCCCACTCTACCTCATGACCGTCCAGGTCGGCTGGGCCGACACCTTTACAGCCCTCATCGTCCCCGAAATCTTCACCGTCTACGCCATGTTCATGTTCCGCCAGTTCATGTACACCATCCCCACCGAACTGGTCGACGCCGCCCGCATCGACGGCGCCGGCGAGTGGTACATCTTCCACCGCATCATCATCCCACTCTCCCGCGCCGCCCTCTTCACCCTGATCGCCTTCTACTTCATGTGGAACTGGAACGATTTCCTCTGGCCCCTCGTCGTCATCTCCAGCCACGACAAATACGTCATAACCGTCGGCCTCGCCACTTTCGTCGGCGAATTCTGGAACCAGTACGGCGTCATCATGGCCGGAGCCAGCCTCGCCATCGTCCCCATCCTCGCGCTCTTCATCGCCGTCCAGCGCTTCATCATCGAGGGTGTTGTCCTGACCGGCCTCAAAGGCTGAGCCCCTCCCCCCTCTCTGCCCCCGTCACTGACCACTGCAGTTTGGGGCGCGGTCCAAAGGTGGCGGCCCGCCATGAGGACTCCGCCTGGCCTGGCCGGATGCCGCGAAAACGCTGTCACTACATTCATGTAGAGGGTTATTGAATGAGGGAGCGCCGTATTGCGCTCCCGTTGCCCGGAAAAAGTGACCGCGCTCGCACGCGCCCGCACGCCTCAGGCTGACCAGTAGGGCGAATAACTGTCCATATGGTGGCCGCCCAAACTGTGCAAAGGGATCTGCCGGTACGCCGGCCACTCGTCAGCCGCCCACTCGCTCAACGCCTCTTCATGCCCCAACCGCCTAATCATGCTCCATTCGTTCAGGAATGGGTAACGGCTGTTCGTGTCCCAGAAAGCCAGGCCGTCGACACCTGCCGCGTAGCAGTCCAGTGCCCGCTGCCGGTACTCGCCCGTCGGCATCCGTCGCGGCAAAATGTCGGCGTAAACCTGGCAGTCGGTGCCGCGCGTGACCTCCACGAAGGAGGCGACATCAACATCCATATCGCCGTGCCAGGGGTTGGGAATAATGAAATCAACCAGGCCTTCCTTGCCCCAGGCCGCCACATCCAGGCCATACTGAAGATTGTACGCCAGCGTTTCGATAACGTAAGCCGATACCTGAATACGTCGCCCCTGCCGTTCGCCCACCCGGTCCATCTCCTCGCGCAGTTCCCGCATGAATGACGTCATCCAACTCGCTCGGTAGGACAGCCAGCTGGGATCATCCTCCGGCAGCTGTCGGGGATCCTGACCGTGCAGCTGCTGAAAACCCTCGACGATAGGCTGCTCGTACAGGACACACGGCAGACCGCGGATAAAGGCCATGTTGACGCCGTCCGCCCCTCGCTCCGCCACTTCGCGGAAAAGCGAGATCACAAAATCCTTGACGCCTGGAAATGCATAACTCAGGCGGGCCACGGGCCGGCCGTCCCGGTTCACACAGCGCCATTCAGGATGCTGGCGGTAAAGCCCGTCTTCAAAATCATCCGGCGGCGGGAAAACCCATCCGCCCACCCGGTACGTGCCATGCAGTTCGATACCCAGATCGTGGGCATGGTCGATCACCGTCTTCAGAGGGTCAATCCCCCTCTCCCTCAGCATTCGGAAACTCTCTGCTGCCTGGCGATCGCAGTACCGCGAAAAGTCGCTCATTCCCTTCTTTTCAGCGAGTTCGCCCACTTCGGACAGATACTGCACCATGCTCCCCGCGCCGATTCCCCACAACAGCTTCTGGAAGTCGGTATCGCGAAAAGGCTCTACCTCCTCGATGATATCTTGCTCGGTATACAGCGCCCGTTCGCCGAACACGCTCCAGGCGTCGTTGTAGGCGACGAGTCGTTTCGTATCGCTTCCGGCTCGACCTTCTTTGATGGCAGCAACCTCTTCAGGGTTCAAAGGCTCCAGCTTTACGTAGGCAATTCCCGAAGCCCAGGGCGTGCCCTCGCTTTGCTGGCCGATATGCAACGACTGCCCTGTCAGATCAGCGCATTTCCAAAATACCTCGCCGATACTTGCGAAATAGTTCGTCTTCTTTATGTCCGGATACAGCGTCGTCGCCGTGCTGAAGCAAGGGTCATCCGTCAGCTTGACCCGGGTCACCCTGTCCACCCAGTTGGTCCAGATACCCAGGTGGATGGCATACCATCCTTGCACATTCAAAGGAAGAGTAAGTGTGGGCGCGTTGCACTCAATGCCGGCCGTTATCATTGTGCCTGACACGCCCTCCGCTTCGTAAGGGATCGCCCGCCAGTGACCATGCTCAGCCGTCTCTGAAATGGCCGATCCAGGCTCACATCGCCCCATATCGGAGATGTAGATGGCCTTGCGTTCTGCACACATTGGAACCCTCCTCAATCCTCTCTCATCCCCCGGTGTAGATGACAAGCAGCTCTGGAGGCCAACCCGAGGGAACGTTCTTGTCTACCGTCTGCGAAAAATCCCGTCCATGAATCGTGATCAGTCTGGTCCGCTTCATCTTCGGATACCGTTCAGGTTTCGGCAGATCGATGACTTCGTCGCGATGACCCAACCGGCTCTCTATAGTCCACGTTTCAGGACGCGTCGTGTTGATGTCCCAAATGGCCATCCCGTCCATCCCGGCAGCGTACGCGTGCTTCATCGTCAGCACCTTGTCATCTTTCGTAGAGAACATGTACACCTGGCATCCGTTCTCTTTCGCCAGCCTGACCAGGTCCGAAGGAGGGTTCGTGATGATGAAGTCGACCAGTTTTTCCTCTACCCAGGTGTAGGCATCGTAGGCAAAATAGCGCATGTCCTCCTTGCCGCCCTCAAAAATCGCCGACACCTGCATTTTGCGTCCTCTTTTTTTCCCGTGCTCGTCTGCCGTCTCTCGTACAGCCCGCAGGAACTCCGTCAGATAGCTCGCTTTGACTTTGTACAGCCGCTCGTCGTCATCAGCCGCGTCCCGCGCGTCTTCCCCATATAGCCGTCTGAACTCGTCCAGCACCGGCTGCTCGTAACCGATATACTCCGGCCCGCGCGTGAAGCAGAGGTGTACCCCGTCGATGTCGTACTCCATCGCCTCCTCCATGAGAGAGACCATGAAATTCCGCACCTTCGGGAAGGCATAGCTGGCCTTCATCAGCGGCGAGCC
Source organism: Caldilineaceae bacterium SB0661_bin_32 (assembly GCA_009841235.1). GTDB lineage: Bacteria > Chloroflexota > Anaerolineae > Caldilineales > Caldilineaceae > Bin5. The sequence continues at coordinate 35,435 of VXMH01000061.1, read as the reverse complement.
GTCCTTGGCCACAATGCGGCAATCCGGATTGTCCCGGACAAAGCTGGTTTCCGTTGAGAAAAAGAAGTAGGGTTGAGCCTTATCTACGATGCTCAGCCGGTAGTATGTGTGGAACTCCAGATCCAGCTCATGCGCGTATTCCATTGCCGCCGCGAAAGGGACTATACCCTGTTCTGCCAGCGCCTTGTGGCTTTTTAGCGCGTGTTCGTGGCGCAACACAGGACACACGCCATCCTCAGTCCCATAGAATCGTCCTACCTTGGAGTGATAATAGGTCAGATCGCTCAGATTGACGCCCCAGAGTACCTTCCCCACGTCCGCGTACCGAAATGGCTCGATCTGCTCCTGGAGCTCCTCTTTCGTCGCCGGACACTTCTGGTGAAACAGGCCTTCGCCGTCAATCATGCCAACGACCCTGCGCGTCTCCCGCTGTTCCCTGTCGCGCTGTATTGCTTCCACTTCAGACTGCATGAGCGGCACCAGCTTGACGTAGGCCACACAAGCCAGAGTCTGAGGATGAGCGGTATTCTGCTTACTGAAGAGCAGGTCCTGCCCTGTCAGGTCGGCAAACCGGGGAAACGTCTCGACGAGTTCAGTTCTGTCCCAGAAATTCCCTGGCAGCGACGGGCTCTGTACATAGTGCTCCGCAACCGTGTACACGGCCTCACCGGACAGCCTGTACTTGACCAGGCTCGTGTGTTCCTGCTCCACGCCGGGCCAGAAGCCGATGCTGAACGCATGCCAGCCCTCCACGTTCAGAGGCAATGTTATGGGCGGTGTCTCGTACAGGGCGTGGGCGAAGGCCATCTTGCCGGCCAGGCCTTCCTCGGCAGTGTACTCCACAACCTGCCACTTGTGCCTCTGCGGCGTCGTTGACAGCGCACTCTGAGGCAGACACACTGACATGTCGGTCAAGTAAATGGCCTCTGCCACTGTTCCCTCTCCGTAAGAAACGCGCATCGAATGTGAAGCTCGTTTGACACCAGGACTTCCCGCGCGGGTTACGCAATGGAATCGCGGCTGCCTTGTCTGCCTCTACTCAATACGGAATAAACCGATCAGCTACCGCTCTCTATCGTCCGCCGCGACCGATCCACAGCCTTTCAGTCCAGCATCGTGCGCGGGTCGAGCGCGTCGCGCAATCCGTCGCCAATGAAATTGATGCTCAGCACAGTGACGGCAATCATCGCGCCTGGCGGCATCCAGATCCAGGGCCTTCTCTCAAGTGTCGTCAGCGACGTCGCCGCGCTCAACATCTGGCCCCAACTCGGCCGCGGCGCCTGCACGCCGAGTCCCAGGAAGCTCAGGCCTGCCTCCGCCATGATGGCCCCGGCAATGCCGAAAGTGGCCGCCACCACAAGGGGGCCCACCACGTTCGGCAGAATGTGGCGGAAGATGATACCGCGCTCCGTCGCGCCCAGACAGCGCGCCGCCATGACGAAGTCACGTTCGCTGAGCGACAGGAACTCTCCCCGCACCAGGCGGGCGATACTCGGCCACCCCAATAGACCGAGGATAATCATGATGTTGAAGATGCTAGGGCCTATGACGGCAACGAGAGTCAGGATGATGAGTAAACTGGGAAAGCACATCACGATGTCGGTGATGCGCATAATGATAAAATCGGTCACGCCGCCCCGGTAACCGCTTACTCCGCCCAGGATCGTGCCGATAGAAATATAGATTGAGGTCGCTATCAGTCCCACCGAAAGCGAAACGCGGCCGCCGTGGAGAATACGGGCAAGCATGTCCCGTCCGGAGCGGTCGGTCCCCAGAATATGCTCCTGACTGGGTGGCGCCCGCAGGTTTTGCAGGTCGGCCGTGTAAGGATCATTTGGGCGGCTCAGCAATGGGGCAAAGATGGCGGAGAGCGCCAGCACAAACATGATGGCAATCGATACCAGCGCAAGTCGGTGCCGGCTGAAGCGGCGCCAGATGAGCTCGCGCAGACCGACGACTGCCCCGCCGCGCACCATATGTTGCAGGTCTTCGCTGATAAGTGACCCCTGCTTCGCCGTCTCTTTTGCCTCGCCTTCCATTTCTTCCTCTATCCGGGAATGAGGGTCTACCGCCGGATTCTCCGCTCTCCAGGTACAGCCTGGACCGAACTATTCATAGCGGATTCTGGGGTCCACAACTGTATAAACAATGTCTGCAACCAGGTTGCTGAACAGAACCATGGTCGCGGAGACGAGACCGATTCCCATGATTACAGGGTAATCCCGGCCCAGCGTGTGCTCGATCGCCATGCGGGCCATGCCGGGCCAGGAGAAGAGGACTTCGATGAACAGTGCCCCGCCTATCAAGCTTGGCAGACTCAAACCGACAATCGTCACCAGCGGCAGCAGCGCATTGCGCAGTACGTGACCAATGCGGACAGCGCGTTCGCGCAGCCCTTTAGCCCGCGCAGTGGTTACGTAATCCTGGCGCATGACTTCCAAAACGCTGGAGCGTGTGTAGCGCAGGTAGCCTGCCACCCCTTCAATCCCCAGAACAGTGGCCGGAAGCACTAGGTGATGGAGACGGTCGACGATTGGTGGGAGAGTGCTCAGAGGTTCCTTAATGCCAGAGGTCGGAAAGAGAGGTATCCTGAATGAGAACATGTAAATGGCCAGCAGGGCAAAGAAAAAAGCCGGCACCGATATGCCAATGAACACCAACAGCGTGAACACATTGTCCAGGAGTGAGTACTGGTTGAAAGCAGCGTAGATGCCCAACGAAACGCCCAGAAGGATGCTGATGCCCAGGGCCGTCATCATCAGTTGCAACGTCTGCGGCAGTCGCTCAGCGATCATGACGGCCACCGGCCTGTGCGTGACATAGGAGTAACCCAGGTTGCCGCCCAGTACCTCCTTCAGCCAGATGACATAACGAACGTGAATCGGCCTGTTGATGCCCAGCGCCTCTTTGAGCTTCTCAACCTCACCAGGTTCAATCCCGCTCATGGGGTCAATCATCGCCGTAACCGGATCGCCCGGCGCAAGGTTGGCGAAAGTGAACGTTACGATCGTGATGCCGAACAATACCGGGAACGATATCAAGATACGCTGTAAGATATAGCGTCCCAAAGCGGTTCCCCCTCGGTTCAACCAGGGTTTGAAGGGCGGGAGGGAGGCGGCGGAGTCGGCGCAAACCGGCCCCACCACCGTTGCTCCCCACAGGAGAGTTTGCCCAACATCGGAGTCCTGACCCACAACGCCACGGGGATCAGACTTTCTTCAGCTCGGCGTCACAAACTGGCTACTCCTCAATGTACCACTTCTCGAGATCGGTGACAGCGCCAATTGTGGCCGATCCTTCAGGCCCGATGAGGCTGTCACGCCATCCCTTGACATTCTCGTGTATCAGCAACAGAGACTGCGGCGCATACAGAGGTATCCACGGAAGTTCATCATTCCAGATGGCGGTGGCACGCGTGTACAGTTCATTGCGTGCGTCGTCGTCAACCGTAGCGAGGGCCTCATTGTACAGTGCATCCAGTTCCTCGTTACAGTAGCGGCTTGAGTTGTAGCCGTTCGGATAGACGCGGTCGCACCCGACAACGGTCGTGTCAGGATAGTAAGACCGGCCCCAGCCGCCAACCCAGCTGATCTCATAGTCGCCGGTCTCGTAGAAGACCTCCAGACCCCTGGCCCCATCGGTCTGTACCAGCTTGGTCTTGATGCCAACGCCTTCGATGAACTGCTGGAGGATCGGCAGCTGATCCGGCATATCGGTGCCAAACCAGACAATCTCGACGACGCGGTCGAAGTCCCAGCCCATGTCTTCCAGCAACATCTTGGACTTTTCGGGGTTGTAAGCGTACTCCTCAATATCCAGCTCAACACCTGGAGGAGGCGCCCACTGCGACACCGGTTGCACTTTCGTCAAGTCCGCATTGCCCCAGAGTTGGGTGGCAATCTCCTTACGGTCGATCGAGTACAGAAACGCCTGCCGGAACCGCTTGTCCGCCAGTGCCTCGTCCTGGAACGTGATCGAGAAGAAGTAGGCCGGGAACTTGTCCTGGTATTCCCAGGCGACGCCGGGCAGGTTCGTGACTTTGTCGAACTCGTCAGCACTCGGGTTCAGGAATCCGACCATGTTTATCTCACCCTTTTCCAGGGCGATGATCATCACGCTGTTGTCACCGTAGAATCGAATTACGGCGTTCTTGAGCAGAGGCGCACCCTTGAAATAGCTGTCGTTGCGCTCAAAGATCGTGTGCTGATCGGGGATATATTCCTTGAACACGAACGGACCGGTGCCGAATGGCAACGTCGTGGCAAACTCGGTCTGCAGCCACTCCTCCGGCTCAAGCCCTTCGAATACGTGGGCAGGGGCAATTCGCATAGCGAATCGCTCTATGATCGTTACCTGCGGTTGGGTCAACTCAAATTGGATCGTATAGTCGTCAAGGACCTTGATCCCCTCGGCACTCTCGGCGTTGCCTTCCTGGTAGTCAAGTGCGCCTACGATCGCATCCTTCAGGCCGCCGGACGCTGTCGACCCGCCTTCCGGCAGCAGGGCCGCGTGGAAGGAGAAGGAGACGTCATTTGCAGTAAAAGGCATGCCGTCATGCCACGTCACACCTTCGCGCAGGTGAAAGGTGTAAGTCAGGCCGTCTTCACTGATCTCATAGCTCTCGGCCAGATCGGGAACCCACTCGAGCGTGCTGTGCTCCTGCATCACCAGTGAGTTCATGAAGAGGTTCCAGTGGAATGACTGCGCACTGCTGTGCGCTTTCCAGGGAAGGAAGGTGGGGATGGAAGCGCTGCCCTGTACGGAGCCAATCGTGAGGGTGCCCCCCTCATCAGTTTCGGCTTCTGCCGCCGCCGGGGCGTCGGCGGCCGGCGCGGCGACAGGGACGCAAGCAGCGAACATCAGGGCTGCAATGCTCAGTGCAGCCACAAAAATCAGAGAACGGCGGCTACCAATTCGTACACGAAACGGGTTCATCTCCTGATCTCCTTTCTGTGAACAGATAGAGAGCGATAGGTACGACACACGTTTAGTACCGAGTACTCATTGGTTTTGGCTGGTTATCACCTCCTTTTGTAAGTCCACCTCCCGACAGACTCGCATGATTCAGAGACACCAGACCGGCTTCTTCGTCTGTTCATGCCGGAAAGAAAAGATCTGCTCTGTCTGGTTTCGCTGTGACTCATCTTTGGTCAACGGCCGGGAGACATAAATATGTCATTATAATAATAGGAAATCAGGGGGTTGGCAACCTTACTTTTTCTGGACAACTGAGAGGATTTACAGGTTTCGCAGAAGATACAATGGTCTGCGTCTCTGTTGAGGTGGATATGGTCAGGCAAGATCCTGACCGTGCACGTCGAAGATTTCGCGCACGTATCCCAGACTGTGTGCGTGGGCCTGGACCAGATCAAGAGAGTGAGGCGTGCCTTTTTCGCGAGCCAACTCGACCATTAACCACCCGTCAAAACTCACCCCGGCCAGCACTTGAGCCAGCTCTCGGCAATCGGGGTCGCCGTCACCCAAAGTCTCATCCCAAATGCCCTCATGCGAACTTCGCAGTTCCACGATTTCAAGCCTGGACGCGAACTCGCGAATCCACGCCTTTGCATCCTGGCCCCCTCGGCACATCCAGTCGGCATCTACTGTCAGACCCACGTCTCCAGCGTCGGTATGGTCCAGGAGGTGGCGCAGCTCACGACCGTTCTCGGCCAGTTCGGGCAAATGATGATGTACGACGAGACGCAAACCCTCTCTCCTCAGCGCAGCGCCCAGCCGGGCGAAACCCTGGGCCTGGACTGTCAACATCTCGTCGGTCTTGCGCGCGCCAATGGGTTGAGGATTGGCATTGATAAATTCAGCTCCCATGGGTCGCAGCAGCTGTGCTCTTGCGACAATTGTTTCGATAGACTGCGCCTGCACGCTTGTATCGTGCAGCAACGCATGCACGTATGCCCCCGCCAGTCGCACCCCATGCCTGTCCAGGGCAGTATGCCAGCGGCTTGCCCAGTCCCCTTCTCTCTCTAACGGATCGAGAAGTCCCTCAAAGTAGGCGTAGCCTGCCTGGGCCAAGCCGGCTGCAACCTCGTCAATGCGCTCTGTCAGAAAGTGCCAGCCGTAGTGTTGAGACCAGCGATAAAAGCCACTGCATATCCGCATGGCATGACGCTCCCGTCGGCCTTGATACCGGCTGCGGTACCGGGCTCCCTACCGGCTCAGTTCGACACTTTCGCCCGAGCTGGCACTCTCAACTGCCGCGACCGCCATTCGTATGCTCTCCAGGTTGTCGCGGCCTGAACATTCCGGCTCGCGCCCTTCTTCCATAGCGCGCAACATCTCTCCCATCGAACCGGCGAAGCCCTCATATCCCCAGGTGCCGGCGATTTCGTAAGTCTGTACCTGTTCCGGGGAATCCTTCAACGACAGGCTTAACTTGGCCGTCCCCATGGGATTGCTGAGCAGCGCGCTCCCGCGCGTGCCATCCAAGTACCACAGATGATCATGGAGAGCGGGCGCTGAAACGATGTTGTTAAAATGCAGCGTCGTCATAATCTGGGACGACTCCTCGTATTCAAAGAGGATTGTATAGATCATAGGGGAGACCGCCTTCTGGCCGGGCACCATCGCAGTTGTCGCCTTCACCCGCAGCGGCGTGTATCCGCTGAAGTAACGGCTCAAATCAACATAGTGGATACCATGATCAACAATGTTGAAGTTCTCATGCTCAGCGTACCAGCCATAGTCCTGGTAAGCCCGATGAATGTGGGTAATGGCGTAGACGTGCCCCAACACGCCCCGTTCGACCAGGAGCCTGAGAGCCCGATGGGGAGGCGCCCAACGCGCCTGATGATTGACCATCAGCGTTACCCCGGCCTCGCGGCATATCTCAACAATACGCTCGGCCTCGCGCAAGCTGGGAGCCAAGGGCTTCTGCGAAAAGATGTGCTTGCCTGCGGCCGCGATCTGTTCGACCAGGGGCAGGCGTTGGTAAGCGTGTACTGCCAGATCAACGACCTGTACCTCAGGATACGAAAGTAGCTCTTCCACGTCGGTTGTAACCAGCGGGTTGTCGAAATTGGCCGCCACGCTGCGTGCTTTCTCCTCCGTTTTGTCGCAGCAAGCGACGACGCGGTAGCCCGCCCTCTTGTAAGCGGGCATCTGCGATCTGAGGACGATGTTGCCGCATCCGACGAAGCCAATGCCATAGCGCAGGTCAGAGGGCAGAACGGGCTGGTAGTCACCAGGTTGCAGGTCCGGGAACATGGCTGTGGTTCTCCTTGGATGTAGCCGGAGGCGAAGGTCGTACCAATTTGCCGATTCACGCAGTTGCGGCAAGAATCGTTCTTCGGACTTCTGGCTGCGTCCTTACGGGTTGTATTTCAGCACCCGTCCTCGATTATCGATCCCCCCAGCCCGGTCCGACCCACCAAGAACAAACACCATCCCCTCAATGCCAACCACAGGCATCCCATGAATGCCCGCCGGCAGCTCCGGCAAAAGCGTCCACTCGCCCGAGTTCGGATCATACACCTCCGCGCTGGCCAAAGCCGTCCACGGGCGCGCACCCAGAATCTCGCCGCCGGCAACCACGATGCGGCCGCCCACCGCGGCCGCGCCGAATCCGCTGCGCGCTTCGTTCATTTCCGGACCGTCGCGCCACGTCCCGCTGGCCGGATCAAATATCTCCACCGTCGCCAGCGCGCCCGTCCCGCCCCAGCGTCCACCGATAACCCACAGCTCGCTGTTGAAAGCCACAGCCGCCACGTGCTCGCGCGGCTGCGCCGGACCGGGCAGTACGGCCCAGGTTTCCCCCGCCGGATCAAACCTGAGCAGCGCCGTCGTACCCCCCGTGCCGCCCACAAGATAGATGAAATCCCCGAGCAGCACCGCTTCCCCGCTCATCCGCCGCTCCGGCATCAGACCGGCCTCCGTCCACATGTCGGTCGCCGGATCGTAGACCAGTACCAATGCCGTAGCCTGCCAGCTCAAATCGGGCCCTCCGCCAAAAACGTAGACCTTTCCGCTATAGCTGGTCACCATCATGTGGTGGGCCGGTTCCGGCATCGGCGACAGTTCCGTCCAGCTGTCACTCTCCGGATCGTATGATTCGAAGCTTGTCAGCCCGCCAAAACCGCCTGGCACATAGAAGATCCCGTCCACGACCGCCACACGCATCTCCGAGCGGGCCGTGGGCATCACCGCGCCTGTCTGCCATTCACCGGCGGCCTCGGCTGGCTCAGGGGATGTCGAACCATCTTCCCCCTGTTCCGGAAAGGAGACCTGACCGGCCGCACAGGCCGCAAAAAGCAGAACAGCCGCGCCCGCCTGCAAAAAAGACAACGCGGCAGAAGTAAATCTGTTCATTGCCCTATCCCCTTACGATCCCTTCGATCGCCTCACCCCACGCCAGCAGACGCTCATCCGCGCCGAACGGCGCGCAGAACTGCGCCGCCAGCGGCAGACCGTTTGCTGCTCTGCCTGAGGGAATTGCCAGCGCGGGCACGCCGGCGTTGGTCCAGGGAAGATTCATAATCGGGTTGCCGGTAGAATGGATGCCGTGCGGGGCAGGGCCCGGCGCGGCCGGCGTAATCCACAGGTCGGCGCCGCAAGAGAAAAGAGCCTCCTCCATCTTGTGGCGCAGATGCAACTGGTCCGCGCGTATCTCGTCCCGCTCCTCGTCCGAAACGGTAGCCCCGGTTCGCATGATCTCGTGCATATGCACACTGTACCGGTCCGAATACGCCCCGTACCACTCCTTATGCACGTCAGCCACTTCGACAGCAGTCAGACGGCGGTGGCGCACGTTAAGATCGGCGTAGTTCGGGAAAAACGGAACGCGTTCGATGCGGAATCCCGCAGCCGCCAACCTTTCCAGCGTCTTCTCGAACTGCTGCAAACCAGCCTCCTCGGCCTCCTCAAGGTAGGGGCCGTCCGGGACCGCCAGCGCCGGCAGACCGTCAATAGGCACACACTCGCTGTCGTCCCAACCGCCGCACAGCGCTGAGCATGCCAGCCGCATCGTCGCTACATCCTGGCTGAAAAGCCCCGCATGGTCCACGGATTTCGAGAAGAATAGCATCCCGGCCGTATCGATCCGATCATAGCTGGGCTTAAACCCTATGATCCCGCAGAAAGCCGCCGGGCGGATGACCGAGCCGATCGTCTGTGTACCCAGCGCCAGCGGAAAGAAGCCGGCTGCCACACCCGCGGCCGAACCGCTGCTCGAGCCGCCGGGTGTATGTTCGGGATTGTGCGGGTTCCGCGTCGGCCCCGGCTGAAAGTAAGCGAACTCGGTGGTGACCGTCTTCCCTGCGATCAGCGCGCCGTTCTCTTTGAGGCGCGTCACGACTGCCGACTCCGGTCCTTCAAACAACGAGGCCGGCAGTTTCGATCCCGCCCTAGTGGGGAAACCGTCCACGCGAAAAAAGTCCTTCACACCCACAAGCAGCCCGAACAGAGGGGGGCGCTGCGCAGGGTCGGGGAAACGGTCCAGCAGGGCCTCGGCCTCGCGCGTCAGCCGCTCCCGCCGCGCCGGCTCAGGCAGAAGCGCCTGGATGCGTGGGTCCTCGGCGTCGATGCGGGCGCAAAGCTCCTGGACGTGCGCAACCAGATCGGTTTCGCCGCTGCGCAGCGCGGCAGGGCCTGGATTTCCTGTTCCGGACATCGGTTTCGTCTCCGTTGTCAGACAATCAGTCGCAGTCCGGCGCGGCTGCAACTTGCTCAACCATTCTGAACCGTCTTGTTCGTTAGCGCAGGAAAGCCTCCACCAACCCGCCGTCCACGTTGAGTATCTGCCCCGTCGTCTTGGAAAGCGCCCCGCTCAGCAGCAGGTAGGCGGCCTCGGCCTGATCTTCCGGCAGGACCGCCTGCTTCGTCAGCGTGCGCTCGGCATAGAATGCCGCCAAACGGTCCCGTAGCGCCTCCGTCTCTTCCCCCTCGTCGAAGGGCAGCCCGTACTTCTGCAACCCCGATATGACCCGCTCGCGCGGGAACATCGAGCTGCCGGTCACTACCGTAGCCGGGGCCAGTCCGTTGACGCGCACATTCGGCGCCAGTTCGATCGCCAGCTCCCGCACAAGATGGTTGGCCGCCGCCTTGCTCGTGTCATAGGCCAGCGAGCCCTTCTTGGCCACCGCGCCGTTGACGCTGGTCGCGATCACCAGCGAGCCCGGCAGCCCCTGCGCCCGCCAGATCTTGCGCGCTTCGTCCGCAACGATATATGCCCCTTTGACGTTCACGTCGAACGTTGTGCCCCACTTCTCGTCGGGAATCTGGCCGCTGGCATCGGGCGGGTGGTAGAAGCCGGCTGTAATGACCAGATGGTCTATGCCGCCATAGGCCAGCAACGTCTCCTGGAAGAGCGCCCTCACGCTCGCGCGGCCGCCCACGTCTACGCCCAGCCCGATCGCCGGCCCGCACGCCGAGATTCCCGTACCCGCGACGCCGATACCGACCCCGTAAATGCCGGTCAACTCATCCGCAGTCGCCTGCGCCGCCTCCGCGTTCAGGTCCGCGCAGACCACATGCGCGCCCTCCTTTGCCACGCGGTGCGCGATCGCCCTGCCGATGCCGCTGCCCGCGCCGACCACAACCACGACGTTGCGCGCCAGCTCCTGTTCCGGCGGCATCCGCCGCAGCTTCGCCTCCTCCAGCAGCCAGTACTCGATATCGAAGGCCTCCTGCTTGGGCAGCGCCACGTATTGACTGACCGTCTCCGCGCCGCGCATCACCTCCACCGCACAGTTGTAGAACTCCGCCGTCACCCGGCTCTCACTCTTGTTCTTCCCCCACGCGATCATGCCAATCCCGGGAATCAGAATCACCGTCGGGTTCGGGTCGCGCATCGCCGGGGAATCGGGATGTTTGTGCGCGTCGTAGTAGTCGGCGTAGTCCTGGCGGTATTGGGCCAGCCCACTCTCCAGCTTCGCCAGCAGCGCCCCTGCATCCTTCGTCTTCGGATCCCAATCCACATAGAGAGGCTTGATCTTGGTGCGCAGGAAGTGGTCCGGACAGGACGTGCCCAATTCCGCGAGCCGGGCCGCGTCGTTGCTGTTGACGAAGCGCAAAATCGCCTCGTCCGCCTGCACCGTGCCGACGAAAACATTTTCCTGGCTGACCATGCCCCGCAGCGCCGGCAGCAGCTCCACCAGCAGCGTCTCCCGCTCGCCATCGGCAAGCGCCGCGTACTTCTGACCGCCAAAGGTCTTTGCCCCCTTGTCCCGGCTCTCGATGTAAAGTGCAGCCTTCTCGATAATATCCAGGCTCGACTCGTAGCAGGCTTTGTCGTCCCCGGCCCAGTTGATCAACCCATGGCCGCCCATCATGATCCCTTCCATCGCCGGACTCGCGGCCGCCATATCGCCCATCACCAGCCCAAGATCAAAGCCGGGCCGCTGCCATTCCACCCAGCCCAGCCGATCACCGAAGATCTCGGCAGTCAGCGCCTCACCATCCTCGGCCGCGGCGATGGCGATGACAGCGTTTGGGTGCGTGTGGTCCACAATGGGAGCGGGAATAAAAGCGTGCAGCGGCGTGTCGATGGAAGAGGCGCGCGGGTTGAGGTCGTAGACACAGTGGAGATACTTCCCCACCATTTCGTCTTCAATCGGTGTCTTGAGCCCTTTCTCGTCGGCCGCGTCGTAAATGGCTCGCAGCTGCCGGATCTTGTCCATGTAGAGCGAGGAGAAGTTCTCCCGTTTCGAAGTGCGCAGGTCGCCGCCCGACCCCTTGACCCACAGCACCTCAACCGATTCGCCCGTAAGCGGATCGGTCTCCATATATTTGGAGGACGTGTTGCCGCCGCCCGTGTTGGTGATTCGCTGGTCCTGGCCCAGCAGATTGGAGCGGTACACAAGACGTTCGACCGGATCGAGTCCGGCTGCAGTTTCTTCATCCCAAAGGTAGGATACGTGTCGATATTTGCTGGGTGCAGTCATGTCAAGACTCCGAAAATGAAGAAGAAGACGGGTGGCCAGTGCCCCGTGCCCAGTTGGAAAAGTGGTATCGCCAGCCGTTGGTCTTCTGCGGCTGGTCACTGCAGTTGGCAGTGTAGCAGAAAGCGAATGCCAGCGCTAACAGTTGGCTTTCGGGAAGAGGGCAGGCGAATCTGGACGCGCCCGTCGTGCTTTGTTACAATTTGGTTGCAGCGCAGCCTGTCTTCCGGTCAGAACAGGCAATTTTTCAGGCCGCGACAATCCGTTCTGTCTGGTCGTTTTCCCTCAATTCCATGTCTCTTGAATTCTGGCGCAATCTGTCCGTCGTCTGGATCTCGATCCACATCTTCCTACTTTGCCTGATTCCGTTGGCCATTGCCTTTCTGGCCGTGCAGGGCATGAGATGGGTGCTGGGCGGAGCTCAGTCCGGTCTTGAAAATCTGCAGAACGCCAGCAGCAAGGCCCGCTCTAAGACCGAAGAGACGGCCGCACAGGTGACGTCAGCCGTGATCCAGGCACAGAGCAAAGCCGAGAGGTCCCAGGCAACGCTCAGACAACTGTTGCGGCGTACGGAACCCGCGCCCCCCTCCTCCCCAAAGAAGTAAGCGCTCCAGCCACCTGCGTCAAATCGTTCACTAGCGTCACCAGGGCAGCCCATCGACTGTACTGGCACATCGGCTATCCTACGACGATCCAGCTCAACAACGGCACGCTCTTTACCGTATGACCCGAAACCGGTATCTCCTCACCTAAGGGTCTACTCATGCCTGTTCCCGATTTTGGGTACTTGACAAAGTCTGCAATCTCTTCCAGAATGCCTGCCAGCCAAACCTTTTCAACAGGATAGATCCTCCCCTGTCATTCGACCTTGCCAAGTGCCTGCAAGTATCGCAAATCCGTGGAACTCCAGTGCAGTTCTCTCCAAATCTATTTCAGTAAGGAGGAAGCAAAGTCATGAGAAAGCTCTATCTGTTCACCATCTTCGTCCTGGTGATGGCGGTCATGGTGTCGGCTTGCGCAGCGCCCGCGGCGCCGGCGGAGACCGGGGCCATGGAAGAGGAGATGGAAGAGGAAGTCACCATCAGTATCATTACCGCCCAGGGCCCCCTGGCTGATGGCCTCGTCGCACTGATCCCGCAGTTTGAAGAAGAAAACCCGGGCATCAAGGTCGAAGTAGCGCCTTTCCCCTGGACGACATTCTTCGAAAAGGTGATCTCGCTGGCCCGCACCGAGTCCGGTGAATTCGACGTAATCTTCGCCGACGATCCCTGGATGCCGAACATCGTTGACGGTGGGTTGTCCGTCAATCTTACCGAAGCCTACGACGCAACCCGCGACGACGACGTGCCCCAGGTCTCCTACGACGTCTTCTCCTGGCCTCCCCCCTACGGTCCCATCCCCTTGGACTTCCAGACCGGTGAGCGCCCGGACCTGCACGCTCTGCCCATCCAGGGCAACGTAATCATGTTCTACATCCGCCAGGACATCCTTGACGAACGCGGACTCGATCCGCCTGTAACCTGGGATGACGTACTGGCAATCGCTGAGCAAGTCCACTGTCCCGATTGCGACCCACCCTTCTACGGTTACAACGTGCGCGGCGCAGCCGGCAGTGACGCACTGGCCCTGCTGTGGTCGATGGGCGGCGGCATCTTCGACGACGAGTTCAACGTCATTCTCGATAACGAGGCCGGCTGCGACGCGCTCACGCTCTACGAGCAGCTGAGCAAGTACCTGCCGCCGGGCGGCAATACCTACGGCACGACCGAAATGGTCGCCGAGGTCGTCTCCGGGCGCGCCATGATGGGCATCGGCTGGCCGGGCGACGCCTACGCCGCCTTTGAGGACGAGACCGACTCCGACGTAGCCGGCAAGATGCTCTATCTGCCTCTGCCCGCCTCCGAGGTCGGCGCTCCCCATGTCTCCATGATGGGCCACTGGGGCCTCGTGCTCAATGCCCATTCCGAGCACAAGGACGCCGCCTGGACCTATATGGAGTGGATGCACTACAACCAGGAGCACGCGTTGGCCTATGCCCACGCCGGCGGCATCCCCTTCCGCAAGTCCGTCTTCAACGACCCTGAACTGATCCTGGAAAAGCCTTGGTTCCCGGCCCAGTTTGAGGCCCTGATGGTTCCGCCGAAGTGGCGGCCCCGCAGCACCCAGGCCACGGGAATCAGCCTCGCTATCCTTGGGCCGGCGTTCAGCGCTGTCGGCGCCGGTGACATAACCGGCCAGGAAGCCTGCGAGCAGGCTGGCGCCGAAATCCGTCTCGAAATGGAGGGCGTTACCAACTAACGTGCATTCCAGAGAGAGGCGAGATTCCCCCTCACGCCTCTCTCCCTGTGCGCACACTTCAGAACATCCCCATTCAAGGTCGCCTTCAATACCTACCGGTCCAAGGAGGGCATCGTTGACCGTACAGCAGACCGTTAGTCCCTTGCCTGGCCAGGGCGCGAGCAGCGCGAATAGCGTGAACACCCAGCCTCCGCCTCCCCAGGGCATGTGGTCCGAGCTATTCAACTTTCGCGACAACCGCCTCGGCGTAATGCTGATCGTGCCCAGCCTCCTGGCATTGATCCTGGTCCAGTTCTATCCCATCGTTTACAACTTCTGGCTGATTCTCACCAGCGAAAAAGGTGAGTGGATCGGCTTGGCCAACCTCTCCCGGCTCACCAGGGACACCATCTTCCACGGCGCGCTGATCTTCAGCCTCAAGATGGGCATCGTGGTCGTTCCCATGTGCCTGCTCGTAGGGTTGGGGCTGGCCCTGCTTGTGCACAGCGACTATGCCGGCCGCAAGGCTATCTGGATCTCCATCCTTATAATTCCACTCATGGTCTCAGAAATCGTCGCCGGTATGATGTGGAAGATCATGTACCACCCCACCTTGGGACTCGTAAACGTTCCACTCACTGCACTCGGCATTGAACCGATAATCTGGCTCGTAAAGGCCGATACCGCCTTTATCGCCCTCTGTGTCGTCGAGGTCTGGCGCATCAGCCCCCTTGCATTCCTGCTTCTCTACGCCGGCCTCAACCAGGTCCCACGTGACATCTACGAGGCCGCCGCCGTCGATGGCGCAACCCGCTGGCGCGCCTTCTGGGACATGACCCTCCCCTATATCAGGCCGATGTTCGCCATCGCCACCATCCTCGTCTTTGTCTGGTCCACCCGCACCATCGGCACCATCGCCGCCACCACCCAGGGCGGCCCGGGTCGCGCTACCTGGAACCTGTCCTGGTACATCTACGGTATGTCCTTCCAGCGGCTAAAGCCCCACTACGCCTCTGCGGCGGTGCTCGTCATGCTGCTGATGACCTACATCGCCGGCACGATCTTCGTAAGATATCTGTGGGTGGAGCGCAGAAGCCGGTGAGCTTGACGGTCGTTATTCCAAGGAGTATATGCTGATGGCACAAACCGAAGCGAGAGAGACGGCAACAACCGAGACCGTGCCCCAAACTGTTGAAATGGCCGTACAGGAACGCCGTTTCAACCTGCGAAAACTGCTCGTTGTCATCGTCCTCTACCTCGCCGCTTTCTGGACCCTCGTCCCCATGTACTGGGTCGCCATCTCTTCCATCAAATCTTTGCGCGACCTCGCCCACATCCCGCCCCGTTTCTTCCCGACAGATCCCCGTCTTGACGCCTGGGTGACCATCTTTGAGCGCCGCATCCTCGAAAACGTATACAACAGTCTCGTCGTTGCCACCTTGGCAACCATCATCTGCCTAATCATTTCAGTCCCCGCCGCCTACGCCGCCACCAGGATGCGCCTGCCCTTCAAGTTCGTTGCAATCGTCGTCGGTTTGATGGGTCTCGTCGCTCTCCTGCCCCCCATCGCCTCAGCAATTCCCCTTTTCCTCCTCGGCAGTGATCTTGGAATTATCGACGAAAAATATACCCTGATCATCCTCTATACCGTTCTCAACACAGCTTTCGCCGTCTGGGTCCTGCGCGGCACCTTTATGGACGTCCCCATGGACGTGGAGGAAGCTGCCCTGATGGATGGAGATACCCGTTTCGGCGCCGTGCGCCGCATCCTGCTGCCTCTAATTTTTCCCAGCCTCTTTTCGATCGCAATTCTTCTGTTTATCTTTAACTGGAACGAGTACATCATCGCCCTCTACTTCGTTAATTCCATGAAAACCATGACCCTCCCGATCGCCATCCAGGCGCAGATTCCGCAGCATGAGCTTGACTGGGGCGTCGTCAGCGCCGCGGGAACGATCGCTGTCTTTCCGGTTCTGGTGGCAGCCTTCACTCTACAGAGATTCCTCGTGCGCGGGCTGACCTTTGGCGTCGCCAGCGGCCAGTGAGCAATCAATGACCTCAGATATCCGTTGCAGCGGGATGCTTTAGACTCAGGACCGCCAGTGATTCGCGGAAGCTCGCTACCGAGAGCAAAAGGAGAGTAGACTTTGGCGGAAGTAAGAATAGAAGGCCTGACAAAGTACTTCGGCGACACTTGCGCCGTCAATCAACTCAACCTGGTCGTCAACGATGGCGACCTTGTTGTCCTCCTCGGCCCCTCCGGCTGCGGTAAGACCACCACGATGCGCTGCGTAGCCGGTCTGGAGCGCCCCACCTACGGCGACATCTATATCGGCGAGACGCGCGTCAACGACCTCGAACCGCGCGAACGCGATGTCGCCCTCGTCTTCCAGAGCTATGCCCTCTACCCCCATTTCACTGCCTTCGACAACATCGCCTATCCTTTGCGCCTCCGCAAAACGCCAAAAGACGAGATCGAGCGCCGCGTCCGCGACGTAGCCGAAATGCTGGGCATCACGCATACCCTGGAACGGCCGCCAGGCCTCTGCTCCGGCGGCGAGCAGCAGCGCATTGCCCTCGGTAGAGCAATTGTCCGTGAACCCGTAGTTTTCCTGATGGACGAACCGCTCTCCAACATCGACGCCCTGCTTCGGGTATACATGCGCGCCGAGATCAAGCGGCTGCAGCACGAACTGGGCACCACAATGATCTACGTGACCCATGATCAGGTCGAAGGCATGACAATGGCCGATCAGATCGCGGTGATGAACCAGGGCACCCTGCAACAACTGGGCACGCCCAGCGAGATCTACGATATGCCGGCCAATAACTTCGTCGCCCGCTTCGTCGGCTCCACCCCGATGAACTTCATCCCCGGCGCACTGCAAAAAGAGAACGGCAAAACAGTCCATAAGAGCGATCAGTTCGTCATTCCGGTCAGCGCTGAAATGGCCGACCGCGCTGCCGAACTCTGTCCTAGCGGCGTCTGTACCCTCGGAGTCCGCCCCGAAGAGATCCGCTTCACCATGGACGACGACGGCGCCAATCAAGCCAGGGTCTTCCTGCTGGAACCGCTCGGCTCGGAGACGATTCTTGACATCGAGAAAGAGGGCCTCCTCCTCAAGGTCAAGGATGTGGCCGCGACGCAAGTGCGCGAGGGCGATACCCTCAGCCTCTCCTTCAACCGCTTTCATCTCTTCGACGACGACACCGGCGCAGCCATTCGCTGAGCCAGGGAGCGGATTCTGACCTACGCCAGGCAAGGCTGCGCAACGCTTCACACTTGCCTATTCTCCAGTCGGTCCGCCTGCAGGTTCCCGAGCACCCACCGAAAACCCATGAAGTGAGGAACTATGTTCGAAGTAAAGATTGGAAGCGCCCCCATCAGTTGGGACGTCCTTTCCTTTGGCGGCAGCAAGACCAGCGGCCTCAGCTTCGCCCAGATGCTGGACGGAATCGCAGCGGCCGGATACGAAGGTACGGAAATCAGTACGAACGGCTTTTTTCCCGCCGAAGCAGAACAGTTGCGCACCGAGCTGGAGCAAAGAAACCTGAAGGCGGCCTCCTCCTACGTGGCCCTGCCCCTCGGGCAGGAAGGAGGGCTCGAACCCTTGCTTGAACGGGTACAAAGCGTTGCCGCCTTGCTCGCCTATTTCAGTGTCTCGGAAATCATCATCGCCGGAGATACTACGCCAAAACGCCTGGAGGTCGCCGGCTCCGTTGCCGCCGACGGCAGCGACGGCTGGACCGACGAAGAATGGCAGCGCGCCGCTAATACGCTGGAGGCCGTCGCCACCCTCTGCAGAGAACGCTTCAACCTGAAAACAGTCTTCCATCACCACACCGGCACCTATGTCGAGACCCCCGCCGAGGTTGCCCGCATCATGGAGATGACCGACCCGGAGCTGGTCGGACTCTGCCTCGACACCGGCCACTACCACTACGGCGGCGGTGACGTCGTCGAAGCAACGAAGCAGTACGCCGACCGCATCTGGTACCTCCATATCAAAGACGTCTGGCCGGAAAAACTGGAACAGGTGAAAAGAGAACGGATCCACATGCGCCAGGCCTGGGCAATGGACATCTTCGCCGAGTTGGGTCGAGGCGCCATCGACTTTCCCGCCTTCTTCGACGTGCTGCGTACACAAGGCTATCAGGGTTGGATGATCGTCGAACAGGACTCGGTAGGCCGTTCACAGCGAGACCCAGGCTGGTCACCGGTCGAAAGCGCCAGGCAGAGCCGGGACTACCTTCGAGACGTCCTCCAGGTCTGAGCTTGCCTCCTGACACGGCACCGACCACAACGCTACACGCACTCCAGTCAAGGCAATGTCAATGGCTAAGGTATCTGAGCAACTGAACCTTCTGCTCGAAGAGATGGCAACCTGGGACAAGCCGGAATATGTGATCTCCAGCCTGACGCACCTGGTAGACATCCATCCCGAACTCCTCGAACACTCCTTTACCTTCGAAGTGCTCGGCCGCGCCTATGGGCTGCAGGACAACAAGCCGCTGGCCGCCGAAATCTTCGAATATGCGCTGAAGCTGGACCCGACGCGTTCCCAGGCCAGCGTCTGGTACAACGAGGTGCGGGAATGCGAGGATGTCAACTACGACGAAGCGCGCGTACCTGAGTTCGAGTTGCCCGATCCGTTGCGATTCGCGGACGGCCGCGCAGTCACAGATGCCGCTGCGTGGAGGGACGAGCGCCGCCCTGAGCTACTCCGTCTCTTCGAAGAGCACGTCTACGGCAAGGCGCCCGGCCGGCCCGAAGCCATGACCTTTGAAGTCACCTCGATCGACAACAAAGCCCTCAACGGCCAGGCGACGCGCAAAGAAATCTCAGTCTACTTCACCGGCCGTCGCGACGACCCCCGGATGGACATTCTCATCTATCAGCCCAACGGCCAGCCGAAACCGGCGCCCTCCTTTCTCGTCCCCAACTTTCAGGGCAACCATTCAATCCATAGCGACCCCGGCATAACTCTCTCACAGCAATGGATGCGCAACCGCATTGACCGCGGCATACGCAACCACCGCGCCACCGAGGCCAGCCGCGGAACGGCACTTTCGCGCTGGCCGGTCGAGCGCATTCTCGAGCGCGGCTACGCGCTCGCCACCGTCTACTACGGCGACCTGGACCCCGACTACGATGACGGCTTCCAGAACGGCGTCCACCCCCTCTACTACAAGGCCGGACAGACCAGACCGGCCGCCAACGAATGGGGGGCTATCGGCGCCTGGGCATGGGGCCTGCGCCGCGCGCTCGACTATCTCGAGACCGACGACGACATCGACCACACCCGCGTCGCCGTGATGGGACAGTCCCGCCTGGGCAAGACCGCGCTCTGGGCCGGTGCCCAGGATGAACGCTTCGCCCTCGTCATCCCCAATAACTCCGGCTGCGGCGGCACCGCCCTCTTCCGCCGGCGCTTCGGCGAGACCGCCCGCCATGCCAACGTCACCTACCCCCACTGGTTTTGCGAGAACTTCAAACGCTACAACGACAAGGAAGACGAGCTCCCCATAGACCAGCACATGCTCATCGCCCTCGTCGCCCCCCGCCCCGTCTACGTGGTCAGCGCCGACGCCGACCTGTGGGCCGACCCTCACGGCGAGTTCCAGGGAGCACTTCACGCCGACCCCGTCTACAAGCTCCTCGGCACCGAAGGCATCGCCGTCAACGAGCTCCCGCCCGTCAACCAGCCCGTCAGGAGCACAATCGGCTACCACATTCGCACCGGCAAGCACGATGTGACAACCTACGACTGGGAACGCTACATGGACTTCGCCGACATCCATGTTCGATAGGGTAAGACGGAACACGTAGGCTTGTCACACCTTACTACCCTTCGAGCTACTTTCAGCCTCTATTCCTCGTCCCTGCACAACCACTCATTGCCGCTGTCCTCCTGGTCCAGAATGCCCCCCATCATTCCATCGCGTTCGCCCGCCCGCCCACCGATCGGTTATAATCAGCTATCGCAACTAAGCCCCCGAACCGTAACGGGGCAGCATGACAGTTGTGCACACAATATCGGCTCAAAATAAAGCGAGTCACCCCAATGAAAGCAGTTGCCAAATACGGTTACGGCGATAAAGAAGTCGAAATACGCGACGTCCCCGAACCCCAAATGGGACCCGGCCAGGTGATGGTCGAAGTCAAAGCCACCGGCGTATGCGGCTCCGACGTCCACATGTGGCGCAATATGCAGTCGTGGGAGATCACGCTGCCGCTCGTCCTGGGCCACGAATTCGCCGGCGTAATCGTCGATGTCGGCGACGACGTATCCGGTTGGGAAATCGGCGACAGAGTGGCTGTAGAGACCGCCGCCGAAGTGTGTGACGCCTGCGTCTACTGCCTCAGCGGCGACTACAACCTCTGTCCCAGCCGCCTCGGCTACGGCGCCCTCGCCGACGGCTCCATGACAAGCTACGTGGCGGCCCGCCCGCAGATCCTCCACCGCGTACCGGACAACGTACCCGACGAGCACGCCGCCCTGACCGAACCGATCTGCGTCGCCTACAACGCCCTCGTCGAAAAGACCGCCATGAAACCCGGTGACCTGGTCGTCATCCAGGGCCCGGGCCCGATCGGCATCATGGCCCTCCAAATTGCCCGTATCCGCGGCGCCGGCGCCCTCGTCGTCCTCGGAACCGACGCCGACGCCAAGCGCATGGAAGTAGCGGCCGAATTGGGCGCCGACTACACGCTCAACATCCAGCGCGAAGATCCCATGGCCCTTATTGAATCTCTGGGCGACAGCTTCGGCGCCGACCTGGTCATCGACGCCACCGGCGTCAGCAAAGCACTGCAACAGTCACTGGAATTGGTGCGGCCTAACGGTCGCATTACCAAGATCGGCTGGGGCCCGCAGCCACTCGATTTCAGCCTCGATCCACTGGTGGGCAAAGCCGTAACACTCCAGGGCACTTTCAGCCACCTCTACCCCACATGGGAGCGCGTCCTGACACTGCTTTCCACCGGGCAGGTAAACCTGGCCCCGGTCATCGGCGGCATCTACCCGCTGGAAGATTGGGAAGAGGCCTTCGAAAGCATGGAGCACGGTGACAACGTGAAATCCGTCCTCCGTCTGGACGCTTGACACGAGAGAAATCGAATCTGTTCGGGACTGAAACGAGGCAGACAATGGCCTACCCGATGACGAAACCCGAGGACGCAACCGAACTGACCTGGGAGATCGCCCAGCTCTTTCCCGCCCAGGGCCACTGGAGCGAGGAGGAGTATCTGTCCCTGGACACCAATCACCTTATCGAATTCTCTCACGGGCAGATGGAGGTCCTGCCGATGCCCACCCAGTCGCATCAGCTGCTGGTCATAGCCCTGTTTGAGCTTCTGCGTAACTTTGTCCTTGAAGGGAAACTAGGCACAGTCCTACTGGCTCCCATGCGGGTCCAACTCTGGCCAGGCAAATTCAGAGAGCCCGATATCCTGTTCATGCGAACTGAGCATGATGACCGTCGTTCAGACAAGTTCTGGGAGGGCGCAGATCTCGTCATGGAAGTCGTCAGCCCCCATGATGCCGAAAGGGACAAAGTGACCAAACGCCGCGAGTACGCGCAGGCCGGCATCCCCGAGTACTGGATCGTCGAGCCGGTTGATTCATCGATTAGCGTCCTCACCCTTCACGGCTCGGAATATACCCTTCATGGAAAGTTCGTCTCAGGCGAGATCGCGACCTCCGTACTGCTGGATCGATTCACGGTAGACGTGGCCGCCGTGTTCTCTGAAGTAGGTTGAAAGAAACCGATGGTCCTGCCCACAGCAACACCGGAAAAAACAGCCGAACTGACCTGGGAGATCGCCCAGCTCTTTCCCGCCCAGGGCCACTGGAGCGAGGAGGAGTATCTCTCCCTGGACACCAATAATCTCATTGAATTCTCGCAAGGGCAGTTGGAGGTTCTCCCGTTGCCTACCTTTTCGCATCAAAGACTCGTTGCTTTCCTATACCGGTTGCTCTTGGGGTTTGTCGAAAAGTGTGGGCTGGGTGTCGTCATGTTTGCCCCCTTGCGAATTCAACTTGGGCAAGGGAAATTCAGAGAGCCGGACCTTGTCTTTATGGCCGCCGAACACGCCGACAGACTGGGCGAACAGTTCTGGAAGGGCGCCGATCTCGTCATGGAAATCGTAAGCCCCAATGATCCCGAAAGGGACAAGGTGACCAAACGCCGCGAGTACGCACAATCAGGCATCCCCGAATACTGGATTGTCGATCCCACCGATGCGTCCATCACCGTCCTCACCTTACGCGGACGGGAATACGCTCTTCATGGGGCGTTCATCGCTGGCGAGTCGGCGTCATCAGTACTTCTGGAGGGCTTCAGGGTCGCCGTTAGTGACCTGTTCTCGCAAGCAAGTAGATAGACGCGACTGAGCGTCTGAAACTGCCGTTTTCCATCTTCCGCGGAGTGTACCTTTGCCGAAAAAAGAACCTATCATCCAGGTTTCACTGGACGTAACTTCCATCGACGAGGCCCTGGACATGGCCGGCGCAGCCGTGCGCGCCGGCGTAGACTGGCTGGAGGCCGGCACACCGCTGATCCTTGCGGAGGGGCTGCACAGCGTCCGCGCCATGCGCCAAGCCTTTCCTGATCATCCCATCGTCGCCGACCTCAAAACAATGGATGGCGCCGGCCTCGAAGCGGAGATGA
This sequence comes from Caldilineaceae bacterium SB0661_bin_32, assembly GCA_009841235.1. Taxonomy (GTDB): domain Bacteria; phylum Chloroflexota; class Anaerolineae; order Caldilineales; family Caldilineaceae; genus Bin5. The sequence goes on along the minus strand of VXMH01000061.1, from coordinate 12,594 downwards.
TGTTCCAGGCCGGCGCCGACTACGTCGTCGTCATGGGTGTGGCCCACGATGCCAGCATCATCGAACAGGTGAAGATGGCACAACGCTGCAGCGGCAAAGTCATGTGCGATGTGATGCTCTGCGCCGACAAAGCCGGTCGCGCCAAAGAGGCCCAGGACATGGGCGTCGATGTCATCATCGTTCACACCGGCTTCGACGAACGCAACATGATCCCCGGCCTCAGTCCCCTCGACGACCTGCCGCCCATCCTCGACGCCGTCGACATCCCCGTGCAGGCCGTTGGTGGGCTGACCGTCGAACAGGCCATCGAAACGCTCGAAATGGGCGCCGAAATCGTCGTATTCGGCGCGCCCCTCGTGATCGCTTCCGACGCCTTCACCGCCGCCACCGACGATTTCGAAGGTCTGCTTCGAGAAATAGTGATGAAGGTCAAAGGTTAAACTGCAAATGACAGCGGCTAATTTCCGGTAACACCACTGACTGCAGTTAGAGACTATGAATGCCAGAGCGCCCCGCAACCGTACCATTTCATTGAGTGATGCTGAGCGCGAACTCTATGGCAGCCGCCTCTTATCACTGGATGGACCGGTACAGGTTGACGCGATCCTGGATCGGACCATCCACCAGAATACGCTGAGAATATTGGATTTTCTACCGCCCCGGTTCGCTGACCTTATCTTCGTTGATCCGCCCTACAATATCTCCAAGCAGTTCAGGGGCCACACCTTCTCTGCCCGCTCGTTGGAGGCGTATGAGGAGTGGCTGGCTGGTTGGCTGCCGCAGCTGGCGGGCCTACTCAAACCGAACGGCTCGCTGTATATGTGCGGAGATTGGCGCTCCTCTGCCGCCATTCACCGGTTGGCTCAGCGCTATTTTATTGTGCAGAATCGGATAACGTGGGAGCGGGAGAAGGGGCGAGGCGCAAAAGCCAACTGGAAAAACGCCAGCGAGGATATCTGGTTCTGCACGCTTTCCGACAAATATGTGTTCAACGTAGATGCCGTCAAACTTACCCGCCGTGTACTCGCCCCATACACCGACGAGGATGGCGTACCTAGAGACTGGCGGAGCGCCGACAACGGCCGTTTTCGCCTTACTCATCCTTCAAATCTGTGGACCGATTTGACTGTTCCCTTCTGGTCGATGCCGGAGAACACCGACCACCCCACCCAGAAACCGGAAAAACTGCTGGCCAAAGTCATTCTGGCGAGCACGCACGAAGGCGCTGTCGTCTTTGACCCCTTCCTCGGCTCCGGCACAACGTCGGTCGTCGCCAAAAAGTTGGGACGCCACTTTGTGGGCATTGAGATTGAGCGGGAGTATTGCTGCCTGGCCGAAAAACGCTTGGAACTGGCCGTCGAATCCCCGAAGGTACAGGGTTATGCCGATGGTGTATTCTGGGAACGCAACACGCTGGCAGAACAGGGCAACAGTATCAGGAAGCAACAATCGGCGACCTCTTCTGCAACTCAACCTCGGCTTTTCGGGGGACACGCCAAGCAATGAAGAGCAGAATTTTCTCCAGTCAGGCATATTTTTCGATAGAGCGGGAAACTCTTGCTCTTCTTAAATTGGAGTCCGACTTCCTTTCCCCCAACACACTTGGAAGCACCCGCGCGGCCGGTGACGCGATCCAGGATATTCTTGCCCTTAGATTTGAAAGTATATTAGGGAACTGGGTGTCTGAATATTCGACCGATTTCGCTCGCCGGGCGATGGCCGATCTAGCCTTTAGGGACATTGATGGCAACTATTACATCATTGATGTCAAGTCACACCGGACGAGTACGAAATTCAATATGCCGAATTTGACTTCGGTCGAGAGACTGGCCCGATTGTACGAAGATGATATGAATTACTTTGTGCTCCTTATGGTACAGTACGACCTTCAGGGAGCAGACGCCGACTTTTCCCGCGTCTATTTCGTGCCGATTGAGTTTTTGAGTTGGGATTGTCTGACTGTCGGCGCCCTAGGTTGGGGTCAGATTCAAATTGCAAACTCCAACAACATTTTGGTAAACCACCAGTATTCTCGCAAACAGTGGATGCTCCAACTATGTGAAGTCATGCTTGAATTCTATCCCAAAGAAATCGCTAAAATTGGGGATCGGTTACGTAGATTCGAGGAGATAAAAGCCCACTGGCTGAGTAAGTCAGAAGACTGACGAGGCTAAGCTAAGCAACCTTGTGAGCCGTGCCAGCAATATCATATCGAAGGGAGAAGAACTATGAACCTGCTTCAAGATATCCAGGACATCCGGTTCCCCGCCAATCTGCCCGACACCCTCCTTGCCGTCCACCAGACCTTCGACACACCACAGGTTGATGACATCCATGCCGCCGTCGGCAAAGCCCTGAACGAGAGCGGCATCATGGCGCCCATGCAGCCGGGCGATTCCGTCGCCGTCGGCGCAGGCAGCCGCGGCATCGCCAACCTCGCCCGCATCGTGCGCGCCGCCGTAGACCACCTCAAGGCCGCCGGCATGAAGCCATACGTCGTCCCCGCCATGGGCAGCCACGGCGGCGCAACCGTCGAAGGACAGAAAGAGATCCTCGCCGGCATGGGCGTTACCGCTGAGGCCATGGGAGTCGAGCTCAGAGCCACCATGGAGGTGGCCGAGATTGGCCATATCCCAAACGGACCGGCAGTCTGCCAGGGCAAAGACTCAATAACCGCCGACCACGCCATCCTCGTCAGCCGTATCAAACCCCACACCGATTTCCGCAGCCACCTTGAAAGCGGCCCCTCCAAAATGTGTGTCATCGGCTGGGGCAAACAACACGGCGCATCCATGATGCACAGCGGCGGCGGCAGGAATTTCCAGATGTATCTGGAGCCGGCCGCCCGCGTCTACGAGACGAACACCAACTTCCGCGGCGCCATCTGCCCTGTCGAAAACGCCTACGAAGACACCGCCCTCATCGCCGGCCTGACCGCCGCCGAGGTGGGCACGAAGAAAGAGGCAGACCTTCTGGTCAAGGCCAAGGACTACCTGGCTCAAATCCCCTTTGAGGCCGTGGATATACTTGTCGTACGCGACCTGGGCAAAAACATCTCCGGCACCGGCATGGACACCAACGTCATCAGCCGCCTCAGCATCCCCCGCCAGCCCGAAAACTTCGGCAAAGTCGACGTCGCCATCATCACCGTCCTCGATCTGACCGAAGAGACCCACGGCAATGTCTCCGGCCTCGGCCTCGCCAACGTGACCACCGAGCGGGTCTTCCGCAAGATCGACTGGCAGGCCACCTACATGAACGCCGTCACATCCGGCATCTTCAGCGCCACCCGCTCCCACCTGCCCCTTACCTTCGCCGACGATGAACGCGCCCTCGAAGTCGCGCTGCGCATCTGCGCCGAACCCCAGGACGCGGCCAAAATGGTCTTCATCCGCGATACCCTGACCCTGGAGGACTTCTACGTCAGCCCCAGCCTGCGAGCAGAAGTCGAGAGCCATCCACGTCTTGCCATCACCGGTGAAACGCCTCTTGCCTTCACAAACGGCGTTATGCAGACCCCGTGGCAGTTGGAGCCGATTCTGGAATACGCCTGATCCGCCTTATAGTCAATTCGCCCGATGCTGACGGCAGCGGAGTCAGCATCGGGCGACGCGCGAACGGTCCCGTCGGCAGCCCTGATTCTTGTCCTGCCGCACCGCGCCCAAACTGAACACCACCACACTCCCTTCAAATGGTTCCAAACTCAGATGCACCGACGCGCTCCTCACGCCTCGCCCTTCTCCTTGGCGACCCCAGCGGCATTGGGCCCGAAATCGTTGCCCGCGTCCTCGCGGAAGGGGCAAGTCCGCACAAAACGACCGCCGGTTACGGCGGTGTAAACATCATCGTCATCGGCGACCCCTGGATTCTGGACTGGGGCGCCCAGTGCGCAGATCTCTCGCTTGACCTGCCGCGCTACAACTCACCGGGGGACCTGCCGCTCTCGGCCCCAGGCCCCGTGCTCCTGACCGGCCCATCCTTCTCGCCTGACGCGCACACCCCTGGGCGGATGAGTCCGGCCGCCGGCCGCTACGTCCTGCAAACGCTGAACTTTGCCGCCGACCTAGCCCGCGCCAATGTCATCGACGGCATTTCCTACGCTTCGCTCAACAAGCAAGCCATGCACGCCGCCGGCAGCCCCCACGAGGACGAGCTCCGCTACTTCGCCGACCGCCTCGGCGTCAGCGGCTACGTCGGCGAAGTCAACACGCTCGACGGCCTCTGGACCTCGCGCGTAACCTCCCATATCCCCCTGCGCGCCGTGTATGAACACATATCCGTCGACGAAATCCTGCCCGCCATTCGCCTCATTCACAACACCATCCGCCAGAGCGGGCAGCCAAGCCCCCGCCTCGCCGTGGCCGGTCTCAATCCCCACGCCGGCGAAAGCGGGCTATTCGGCAGCGAAGAGATCGATGTCATCAGTCCCGCAGTTGAAGCCGCCCAGGAAGAGGACATCGCCGCCTCCGGCCCATACCCGCCGGACACCGTCTTTCTGCGGGCAAGCCGCGGCGAATTCGATGGTGTGGTCACCATGTACCACGATCAGGGCCAGATCGCCATGAAACTGCTCGGCTTTGAACGCGGCGTCACCGTTCACGGCGGCCTCTCCACACCGATCACGACCCCGGCCCACGGCACCGCCTTCGACATCGTCGAGAAAGGCGTAGCCAGTCCGCAGGCGCTCAAGCAAGCTCTGAAACTGTGCACGCAGATGATCACCGGTGGCCGCGCAGCAAACCCGCATCGACAGAGGACAACATGAAAGAATCTCCACTCGCGGTCCATGGTGGTGAACCGGTGCGTACCAAACCGTGGCCGCGTTGGCCGCAGTGGGACGAAACCGAGCGCGCCGGCCTGCTGGCCGTGCTCGAAAGAGGGGAATGGGGCGGTTACGACACGGCCGTATCCGAATTCGAAACAGCCTTCGCCGCCCGTCACGCCGCCCGCTTCTGTGTCACCACCGTCAACGGCACGACCACCCTGGAGACCGCCCTGCGCGCCTTGGACATCGGCCCTGGCGATGAGGTCATCGTGCCTCCCTATACTTTCGTCGCCACCGCCGCAGCCGTGCGCACCGTCGGCGCCACACCCGTCTTCGCCGACGTCGACCTGGATACGTGGAATCTCTCAATCCCTGCGGTCGAAGCGGCCGTCAGCGCACGCACCAAAGCCATCATTCCTGTCCACTTCGGCGGCCTGCCAGTGGATTTCGACAGCCTGCTGCCGCTCGCTCAACGGCACGATCTCTCCGTCATCGAAGACGCGGCCCACGCCCACGGCAGCAGCTGGAACGGCCAGCCCGTCGGCGCCCTGGGAGTTGCCGGTTCATTCAGCTTTCAAGCGAGCAAAAACCTGACCGCCGGCGAGGGCGGCGCGCTGCTGACCAACGATGCCGAGCTGGCCGAGCGCATGTGGAGTATCGCTAACTGTGGACGAAGCCCGGACGGCCGGGGCTACGAACATCCCAATCTCGGCACAAACCTGCGCCTGAGCGGCTGGCACGCTGCTGTCCTCTCTGCCGGTCTGACCCGCCTCGACGACCAGTTGGAACGCCGCATGAGCAACGCCCGCCGCTTGCACACCTTCCTTGAGGAAATCGACGGCCTCACGCCCCAGCGCTGGGACCCACGCGCCGGCGCCCACGCCCACCATCTATTTCTCATGCGCTACGATGCCGATACCTTCGGCGGCCTGCCCCGCCAGGAGTTCATCTCCGCACTTCGCGCCGAGAACATCCCCGTCGGCCCCCTCTATCCCTATCCCCTCTACCACCAGCCCCCGCTCGTCGAACCCTTCTGCCGCATCACGCCCTGCCCCAACAGCGAACAACTCTGTCAGCAGACCATCTCCATCAGCCAAAACGTCCTCCTGGCCGAACTGCACGAGATGGACGACATCCTCCACGCCATCCTCAAAGTCCGCGAAAACATCGCATCCCTCCACTGACCACTGACCGCTATCCCGCTACACTGGCGCCATGTTCACTCAGACCGACCCTTCCAAGCAGCTCCACCAGCGTCCTTTCTCCCCCGAAACGCCCTGGCTTAATTGCAATCAGTGTCGACCGCCCGTCGATGACCCCGCTGCATAGCGGCATTCCCGGCAGCAGCTCCTCCTCGACCTTGAGCCGCGCCGCCCCCAAGTGCCTCAGAAAGAGCATCGCCGTATCACCACCCACGAGCAGCAGCACGTCGGCTGGGCGCCGGGCCAGCGCGGCCGCGCCGCCGCGGGCCAGATGGTCGGCCCGCCGACGCGCTTCCGGGCCGTCCAGGACCGCGTCCGGTTGTGGCTGGGGCTGCTGCAATAGCCAGATCGGTCGAGTCGGATTCAGAGAGGCTGTAGCCGCAGAATCTGTCTCTGGCAGAACGATCAACCGGCTGGTGCCCAACTGGGGATTATCGTCCCCGCAACGAAGTAAGTGGGCAATCTGCCGGTGAGAAACTTCGCTGCCGCTGCCCGCGACCAGCAGTACTGTCTGCCCCGCAGTGCAAATTCGCCCCACAGGCAGCGCTGGAAACGTCTCCTTGGCCGCCTCCCGTCGGACAAGCGCACCCACCAGTCCGGCGCTCCCGCACAACAGCGCGTCAGGCAGCGCCTCCTCCTGCGCCATGACCAACCTGTCCAGGTCGTCATCTGTTATCGCGTCGACCGCGATGACGAACCGTCCCTGTCCCGTGCAGCTGCCCCCCATCCGCATCAACCGTTTCAATCTCGTCGCCAGCGCTGCTCCGCGCACCTCCTCGATAGAGAGCGCAACCACAGGGTGACGACTCTGCTCACGCAACAATGACGGCAAATGGATCGCGGGAGGCCCGAAATCGGGCGCCGTGAGAATCCCGTTGCGCAGCCAGCGTCTCTGTGCAGGAAAGGCAGGGCAGACAACGGCAGCGGGCGCGTCTACCAGCTCCAGCAGGGCGTCCAGCTCGCTTCCGACATTTCCCCGCAGGGTCGAGTCAATCTTCTTATACCACCGTGCGTCAAGAGCCGGCAGCGACGCAGCTGTCTTTCGCGCCGACTTCGCGGCAGCATCCGCCGTAAGATGGCGGGAGTCTGAAGTAAAGGCCAGCGCCCCCTGAGGGAGCGGCATTTCCGGACTGTCCAGAAAGATCGTTGCAGGCAGCCCGAACCGCCTGCAGCGGGCCGCAGTATCCGCCGCACCGGTCAGATCGTCTGCAAGAATTTTCAGGTATCTCATGCAATAAGATGCTGCTATACTTAATGCGCAACGGCATTCGCGCTGTCAACTGCCGTCGTACGAACGCTTTCAAGCATAATCTCGCTTAGGTGAGTGCGCAAGCGGCCCCCGGCCACCGAAACATGACGCAAATCAATCTTTTCGAGCAAGATACGCCGCTGCAATTCGAACGAATCCTGATCTATCCCTACCCCGATCTGCGACGCCTGTGGGTGCGCATCTGGCTGCCCGCCCGCTTGGAAGATGACGCCCCCAATGTCGAGCTGACCGTCTACAACCCCGATGGAACCGAGAACAACAGCCTCGTCCTCCTGGCCCAAACCGACACCCGTCTCAACAATACCCTTCACCTGAAAGACCCTGTGGCCCCCGACGAAACCTACAGAGTGGAAGCAACACTCTCTGTCGGGCTGAGCAAGGACGCGCAGCTGGTAGACCATCAGGCCTTCGACTTGACGTTGACTTTCCGTGACCCCGAGGCCGGCGAACCGGGTTACGGGTTCAACTGCAGCGCTTAGCTGCCTGATTTCAGCCCTTAGCGCACCCCTGCAAATTCGACGTATACTGAACTGAACTGTTGGCCGCTGAGAACCGCAGTACGGCATTGGGCCCAATGAACTCACTGACCGCCGTCTCCCGCTACCATGATCTCCTCACCCGGCCCGGTCTCGCCAGCGACAGCTGGGATCTTCTCACTGCGCGCATGGCGGAGCGCAACATGGTCTTCGGCGACCGCCCCCTCTGCACCGTGCTGCGCCCCCTGTTCTATTCGCCGCAAGAGTGGAGCTACCTGGTCAACCGTACAGAGCTGATTCTTCGCCTCTTCGACCGTCTGGCCCGCCTCATGCTGGACGATGACGAGTTGCGTGCGCAGATCCACGCGACACCCGATGAAGAGCATCTCCTGCGTATCGATCACGGCTACCGCACAACCATCCCCACTGCCCGGCTGGACAGCTTTTTCGCCCGCAACGAGGACGGCAGCCGCAGCCTCGGTTTTGTCGAGTTCAACGGCGAGAGCCCGGCCTCCATGGCCTACTCCGGCGTTCTCAGTGACCTGTTTCTGGAAATGCCGGTCATGCAGGCGTTCGGCCGGCGCCACGCCGTGCACTCGCTGCCTAGCAGAAGGCCCGCTCTCGACGAATTCCTGCGCGTCTACCGCGAATGGCGCGGCGACCGCGGCAAACTGCCCGATATCGCCATCGTCGACTGGCGCGGCGTCCCCACCGCCAGCGAATTCGACCTCTTCGTCGAATACTTCGCCGAACACGGTATCACCGCGGTCATCTGCGACCCGGAGGAGATGGAGTTCAGGAACGGGCAGCTGTTCGCCGCCGGCGCGCCGGTCGATTTCGTCTACAAGCGAGTCCTGATCAGCGAGCTCCTGCTCCGCTACGGCCTGAATCATCCGATCGTCGACGCGCTGCAAGCCCGCGCAATCTGCCTGGTTAACCCTTTCAGTTGCAAGCTGCTCCACAAAAAAGCCAGCCTCGCCGTTGCCAGCGACGAGCGCAATGCCCATCTTCTGTCCGCAGCCGAGCGGCAGGCGGTGAAAGCGCACATCCCCTGGACCCGCACTGTGGAGGAGCGTACCACTCTCGACCCGGCCGGCAGTCCAATCGACCTCCTGCCATGGGCCAGTGCAAACCGGGACGGGCTGGTGCTCAAACCGAACGACGAATACGGCGGCAAGGGCGTGCTCATCGGTTGGGAGACGGAGCAGACTGAATGGGACGCGGCTTTGGCAGCTGCTGTAAGTGAACCGGCGGTCGTCCAGGAGCGCGTGCAGATCGCCTACGAAGAGTTCCCGGCAATGACGGCAAATGGCGGCGTGTCGATCGACCTTCGTCTCGTGGACTCGGACCCGTTTCTCTTCCGAGGCGAACGGGTACACGGCTGCCTTTGCCGGCTGAGCAGCGAAACACTTCTCAACGTAACCGCCGGCGGCGGCTCAATCGTCCCGGTATTCATGGTCGAAGAAAAGGACGCATAACGGGTCCCGGAAGAAGAGAGCGAGCTATGGCCGAGTACAGCCAACCATCATTCAATGTCAGCATCGAAGAGGAGTATCAGTTTATCGACCCGCACAGCCGGGATCTGCGCGGGTTTGCTACCGCCCAGGGGCTCACGCTCCTGGACGCCCGCGGGCCGCGAAAAGAGGATGAACAGGTCGCGTCTCCCACAGGGTACCCGTCCGGCGCCTCTGCTCCCGTCGCGGGCACTCCGATCTGCCGGGATGTCAAGCAGGCCCGCCAGGAGCTGCTGCGCGTCCGCCGCGATATGCGGGAGTTGGCCGCGTCCCACGGCCTCAAAATGATGGCGGCCGGCGCCCACCCCTTCAGTCACTGGGAGAGGGAACAAGAGGAGTCGCCCCGCTATCGCGCCCTGATCGAAGACACACAATTTATCGCCCGCCGGCTGCTCGCCTTCGGCATGTATGTCCACGTCGGCATCGACGACAGCAATCTGGCAGTTGACGTAATGAACGCGATGCGCTACCTGCTGCCCCACATCCTCTGCCTCGCCAACGCCTCTCCCTTCTGGCAGGGCCTCGATACCGGGCTGGCCAGCTACCGCTCCGTCCTGCTGGACGCCTTGCCCCGCACCGGCATCCCCAACGCCTTCCGCAGCCACAACGACTATCTCAGCTATGTCGATACCCTCCTGAGAACCAACAGCATCCCCGATCCTGAAGCCATCTGGTGGGACATCCGCCCCCATTCCCATCAGCAGGACCGCTCGCGCCCGCGCTCTCAAGACGGACAGAACCCCCAGCCCGGGAATGCGCCAGCTGACCGGCCCGCCCTGGAGATTCGGGTCTGCGACGCTCTGCCCGACGTCGATGACGTACTCGCCGTCGCCGCGCTGATCCAGGCCACCGTTGCCTGGATGGTGGACCTGCGCCATCGCAACATGTCCTTCCGCCTCTACGACCGCACGCTCATCGCCGAGAACAAGTGGCGGGCCGTGCGCTACGGTCTGAAAGGCAAACTGCTCGACTTCGGCATCGAACAGGAGGTCCCCATCGGCGACCTGTTGCACGAGCTCCTCGAACGGGTCGAGCCCGTCCTGGACCGGCTCAACTGCCGGGAGGAGGTCGCCCACGTCCACACCATCATGCAGCGCGGCGCCAGTTCCGAGCAGCAGCGCCATGTCTGGCGGCAGAGCGGCGAAGACGGCAAGGCGGTCGTCGATTTTCTCGTTTCACAGACGGAGCAGAGCCTATGATTGAACGACCACAGCTGACGCTCGGCATCGAAGAAGAGTACCAGGTCATCGACCCCGAGAGCGGCGAGCTGCGCTCATTCATCACCCAGTTCATCGAAGATGGCAAGATTGTGATGGTGGAAAGGGAGATCAAAGCGGAGCTGCACCAGTCGATGGTGGAGCTGGGCACGCCGGTCTGTGCCACAGCCGCCGAACTGAAGGAGGAGCTCCTGCGCCAGCGGGACTTCATAAGCCGCCTCGCCCAGGAAAGAGGGCTGTCAATCGCCGCCGCGGCCACGCATCCCATGAGCCGCTGGGCCGAACAGGAGGTGACGCCGTTCCCGCGCTATCAGGGCGTGCTGGAGGAAATGCAGTTGCTCGCCCAGCGCCTGCTGATCTTCGGCATGCACATTCATGTCGGCCTGGAGGATCCCGATTTTGCCATCGATACCATGAACGTCCTCCGCTACATGCTGCCCCATCTCCTCGCCCTGAGCGCCAGCAGCCCCTTTTGGCAGGGTCAGCGTACCGGGCTCAAGAGTTACCGCGCCGTCGTTTTCGAAGACTTCCCCCGCAGCGGAATACCCGACGTCTTCCCCAACCGCGCCGCCTATGAGGGGCTGATCCGGACCCTGGCCAATACCGGCTGCATCCCCGACTCCAGCAAGATCTGGTGGGACATGCGTCCCCATCATCTCTATCCAACACTGGAATTCCGCATCTGTGATCTCTGCCCGCGCGTCGACGAGGCAATCGCCATCGCCGCGCTCTGCCAGGCCCTCGTGCTCTGGCACTGGAAGCTGCGCCAGCGTAACGTCACCTTCCGCGTTTACACCAAGGAACTGATCGACGAGAACAAATGGCGCGCCGCCCGTTACGGGCTTGAAGGCAAAATGATCGACTTCGGCAAGCAGGCGGAGCTGCCCGCCCGCGCACTGATGCGCGAACTGGTCGATCTCGTCGGCGAAGAGATCGCCGAGCTGGGCAGCGAAAAGGAGATTGCGCCGATCGAACAGATCCTCGCCAACGGCACCAGCGCCGACCGCCAGCTGCGCGTCTACGACAAAACAGGAGGGGACGTTAAAGCTGTCGTCGACCACCTCGCCGCCGAGACAATAGAGGGGCTGTGAGGGCCATGAAATTGTCCGGTCAGGAGGGGGAAATTCCACGGTTGACGTAAGCGCAAGTTGCAAATTAACGTTAATGCATTATACTTTCTCATGTTTTGAGCAATTCAAGATCGGTGACAAATGAAATGGGTGAAATCATAAAAGTAATCGAAGAACACAGTGGTGGAACATTATCAGAAGCCCTTCAGACCAAAACGCCTATTATGAAAAGGCTACTTGTGGCAGGGAGACAAAATGAACTGGCAAGACATCATTGAGAAGCCCGAATTGCAAGACCTGCCCTTCAAAATTGAACTGACGGAAACGGGGCAGATCCTGATGACGCCTGTCAAAGTGTTGCACGCTGCCTTTCAGGGAGAGATCGAACATCTGCTGCGCACGCTGAAGCAAGGTGGCCTGGCATTGCCCGAATGCGCCATTGCCACGCGCAAAGGCACGAAAGTGGCCGACGTCGCCTGGGTTTCCTACGAACGATTCGCCCGAATTCGCCACGAAACCGAGGCGCCGATTGCCCCTGAGATCTGCGTGGAAATCCTCTCTGCAAGCAACACAGTGGAGGAGATGCGAGAGAAGGCTCTGCTCCTTTTTGAAAAGGAAGCGCATGAGTTCTGGCTTTGCACCGAAGAAGGCGAAATGAGCTTCTACAACAGGACAGGTAAACTGGCGCGTTCGCTTCTTGTTCCAGAGTTTCCCGCCAAAGTTGAATTCTAAGTTGACGGCCGAACTGGATTACCTTTCGCAGAGACAGTGGTTCTTAAGTCCTGTTCGCCAAGCCCTCTTTAGACCCGTACCGCTCACAACTACACCACCGCGAGCCGCCCCCGCCTCTCACTCCCCCCACAACTTCACAATCTCATCCGCACTGAACCGCGGCAGAGCCGCGCGCCGACCCTCGCGCAACCCGTAAACGCCCTCCTCCGCCGCCAAAACGCGCCCAATGACCCGCCCCTCTCTCCCCATCCCACGCCACAGGGCCAGCAGCGCATCCCCATCCTCCGGCGCGGCCGCCGCCGGCCGCCCCCCCGCCGCGAGGGGGGCCGGCGGGGGACGCGCGCAGGC
>VXMH01000078.1 GCA_009841235.1 Caldilineaceae bacterium SB0661_bin_32 | reverse complement strand
TGCCCTTCGTGGACCCTCTGCCTGACTTCGGCAATGTCGGCATCCCAAATTAGATACGATTGCCCTGGGCTTAGCATGCCCTTTCTGTATTTTTGTCTGATTTTGGGCTATGATAAGGCGATTTCAGGAGATCTTCGCGGCTTGCATTGTCCCCCCACCGCCAGGCTGTCTTGGCGGTTGCAGTCGAGGAATCGGATGTGGCGCCTTCACTGTCCCGGCCCTTTCGACATCTGCGTCTCCGTACGCTAGCATACAGTAGAGTAGCTCATGCCTGACATACAGAGCGGTCTTCTGCTCCTTATTTCGGACGAGGACAACGTCTACGTCCTGCTGCGCGGCTTGAGCGCCGGGGACAGTCTCATGCTTGGCGAGAAGACCGTCGTTGTTGAGAACTCGCTCGATCTGGGACACAAAATAGCCGCCCGCGATATCGCCGCAGGCGAGAAGATCGTCAAGTACGGCGCGCCGATTGGCTCGGCGGCACGCGACATTCGCGCCGGTGAGCACGTCCATTTGCACAACATCAAGAGCGACTACATTCCCACCTACACGTTGAATTCGGAGACCGACTGAACCGGTCGAGGAGCTATCCCATGTCTGTGAAAACCGCGTTTCAAGGTTTCCTGCGGCAGGACGGCCGTAAAGGCATCCGCAACACGATCCTGGTCGTCTATCTGGTGGAATGCGCCCATCACGTAGCCCGTGAAATCGTCTATCCCTACCGCAAGCAAGGCGTCCATCTGATCGGCTTCAGCGGCTGCTACCCCAACCAGTATGCTTTCGACATGATGGCCCGGCTCTGCACACATCCAAATACCGGCGGCGTCCTTCTCGTGTCGCTGGGATGCGAAAGTTTCGACCGCCGCCGACTGAAAGAGCTGGTCAAGCAAAGCGGACGTCCCGTCGAGACGCTGGTCATTCAGGAAAGAGGCGGTACGCTCACGACTGTCGAGCAGGGGCAGACCTGGTTGGAAGAGACGCTGGCTGAACTTGAAGACACGACGGCGCGTGTGACGATGTCGGTGGATGAGCTGGTCGTAGGCGCCATCTGCGGCGGCTCCGACGCCACCAGCGGCATCACCGCCAACCCGGCCATCGGACGCTGCTTCGACCTGCTGGTCGAGAACAACGCCAGTGCGATATTCGAAGAGGGTGGTGAACTCATAGGCTGCGAGCAGATCATGGCCGACCGGGCCGTGACCCCCGCGCTGGGGGAAGAGATCCTCTCAACCATGGAGAAGACGGCCCGCTACTACACCACCATGGGCCACGGCAGTTTTGCCGTCGGCAACTCCGACGGTGGACTGACGACCGTCGAAGAGAAGTCCATGGGAGCTTATGCCAAGAGCGGCTCCTCACCGATTCGAGGGCTGATCAAACCAGGTGACGTGCCCCCGGCCGGCGGCCTCTACCTGCTCGATATCGTCCCCGACGGCGGCGCACGCTTCGGCTTTCCCAATATCAACGACACCGCCGAAATCGCCGAGCTGATCGCTTGCGGCGCCCATCTGACGCTCTTTTCGACCGGACGCGGTTCAGTCGTCGGCTCAGCAATCTCTCCGGTAATCAAAGTCTGCGCCAACCCGGAAACCTACCGCCGCATGTCAGGCGATATGGACGTCGACGCAGGCCGAATCCTGGAAGGAAACGCGTCACTGGACGAAGTGGGAGAAGAGATCTTTGCGCAAGTGCTGACCGTTGCCGGCGGCGCGCCGACTAAGTCGGAAAGTCTCGGCCACCAGGAGTTTGTTCTGACCTACAAGTCCTTCGAACCGATCGGCCCGGCTTGCCTGCCCGTCTAGTTGCAGGCAGTTTGCGACTCAGTCAGCAGTTTGCCGAACAGCCCTGCGGGCCGGTCCTCCCTCACTCAGCCAGTCCTTCACGGGGCTCCACCTGCATGACATCAGTTTGCACTGCCCTGGAAAAACCTACACAATCGCGAGAGTCAGACCCATATGCATTTACTTGATGACCTCAAAAGCAAGGCGGCTACATGACCGCAAATTTCCAGGAAAGGTCGCGCCAGGAAGAACGTGCTGTCCAGTCCGAAATTTCGTCGCCGGCGCAGTTTTCCCCCAACAGGACCAGGAGAGAGTATATAGGACTCGCCGCCCGCGGCTTTGCCATGGGTTGCGCCGACATCGTGCCCGGCGTCTCAGGCGGCACCATGGCCTTCATTCTCGGTATCTACGAAGAGCTAGTGATGAGCATTCGCGCCGGCGCGCGCAGGCCGTTCTGGCGAGCGCTGCTGCGTCTGGATGTCCTGGCGGCTCTCGAAGCAGTCAACGCCCGCTTTCTGGTCGCCGTATTGGCCGGTATAGCGGTCGCCGTTCTGACGCTCGCCTCGAGATTGGAATGGGTTCTGAAGAACCACCCCGTCCTGATCTGGAGCTTCTTCTTCGGGCTGGTGTTTGCCTCAATCGTTACAGTACGCAAGCAGATTCACAACTGGAGTGTCCCCCTTTGGGCAGCGCTGGCAGCGGGCACAGTGGGCGCCTGGTTCGTGGTCGGTGCGGTCCCCGTGCAGACGCCGGAGTCGGCCTGGTTCTTGTTTCTCAGCGGCATGCTGGCAATCTGCGCCATGATCCTTCCGGGCATCTCCGGCTCGTTCATTCTCGTCCTATTGGGAAAATACCAGTTCGTTCTTGCCGCCGTTAACCAGCGCGATGTCGTCAGTCTTGCCATAGTCGGAGCCGGCGCGATGGTCGGAATCGTCACCTTTGCACAGCTCCTGGCATGGCTGTTCAGACGCTGCCACGACCTGACCATCGCTGTACTTATCGGACTGATGGCGGGAAGCCTTCGAAAAATCTGGCCTTGGAAAGAGACGGTCGCCTCCATCATCGACCGCCACGGTGAAATCCTGCCGACGGTGCAACGAAACTATCTGCCGCCGGCTTGGAATGGTGAAGTCTTCTTTGCTCTGGGCCTGGCAGTTGCAGGTTTTGTCGTCGTAATG
This sequence comes from Caldilineaceae bacterium SB0661_bin_32, assembly GCA_009841235.1. Lineage (GTDB taxonomy): Bacteria > Chloroflexota > Anaerolineae > Caldilineales > Caldilineaceae > Bin5. The sequence continues at coordinate 4,811 of VXMH01000078.1, read as the reverse complement.
GCGCTGGAACGCCTTGGCGAAGCGAAGTAACTGTTGAGCTGCCCAAGCTTACGCAGGTAGAAGGGCTCAAGTCATGACGCAGTCTTGACCGGCTGCTCCTCCTCCACCCGCTGCGGCGTCCTCCGCCGCGGCTCCCTTACCCAGAACACCATAAGAATCAGGCCAACGGTCCCGGCGACCAGCGCCGCACTGAACATTACCACGTAGCCCGCGGCGCCGGCCAGCCAGCCGCCCAGAATCGGCGCGCCAATCAGTATCGGCGCCAAAACAGTGTTCGTCAGACCAACATACGTGGGCCGCTCCTCCGGCGGGCTGAACTCAAGTATGATGGGCAATGAAGAAGTGTGGTCTGCTGCCAGGTAGGTCCCGAGGAAAACGAAGGTGAGCAGGAGACCGACGGGCACGTTCCCTGAGACAAAGGGCGAAGCGAGGGCACTGCCCTCTGGCCCTGCAGCCCCCGTTCCGCCGTAAACGAGCGCACTGAGCGGCGCAAGGACAACAAAGAACGCCGCCGCCGCTAGTACCGTCTTATGGCCGACCCGATCTGCCAAAAGTCCACTTGTCGGATTGAGAAGTGCCTGCGTACCAACGAGGACGGCCGTCAGCAGGCCCACGCCGCGCCCGTCTAGTGAGAACATCTCCGTCCCGAAGACGGCAAAGAAACCTGCGCTCATCCCACCTAGATTTACCAAAGACTTACTGATCAGGTAGCGTCGGTAATTGGCGTCCTGCTTCAGCACACGCCTGATCCGTCCCAGGTAGTGGAGCAGAGGAGCCGCCTTCTTCGTCACTTCGCTGATCGGTTCCCTGGTGAGGGCCAACCCACCCCAGGAAATCATCATGATTGTGAAAGCCAGGAAAAACAGGAGCGCGTAATTGGTCGGAAAGGCGCGGGAGACCAGAATCTGTCCCACAAAATAGGCGCCGACCACACCCATCAGCTGCCCAAGTCCATGGCCCAGACCAAACCAGATGCCCCGCCTGCGGACAGGAATGACCTTGGCGATCATATCCAGCCACGCCGGCGTCGCCAGGCCCGCGCCGGAAGAAGACAGAGCAACGCCTGCCAGAATCGCGATCAGCGCCACTGAGGGCGCGGAAAGCGCAAAAAAGAGGACGATAATGCCAATCAGAAAGTAGGGCAGCCGCTCGCAGAAGGAGCTGATAATCATGACGAACGGCTTCTTGTAGGGCATGCTTTCGGCCCAATTTGCCGTAAGCAGCTGGGGCAGGTAGAAGCCAAGGGACCACAGCGCGGGCACCAGGCCGATCGCCAATTTGGAATCAGTCAGCTGGCTCACCAGCACCGGGATGACGGTCTCTCTGGAAATGATGCTGAGGCCAAGCGTTATGAAGGCTATGTCCCACAGGTTGACGGAGAAATTCCAGTTTGTATCGCCGTTACCGCGCCCCATCAGTGCCGGCCTCGCCTGTGCCTGAGTAAGGCCGGAATCCGCGCACCATCAGCCCCGGAGGCTCGTCCTCGCGGCGGGCCTGCTGCGCCCGACTCTCGGCTTCGGCGCGGTTGGAGGTGGTCGTCGCCCGGATGATGGCGAAATCATCGGGCCGCCGGTAGCGGTTGATAAAGACCGGACGCGGCGTGTCCGAGTGGTTTTGCTTGGAGCCGTGTACCGTTCTGACGTGGAAGAAGATCGAATCGCCTGCCTGCCCGGTGACCGGCAGGGCGGCCTCCCAGGGCCATTCGTCCTCGTCAAGCCCCAGGTGAGAAAATGTATCGATGTGCCGGAGCTGTCCCTGTTTATGCGTGCCCGGCACAACGTGCAGCGCGCCGTTAACAAGGTCCGTGTCCACAACGTAGGTAAGGATTTCCACTGGGCCTTCAAACCGGTGCTCGAAGTAGGCCGAATCCTGGTGCAGATGCTTGGGGTGGCCTCCCACAGGCTCCTTGACCAATGACTGCCCCTGGCCGAACAACTCGATATTGGGCCCCAATATCGCCTCAAGAATATCGAGAGCCGTCGGGTCCATTGCGGCGCGCAGAAAGGCGGCGCTTGTGAGGTAGCTGATCCCGACCGTCATAATCTGCTTGTCCCTGCTGTACCCACTCGGCGCAGGAATGAACAGGGAGCCGTTGGGCGAAACCCAGCCCTCCGGCCTTCTCTCCGCCCTGTCGAGCATCTCTATCGACTGACGGACCGTGGCGCCAATGTCGGCCGCCATCTCCCCGATGTAAGGCTTCATCAGACCGCGTACAACCAGGCAGCCCTGATCGCCGTATATCGCCGCTGCCTCGGCGACCTTCAGGTCTTCAACCGACACTGAGATGTCGTCGGCTGTAATCTCCGGCTCCTTCACCATCGGGGTCATTGACGTTTCCTCTAAAAAAGATTGTCAGGCGTCGTCGTCGGGCACCAGCGATGCGCGCTCAGATACTCCAGGGCGATATTGAGAGCCTCATTGGTGCCGACCCGGCGCAGAGCGTCTACAGAATTCGCCCGAACGTATCGGTTGTCGTCCCGCAATGCCGCTTGCAAAGCCGGCAGGGCCGGTTCAGCCCTGGAACCCAGTCGCTGCAGCGAAAGCGCTGCTGTAAAGCGGGCCTGTTCGTCGTCGTCATTCAGCCCTTCTTCCAGCGCAGGCAGAATCACCTCGACTGGCTCCTTCATCAAACCCAAGGCCTCGACCGCACTGCGTCGTACAACCACCTCCGGGTCCGAAACTGCCTTGGCCACCGCGCCGGCGCTCTCCTCATCCGCCTGCCCCAACTCGCCCAGGGCAAATGCCGCATGCATGCGCGCCGCTTCGCTCCCGTGCCCCATTGCCTCCAACAGGACCTCCCGCGCCCCACTCCCGACCGCGCTCAGTCCGTACCCCGCATTTCGCGAAGCAGTGGCGTTACCGCTCGTGAGCGCCTCTGCAAGTGACGGTATCGCCTCTTCAGAGTATGTAGCCAACCGGTAAGCGGAGTCGACCCCGTCCGGTTCATACCTGGAGCCAAGTTTCCCGGCCAGATCGGAAATCTTCGCCTCCTCAGTCCTTCGCCCGTTCGACTGCGAAGCCTTGTCGGTAGCCCCGTTCCTTTCTGCCCCAAATTCGCCGCGATGCCAGCGCCACTGGCTTTCCCACAATATGTTGTGATCGACAGGAGCGTCCTCGACCGGCATCCAATCTGCCTGCCGGTTGTTCCAGGCTGGGCCGGCAGGAGCATTCATACGCACAAACTGGAACTTCATCATCGCCCGCGTCTTCTGCGATAGGTTGGCGCCGCCTCTGTGCCACAGATCATAGTGAATCAGGCCAAAAGTGCCTTCCGGGCCTTCAATGTAGACCGGCGTTTCCGTCTCGTCCCCGGCCCGTTTCGTATAGTATTGCGAACCGGAAAGCAGGCCCGACGGCCCCATCTCCTTGTCCACCGCCTGGGGATAGTAGAAGATCATCGCCCACCAGTTGTGGTGGTTGCGTACCTTCTGATGGCCCCAATAGCTGTCCTTGTGCCAGGTCTGAACTTTGCGTCCGGGATAGGTGAAGTGGCAGTGGCGGTGCGGATGAATCGTGTACTCATGCCCGACTACGCTCGTCAGTGCCCCGCGTACAACCGGATTCTGAAGAATGTCGCCGACCTCGCTGAACCGCGGCAAAAGATTGTTGCCGGGATTGCCTTCCTTGTCCATCACTTCGTTCAGCTTCGCATTCAACCCTTCATGAAACTCTTTCGGGAAGTCGGTCTGCAGGACCACGTACCCGCGAGAGATGAACTGCCGCATCTGATCGTCGGTCAGAAGATGGTTCGAAACGCTCATTTCGCTTCCCTTCCTCCTTGGGTGCAGGGACGCAAATTCACAGCCATTCCTGCAACGAAGCGGAACCGGGCTCCGCTGTTTGCAGCTCTCGGGCAGATCAGCTCTGCACAGGTACGCCGCACGACCGGCCGTCCTGTACTATCGGGATCGCCTGCCCCCACAGATCCGTTCCCTCGCGATTCATAATCGGTTCCGCCGAATACTGCGCCAGGTAACAGCGCCGCACTCTCGACGTCGTATTCGGTCCGCTGCGATGAAACGTGCGGCTGCTGAATACGACTATACTGCCGGCGGGAACGAGAGCCGGGACCCCTGGGTTCTCCCCCTGGTAGCCAATCTTGTCATTGCTTCCGGCTTCAATTTCGTGGTCGTAGAGGTCGTCCGGTGTCATTCCGATCGCCGAGTATGGCAGAACTGAGACCGTTCCATTCTCTATCGACATATCGTCCAGCGCGCACCAGCATGAAAGGTACGGCCTGTGGTAGTGCCCCACGTAGCCGGAGTCCTGGTGCCAGCCGAATTTCGTGCCCACCTCGGCAAACTTCACGACGTACTGCTCGTGGAACAAGAAGGCATTGTCGCCCAGCGTCGCCCGGCAGACGTCCGCCATCAGCTCACCGAAGAGAAAATCGGTAATGGTCGGACTCTCCAGGCCCCGGCGGCTGATAAAGTAACGCTTCTTGTAGTGATTGATGCCCTGAACCGTCACCCCCTTGGCCTCCATCTCGGCGTCGTAACGGTCTATGTAGCGCTGGCACTCCTCCCTCAACCCTTCAACCTGCTCCGCAGGGATGGCGTTCTCCAGGAAAAAGTAACCTTCTTTGCGGTATTGCCTTCGCTGTTCTTCAGTTATATGCATGAAAGACCTCAACTGCCAACATTGAATATCCCGACCCGAAGATGCAGGCCCTGCCAAAATTCTTATACATCAGCCCCGACCTAAAGTCAAACGGATTCCGTTCAACCCCTCTTGGAGAGCCCTCCTTATCCCCCGCAACCTCCGGTAGGGGCAGGCCTTGTGCCTGCCCTCGCACCGCCAGCCCCGCCGCA
>VXMH01000024.1 GCA_009841235.1 Caldilineaceae bacterium SB0661_bin_32 | reverse complement strand
AATATAATACATCCCCCCAAAAACATGACAAAACCTGCCAAAATCCTTCAGAGCACTCAATATTGAGCCGTTGAATGGAACGGGGGCGTCCCCCAAAAAACATGACAAAACCTGAATAAATCCTTCTGCGCGCCGCCCGGATTTGGGGTGGGAGAGGGCAGGCACAAGGCCTGCCCCTACAGGGACGGTGAGGGGGAAGGGCGCATGGGCGCGTGAGGGCGCAGAACTGCAGTGGTCAGAACCGTAGTGGTCGGCGGGAAGTCAGAAGAGGCTGCTGCTGCGCAAGGCGGTGCGGGTGTGGTGGAGGCCTTCGAGGGAGTAGAGGATGAGAGCGGTCCAGATAAAGCCATAGCCAATCAGTTCGACCGTGGTGAAGGGCTCCTTGTAGAGGAAGACGCCGAGGATGAACTGGGTGGAGGGGGCGATGTACTGCATGAGCCCGAGGCTGGAGAGGGGGATGAGGCGGGCGGCGGCGCCGAAGCTGACGAGCGGGATGGCCGATACGACGCCGGTGCCGAGCAGGAGAAGGCTAAGTCGCGGCCAAGCGCCGGCGGTCCAGGCGGCGGGGGCCTGTTGCCCGGTGTAGAGCAGGAGGAGCAGGGCGGGGACCAGGAGCAGGGTCATCTCGAGACTGAAGAACTGCATGCCGCTGAGGTCGATCTTCTTTCTGATGAGGCCGTAGACGCCGAAGGTGCCGGCGAGTGAGAGCGCGATCCAGGGGAGCTCGCCGAGGCTGACCGTCAGGTAGATTACACCGGCGACGGCGATGGAGACGGCGATTTTCTGGCCGCGGCGCAGGCGCTCGCCGAGGAAAAGACGGGCCAGGAAGACGCTCAGGAGAGGGTTGATGAAGTAGCCCAGGCTGATCTTGGCGACGAAGCCCGTTTCCACTGCCCAGAGGTAGGTGATCCAGTTGGCGGCGGTGAGAAGGGCGGCTGCGAACACCAGCAGCAGTGTGCGCGGCGAGTTGCGAAGTGCGGGAAGCCAGGCGAGGTCCTTGAGAACGGCCAGGGCGATGATCATGGTCGCGGCGGACCAGATCATACGATGGGCGAGGATTTCCAGCATGGGGAGAGCGTGGAGCTGCTTCCAGTAGACGGGCAGGAAGCCCCAGGTCCCGAAGGCGATGAGGGCGTAGAGGTAGCCGCGGTAGGAGGAGGGGTTCACGGAGTCGTGCCGGTTGCAGGCGTCCAGGTAGCCGGTTGCGTCGCGATCAGCGACCGCCGCTCTTGAGGACGAGACGGCGGCGGGCGCTCTTTTCGACGGCGGCGCGGCTCCAGGGCATACTGTGATAGGCCCCTTCCAGCCACATGGGGATCTGGTCGGCATAGTTGCGGCTGATGGGATGGCCCGACTGGCCGCTGGCGGTGACGCTTTGGGCGGCGTCCCAGTTGCCGACGTCGAAGATCTGGCGGTAGGCGGCCTGGACCTGGACGAGGCCCGGGGGCAGCTCGGACATGAAGCCGGTCTGGTTGGGGGTGGTGCCGTCGCCGCCGATGGGATAGGGCCCGCGGTTGAAGAGCCAGCCGAGGATGGGCGCGCGGCCGAGTGTGTGACTGTAGCGGATCTGGTGCATGCGGCCCCATGCCCACTTGCGGGGGGTGGGGTTGACCTCGCGGCGCAGGCGGTGGACAGAGAGCTGGAGGGCGGTCTCGACCAGCTCTTCCCTGGTTCTGCGGCGGCCGGTGGCGGCGTCGGCATACCAGGGAGAATCTTCTTCGTTTTGCAGGAGCTCGAGCAGTTTCGTCTGGGCGCGGAGCATGAAGCCGTTGATGAGAAAGACGGGGCTGCTGCCTTTACCGAGGAAAGCGGGCGCGGTCGCGCCCAGCTTCTGGCCGAAGGTCAGGTCGAGCAAATGGAGGAGGGTATAGTGGAAGACTAGGGCGGCGGGGCTTTCCTGGTCCATGCGATAGCCCCAGTCCTGCAGCATGTTGACGGCGACGCGCACGTAGGGGTCTTCGCTCAGGTGGCCGGTCAGCAACGGGGTCAGCTCTTTGGCGTAGAGGCTGGTCTCGTCGAGCTGGATCTGCTCCATGTCGCGCAGGGTCAGCTGCCTTTTCGCGGCCAGCATCTCTTCGATGCGGCGGGCGCGCCAGCCGGGCATGGTCTCGAAGCTGAGGACGTAGGGGTAGTCGTCGCCGGCTACCTTGTTGTTGGCGGTCACGATGAGGCCACTGGGGGGATTCAGGAGCCGGGGCAGCTCGTCGTCGGGGATCAGGCCGTCCCATTCGTACTCTCCGCTCCAGCCGGGCACGGGGACGAGGCCGTTGCCGTTGCGTCGAACCGGGACGGCGCCGGCGAGGCGGTAGGCGATGTTGCCTTCGCGATCGGCGTAGGCGAAGACCTGGGAGGGCGCGCTCCAGTCGGCGAGGACGGCGTTGAACTCCTGCCAGTTCTGGGCGCGGTTGAGGCGCAGGACCGAGCGCATCACGGTTCCCGGGTCGTGGCCGATCCAGCGGAGAGCCAGGGGCGCGGCGGTCAGCACGGGTTCGTCGGGGAAGGCGGAATCGGGGCCGTCCGGCTTGAGAATTCCGGTGAGGATGGGGCCGTGGCGGGTGACTATGACCTCTTCCACGTGGGGGCGGGCGCGGTTGCGCAGATGGATCTCTTCGCGCAGGACGGCGGCCTCTTCCCATTCGCCCTTGTACTCGAAGCGGGGCGGGCGGCCGTTTCCGTTATCGGGATGGGGGCGCTCGATGAAGAGGTCCTGGACGTCGGGGAAGGCGTTGGTCAGGCCCCAGGCGATCTGTTCGTTGTGGCCGATGATGATGCCGGGCGCGCCGGCGAAGGAGGCGCCGCTGACGTGGATGCCGGGCTCTGCGCTGTCGGGAGGCGGCGGGCATGAGAGGTGCATCTCGTACCATGTGCCGGGCATTGTCATGACCAGGTGGGGATCGTTACAGAGAACCGGACGCCCGGTGGCGGATTTTTCTGCCGAGACGGCCCAGGCGTTGCTTCCCTGCCCGAACTCCGGCGCCGCGACGCCAAACCAGCCCTTCAGCTGTTCGTATTCGTTCAGTATGAGGCCGGCGGTGTGGAGCAGGCGCATCGACGCCTCGCTGCCGGCGCCCTCGGACACGGTCGGGTTGATGTTGGGATAGTCCGGCTCCAGACCGGCGGCGAGGGTCGGGTCCAGTTTGGCGGCGAGCTGCAGCCGGACCAGTTCACTTTCCCAGTTGACGCTCAGGCTCCAGGCCATCATCTTGCCAAAGGCCAGGATGTCGACGGACGACCACGCTTCGGGCTGGCGGCGGAGCAGGTTGAATTCGGCGGCCAGTCTGCCCTTGCGGCTGCGGATATAGGCGTTGACGCCCTGGCAGTAGTGGCGCATGATGGCGATCGTGGCTTCGTCGAGGGCGTCCAGTTCGGCCTGGGCGGCGCGCTGGAAGCCGACGATGCGGCTGAAGCGATCGACGTCGAGGGCGGGGGCGCCGAAGAGCTCGGCGAGGCGGCCTTGGGCGACGCGGCGGTTGAGCTCCATCTGCCAGAGGCGGTCCTGCGCGTGGGTAAAGCCCTGGGCGCGCCAGAGGTCGGCTTCGGTTTGGGCGTAGATATGGGGGATGCCGTGCTGGTCGCGGAGGATTTCGACGGCCGCGTCCAGCTCGGGGAGGTCCAGCTCGCCTTCAAGCTGGGGGGCGGGCCGCTGGACGAGCCACCAGTAGATGTAGACGATGAGCCCGCCGCCAAGCAGAACGATGACGAAGAGAAGGGCGACGGCCAATATCACTGTTGTGAGGTTCATGGGCTTCCGTCTATTGCGTTTCACTTGGCATTGCTTTGGGCTGGATGGAAGGATTGGATGCTGCGACCGAACTGTTTCCAGGGGTTCGGAGGTTCGATGCGCCTTTGTGCCGCGGTTTGTTGCGGTCAGCCCGGCGCTTCCTCGATTCTAACACCTGTGTTAAAACCAAGTGAAATCGCGGCTGGATCAGTGCAGCCTCCCCTTTTTCGCAGACCATGGACCGGCCGCACACCAGGCGAAATGCAGAATACAGATGAGAACCGATCTATTCGACTACGAACTTCCCAAGAGCTTCATCGCTCAGCACGCGGCCGAACCGCGGGACAGCAGCCGGCTATTGGTGCTGGACCGGGCGTCGGGGCGAATCGAACATTGTCGTTTCAGCGAGATCGGCGCGTTCCTGCGGCGCGGGGACCTGTTGGTGGCGAATGACAGCCGCGTCGTACCGGCGCGGCTGCGGGCGCATAAGGCCACGGGCGGGGCGGTGGAGATCTTCCTGCTGCGCCGGCTGGATGAAGAGGGCCGGACGTGGAGCTGCCTGGTGCGGGGGAGGGGTCTGCGCGCGGGCGCCAGGGTGGAACTGGATGGCGGTCCAGTTGAGGTGGAGATTGTCTCAGAGGGCCATGGAGGACAGCGCAGGGCGCATTTTTCGATGGCAATTGGGGGGATTCTTGAAGAGCTGGGCGAGTTGCCATTGCCGCCATATATCACCGACTTCGCCGGAGACGGAGGGCGTTATCAGACTGTTTACAGCCGAACGGATGGAAGCGTTGCGGCGCCGACGGCGGGCCTGCATTTCACGCCGGAGCTGTTGGCGAGATTGAAGGACTCGGGCGTGGGGTGGGAGACGATCACGCTGCACGTGGGGCTGGACACGTTCGGGCCGGTCACGGCGGAGCGGGTGGCCGACCATCGGATTCACAGGGAGTGGGCGGAGCTGACGGTGGCGTCGGCGGGGGCAGTCAATGCGGTCGGGGAGCAGGGAGGGCGCGTATTTGCGGTGGGCACCACTTCGACGCGCGTGCTGGAATACTGCGCCACAACTGCCCGGCGTGTTGATGGTAACGAGCCGGCCCGGGGGCGGGAGACGGTTGTCCCCTTCACGGGCGAGGTCGATCTGTTCATCTATCCCGGTTACCGTTTCCGGGCGGTGGATGCGCTGCTGACAAATTTTCATCTGCCGCGGTCATCGCTGCTGATGCTGGTGAGCGCGTTTGTGGGCCAAGGGCGCCCGGAGGACCTTGACGCCGGCCGGCAGATGCTGTTGCGGACGTATGAAGAGGCAAAGGCGGAGGGCTACCGGTTTTACAGCTTCGGTGATGCGATGCTGATCTTGTGAGGCGTGGGCCCCCAGGTGCGGTCCGGGGGGGCGCGCTGCCCGGCTTATGCAGCGGAGGGCGCGGGCGGCGTGGAGGGTGATGTTGCGTAGAGGGGCTCGCTGTGGGCGCGGTCCTGGAGGTCGGCGATGCGGGCTATGTTTTGTTCGGCCATCCACTGTTGGAGCTCGGCGCGGATAAGGCGGATGGCGTCCGGGCCGCGCTGGTAGATTGCGCTGCCGACGCCGACGACGGTGGCGCCGGCCATGAGCATTTCGACGGCGTCCTGGCCGTTGCTGACGCCGCCGGTGCCGATGATCGGTGTGTGGGGGCAGGCTTTGCGGGTGTCGTAGACGGCCTTGAGGGCGATCGGCTTGAGGGCGGGGCCGCTGATGCCGCCGCTGCGATTGGCGAGCACGGGCTGGCCGCTGATGGGGTCGATGACGAGACCGGGCATCGTGTTGATGGCGCAGAGGGCGTCGGCGCCGGCGTGGACCGCGGCCTGGGCGATGCGGCCGACGCTGGGAACGTTGGGGGCCAGTTTGACGATGACGGGGATCGCCCGCCCTGCGACGGCCTGCTTTACGTAACCGGTTACGGCGGCGCTGGCGTCGGCGCTGGCGGCGAAGGGTTCGCCGAAGCTGTCCTCAACGTTGGGGCAGGAGATGTTGACTTCAATAAAATCGGGTTGAGCGTCAGCGACGCGGCGGGCGACGTCACCGAATTCGGCGGCTGTCCCGGCAAAGATACTGGCGATGACGGCGACGCCGCGCGGCTGGAGGCGCGCTTTCGCCTCCCGGAGCAGCCCGACTTCCTCGTCGACGCCCGGGTTCGCCAGACCGATCGCATTGAGGAGGCCGCCGCCCCAGTCGATGCAGGAGGGGTTGACGTGGCCTGCGCGCGGCTCAGGGCCGCAGCTCTTGGCTGTGACGGCGCCGCAGCCTTCTGCGGCAGCGCGTTCGAGCAGGCTGACGGTGGTGCCCCAGATGCCGCTGGCCAGCACGAGCGGCGAGGGCAGTTCGCGGTCCAGAAAAGTGACTGAAAGGTTGGGAAGGCTTTTGGGCAATTCGGATATCTCTCCACAGAACAGGCCGCCCGGCTACCGGTTTTCCCCGGCAGAGACGGATAGACCCAGCGACTGGCGAATCTCTGCGGGGATATGGCCCGTCTCGGAAAGCAGATCCAGGACATCTCCCAGCGCCAGGACGCTGTGAACGCGTATCCCGGCTTTGCGGAGGTTTTCCACGCCCCCTTGCTGCCTGTCCAGCAACACGATTGCATCCTCGACGACCAGGCCGGCGACGCGGAACAGTTCAACTGAACTGACGATGCTGCCGCCGGTGGTGATCACGTCTTCGATGATGACGACGCGCTCGCCCGGCTGCCACAGGCCCTCGATATCCTTGCCGAGGCCGTGACTCTTGCTCTCTTTGCGATTGTAGATGAGGGGGACGCCGCTGGCCAGGGCGACGGCCATGCCGATCGGCAGGGCGGCGTAGGGGACGCCGGCGATGCGATCGCATTGCAGCGCGGCCAGTTCTTGTGCGTAAGCGGCGGCGGCGGCCTGCATCAGGTCGGGCTGGCTGACGAGGAGGCGCAGGTCGACGTACATGGAGGAGCGCTTGCCGCTGGCGAGGGTGAAGTCGCCGAACTGGAGGGCGCCGAGCTCGGCGAGGCCGGTTACGAGGTCCCTGTGGGACGCTTGAACAGGCGATGGTTGCGGGGCAGAGGAGGCCGCCTCTATTTTCGATGGGGCAAGGCACTGTGCGCGGGCGGCATTTAAGTCTTCGCGGAGGCGCAGGGCGGCCTGGCGCGGGTCGTCTGCCTGGGTGACGCTGCGGGTGGCGGCGACGAGGACGCCGAGTCCGTCGGCGCGCAGACCGGCTTTGAGCGCCGCTTCGAGGTCGCCTCCCTGGGCGCCGATTCCGGGGGCCAGCAGCCAGGCGTCGGGCGCGACGGCGCGGACGTCGGCGAGGGCTTGGGGATAGGTTGCGCCGACGACCAGGCCTACGGCGGGCGACCAGCTGACGGCTTCAGTGGCTACGCGCAGGAAGAGAAGGTCGTTCCCGTCATGGTTCCGGCCGTTGCCAGCGGTCAGCCTTTGGAAGGCGCCAGCGGAGGGATTGGAGGTGTGACAGAGCACGAAGAGCCCTTTGTCCGGGTAGGCGGCGAAAGGGGAGATGCTGTCTTCGCCCAGGTATGGACTCAGGGTGACGGCGTCGACGCCGAGCTCTTCGAAGCAGGCGCGGGCGTAGGCGGCGGCGGTGGAGCCGATGTCGCCGCGCTTGGCGTCGAGAAGCACGGGGATGTCCGTCGGGACGGCGGCGATGGTGGCGCGCAGCAGGGCCATGCCGGGCTGGCCCAGGGCCTCGTAGAAGGCGATGTTGGGTTTGTAGCAACAGACGAGGTCGGACGTGGAGTCGATGACGGCGCGATTCCATGCCAGCAGGGCCTGGCATTTTCTGACGGCTTCGCTTTCAGTCTCGGAAATAGAGGTCTTCACAGCCTGTTGAAAGCGAACCGGGCAGGCCTCCGGGGTCGGGTCGAGGCCGACGCAGAGGAGTGTGTCGTTGCGGCGTGCGGCGGCTTCCAGTTTGGCGTAAAAAGACATGCGGGATCCTCGTATTGACGAAGTCGGACAGCGCGGTTGCAGGAGCGTGTGCCCCGTGCCGGATGGCTGAGTCCATGCTACGCTATGCGGTTGGATCGGCCAAAACCGGGCGTGTTCGGGATGCCCCGTGAAGGGAGGTGGAATTGCGCGGCGGCCTACATGGCGGCGAGGGCGGCGAGGCCAGCCTCTTCCAGTTCGGCGAGCAACGTTTCCTCCTTTTGGGGGGAAATCTGCTCCTGGGGGAGGCGGAGGGGCCCGCAGTCGATGCCGAGGGCCTTCATGGAGACGCGCAGGGCGGCGCCTACACCGTGGTCGATCATCACGGCGGTGAGGCGGTTGGCCTGTTTTTGGAGGGAAAGGGCTTGGGCTAAGTCGCCGGCGTCGCAGCAGGCGCGCATCTTGCTGTAGGGGCCTGGCATGACGTTGAGGGTGGAGCCGATGTTACCGGGCGCGTTCATCATGGCGGCGAAGAGGCACTGTTCATCCATGCCGGAGAAGATTGTCCAGCCGCGGCCGGCGGGCAGGTCGTCGCCCAGGTCGATTATCTGCGCGATCTCGTACATGTTGGGGCCGGTGTATTTGGCGCCGCCAACGTTGGGAATGCGGCAGATAAGCTCCTTCATGAGGGAGGTGGCGTCGATCTGACCGCCGAAGAGGTAGGGGAAGAAGGGCAGTCCGGGCGCGGCGGCGGCGATGGCGCCGTAGTGGCGGTAGGTCGCTTCGAGGCCGCCCAAGTAGACGGGCAGTACCGAGCTGACGCCGTCGGCGCCCTGCTCCTGTGCATGGCAGGCGAGCGCGGCGGCTTCGACGGTGCTGATGCTGCCGACGTGGACGATAACGGGGATGCGGCCGCCGACCTGTGCGATGGCGGTTTCGACAACGCTGCGGCGGTCCGCGGCAGAGATCAGCAGGCCTTCGCCGGTGCCGCCCAGGATATAGAGGCCATCGACCTTCTTGGCGAGCATGTAGTCGATGAGCTCGCGGAGGGCGGTCAGATTGACGCCGCCGTCGGCGGTGGCTGGAGTAATTAGCGCGGGCCATGCGCCGTGAAAGGAGTTGTCCATTGTGGTATCAGCCTTTAATGGAGCCGAGCATGATGCCCCTGACGAAGTAGCGCTGGATGAAGGGGTATATCATGAGGATCGGCAGGGTGGTGATGACGATCATAGCGGCCTTGAGCGACTCGGCCGGAGGCGGGTCGGTGAGCTCGGTCATTTCGGCGAGGCCGGAGTAGTCGCTGTACTGGCCGGTGCCGTATTCGAGAATGCCGCGCAGGATCAGTTGGAGGGGCAGCTTTTTGGGATCGTTTATGTAGATTGCCGCGTCGAACCACTGGTTCCAATGAAAGACTGCATACCAGAGACCGATCGTTGCGATTACCGGCATGGAAAGGGGGAGGTAGACCCGCAAGAGAACCACCAGAGGGCTAGCGCCATCCATGATAGCGGCCTCCTCCAGTTCTTCGGGGATGGCCAACATGAAGTTACGCATGATCAGGAGCCACCAGGGGTTGATCAGGACCGGCCAAATCATCGACCAGAAACTGTCCAACAGACGAACTTTTTCCACCAGGACAAAGTTGGGAATGAGGCCGCCGTGAAAGAGCATGGTGAAAAAGATAAACATCGTGATGGGAACGCGGCCGTATAGCCTGCGCTTGGAGAGTACGTAGGCGAGTGGGAAGGTGAATGCAAGGCCGAGGCCTGTACCGACGACAACGCGAGCGACGGTGACCATATAAGCGTTGACTACAATTGAACCCTGGCCCAAGAGCATGTCATAGGAGCTGAGTACGGGCCGGTACGGGTAGAGGATAAACAGCCCGCGCAAGGCGTACTCTCTGCCGCTGACGAGCGAAGTGGAGACCACAGAGAGGAAAGGGATCAGAAAGAACAGCGTAAGGATGGCGAGAACAAAGATATTGATCCAGTCGAACAGCTTTTCGCCCCGGGATAGTTTCATGGTGTTCTCCTACCAGAGGCCTTCCTGCCCCAGGTACTGGGCAACTTTGTTTGCCATATACATGAGGACCAGCGCCAATACGGACTTGAAGAGGCCAACTGCCGCGCCGAAGGAGTACTGCCGGCCGATCAGGCCGGCGCGATAGACGTAGGTGTCGATGATGTCCGAGACCGAGTAGACGGAGGGTGAATAAAGGAGCAGAATCTGCTCGAAACCTGCGTCCAGCATACCGCCGATACGGAAGATGAGGATGATGACGATTGCGAAGGAGATGCTGGGCAGGGTGACGTACCACATGCGCTGGAAGCGGTTGGCGCCGTCCATGGCGGCGGCTTCGTACATTTCCGGGTTGATGGTGGCCATGGCAGCCAAAAAGATAATACTGTTCCAGCCGGCCTGCTGCCATATGTCCATGGTGACCAGAATGGAACGGAAGAGGTTGGGATCGGTAAGAAAGGCCTGGGCTTCACCGCCGAATGCGACGATAGCCTGATTGAGTAGGCCGCCTTGCGGAGTAAGCATGGCGCGGACGATGCCGGCGGCTACTACCATGGAGAAGAAGTGCGGCAGGTAAGAAATGGTCTGGACGGTGCGCTGAAATACAGTAATTCGCACCTCGTTGATCAGGAGAGCGAGGATGATAGGAAGTGGAAAACCGAATAACAGTTTGTAGAAGCTGATGAGAACGGTATTGCGAACGACGTTCCAGAAGAAGATGGAGTCGAAAAAGTTGGTGAAGTGTTTGAACCCCACAAAGTTTTCCAGGCTGAACATGGCGCCGATGCCGAGGAAGGGATCGTAGTTCTGAAAGGCGATGATCAGGCCGACCATGGGGAGGTAGCGAAAGATAACGAAATAAAGGAGGGGAAGGGCGGCAAGGGCGTAGAGAAATCGGTCACGCTTGATCTGGCGCCACGCTTCGCGGAAGCCCTTCTTCTCCGCAAAGACAGGGGCATCCTCCTCAAGTCGTACTCTGATCTGTTCGCCAAGGGGTTGTTGCATTCGTCCACCTCCTGTCGCCGAGGGAGGGCTGAGGGAAGGAGGGGCACGCCCTCCTTCCCTCATGGTACAGTTCAATTAGGGGTGATAGAGCCGGTACTGTTGGGTGTAAAGCTCGCTCCACTGCTCGAGACCGGCGTTGTTCATCTCATCGACGAAGTTGCCCCATTCTACAATTGGGCGAGCGCCGGTGATGAACTTGATGCTTTCCTCTTCGACGAAGCGTTCGAAGTCGGGTTCGCCGGGGAAGGCATCGCGAATGGCAGTGCGGTCGTAGGGCACGTCGAAGTCGACGGGCATGCGTCCGCCTTCGTACTGGTTCCAATAGGTGTTGATGTGCTGCCAGTGGCGGTTCCACTCGATTGAGCCGTCGTCCTGCTGAAGCTTGACGGCGGTGGCCCATGTTTCCGGCCCGAGTCCGAGGGTAATCTGGAAGTCGCGGGAGTACTTTTCTTCGCAGACGGTGCTGCCAGCGGAGTGGAGGCGGGCGACCTTGCCCTCTTTGTCGACCCATTCCCAGTCTTCGCCGGGCACACCCCAAGAAGCGATGAGGTAGTTGGTTACGTCATCGGGACCGTCCTCGTAGATCCAGTTGGCATACTTGATGACCGCCTCGGGATAGTTGGACTTGCGGGGGATCATGTAGGCGCTGTTGGAGCCGGCGTTGTTGGTCTTGGCGACGCCGGCGGGTCCTGTAATCTTGAGTGCGAAGTCGTAATCTTCCTCTTCGTAGCCTGCGTCGCGGCGGATCTGGTCCCACCAGATGGTCATACGGGAGTACCAGCCGAGCCAGACGCCGATTGTCAGGGTCTTGAGCATGGCGCGGTAGTCGGGATTGGCGAATGACTCTCGCTGGAGCCAGCCATTGTCCCACCATTCGTTCATCTTGGCGAGCCAGTCCTGGTAGCCGGGCTGCAGTTCCGGGGGCTTGAGCATATTGTCGGCGGGGTCGATCCAGCGGGAGAAGCCGTGTTCAGTGAAGGCGCCGAGGGTATTGTACATGAGGTGGCGGCGGCCCATGGCGACGATGACTGCTTCGTCGTGGTTTTCCTTCATCGCTTCGTAGGCGTGTTCCATGCCATCCCAGGTATCGGGTATTTCGAGGCCGGCTTCGGCGAGCCAGTCGGTGCGGAAGTAGGGGAAGTGTGTATGCCCCATGAGTCCGAGCCGGGGATAGCCCCAGGTGGTGCCTTCGAAGTCCTTCATCATGCGCCAGTCGAGGTCGGAGTGACCGGCGAGGATGTCGGCGCCGTGGACTTCAAGCAGGTCGTCCATGGGGAGGGTGATGCCCTTGAAGTCGGGCCAGTTGCCGACGAAGAGGTCGAGGGGCTGCGTGCCGGAAGCGAGCAGGAGATTGAGCTTTTCGGTGGCGGCGGCGCCTGGCGGCAGGATGTTGGTGTTGACCAGGACCCCTGTCTCTTCGAGGATGAGCTGGCGGACGGCGTCGGTGCGTTCCGGGTTGCCGCCGCCGGGGCAGGGATTCGTCGTTCCGAACCAGATTTCGGGGGTTTCCATGGCGCCACCGTCGCCGGCCGGTGCTGCGACCGGCGGCGCGCAGGCAGCGATAACGGCGCCTGTAGCTACCATGCCGACACCTTGCAGGAACTGGCGGCGCGTAGGCTTAGACTGAGTTGTCATGTGAATTCCTTTCATTAGCTGAGAATAGTGATAAATGGAACTACAGATATATAGAACGGTCGGGGCGGATTGAAAGTTCGCCCCGACCGGCGTGCCGCCACAGTCAGGGATGGTACTGGCGGTACTGTTCGGTGTGCAACTCGCTCCATTTGTCCAGGCCGGCGCTCTGAAGCGAGTCGAGGAAGTTGCCCCATTCGGCGAGGGGACGTGCACCGGTAATGAATTTGACCGATTCTTCGTCAATGAGGCGCTCGAAGTCTGACAGACCCGGGTACTGGTCGCGAATCGCGGTCAGGTCGTAGGGAACGTCAAAGTCGACAGGCATCTTACCGAATTGGAACTGGTCGTTGTATTTGACGACATGGGCACTCTGGCGATGGACGGTGCCGTCCTCCAAAACCCTGACAACGTGGGGTTCGGTGCCCATGCCCTTGACCTGGTAGTATTCGCTGGGATATCTGGCCTCGCAGGGGGCGGTGGCGGGGACGAGGGCGCGGTAGAGACCCGCTTCCTTGTCGTGCCATTCCCAGTCGACGCCTTCGATGCCGGCCTGGGTGATGACCAGGTTGCGGGGTTCATCGGGGAGGCCTGCGTAGGCCCAGTCGGCGAAGCGAATTACGGCATCGGGATGTTGCGACTTACGGGGGATCATATATGCGGCGTTGCCGCCGACATTGTTGGTCTTGGCCAGCCCCATGGGCCCGGTCATGGTTTCGGGGAATGTGTAATCGATGTCGGTGTAGCCTGAATCCAACCTAATCTGTTCCCACCAGATTGTGATGCGGGAGTACCAGCCGAGCCAGGTGCCGATGGTGAGGGTCTTGAGCATGGCACGGAAGTCTGGATTGGCGAAGGACTCGAGCTGGAACCAACCCTTATCCCACCATTCGTGCATCTTGGTAAGCCAGTCGATGTAACCAGGATTGGTCTCGACCGGCTTGAGCATGTTATCGGCGGGATCGACCCAGTTGGAATAGCCGTTTTCGGTGAAGGCGCCCATTGTGTTGTACATCAGATGGCGGCGACCCATGGTGGTCGTAACGGATTCGTCGTGCAGTGCCCTGAATTCTTCGATGGTGGCTTCCATGCCGTCCCAGGTATCGGGCGTCTCAAGGCCGGCTTCGTCGAGCCAATCGGAGCGGAAAAAGCAGAAGTGGGTGTGGGCCATGAGCCCAAGTCGCGGGTAGCCCCAGGTAACGCCTTCCGCATCCTTCATACGCGCCCAGGCGAAGTCGTTGTTGAGGGCGAGGACGTTCTGGCCAAAGGCATCCAGGAGATCGTCCATAGGTGTGATGATGCCCTTGAAGTCGGGCCACGATCCCTCAAAGAGGTCGAGGGGCTGCGTGCCGGAGGCGATCAACAGGTTCAGTTTTTCTGTTGAGGCGGCTCCGTGGGCGGAGAGATAGTTCTGGACCAGGACGCCGGACTCTTCAAGGATGAGGTCCTGGACGGCCTTGGTCTTTTCCTCATTGCCGCCGGCGGTACAACCGGTCACGACAAATACCCAGATTTCGGGCGTTTCAGCAGTCTCGGCCATATCGCCGGCCGCTTGCTGGACGGGCGGCGCGCAAGCGGCGATTACGGCGCCGGTGGCCGCGACACCCATTCCCTGCAGGAAGCGTCGTCGACTAAGAGTGCGGTCAGACATGGTTTGTTCTCCTTTCGTGTGCGGGTGGTCAGCGTTCCAACTATGAACGAAGGATCACGAATCAACTTGACCAAAGTGTCACGGGAAAACAGCCCTGCGGGGCCCAACAATTCTCGGTATTCCACCTCCTTTGAGCAAGTCAGCCTGAGGCTGACTCAGCCGGCATAGGACCTTGCCATTCCTTCAAGCAACTGGTTGCGCTTGGCCCGGCCGTCTACTTCCTCGGGATCCAGCTTGGCAAGCAGTTCGCTATGCAGGTCTGACTGGGGGCCGGCCCAGCCAGAATGGCCTGCCAGATTGACGAATTCATTGGGGTCGGCGGCCAGGTCGAACAGCTGCGGGGGAAGGTCGACATAGTAATTGTACTTCAAATTTCCTTTTTTTGCCATGTAGCCTGCGCTGAGCATTCCCTGGGCGTGGTATTCGGCGACTACGAGATCATCCGGGAGCGCGGCTCCGCGCAGCGCGGGGAGGAGGCTGCGGCCCCGCAGACCTCCCGGTATGGGCGTCCCGGCCAGGTCCAGCAGCGTGGGCATAATGTCGACCAGGCTGACGTTGGCGTTTACGCGCGCGCCCGCCTCCAGGCGGGGCCCTTTGACAATGAGCGGGACGCGGACCGACGATTCATAGAAGCACTGTTTCTGCCAGATCCCGTGCTGACCGGCCATCTCGCCGTGGTCGCTGAGATAGATGATGACAGTGTTTTCGAGGAGCGGAGAGTCATCGACGATGGTTATGAGGCGTCCGATGTGCTCGTCGGTCAGTGTAACCAGTGCGAAGTAACTGGCGAGGGCGGCGCGGGTGAGCTCCTCGGGCAGGGGTTGGTCGTTGTGGAAGAAGTAGCGCAGCTGGCGGATGGCAGGGTGCTGGCTTTCGAACGACTCATCACCCAGATCGGGCAGGGCGATGCGGTTGGCCGGGTAGAGGTCGAGGTATTCCTGCGGTGCGTAGAGCGGGAAGTGCGGGTACATGAAGCTGGAGACGAGGCACCAGGGCCTGTCGGACGGGTTACCGGCTTTGTCGCGCAGGAAGCGTTCGCTGAGGTCGGTGACGGTGCGGTCGTAATCGAGCCAGCGGGGCGGCCCGGGTCCGCATTCGGTGACGTGGGAGTTGCTGTTGCGACGTGCATCAGGGGTGCGCACGGGACCCTTTCCGAGTCGGACCCAATCGTTCATGTCGTCGAACAATCGCTGTCCGAAACCGTGCAGGCGGTCGGGGCCGATCATGTGCATGCGCCCACAAAGGGTCGTCTCGTAGCCGGAGGCCTGCAGGTAGTGAGCGAATGTTGGAATTTCGGAGGCCAGGGGGGAGCCGTTGTCGAAGACATTTACGTCGGAGGCGTATTTGCCGGTGAGGAAGGAGATGCGGGAGGGGACGCAGATGGGGTTGTTGCAGTAGGCGTTTTCGAAGAGTGTTCCTTCCGCGGCCAGGCGGTCGAGGTTGGGCGTCTGCGCAAGCGGATGGCCGTAGCAGCCGGTAACGGCGGGGGCGTGCTCATCGCTCATTATCAGCAGAATGTTCGGTCTCTTCATTTTGACGCATGCTAACTGGGGGATGGGGGGATTACGCCCTGCATTTTGAGAGACGGCCAAGCATCAATTCTTCAGTTGTCCAGTCCCGGATTAGACAAATCGGACGCGTTCACCACGCCAGCTGTTCGCTTGGCTGCATTTCTATTTCGGGCTTGCCGTCAACATCGACCCAGCGCCCGCACAGGTCTCCGCCCTCGCTGATGCCCAGATCGACCTCAGTCCCGTCCATGCGGAAGATGGGGTGGTAGTACCTGGCGACCTGGCGGGCTTCCCCTGCGATGTAATGGCCGATCAGGGCGCGGCGGAAGCGGTCGTCGCTGGTGTTGGGGAAGCTGCCGTGCACGACCTGGCCATTGAAGAAGACGACGTCGCCGGCCTTCATAATGACCGGCTGGGCGTCCACGTCTTCGGGCAGGTCGACGGTGACGTCGGTGAAGCTCTGGGTGGTGTCGGCTTCGGCGGTACAGAGGAGGGGCCAGGCGTGGCTGTCGGGGACCATGCGGAGGCAGCCGTTTTCTTCGTCGCAGTCGTCGAGAGCGAGCCAGGCGGCGATGCAGGTGCCGGGCTGGACGCGCAGGTAGTGCTGGTCCTGGTGCAGGGCCTGGCCGCGTGCGCCGGGGGGCTTGAAGTAGAGCATGGTCTGCACGGCGAAGGGCTCGCGGCCGAGCATGCCGGTCATGCAGGCGCGCAGGCGGCTGTCCAGCATCCAGTTCCAACTGAGCTGATCCCAGCGGTGCATGTGGATCATGCGGGGATATTTCTTAAGGGGATCGTTGCTGTCGTTGTCGACGCCGGCGGAGTCGCCGGGGTAGGCGCCGGCCGCTCTCAAGTCCATGAAGTGGCCGCGGAAGGTCCGGACCTCTTCGTTGGAGAAGAGACCGGGAACATTGAGAAAGCCCTGGTTATCAAATTGGCGTTTCTGTTCGGTTGTCAGCATGTGCAGCGCTCTCGTGTATTGATGTGTTTTAGAGAAAAGGGGATCGATTTCTGTACGCCGGAATTCGATTCTCAGTATTCCATGTAGCCCGGTCGGTCCAGGGGGTTGGAGCAAAGGGACAGTTGTCGAACTGAAAGTTCGTGCCAATTCTACCTGATTTTCGGGTTTGTGCAAGGTTGGGAGGAGCGAGGATAGTCAAATCTTCTAGCTTTTGTCCCGACCGTTGAAAACTTTGTCATAGGAAAAGATGACAGCCATGAATCCGACAGTGTACGCGACCGTGACTGCGAAATCCCCGCCATCAGTGAACAGGAAGCTCAGGCCCTCACCGAGAGCGAACATAATAAATGCAAGGACCAGCCTCAACTGCACGGGGATCCCGTCTTGGGTGTTCAGAATTGCGAGTGCAATTCTCGCGACGACATAGGCGACGATGCCACCTAGCAGAACGGCGAGGAGAAGCGTGTTTACGGCGACCATCAGGGTCCTCCGGCTTCGATGCCGCCGTACGGAGGAGAATTCTTAGTGCGGTGAATCAGATGAGTTCGCACTGGAATTCGCTCAGTCTTCAGTGGTGTCGCCGGATTCGTCAATGTCATGGGCGGGCGCGCGCCACGCGGCAGGCAGCAGAAGTTCGAGCTGCGAGCGCAGCATGGGCGGGTCGTAGCCCAGTTCGTAGGCGCGAGAGCTGTCGAGGGCCACGTTGGCGGAGCGTGCGGCCAGGAAGGGTGTTTGGAGAGAACCGGTGTAGGAATCCAGGACGCTTATCGGAACGGCCAACTTCTCGTTCAGCCCGAGGATGCGGAGCGTGAACAGACCCAGCTCGTAGAGACTGACCTCGTCGCGCCCGCCGAGGTGAAGGCGACCGACTGTACGGTCAATTTCCGATATATTGACATCATCTTCGAATCCGCTTCCGGCGATTTGCAGGAGGCCCCGGGCGGCGGCTTCTGTGCTTACCGGCGTGCGGATGGCGTCGCCAAAGAGCGTGACCTCCTGGCCCCCGCGAAATGCCGAGACCAGTCTTTGGAAGAAGCTCTCTCGCCCCAGGCTGCCGTAGCCGATGAGGAGCGGGAGGCGGGCGATGACGGCATCGGCGTATGCAGCCAGTATTCCTTCCTCGGCCAGGGCTCTGTGTTCTCCGAAGACGTTGATTGGCGTGGGCGGGTCATCCTCGGTGTAGGGGGCGCCGGCTCCGTCGAAGACAAGGTCGGTGGAGGTGAAGAGGAAGGGGATGTCACGGTCGCCGCAGAGGGCGGCCAGATCGATGGCGGCGTTGAGGTTGATTCGCTGGGAGTCGTCGGGATATTTTTCGCAGTAGTCGAGATCGGTGATGGCGGCGGTATGGATGACGGCGGCGGGGTCGACGTCGGCGATCATGGCCCTGGTCTCGCCGTAGTCGCCGAGATCGATGCGGCCGTGGTCGATGTGGCCGAAGAAATACTGGGCTTGGCGGCGGGTCGTCCTGTGGTAGGTACCGACCACGTGCCAGTTTTCCTGCGCAGCGCGCAGTATGTGGGAGCCGAGGTGTCCGGTTGCGCCGGTGATAAGGAGTTTGGGCGGCATGTCACCAGTGCCAGATCTGATTCCAGGCGGCCATCCAGTCGTCGCCGACGCTGCGGACGGTGTACGGAGGCTCCAGGGTTACGCCGGGACGGTCACGGAAGGTATCCAGGTGTTCGGGGCTGCCGACTTCGAAAGTGATGGTGGTGGGACTGCTCAATCGATATGGGGGCACGGCGCTCAGGTCCGACAGGGCCAGGCGGGCGCCGTCTTCGATCATCTGACGGGCGCGCGCGGGCGGTATATGGCGGGCGGCGTAGCGCGAAAGTCCCTTCTTAACTGCGACGGTGGTCAGTCCTGGCCCGAGGAGCTCGGTGGATTCGCGGCAGACCGCCTCGTCGCCGGTGACGAGGAGGACGGGAGCGTTGAAATAGCCGCAGGCGGCGGCGTTGACACCTACCTCGCCCACGGCCTGGCCGTTGAACCAGAGATGACGCCAGAGCACGGTTGAGATCGTGTGGCTGAGGACGCCGTCGGCGGTCCCGGCCCTGGCGTGCATGCCGACGAGGAGTACTGCATCGCAGCCGGCCTCAACTGTTTCGGTGTAGCGGCTCCAGGTGTGGCCGGCGACCCATTCGCAGCGGGGATCGAGGCGTTCGGGGACGAGCGAGTTGAAGGTCCAGGATCCGCCTGCGCCATGGCAGTCGATGACGACGATTTCGGCTGCTCCTGCGGCGGCTGCGCCGCGGACGGCTGCGTTAATCTCCTCCGTATAGAGGCGCCGGCCCTCTTCGTACATTGGCTTGCCGCCGTTTACCTGGTCCCAGGCAATAATTCCGCTTACGCCCTCCATGTCGGTCATGATCTGGACGCGCATGGTCTGCCTCCCTCACCTTGCCTTTGCACCGGCTTCGATGGATTGCAAGGATTCTCGATTCTGGCGCGCAGCAGTCCGGGCGCTTGCGCTCCCGGACTGCGGATGACTACTATGGATGGCGAACCTGCCGGGGACAGGTTGAGTCGGCGCGCCTTGCCGTTTGGACAGACGGGCCTCAGTCGGCAGCGCCGCTCACTTCCGCCGGCAAGGCGACGGGGAACGGCCAGTTTGTCGAAACCGGCTCCATTTCTTCTTCCAGGGCGCGCGCCTCTGCGTCCTGGCGGTCGCGAATCCCGCGAGCGACGGCGTCGTCGACGCTAAGTTCGGTGAGTTCCCAGGACTGCTTGAGAGCAAGGGCCAGCTCTGTGATGAGCAACGCGCGCGCTTCAATCAGGGCTTCCTTGTCGGCTTCGGTCAGATACTTGGAGGAATCCCGCCAGGCCAGGTCACGAACTGCGGCGGCAACCTGATTGGGGTAGCCCGAGTGGATCTGCTTTTCGATGGAGTTGCGCCGCAGCCTGAACTCATCGGGCAGATCGAGTGGATGTGACTCCAGAGTCATGAAGACGCCGTTAATGCCGGCGTCGGGCATAACGGGGCGCACGCCGATCTGTTCGATGCGGGGCGCCGGCACGTGTACGGTGAGACGGTTGTGGATGAACTCGATTACGTAGTAGCGCTGGAAACCCTTGACCAGTTCCTTTTCCTTGAATGCGACGATTGTGCCAGCTCCGTGGGACGGGTGAATTACATTTTGCCCAATGTCAAAGCCCATCTTATCCTCTCCGTTCATCTGGAAGTTGACTGTGGCACCTGATGTGAAGATGCTTCGCCAACCTGGCCCCATGCGAGGTGGCGAAGCTACGTTGATACTGCCCGTAAACAGCGCCATTGCGGTTTCTGAGGCAAATGCGATTGAGTAACTTGGTCGATTGCCGCTCTCAGTTCAGGAAACCTGAACTGCGACAATCCGCTTGGCGGCAGAGAGTTGACCTGCCGCCCCCTGCTTTGACGGGCCGTTTTCGACCCCGGCGGTGGACCGGCAAAGAGGACTTCAGCCGGGCCGTGTCATTCCCGAAACAGGGGAATTCAGGACTTCAAATCTTAACACCAATTGGGCCGGTTTTCAATGCGATTTTCCGGTCTGTCGAGACAGAAAGATCAGACCAATTGGCGGCTGAACCGGAAATTATATACTCTGGTGGGCAGGGTATTTTTGGCGCAAAACGGGGGAATTTCGAACGTGAGAGGGGGATTTTATACGATCTTGATGATTCCTGTGTGATTTGCCTACGATCCGTCTACGCACACATTTGGGATATTTTTTTGCTTGCCGAGGAACCGGTTTGGGGACGTTCGAACAGCTCCCCGCGAGGTCGCGCCCGTGCTCCTGAGGAGCAGAAATATGGAAGGCGGACTGAGGGGTGAAACGTTGAGGTGACGGTGAGAGAACCGTTACAGCGGTCAGAAGCGGCCTTCAATGGGAAGAGGAGACAAGGGTCCCAAAAGCCTGCTCAGAGCACCTGGTAACCGTGCCACAGGATGAAGGTGGCAAGACCGCGCCAAGGCCGCCAGGGCCCGGCCATTGCGTCCAGCTCCTGCCGGGTGGGCCGGGCATCCAGATTCTTCACCTTCTGCGCGCCGACGATTACGCCCAGATCGCTGGCGGGCCAGGCATCGGCGCGGCGCAGGGCGAACAGAAGATAGATTTCGGCGCTCCAGGCGCCGATTCCCGGGAGGGCGGTGAGGGCAGTACGCACCGCGTCGTCGTCGCACCCGGCCAGGAGGTCGAGATCAAGCCGACCCTCGATGAGCGCTGACGCGAGTTCGCGGCCGTAGCGGCTCTTCTGGCGGCTGAAGCCGACGGACCGGAGTGCGTCGTCGTCGAGGGCCAGGAAATTCGCGGGATCGGGCGGGCCGATGGCGTCGCAAAGGCGCCGGTAAGTGGAGTCGGCTGAGGAGCGGGAGACCTGCTGGCCAATGATGATTTTCAGTATTGTAGAGAAGCCCTGGGGCTGTTGACGCAGTTTCGGCGGGCCATGTTGGTCAAGGACCCTTGCCAGGTCGGCGTCCTGTGTTGACAGGAACTGCAGGCCTTCGTTCAGCGTGTCCTGGCTAAGAATTGGCATTTGGGTTCTGATCTCTTTCTGGATGGGACGGACCGGGAATGTCAGGGCGTAGCTGTTCGGAATGGGCGGCTCTCTTTTGCGCCGCTCTCCATCAACTTTCGTTCGGTCTGAGCGAGGTCAGACGAGAGGCGGGCGACGGGCGTGATGAGCTGCCCGTGCCTGATGACCAGGTCACACATAGTCCGGATGCGATTGGCCCCACTTGGCGCTGTAGACCTGTTCGGAAAGAGGATGGCGGCTGCGGGGGGCCAGTTCGCGCTCCCGCATCGTATCCGACAGTATGGAAGGGTCGGCCAGGTAGCCGATGGCTGCTGAGACGACCGGCTCATACTGATCGGGTATTTCCAGGAGTTCGCGTGCCTTATCCCGGCGAAAGCCGCCCATCTGATGAATATAGAGTCCGCAGGACATTGCCTGGATCGAAAAGTGGGCCATGGCCTGGCCGACGTCGTAGTAGGCGTAGGTGTTGCCGCCCTTGACGTTTTCGGGTTCCGGCTCGGTCACGGCGATCAGCAGAACCGAGGCGTTCTTTCCCCAGGACTTATTCGCCCCCACCAGCGTGCTGAGAATGCGGGCAAAACCATCAGGATCGCGATGGCGTTCGCCGATGACGAAGTGCCAAGGTTGGAGGTTGCGGGAGGAAGGCGCCCAGCGGGCGGCTTCAAAGAGACTGCCCAGGACATCGGTGGGGATGGCGCGATCGGCGAAGGCCCTGGGGCTCCAACGGCTGGCGAGGAGGTCGTTGATTGGATAGGTAGTAACTGCGCGCTTGACGTTATCGTGCACGTATCTTCTCCTCAGAATCTTGCATTAGTTGATCTTCAGCAGGACACATTGTGTCTCTGCGCGGATTTCGTAGGCGCCGAGGGCGGCGGGAAGGAGGAGCCAGGAGACCCCATGAAGCTCGGCGGTCTCGCCGTCCCAGTTGAGGAAGGCGCTGCCGGAAAGGCACCCCCAGATCTGGAAGGAGCTGCCGTCGCAGGAGCCGTGCCAGACGGCGCCGGGCCGGCCCGTGAGACGGTCGACCTGAAAATAGGGGCAGGTCGTGTCGGAAGCGGCGGCTGTGTACAGGTTGACGGCGGCGGCGCCGCCAATTGCGCGCAGGTCGGCCAGCGCCTCCCTCACCCATCCTTGGGGGGCGGACAGAGTTGGAGGGGCGGCGACGGCGGGTTCGACCATGCGCCAGTCGATGACTTCCAGCGCCTGGCGAACGTGCAGCGGTCTGGACTGGCCGCCAGCCTCGGTGCGCCCCCAGTCGTAGAGGCGATAGGTGGTGTCGCTGTTCTGCTGGATTTCGGCCACGATGGCGCCGGGACCGAGGGCGTGGACGGTGCCCGCAGGCAGGTAGACGGCGTCTCCGGTTCGAATGGGGATGCGATGGAGCATTGAATCTATGCTGCCGGCGGCGGCAGATTGGGTAAAGCGCTCCGGGTCGACGCCGGCTTTCAGCCCGTAAATTATCTCGGCGTCGGGCTCGGCGTGAAGGATGATCCAGAGTTCGGTCTTGCCAAGGTCGCCTGCATGTTCCTGAGCGTAGGAATCGTCCGGGTGGACCTGGACAGAGAGCCAGCTGTTGGAGTCGAGAACCTTTATCAGGAGGGGGAAAGTATCAGAGTCGGCTGAACTTCCGAGGAGATGCCGGCCCCATTTCTGCTGAACTTCGGCCAATGTTGATCCTTCCAAGGGGCCGGTTGCGACTTTGGATTGCCCGTTGGCATGCGCGGCAATCTCCCAGCTCTCGGCAATGGTGCCAGGGGGCAGCTCTCTTCCCAGAATTGTTTCCAGGTTGCGTCCGCCCCAGATGTAGTCTTTGAATACGGGCTGGAAGGAGAGGGGGTAGACGTTGCGGGCGAGAGGCGGGGCCGGCTCTTCTTCTGAGGGGGCGTTCCGTTGCATGTCTTCTGCCTGGGACTCTTCTTCATCCGGGAAGGGCGGGAGGTCGAGCATTTTGTGCCAGGCGTATTCTCCCAGGATCCGAATGGAGGCGACGATGGGCGCCGCGAGGATCGCCCCGAGCAGGCCGGCGAGGGAGGCGCCCATGATGACGCTTACCATCACCAGAAGGGGATGCAGGTTCAGGGCTTTGCCGACGATGCGGGGCACCAGCAAAGTGTTTTCGATCTGCTGAATCACAATCATGGCCACGGCCACTGCGAGCGCGAACTGGAGAGGGTCCAGGCCGAAACTTGGCGAGCTCTGAAATAGGGCGACCAGGATGGCTGCACCTGCGCCGGCCAGCGGCCCGATGACGGGAAGAAACTCCATGGCGCCGGAAAGCAGGCCCAGACCGAGGGCATTGTCGACACCCAGGATCCCGAGCACGGCGCTGACCATGACAAATATGATGATGGCAAGGAGGGCCTGTCCACGCATATAGGCCGCCCACACCTGGCTTACATTTGAGGTCAGGCGTTCGGCGTCGCGGCGAAATCCGGGTTTGTGGGCGATGTTGGCGATCATGCTGCCGATGCGGGGAATGTCGACAGCGATATAGATTGAAATTATGAAAATCAGGACGATTTGACCCAGGACTGCAACAGTTCCCGTAACGACGCTGGCTGCCAGACTACCGCCGCGACCCAAGATCGGCTGAAGCAGGCCAAACACCTGGCTGAAGAGCTGGTCCCAACCGGGAAGTTGGGGCAGGAGGCTGGCAACTGGAACGGCAAATCCGCCAACGGTTATCGATTCCGGCAGTTGCTCCCGCAGCACCTGAAGTTGATCGAGGGCCTCTTCGAACCAGCCTGGCAGACGTCGGGAGAGATCGAGGACCTGTTGAAAGGTGGTGACGCCTACCATGGAGAAGAGGGCAACGACAAGTAGGGCGAGGGCCAGGTAGAAGGCAAGAACGACAGTGACTCGATTTACGGGCGTGCGCCGGTCGATAAATGTAATGAGCGGGTGGAGCAAGTAGGCAAGTATTGCGGCCAGCACTACTTGCTGCAGGAGCCCGCGAAAGACCCAGACAAGCAGGCAGAAAAGGGCCAGTGCCGAAACGGCAACGATGGCCTTAGTGGTAGTGTTCCAGGGGGGAGAAGCGGATTGCACGATGTCTTCCTGCGCGCCTGCGGGCGCTGCCGCCGCTTAGAGGATCTTCAGATTTGCCAGCGACGCCATGAACTTCTTGACACCCAAGTTTGGGAAAGCGACCGACACTTCTTCTTCACCGCTTATCACAACGCTGTCGATCACCATGCCCACGCCAAACTTGGGATGTTCCACGCTTTGGCGGCGCTTGAAAAGCGTGGGGGCGTCGGTGGTCGCCGGACGGCGGCGGGCCTGCGGGCGGTCGGGCGTTGAGCGGCTCGTTGTCCTGTAGGCGGTGGCCTCGCCTCTTGCGACGTAATTGCTGTCCCTATACCTGCCAAAACTGGCGGGGCCGTCCAGCCAGCTGGTGGCCCTGTCGTAGGCGGCGGCCTGGCGGCTGCGGCGGTCGACGCTGCCGCTCAGCAGCTCGGCGGGGATGTCATCCAGGAAACGGCTGGCCGCTTGAGACTCGCTGTTGCCCCACATGGCGCGTTGGGAGGCGTGTACCAAGTAGAGGCGATGCTTGGCGCGGGTGATGCCGACGTATGCGAGGCGGCGCTCCTCGGCCATTTCTTCCTCGTCCTCGCTGCCAATGCTGCGGGCGTGCGGCAGCAGGCCCTCTTCCATCCCCACCATAAAGACGACGGGGAACTCCAACCCTTTGGCCGTGTGCAGCGTCATCAGGGTTAAGGCTTCATCGTTCTCTTCGTAGTCGTCCTGCTCGCTCACAAGGCTGATCTCCTGCAGGAAGAGGCCGAGAGGATCCTGGCCCGGTTCCAGCTCGTCGAGGCCGGGACGGTATTGGGCGGCCACGGCGCGCAGTTCGTTGATATTTTCGAAGCGTTCTTCGCCCTCGTCGCTGCCATCACGCAGGCGGTCGAGGTAGCCGGAGTCGGTCAGGATCCGGTCGAGCAGGGCGGCGACGTCTTCATAATTCACATTGGATGCCAGCCACACCCAGGAAGTCAGCAACGAGGCGAATCTGATCAAGGCGTTGCGGGCCCGAGGCGCAAACGGCGCCGGTGGGAGATGGGGGGGAGAAGCGTCACTTTCGTCCCTTTCGCGGCCGTCGCTGATCAGGGTCTGCATTGCCTGCCATTCGCTCACGGAGCCGGAGGCGGCCCACTCTTTCAGCAGCTCATAGGTCCGGGCGCCAATGCCGCGCGGGGGCACATTGATGATGCGGTCGAGCGCCATTGTGGCTGAAGGGTTGTGAACAAGGCGCAGGTAGGCGAGTACATCTTTGATTTCGCGGCGTTCGTAGAAGCGGGTCGCGCCAACCAACCGGTAGCGCAGATTGCGGTAGACGCAGGCCTCCTCGAGGGCGCGACTCTGGGCATTTGTGCGATAGACGACCGCGGCGGCGCCGGGGCCCGACCCGCTTTGCGTGGTCAGGCGGGATGCTTCGTCGAGCACGTACTCGGCCTCTTCGACCTCGTTGTAGGCTTCGTGGATTGTAACCTTTATGCCGCTGCCCCGGTCTGTTCGTAACTGTTTGGGCGTACGGTTCCTGTTTTTGGCAATGACTGCGTTGGCAACGTCGAGGATGTTCTGGGTGCTGCGATAGTTCTGCTCGAGGAGTACGACATTTGCGGCAGGGTGGTCGCGGCGGAAACGCAGGACGTTGCGGTAGTCGGCGCCGCGAAAGCGGTAGATCGACTGGTCCTCGTCGCCGACGACGAAGAGGTTGCCTCTGCCGTCCGGAGGGCCGACGAAGAGTGAAGCCAATTCGTACTGGGCGGTGTTGGTATCCTGAAACTCGTCCACCAGCACGTAACGCCATTTGTCCTGGTACTTCCGGCGGACCTCTTTGTTCTTGCGCAGGAGGAGAACCGCGTGCATCAGCAGGTCATCGAAGTCCATGGCGTTGTTGAGGCGGAGGAGCTGCTGGTAGCGGCCATAGACTCGGTCGCATATTTCCTGCATGTATCCGTCAGCGCTCACCAGGTCCGGTGTAAGCAGATCGTTTTTCCAGCCGCCAATCTGTGACAGGACGGCGCGCGGGCTGAAACGACTTTCATCCAACTGCATTTCTTTCATGACTTCGCGGACCAGAGCCAGCTGGTCGGCGCTGTCATAGATAACCCAGTTGCGCTGGAAGCCCGCGGCTTCCACCTCGACGCGCAGTACGCGGGCGCAGACGGAGTGAAATGTGCCTATGGTCAGCCCACCGAGGCTGCGGCGACGCCCTTCGGCCGGCGGTGGAAAGCGGTGGCCGATCAGCTCTTCTACCCGGTCACCCATTTCCTTTGCGGCTTTGTTGGTGAAGGTTACGGCGAGGACATGCCAGGGATCGATCTTCTTCTCTTCGATCAAGTAGGCGATGCGCCTGGTGAGGACGCGCGTTTTGCCGGAGCCGGGGCCTGCCAGGACGAGAACCGGGCCCTCGGTCGCCTGGACTGCGTCCTTTTGCTGGTCGTTGAGACCTTCAAGGATTTGGGGCATCTACCATTCCTCCAGCTGGAAGCTCTCCCCGTTCAAAAGGCGCACATAGCTGTCGTAGCGTTCGTGTGATACTCGGCCGTCGTCTACCGCCTTACGCACGGCGCAGTCCGGCTCGTGGTCGTGGGTGCAGTTGGGGAAGCGGCAGTCGTTTACGTAGGGCTTCAGGTCGACATAGAAGAAGCCAAGACTTCCCGGGTCGAGCTCGTAGAGGCCGAGCTCGCGTATACCCGGGGTATCGGCAATGAAGGTCCTGTCACCCAGGGGCAGGCGGAAAAGCTGGGCGTTTCGCGTTGTGTGCCGGCCTTTGCCTTCGAAGCTTCGCAGGTTGCCCACACGCAGATTCAGCTGCGGGTGGATGGCGTTGATGAGCGCGCTCTTGCCTACGCCGCTCGGCCCGGTTACGACCGTCAATTTGTCGGTCAGCAACCGGCGCAGCTGTTCGAACTCTTCAGACGTTACGGTACCGGACGCACCGCGGCCCGGAACAACCTCGAACCGTTCGGTCGCGCTGACGTAGAGAAGGGGATAACCCAGCTTTTCGTAGAGGAGAAACATCTCGCGAGCAGCCTCCAACCCGATCAGGTCGACCTTGTTGGCGACGATCACCGCGGGAAGCTCATTGGCTTCGGCGATAACGAGAAAGCGGTCCAGCATCCGCAGGTGCGGTTCCGGGTCCTTTACGGCAAATACGACAAGTACCTGATCGGGATTGGCGACGATCACGTCTTCGGCGGGACGAGAGGAGCCGGGGAGCTGGCGGCTCAGCGTTGAATCCCGCTCTTCGACGGAGTCGATGAGGCCTGAACGTCTGCCTTCCAGGACAACCTTAACCCGGTCGCCGACGGCCACGAGTGTCAGGTCCTTGGTGCGTTCCTGAAGCAGCCGGCCGCGCACGCGGCAGCTAATCAGTTTGTCATTGGAGGTAGCGACATCGTAGTGATGACCCCTGGCGCGTACGACGACACCATCTACTGTCCGGTCCTTCTTTTTCGGCTTCGGTTTGCTTTTGGCCGGCGCGTCGAAGTAGTCGTCCTCGTAGGCCTCATCCCACTTTTCGTAGGCTTCCGGGTTTCTTGGCAAAGGCATCTCCTGGCGGCAGCTTGCGGGTAATGGGCTCGCCTTGTCCAGGCGAACAGAATTCGGCCCAAGTGTATCAATGTAAGGGCACAATTGGCAATAAGCGGCCAGCGCTGTCAGCAAACGCACCCTTGCCGATGGCAGTGGGAATCTACGGCCTGTCGCTGACAACATTGAAGTCCCGTCAAGGCGGGGCAGACCTGTAAAGGGGAGCGCGCCGCGGTCACATTGAATTCTGACAGCAGGCGGATCAGGTCGGCGGCGGGGAGGCCCATCACGCCGGCGGGGCAGCCTGAGACGCTCTCAACGGGGTGGAACCGCTGATGCTGGACTGCGTATGCGCCGGCCTTGTCCAGCGGATCCCCCGTTGCCACGTAGGCGGCAATCTCCCCGTCGCTATAGGGGCGCATTTCCACCGTCGTCGTGTTCAACAGGCTGCGCGTGCGCTTCAGCCCTTCTTCCGTACGGAGGACGGCAGCAATCGCGGTATGGACCTGGTGAGGACGGGCACGAAGCCGCGTCAGCATGGCATGGGCTTCCCCGGCGCCGGCGGGCTTGCCCAGAACCTCGCCATCAATAGCCACCACCGTGTCGGCGCCGATTACGAGGACTTCTTCCGGGGGGTCTGCGTCTATTGTGTCAGAAAAGGAGGCGAGGCGACTGCCCACGGTCAGGGCTTTGGCGAGGGCAAGCCGTTCCACTACCTGGGCAGGTGATTCATTGGGTGCGGGCGACTCATCGACGTCGGCGGATTCGGCCAGGAAGGGGATTCCAAGGGCGTGGAAAAACTGCTGGCGGCGGGGGCTGTTGGAAGCAAGAATGACTTTGGGGGTGTTCATCGTCGCGTTAGAGAATCAAGCGGCTGCAAGAACGGGACGCCACAGTGTATTTTAAGAGCCGGTCCAGAGTTCGCAAAACATGGTGAGTCTCGCAAAAGATGTAACGGCGGCAAGCTGGGCGGCGGGCTTCGGGCGGCATTTTAGCAGATATTGGCGGCGAATTCTTGCCGGTGACTGTATCGCAAGGTATGATTGCCTGACCGGTCAGAAACTGTTCCGGGACCCGTGGTGAAAGTCGGTGTACAGGCCCCCACTGTCGTACGGCGTCAGGCCGCTCCGGTTGAGGGCGGCGCCGTAGATCCGGCTCATTTGGTGATGTTGCATACTTCCACAATAAAGACAGTCAGGAGTCGGTCTATGACAGAACGTCGATCCGGCGGGGCGTCGCCCCGCGTTCGAATGGCATTTATCGGGTGCGGCGGCATGGCGCGTAGCCATACGCGGCGGATTCTTAAGCAGCAGGATACGACCGAGGTAAAGATCGTATGTGAGCCCTCGGCCAATTCCTATGAGGCCTTTTGTGAGCTTTTCGAAGAGGCGGGCAGGCCTCCCCCTCCGAACGAGCCGGATCTGGAAAAGCTGCTTCAGAACGGTGAACTCGACGCGGCATTTATCATCACACCGCACGTACTTCACTTTTCGCAGGCGAAAGCATGTTTGGAAGCCGGGCTGGACGTATTATTGGAAAAGCCGATGGTCATGAACGCGGAGGAGGCGCTGGCGCTTATCGACGTCCGAGACCGAAGCGAGCGGCTGCTGTCGGTGTCATTCAACGGCAGTATGTCGCCGCAGGTGCGCACCGGTGTACAGATTCTGCGCTCTGGCAGGTTGGGCCGGATTCTGAACATCAGTGCAGTGGTATGGCAGAACTGGATGTCCTTCACGACGGGCCTGTGGCGCCAGGATCCCGAGGTCGCAGGAGGCGGCTTCTTGTTTGACACCGGTGCGCATATGCTCAATACTATCTCGGATTTGGCGGGAGAGGACTTTGTCGAGGTCGCGGCTTGGATGGACAACCACGGTACGCCGGTGGACATTCTGGGGGCGGTGATCGCCCGGTTGAAATCGGGCGCGCTGGTGTCGATGAATGCAGCAGGAAATACACAGTGTAAGATTGGCTCGGACGTTCGCGTTCTGTGCGAGAAGGGGATGCTTCAGACCGGTGTCTGGGGAGAGTGTCTCCTGATTCAGGAGACCGAGGACGAGGCGTTGATGGAGGTCAAGTTGCCCGAATCACTGGGCACGTGGCAGCAGTTTCTGCGCGTGCGGGCCGGTGAGATGGAGAACCCCTGCCCACCGGAAATCGGTCTGCGCATGGCGCGGTTGTGGGATGCGATTAAGGAGTCCGCCGGTCAGGGGGGAAGGCCGGTGACGGTTGGAAGTTAGCCAAACAACAGGGTTAAAGGAGCCAGCAAAGTAAGGGGAGGAACGCATCATGTTTGATGCGTTCCGGTTCTCTTTTCAGTTTTCACTTTATGGAGGAGACAGGATGGGAGACATTCGAGTAACGGTCTGGAACGAGTTTCAACACGAGAACATTAACGAGTTCATCGGCGGTATATATCCCGATGGAATTCACGGGGCCATTGCCGAAGGGCTCCGTCTGCACGGATTCAATTCAATACGCACGGCTACGCTGGATGAGCCGGAACATGGCCTGACAGATGAAGTTCTGGCGGAGACGGACGTGTTGACCTGGTGGGGTCACCGGGCGCATGCGCAGGTTGACGATGAGATTGTCGAACGTGTCAAGAAACGGGTCCTGGAGGGAATGGGAATGGTGGTCCTGCACTCGGGCCATTTTTCCAAAATTTTCCGCAGCCTGATGGGCACAACGTGCAGTCTACGCTGGCGGGAGGCGGACGAGAAGGAGCGCATCTGGGTTGTCAAGCCGTCCCACCCGATTGCGCAGGGCTTGCCGCCCTACTTTGAGATTGAGGAGTGCGAGATGTATGGGGAGCTGTTCGACATCCCCACGCCGGACGACCTGGTGTTCGTCAGCTGGTTTGAGGGAGGCAATGTCTTCCGCAGCGGGGCCTGTTTCCACCGCGGCAATGGCAAGATCTTCTACTTCCGGCCGGGACATGAAACCTACCCGATTTTCCACATGGACATTGTCCGCCATGTGATCGCGAACGGCGTGCGCTGGGCGGCGCCGTCCGGGGGCCCGACGTTCCCCTATTATCGAGAGGGCGCGAAAAGCCTCATTGCTTTTAATGAGAAGGAGCCGCTGGAGACGATCGCAGAGAAGGGTTCGGAGCGGGACCGGGTTGGCTAAGGCTCGGGTCACCTGTGCAGATTGCTCAAGGACATCAGTCATGTCCAAGCTGCAAGAAACGGCGCTGCAGCACATTATCTACGGCTAGCGCGAAACAGTGTCTTGATCAAGCCAGCAGATCTTTAGGCACCCCCTGTAGGAGTCGAACCTACGACCGACGGATTAGAAGTCCGTTGCTCTATCCTCTGAGCTAAGGGGGCGTATGTGGACTTCACTTAGACAGGCCCATTTTACTCGATTCCCTGCCGGCGCGGAAATTCAGGTCGCGATCCACGCGGTGACCGTCGAATCAGATTAGGAGAACAGTGGGCTATAGTCCGCCGCAGGTTTCGGGCAGTCCGGAATCGGCATTGCCGGTCTGGTCGCTGTTATCGCCGCCCTCGTCGTTGCCGTTGTCGGTCTCGTCGTCGCCCAGGAGTGCCAGATTTGCCGGCCGTTGAAGGAGGTTGCCCATACGGACGCGTGCTATGACGGCCAGCTGTGGATTGCTGTCAGCTGCCAGTTGGAAGGTCTCCTCGAAGAGGTCAACGGCGCATACTGTATCGCCTTTCATCTCAGCAACACTTGCGAGGAGAAAGTAGCCCTGGGGATCGGAATCGTCCAAACCAATTGCTTCGAAGCCTGCGTTGCGGGCCTCCTCCAGATCTCCAACTGAAAGCTGAACTGAGCCGAGCGACCACCAGTAGGCCACGAGTTTACCGGCCGGCACCAGCGATTTCGCTTCTGCTAACGCCTCCCGGGCGCGTTCATGCTGGCCCAATTTGCCGCGTATTACTCCTTCCCAGATCAGGAGTTCGGCATCGGGCTGGGTGAGTTGAGACATGGCGTCCTCGATAACTGCGAGGGCCTCTTCCCAACGCCCTTCAAAGGCCAGTTGCTGGAGGGTGGAGATCGCTTCTGAGGCAACAACGGTATTGGGGTCCGGGGGAAAGACGAAGGTAAGCAGCGCCCAGACCACCGCCAGCACGACGACGATGGTCCCGAAGGTGATACTAAGACGGCGAACCAAGCGGCGGCGGGCTTCGGCCACCACGGCGTCAAGGCGCCACCAGAGCCCTTCGGCCGGCGGATTGGCCTGACGCAGTTGATCCAGACCGCCGGCCACATCAATGACGCGAACGATGCGGCCTGCTTCGCGCCGCAACTTGCTCTGAAGGCTGCCCCACCGCGTGTACTCAGGACGCAGGTCAAGACCGCTGGACTCCAATTGGGCAAAACGGTCTTCGATACGGTCCAGAAGCTGAAGGAACTGTTCGACGGTGTCGCGCCGCAGCTGAACGATCATCCGCTCCGCTTCGCCAAGATCTTCACGCAAACTATTCGCGAGGCTTTGGCGTTCTTCCCGCACTGAGTAGGCCACTACTGGTTGGCCTCCACCGCCACAGGTGTGGGGATCAGGTTGGCTTCGGCCTGCGGCTCGTGAAGGACGGGGGCGCCGTTTGACGGCGGCTGCAGAGCTCCGTTCACAGACTCTGCTCCAGCCAACTCTTCTTCTCTCTGGATCTCACGGTAGACACGATTGATGCCGGACTTTATCTGGCTCTCTATTTTCGCTTTGCGTTCCAGCGGAACAGGGAACCACTCCAGCATTTCGCCTACAAGCCCGCTCTTGGCCTCATTCTTGGTCTTGCCGGCGCGGTAGTAGTCACGGACGCGCTTTCGTTTGAAGAGAATGTACTTCTCCACCCGGTGGGTGTCGTCGGGACGGCAGACGGGGCCGTGGCCTGGGACCAATCTCTCGGCGCCAAGGGTTCGGATACGTCGCAAGGCTTCGATCCATTCGAGAGAATCGGCCTGGGCCATGTACGGATGCTGGTCCACCCACAGGATGTCACCGACAAAGGCGATCTTCTCTTCCGGCAGCCAGGCAATGCTGGTGGCCGGCGTGTGACCGCCGGCGTAGATCAACTGAATCTCACGACCTCCATATTTGAGGCGGGCGCAGTCGGTAAAGGTAACGTCGGGGAGAATAATCTCGATGTTGGTCAACTGTTCCTGGATCTCGGGCTCTCGCTTGAAGCTGTTATAGACACGTTCCTTGAAGTTTTCAGTGTAACCTGACATCTCCTTAAAGGCGCGTTCGTGTGCGATCACCGTCGTAGGCAGGAAATACTGGTTTCCCAGGGCGTGGCCGCGATGGTGATCGGTGTTGAACACATAGAGAATAGGCAGGCCCGGCGCTTCCGCTTCTATCTGTTCCCGCCAGTCCTTGGCCTGTTTTGGGATCAATGGCGTATCGATGAGTATCAGGCCCTCGTCGGTGACGACGAAACCCGGCGTACAGCCTCTATAGAAGGTGTTGATAAACAGACCAGGTGCGATTTCCTGCCGTTCGCCCAGGCCCGTCACCCCTAATTTGAAGGAAGTTCTACGTCTGGCAGCCATGATCGAAACCTCTCGTCCAGGTGATCTTTTGCGCCGGAAACAACGTTACTTCGACACTGAGCTTCGAATTCGCTTCGCCTACTGCAGTTCTGATTCTAATCAGATAGTCTACATTTTGAGGGCTTGTTCTGTCAAAGCGGGAAGAGTAATGCATTGATTGGAAAGGAAAGCGATTCAGAAGTTGTGGGGCGCCAGAGCTCTGCCGTGCTACAGCAATTCGCGAGGAAGCCGGCGATTTCAGCCGGATGGCAAGAGCCGGCAACGGAACCTCCGGCTCTGAATGCGAGGTGCGAGAATAACCTGCTACATGCTATAATCTTCTGGAATCAAGAAACGCCGCTGCAGGGCGGCACAGGGAGGTAGTTTAGCCGCAAAAGGAGGGCGGCGCATGGCAAAGACAACTCGGCTTGGCGTCCTCACCAGCGGAGGCGATGCGCAGGGCATGAATGCGGCTGTGCGATCGGCCGTGCGTGCGGCTTTGGAGCGGAAGGCGGAGGTATTTGGAATTTTCGAGGGGTTTCAGGGGATGATCGAGGGCGGCAATCTGATTCGCCCATTTTCCTGGGACTCGGTTGGCGGCGTGCTGCAAGAAGGGGGGACCCTGCTGGGAACTGCCCGCAGCCCGGACTTTCTCAGGAGGGAAGGGCGCAAGGAGGCGGTGTACAATCTGCTGCTCCAGGGCATAAACCGGCTGATTGTGATTGGGGGCGACGGCAGTTTGACCGGGGCACAGGTCCTGCGGGAGGAGTGGCGCTCACTGTTGGAGGAGCTGGTGGCCGAAGGCCGCCTGGAGCCATCTTACTTGGAAGAGTATGGATTTCTTACGGTCGCAGGTCTGGTCGGTTCGATCGACAATGACATGTTCGGAACGGACTTGTCAATTGGCACGGACTCCGCCCTGCACCGCATCACCGAGGCGCTGGACGCCATCACCAGTACGGCGGCCAGTCACCAGCGCGCCTTTGTGGTCGAGGTGATGGGGCATCACTGCGGTCATCTGGCGCTGATGGGCGCACTGGCGTCCGGGGCCGATTTTGCACTGATTCCGGAGAGCCCGCCCAATCTGGACGAGTGGGAAGAGAGGATGTGCTCAATTTTGCGCACGGGCCGCGAAATGGGCCGGCGGGACAGTATTGTAGTGGTGGCGGAGGGAGCGCAAGATAGACACGGAAACGCGATATCCAGCGCCTATGTAGAAGAGGTACTCACCAAATACCTGGGAGAAGAGGCGCGGGTGACTGTTCTCGGCCACGTGCAACGCGGTGGTTCTCCCAGCGCTTCGGACCGAGTCATGGCGACTTTGATGGGCGCGGCGGCGGCTGAAGCTGTTCTCAATGCCAAGTCCGGCGATGAAGCGGTTCTGATCGGATTCGAGAACAACAAGATCGTTCACAGCTCATTGACGGAATGCGTGGAACAGACGCACAAGGTCGGCAGATGTATCCATGAATGCCGATTCGACGAGGCGATGGAGTACCGGGGCAAAGCCTACAGGGACTCCTTCCGCATTCTGCGGACACTGATTCGCGCCAACCCGCGCCCTCCGCAGCCGAACAAACGACGTCTACGGGTCGCTGTCATGACGGGAGGTGCGCCGGCGCCGGGAATGAATGCCGCGACACGTGCGGTCGTGCGCATGCTCGAAGACAACGGCCATATTCCTCTCGGTGTCAAGTGGGGCTTTCGGGGCCTGATTGACGACGATATTGAAGAGATGAATTGGATGGCCGTCAATGGCTGGGCGCCCACCGGGGGCTCGGAACTGGGGAGCAGCCGCAAGACCCCTGAGGGCGCGGAACTGTATGCGGCGGCGCAGGTGCTCGAAAAACATAGAGTGGATGCCATCGTCATGATTGGCGGCTGGGCTGGGTATCACGCCGCACACAAATTATACGAAGAGCGGCATAACTTTCCGGCATTCGACATACCCATCATCTGCATCCCTGCCAGCATAAACAACAACCTGCCTGGCTCGGAGTTGAGTATCGGCGCTGACACAGCCCTGAACAGCATCGTCGAGGTCGTTGACAAGATTAAGCAGTCTGCCGTGGCCCTGAACAGGTGCTTTATTGTGGAAGTAATGGGACGATATTGCGGTTACTTGGCCCTGATGAGCGCTATTGCCACAGGCGCCGAACGCGTCTACCTGCACGAAGAGGGGATAACCTTAAAGGACCTCGAACGAGATATTGAGCTCCTGAGGCAGGGATTTCAGCAAGGCAAACGTTTGGGGCTGATGATACGAAACGAAGCTGCAAACTCCTTCTATACGACCTCCTTCATTTCCGCTCTTTTCGAAGAAGAGGGGGGGGACCTGTTCGAGGTGCGCCAGTCTATCTTGGGACACCTGCAGCAGGGCGGGAACCCGTCACCATTCGACCGCATTCTGGCGGCGCGACTTGCCTGGGAAGCGGTGCGAAGAATTGAAGAGGTGGCGAGCCGCCCGGAAGCAAGGCGTTTTTCAGATGTGGGAGCTGTCTGTCTGGGGATTCAGGAGGGCGACGTGAACGCCACCCCGCTTTACCGGATTCCCAGGCTGATGGACGAAGTCCATCAACGGCCTCTTGAGCAGTGGTGGATGGAGTTGCGGCCATTGGCGCGCATGCTGGCCCAGCCCGGTCCCGGGTTTTTCGAACAGTCGGCATTGGGCCAGGCTGACCCTTCCTGAGAGACATACAGGGGGCGACGCTCGGTGACAGACTATCGTTTGGTCGCATCTGAACTGAAACGCGCTTACGATGCCAAGGCTGAACAACGAGACAGGAATCCCATCCGGGATTGGCAGAAAGCGCTTTGGGTACAGTACTTGCAGAGCTTGCAGGACGAGGATTTGACGTCGCTCCTGGAGATCGGGGCAGGTACAGGCCAAGCAGCCCATTTCTTTCAGGACGCGGGACTGGAGGTCGTGTGCACAGATCTTTCTCCAGAGATGGTTCGTCTGTGCCGGGAGAAGGGGCTGGCAGCATACGAGATGGATTTCCTGCGGCTGGATTTTCCGGACGGCCGCTTTGACGGACTGTTCGCCCAGAACTGTCTGCTGCATGTACCGAAGGCTGACTTCGCGGACGTCTTGCAGGAGATCCGTCGGGTCGTAAGGCCCGGAGGGTTGATTTTCATCGTCATGCACGGAGGTCGCAGCTTTGAAGGCGTACGGGAAGAGGATTTCTACGAGCCTAAACGGTTCTATGCGCTCTACGCGGATGACGAGTTACGGAGGATTCTGGAACGCTTCTTTCAGATACTTTCCTTCCAGGTGATAGCGAGAGAGGAAGAAAGCGGGGACAGTCGTCAGGCGATATTGTTACGCAATCGACGATAGAAACGGGGACCGGGACAGATGACCGCCACAGTGCTTTTCGTCTGCACTGGCAACTATTATCGCAGTCGCTATGCCGAGCACTTTTTCAACGAGCATGCCCGGCAACGTAAACTGGACTGGAAGGCGAGCAGCCGCGGGCTGCAGCCAAGTCTGGAGAATCTGGGCTGTATGTCCAGACATGCCCTGGACCGGCTGCGCAAACATGGATTCGGGCCGCGCAAACCTGTCCGACTGCCTATGGATTTGCAGGCGTCAGATCTGATGGCGGCGGCGCTCACGATCGCTATGAACGAGATCGAGCACCGCCCCCTTATGGCGGCGCGTTTTCCCGAATGGGAAGAATGCGTCCGCTATTGGCGGATGTACGACCTGGATTTGGCGGACGCAGAATCGGGGCTGGCGGCGATAGAGAACGCAGTACTGGCGCTATTGGATGAACTCAGCGCACTTTGAGGACGATCTTGCCGATGTTTTCATAGGTGCGCATGCGTTCGTGTGCAGCGTGGGCTTCGGCAACCGGCAGTACTTTGTCGATGACGGGACGGATCAAGCCCTCCTCGATCTGGCCCCAGAACTGCCGTCGAAAGCGCCGGATGATTTCGGCTTTTTCTACGACGGACCGGGGGCGAAGCACTGACCCGATCAGGCGTGCGCGCCTGCCCATGAGTTGCCTGATGTCAACCATTGCTTCTGAACCTCCGAGCGTAGCGATGAATACCAGGCGGCCTTTCACCTTCAGCAGGCCGATGTTCCTCTCCAGGTACTCTGCCCCCACCATGTCGAGGACGACGTCGACACCTTCACCGTCCGTGTACTCCAAGGTGCGGGCGGCGAAGTCTTCAGTCCGATAGTTGATAGCCAGGTCGGCGCCCTGGTCGAGGCAGGTCTCCACCTTGTCGGGCCGTCCGGCCGTCGTGATGACGCGACCCCCTGCGCCCTGCGCCAGTTGAATGGCGGCAGTCCCAACCCCGCTGGCTCCGCCATGGATGAGGATTGTCTCGCCAGCCTGAAAACCGGCCTCCATGAAGATATTGACGTAGGCGGTCAGGTAGACCTCCGCGAGGCAGGCCGCTTCTTCGAAGGACCAACCGCTTGGAATCGGGATCAGAAGCCGCTGGTCGACGGCTACGCGTTCGGCGTATCCGCCACCGGCGAGCAGTGCGCAGACTTTGTCCCCGACCTGCCATCCCTCTACGCCCGCGCCCAGTTCGAGGATTTCTCCCGACATGTCCAACCCCATGATGTGGGACGCTCCGGGGGGCGGAGGATAGTTGCCTTCGGCCTGAGACAGGTCGGCGCGATTGAGCGTTGTCGCATGGATGGACACGAGCGCTTCGCCCGGATGCAAAACTGGCTCTTCCACCTCCCGCCAGACGAGCAGGGGGCCTGATTGCGTCTGTTCGACTTCGATTGCGTGCATAAGTCAGTTCCTTCGCGAAGGCGAGCTTCATTCTGTCTTGTGAAATGGAAAAATCGTCAAATGCTTGAGTACTGGGGCTTTTGGGCTGTTGCGAAATGCGGCTGGGAAACG
Source organism: Caldilineaceae bacterium SB0661_bin_32 (assembly GCA_009841235.1). Classification (GTDB taxonomy): domain Bacteria; phylum Chloroflexota; class Anaerolineae; order Caldilineales; family Caldilineaceae; genus Bin5. The sequence continues at coordinate 27,295 of VXMH01000024.1, read as the reverse complement.
ATGACGGTAAGAGGATTTCAGCTGAGCACTGCTATTCGACTTCAAGTTGCTCAGGGTCAAGCTGGTGCCAGAAAACCGCTCCGGTTTCCAGAGCTTCGTCAATCCGGTTGTCCCGATAGAGACCAGCTACTACGGCAATTGAGCGCTTGCCAGTAAACCGCTTCAAGAATTCAGCGTTGCGGATCGCTCTGTCGGTGTCTCTTCCATTTGCAGTAAAGGAGACTTCGATCGCAACGTAGCATGTTTCCCCATCTGTGTCCGCGGCCTCCAAAATGAGGTCGGCGCGGCGGAAGCTTCTCAGGTCGCCTGTGGAAATGTCTGAAGTGTCAGCAGACTCGGAAATCTCCCAGAGCTCTTCTCTGGTTAGAGTCTTGGCTTGCCGAAGGCCCAGATCGCCGGCAATGGCGAGGGCGTCTTCGATCGCGGCATTTCGGGCGTGTGCGGCCTTTATGGGCGCTACTTCATTTCGCAGTTTTTGAATACTGTTCTCCACTGATTCGAATCTGGAATCCACAGCGTCGAACCTGGCGTCCACAGCGTCGAACCTGGCGTCCACAGCGTCGAACCTGGCGTCATGCTGATCCAAGCGACCTTCGATTGTGTCCAAGCGCTTGTTCGTGGAGGCGGCAAAGCTTTCCACGGTTTCGGCTAGAGTAGCAATCGTCCGGGGTAGTTCCAGGACTTCTCTTGACAAAAGCCTTACGCGCATGGCCTCGACCCACTCGGGGTGATCGTCCATAATCCGCACAAGGTCTTCAATTGTATTGATGGCGGTAGTCGTCATTTTCCGAGTTCAATCTGTCGAGTGGCCGTTTCCTGGAACTGCCGAAGAAATGGCAATAGCTGATAATCGCACAAGCGTTCTTTGCGACAGTATACTTCATAGCGCTGAATCCCGCAAAGGAAAACAAGGGTCCAGATGCTCTTTCCGCAGTAGATTGGTCTACTGGTAGGCCAGGGAGCCGTCCGGGCGAATGAGGAACGGCCTGTGCCAGGAGCGGCCAGGGCGGGCGTCGAGGGCGTCCAGATTCAGATCGATGCCGAGGCCGGGGCGGTCGGGCAACTCGAGGTAACCGTCTATCAATTTGATTGGTTCGTCCACGATGTCGGCGCGACGGCCTTCATCGGCCTTGTACTCCAGTATCAGAAAATTCGAGGTACTGGCGGAGAAGTGGACATTGACGGCGGTCGCAATCGGACCACAGGGATTGTGGGGGGCGACGCTGGCGTAGTGTACTTCGGCCATGGCGGCGATCTTTTTCATTTCCCAGAGGCCGCCGGTAATGCAGATATCGGGCTGGATGATGTCCACGGCGTGATGGCTCAGCAACGCCCGGAATTCATGGCGGCTGTAGAGCATCTCGCCGGTGGCAATAGGAACGTTGACCTTGCGGCTGAGCTTTGCGAGGGCCTCATAGTTTTCCGGCCGCAGGGGCTCCTCGACGAAGAAGGGACGATAGGGAGCCACCACGTCGCAGAGCTGTGCGGCGCGACCTATTTCGAGGATGCGGGCGTGGGGATCGAGTCCGATGTCGATGTCGGGTCCGACCGCTTCACGCACGGCTGCGACACGCCTCTCGGTCTCGCGCAGGACGCGGTTCCAGGGCATCTGGTGCCAGCCGGGGGGCAGAGGGCCCATCTTCAGGGCGGTATAGCCGTAGGTCTGGATGAGGCGAATGGCATCGTCGGCCGCCTCTTCGGGCGTATCTCCGCCGAGGCTCTGGTAGACGCGAACGCGGTTGCGGGCCTTACCGCCGACAAGCCTGTATACAGGCAGGCCGGCAGCCTTACCGGCGATGTCCCACAGTGCGTGTTCGATGCCGCTGATGGCGGCGTTGACGACCGAGCCGCCGGGGAAACGGCCCCCGGCGTACATGAGGTGATACAGGCCTTCGATGTCGCGCGGATCGCGGCCGGTCAGCCACTCTGCGAAATCGTGAATGGCGGCCGCCGTGGCGCCGTCTGGCCCGCAGGAAAATGGCTCGCCAACACCGTGGATCCCTTCGTCGGTATGGACGACGACGTAGGGTATCGAGCGATTGGCCAGTTCGGTCAAGTGCGTGTCTATACGAGTGATTTTCATGCGAATTGCTCCTGTGGCGGATTGCAGGAATTATCGTTGACTGCGCTCTCCGTGTCAAGACTTCCACAGCGCTTTTTCCGTTCTCGATTGACATATCGCTGCTGCTGTGTTTTGATGGCGGGCATATGGGGAACCAGCGCTAAGTTCCTCTACAGGCGGACACGAATGAGTCACCCTACTCACCCATCGACATAGAGTTCGCTGCCGGAAATGGAAGGTGGAGAGACACCCCATTACTGGGAGGCCCCGCCGAGCAATGAACCGAATTGAGATTCAGATCGCGGTTGCCAAGGTGTCAAAGTACGCTTCCAGCGAGAGCGGGGATACGGTTGAGGTCGTGGAACGTCCTCACGGGGGAATCAGCATCATCGTTTCGGACGGTCAGCGGAGTGGACGCAGCGCGAAGGCGATCAGCAATGTTGTGGCAAGGAAGGCGATGAGCCTGATTGCTGAAGGCGTGCGGGACGGCGCAGTGGCGCGTGCCACGCACGATTATTTGCGCACGAATCGAGGCGGTAAGGTCAGCGCGGAGTTGGTCATTGCGAGCGTTGATCTGGTCACGGAGACGCTTGTTCTCAGCCGCAATAGCCGTTGTCCTGTCCTGGTGCAAAGGGATGGTGGGACGGAATGGTTAGACGAACAGTGCGACGCGATTGGCATCTATCGCAATACGAAACCCAGTATCGTCGAACTTCCGCTCGTGCCGGGAATGACCGCGGTCGTATTTACTGATGGGATTTGGAGCGCGGGGCACCGCAGCGGAGGGGCTATGGATGTGGCCGGGGCGGCGAGTTTGAACGACGGAAGCCAAGCGAGCAGCGATGTTTCTGTAGAAGAGAACAGCGCCAAAGAGATCGCCGATCGCGTCCTGGAAGCGGCACTTGAACTGGACAAGGGACGGCCAAGAGACGACTCGACCGTCCTTGTCATCAAGGTTGGATCGCATCAGTGGGAACAGAAAATCCGCCGCATGGAGATTTCTCTGCCCATATAAGTTTCTCCAACCGCATAGAATGTAGCGTGGTTCTTTCTGACCGCCAATGGGGGCGGCCAAATGAATCTGGACCTTGTTAAAATCGTGGGCGTGAGCGCCGCCGGCAAGTCGACTTTGGTGGCCGGTTTGAGGGAGTTGGGCTACAACGCCCGGCCCGTTGCGCAGGAGCACAGCCAGGTGCCTGACATGTGGCAGCGTATCAGGCCGCCCAACTGGCTGATATTTCTGGATGCGGACTTGGCGGCCCAAGGTGAGCGGCGTCCTGACGTCAGTTGGGACGAGCCCTGGCGCCGGACGGAGTTGAAGCGGCTGGCGCATGCGCGGACGCATGCGGACCTGGTCATTGACACCAGCAATCTCTCCCCGGAAAACGTTTTACAACAGGCGACTGACTTTCTGCTCGTGAGCAGCGTCGAGGCCGCTCCCGGTCCGCTGTCGGAGTTGCCGCGAACGGGCAGCGTTTGGCGCCAAAATTGACGACCAGACCAGCAAAAATGTTGACAATGCCGCATTCGCGTGCTATATCTTCCCAGCGGACGCTGCAGGCGCCGATCATGAGGGGATGAAGCGCGCCAAGTCACTTCGCACACCCCGCACTCCTCTCTACATTCGCCGGCGCGACTCAAACAGAAGACCTGCGATTTCTCGCATTTTCACGCCATGATCACAGAGGATCACGCCTATGTCTGTTCATTCCGTCGAGAGGCTTTTTGCCTACAACAAATGGGCCTGGAACCGGGTCTTCCCCAGTTTGGAAGCGCTCCCGGAAGAGGAGTACTTTGCCGAACGCCCCTTCTTCTGGGAGTCGTTGCATGGATTGGCCACTCACGGCTACGGTGCTGAGCTGGCATGGTTGCAGAGGATAGGCGGAAAGAGCCCTTCGAAACGGCCGGCCGCGTCGGACTTTGCTTCTTTCGCCGAACTGAGGACCGCATGGGAATCACTTTGGAGCGAATGGCAGGATTATGTTGGCTCGTTGACGGCCAAAGGGCTTGAAGAGTCTCTCCATTATCGCATTTCTGAAGGCAAAGAGATGGAGATACGGATGGATGATGTTCTGCGGCACGTGTTCAACCATGCGACAGAGCACCGCAGCCAGATGACTCCGGTACTGGCCCAGTTGGGGCATCCGACGGAGCCGCTCGACTATGGTCGATTTGCCGCGACAAACAGGTAGTGAGGAAGGGGCTCCTGACCGAACTGTGGAAAGAGGGTGAGAATGCTTTACACTGCAGAAAACGTGCTGATAAAGCCGGAATCCGAGGGGAAGGACCCGGATCTGATCCTTTCGGTAACGCCAGAGAGGGCAGGGTGGGACTACATTTCTTTTCAGGCGAGACGGCTGGGGGAAGGCAGGGAATGGTCCTTCGATACAGCCGAAAACGAGTTTGCTTTTGTAAATCTGAGTGGACGCTACCGAGTCGAAAGTGACAAAGGAAGTTGGGCCGGGATCGGCGGGCGGAGCGACGTATTCGGCGGCGGCGCCCACGCCCTTTATCTGCCGCGACAGACCGGTCTGACGGTCACAGCGGAGGAGACCGGCGAGTTTGCGGTCACGTGGGTGCCGACAACTGAGGACCACGAACCGTGGTTGATCAGGCCGCAAGATGTGGAGATCAGCATACGCGGCGGCGACAACGTCAGCCGCCAGATCAATGACCTGCTGCCTCCCGGCTCGCCGGTCCACAGGATCGTGCTGGTCGAAGTCTACACGCCGAGCGGCAACTGGAGCAGCTATCCGCCGCATAAGCACGACGTCCACGTCGAGGACGACGCGGGCGGGTTGATCGAAGCCGATCTGGAGGAGGTCTATTTCTATCAAATCGACCGGCCGGAAGGATTCGCCTACCAGAGGGTCTATACCGACGAGAACTCACCGATGCACGCCGCGGGCAATCCAATCGACGCGCTGGTCCGGGTCGGCCACAATGAGGCGGTGCTGGTTCCTGAGGGTTATCATCCCGTGGTCAGCATGCCTGGATACACGACATACTATCTGAATGTGCTGGCGGGCAGCGCGCAGAGCTTGGCCAACCAGGAGGACCCGGATTACGGTTGGGTGAAGGAGAAGTATAGCGGCGTGGATGAGAGATTGCCGTTGTACTGAATTTGGACAGGTCGCACGAAGGTAGTGGCAGGCTAAGCAACTCCCGGACGTGATCAGAGGAAGCCAAGAACGATGACAACCGATAACGAAGCCAGAACTTACGACTCACTGCACATGGGGCGTTCTTCAATCGACCTTTACAGCAATGACGTCGGCGCGCCTTTTGCGGAAATCGGCAGCTTCGCCGCTTACGTCGGTGGTTCTCCGACGAACATCAGTGTGGGCGGGGCGCGTTTGGGGCTCAAGACGGCGCTCGTTACCGGCCTTGGTGAGGACCCTGTGGGGGATTTCATCGCTGACTTTCTGAAAAAGGAGGGCGTCGATTTCAGTTTCAGCCCGCGCAAGCCGGGGCACCGCACCAGTGCGGTCGTTCTCGGCATTGAGCCCCCTGACAAATTTCCACTGGTATATTACAGGGAAAACTGTGCCGACATTGAGCTGACGATCGACGACGTGCTGGCTGCACCCGTTGCCGACGCGAAGGTTTTTCAATTCGCGGGTACGAACCTCAGCAAGGAGCCGAGCCGCAGCTCTACCATGTTTGGCGCGGAGTATTCGCAACAGGTGGGTACGACAGTCATTTTCGACCTGGACTTTAGGCCCGATCAGTGGCATGACCCGCGTGCGTTTGGAGTTGTCGCCCGCTCTGTTCTTCCCAACGTTGACGTCGTAATCGGGACGGAGGATGAGATCAACGCGGCAGTGCTCAGCGATGCCAGTCAGATGTCGCTGACGCACTCACAGGTGTCCGATGCGAAGGTAGAAGGAGACGTAAGAACGGCAATTGAATGGCTTCTGCAGCTGGGGCCGAAGGCAGTAGTGGAAAAGGTGGGCGCGCTTGGTTCACGTGTACACCTGGCGGGAGGAGAGATCCTTGAGGCGCCCGGTTTTCCGGTCGAGATTTACAACATTCTGGGGGCGGGCGATGCTTTCGGGGCCGGCTTCATCTTCGGTTTCGTGAACGACTGGGGCTGGCAGCGGTCTGCGCGGCTGGGCAATGCCTGTGGTGCGATGGTGGTGCTGGCGCACGGGTGCGCAAACTTCATGCCGACGCTCGATGAGGTCATGGCGTTTGTTGAGGAACGGGGCGGGCTATAAAAGATAGAGCGGGGCGCTGCTCGAATTTGCCACAGTTCTCAATCGACCTAAGGAAGTGCAGCAGGTAAGAAACCATAACTGTTGCGCCAACAGAAACTGAGCTCGACGGAATGCCCGAATGCTGGCCCGCATTATCGACTCGCGATGACTTAGACTCTGACTACTCAATTCGAGGAAATCACCATGAAAGTTCGAATTGCGACAGCACCAGTATCGTGGGGTGTACTCATGAAAGACACGCCAAACGTCCCACCCTATGGTCAGGTCCTGGACGAGATCCGAAAAGCTGGTTATGTAGGAACCGAGTTGGGGCCATACGGTTACCTGCCTTTTGACATCCCAAAGCTGCGCGATGAACTTGAAGAACGCGGACTAACCCTGATTTCAGCCTTTACGATTTTCAATTTTCTGTCTGGCAAGGGAGATGAAACGGTCTATCGAGAGGCGCTGGAGACTGCCCAGGTGCTCTCGGCGATGGGCTGTACGCACATCGTGCTTTCGGACGTACTTTTTGTGGAGGAGAGCCGCGCGCGGCGCGCCGGGCGTATACGCCGGGAGGACTCTCTCAGCGCGGCCGAATGGGATCAGGCCGCCGCGAATGTCGATGCCTTCGCCAAAATTGTCCTCAATGAGTTCGGCATGAAGTGCGCGGCCCATCCGCATATCGGCGGATACCTGGAGACCGACTTTGAAATCGATGCTCTTTTGGAGCGCACCGACCCGGAGCTTGTGGGCCTCTGTTTTGATATGGCGCACATTGCTTACGGCGGAGGCGATCCGGTCGCCGTGCTCGACAAGTGGCGAGATCGTGCGTGGTACTTGCACATCAAAGAGTGTGACGGCCGCCGTCGCGAGGAGGTCGTAGGTCGAGAAGGCGACTACTATGATGGAGTGTCATCGGGCGTGTTCCCGGAACTGGGTCAGGGCACCGTTGACTGGCAGGGGATCAATCGTATCCTGCACGAGATGGATTTCGATGGCTGGGGAACGGTCGAGCAGGACATCCTGCCGGGATTGGGAATCGATGCACTGGAAAGCGCCAAGCGAAACCGCGCCTTCTTGAAAGATGAGCTAGGCTGGTAAGAGACAGTATCGTGGTACAGATGGTAGCAGCTCAAGGGGCCGAACTGCACTGCAGCCGTCACACTTGACAGGAAATGCCGACAATGTCAACAAAACACAGTTCTTTGGATGGCAAGTTCGCCGTAGTGACGGGCAGCACGCAGGGGCTTGGTGAGGCGGCAGTGCGGCTATTCGCAGAACGGGGGGCGGCGGGGATCATCGTCAGCGGCCGGAATGCCGAGCGCGGCAATGCGGTGGCGGCCGACCTGCGCGGCGGCGGCTGCCAGGCCCATTTCGTTCAGGCCGACCTGGCCGACGTTGACGCATGCCGCGGCATCGTAGCCGAAGCGGACAGCCGGTTTGGCGCGCTGGATGTGCTGGTCAACTGCGGCGCCCTGACTGTTCGCGGAAATATCTGGGATACGACGCCTGAGCTCTTTGACAGGATGATAGCCGTCAATACACGCGCGCCGCTGCTGCTCATGCAGGACGCATGCAAGGTGATGCGGCGCGACGGCAAGGGCGGGTCAATCGTCAATATCTCAAGCGTGGCTTCCTTCGGCAGCGAGCAGTTCTTGCTTCCCTATACCGCCTCCAAGAGTGCGCTCAACGCGATGACCAAAAATGTCGCCTTCGCTGTCATGCGCTACCAGATCCGTGCAAATGCCATCGCGGTGGGCTGGATGGATTCACCGGCCGAGGACTATATTCAGCGTACATTTCATTCCCGTGGGGAAGACTGGCTGGAGAAGGCGGAAGCCGAGCAACCTTTCGGGCGTCTGCTCAAGACCGATGAAGTGGCGCGGGCGATCGCTTTTCTGGCGTCCGATGAGTCGGGGATGATGACAGGCAGTTTGATCGACTTCGACCAGTCCGTTCGCGGCGGGGGGCCTGTCTCCAAGCCGCCTCCTCTGGACGACCCCTATTGGAACGTTGGCTCCATAGACAGCGCGTGGGAATAAGTTGCCTGGAGGTTCTTTGCCGTTGAGAAGCCGAAAAAGGAGAAACGCGTGAGCCGATCAGTCAACGTCGGCGTAATTGGGACAGGGGGGATGGGAGGCCGGCACGCATCGAATCTGACCTATATGGTCGCTGCGGCTGAAGTCACCGCGATCATGGATGTGGACTCGAAGAGGGCCGAGGAGATTGCGGCGCGGTGCGGTGGCGCGATAATCTACAATGAAGCCGAACAGCTCATTTCTTCACCGGAAGTCGACGCAGTCGTAATTGCGGCGCCGAACCGTTTCCACGCCGAGTTGACAAGGGCCTGCATTGCCGCAGGCAAGCCCGTGCTTTGCGAAAAGCCGCTGGCGACCGACGGCGTCGAAGCCAGGGGAGTCATCGATGCGGAGGTAGCGGGCGGAAGGAGGCTCGTACAGGTAGGCCTCATGCGTCAGTTTGACCCGGCGCATGTTGCAGTCAAACGGGTCAGCGACAGTGGGGCGCAGGGGAATGCGCTTGTTTTTCGCAGTGTCCACATCAACCCATCCAGCGATGAAGTTCCCTCCCTTGGCGACGTCATAACGGGCTCCCTTATCCACGACATTCATTCGGCGCGCTGGATGATGGGAGATGAGATCGTACGCGTCCATACCTCCTTCATTCCGTTCTCGTCCGATAGACCGGACAGCGCGCGCTACGTCATGGTCCAATTGGAGTTCGCCAACGGCGCCTTGGGCGGGCTTGAGTGCAACGCGGATGCCGGATACGGCTATGAGATCGAGGTCAGTATCACCGGGGAAACAGGTGTAGTCCGTTCGAGCCCGTTGCAGAGCCCCGTCGTGCGTCACAGCAATGCCAGCGGCCAGTGGGTGGAAGAGGACTGGCTGCAGCGATTCAACGAGGCCTATATTATTGAGGTCCAGGCCTGGGTACAGTCGATCCTGGACGGCGAGGCGACCGGGCCAAGCGCCTGGGATGGATATGTTTCGATTCTCGCGGCCGATGCCTGTATTGAGTCGGGCGAGAGGGGACAGCCTGTTTCCCTCGATCTGCCGGGGAAACCCGAACTGTACGGGTGAGCACGTCCACAGGCTTGGGATTGAAATGCAGCCGCTCTAAGAATCCGGACACTGCAGCAAAATAGAGGACAAAAATGAATACTGAACGCTTGACCATGGCGCAGGCTATCGTACGCTTTCTAAAGAACCAGTACAGCGAACGCGACGGTGTGGAGCAACCCTTTTTTGGCGGCTGTTTTGGGATATTCGGCCACGGCAACGTCGCCGGTATCGGCCAGGCCCTGCAGCAGTATCCGGACTTTCGCTATTATCAGACGCGAAACGAGCAGGCGATGGTGCATACGGCGGCGGCATACGCCAAGCACAGTAACAGGATGCGCACCCTGGCCTGCACAAGCTCGATCGGCCCCGGCGCCAGCAACATGGTAACGGGAGCGGCGACGGCGACTATCAACCGGTTGCCTGTCCTGATCCTGCCTGGGGATATTTTCGCTCGCCGCAATGTCGCGCCGGTGCTGCAGCAGTTGGAATCAGAGCACAGTCAGGACATTTCCGTCAATGACTGCTTCAAACCGATCAGCAGGTATTGGGACCGGATCAATCGCCCAGACCAACTGACCACGTCGCTGATCGAGTCAATGCGAGTGCTGACGAGCCCGGCGGACACAGGGGCGGTAACCCTTTCGATTCCGCAGGACGTGCAGACCGAAGCGCATGAGTACCCGGCGGCGTTGTTCGAGAAGCGAGTCTGGTCCGTACCGCGCAGCCGGCCAGACCTTGCCGCGTTGCAGAGGGCGGCGGCGGCAATTCGCAATGCGAAGAAACCGCTGATTGTCGCTGGCGGCGGCGTACTTTACAGCGAGGCGACGGCCGCGCTGAGAGAGTTCGTCGACCGTTTCGGCATCCCCGTGGCAGAGACGATGGCAGGCAAGGGGAGCCTGCCTTACGACCATCCTTTGCAGTTGGGAGCGGCCGGCGCTACGGGCACGTTTGCGGCGGAGCAGGTGGCTGACGAAGCCGACGTCGTGATCGGCATCGGCACGCGCTACAGCGATTTCACCACCTCCAGCAAGACCGCGTTCAAGCATCCGGACGTTCAGTTCGTGAACATCAATGTAGCCGAGTTTGACGCTTACAAGCATTGTGCGGTGCCGCTGGTGGGGGATGCGCGCGTCACCCTGGAGGAGCTGAGCGAGCTGCTGGCGGGCTACCGCAACGACGACGAGAGTGTCGCGCAGGCGCAGAGGCTGCATGACGAATGGGAAGCCGAGGTGCAGCGCAATTATGACACGCACGAGGCAGAGAGCGGACTGCCCTATCAGGGCGCGCTGATCGGGGCGGTGAACGACCATGGCGACCCCGACGCGGTGATGGTTGGCGCGGCCGGCAGTCTGCCGGGCGACATGCACAAACTGTGGCGGGCGCGGCATTCGAAGCAGTATCACCTTGAGTACGGCTACTCCTGCATGGGCTACGAGATCGCGGGCGGGCTGGGCATCAAAATGGCTGAGCCGGATCGCGAGGTCTATGTCATGGTTGGCGATGGCAGTTATCTGATGATGAACACCGACCTGATCACTTCGATACAGGAAGGGTACAAACTTACCGTCATTCTGATGGACAATACCGGCTTTCGCTCGATCGGGTCACTCAGCCGCTCATTGGGGCAGGACGGCTTCGGAACGCGCTACATCTATCCCGATCAGGTCGAAGCGGCCCACCGCAACGGCCAGTCCTTCAATGGGCTGCCGACTGACGAGTCCGGTTACGATGTCAACCCACTGCCGGTCGACCTGGCGGCGAACGCCGAAAGCCTGGGCTGTCACGTCATCCGCTGCCAGAGCGTAAGTGACGTCGTACAGGCGCTGCAGGACGCCAAATCGGTCGACAGAACCACGGTGATTTACGTGCCGGACGATCGCTACCTGGGGGTACAGGGCTACAGTTGGTGGGACGTGCCGGTGGCGGAGGTGAGTGAGCTGGACTCGGTTAACGCGGCGCGTGAGGAGTGGGAAGAGATGCGCACGCAAGAGCGGTATTATATTTGAGGCTGCTAACAAGCAAACTCATTACCACGAAGATGCTTTCGTTCGCTGCTGAATCGCAGAGAGAGGCCGCCTGAAGGGACGGGTCAAGCCCTGGGTTCTGACCAAGGAGAAACGCAATGGCAGCGTCGGTAACACCTAAGTCGAACCTTCTGGAAGATTACGAAAAGGAACGGGGAAAACCGATGCCGAGCTTCAACCATGGGGTCGTGCAGGCGAATCTGGTTGTTGCTCTAAATGCCGCCTGTCGAGACCGATTCCTGATTGCGAGCGAGCTTTCCCTGGCGTCTGAACCACCAATGACTCCCGATATTTCCATCTGCAGCTTGCGGCAGCCTGACTGGCTGCATGACGAGATACGCGTGGCGGAGGCGCCATTGACCACGGTTGAAATCGTTTCACCGTCTCAAAGTATCAATGACTTCGTCCCCAGAATCGAAGACTATTTCCGCTTTGGAGTACGATCGGTCTGGCTGGTGCTTCCGCCACTGAAACAGGTGGCCGTATTCGCGCCGGAAACGGAACCTGAGGTGTTTAGCGAGGGAAATGTAGTTGACCCTTCGCTGGAAGCAATTGTGGCGTTGGACGAGATATTCTCCTAAGAGAGGAAAGACATATGACACAGAAACAGGAACTGCTCAACTACGTCAACGGCCAATGGCAGCGCAGCGGAGCGGTCGACGCCCTCGACGTGCATAACCCGGCCACGGGCGGCACGATCGCGACGGTGGGTCTGACGCCGGCGGCGGAGGTGGATGCGGCGGCCCGTGCGGGGCTGGAAGCCTACGCCGAGTGGCGAGAGACGCCGGTTGTCGACCGTGTCCAGCCGCTTTTCCGGCTGAAGATGCTGCTTGAGGAGCATCTGGAGGAGATTGGGCGCGTCATCACCGAGGAGTGTGGCAAGACGTTTGCAGAGAGCGTGGGGGAGTTGCGGCGGGGTATCGAGAATGTGGAGGTCGCCTGCGGCACGCCGTCGCTCGTTCAGGGGTGGAATAACGAGGATATTGCGAGCGGCATCGACGAGCATATGCTGCGGCAGCCGTTGGGCGTCGTGGCGGCGATCACGCCGTTCAACTTTCCCGGCATGATTCCCCTCTGGTTTCTCCCCTATGCGGTGGCGACCGGTAACTGCTTCATTCTCAAGCCCAGCGAAAAGGTGCCGATGACCACGCAGAAGCTGTTTGCCTTGATCGAAGAGGCCGGCTTCCCGCCGGGCGTTGTGCAGCTTGTAAACGGCGGCGCGGATACGGTAAACGCCATTCTTGACCATCCTGACATTCGGGCGATCAGTTTTGTCGGCTCGACCGCGGTGGCGAAATACATCTACAGTCGCGCCACCGCCAACGGCAAGCGCGCCCAGTGCCAGGGTGGCGCCAAAAATCCGGTCGTCATCATGCCGGACGCGAATCTCGAAATGACAACCCAGATGATGGGCGACTCCGCCTTTGGCTGCGCGGGCCAGCGTTGTCTGGCAGTCTCGGTCGCTGTGACTGTGGGCGAGGCCAAAGATCCTTTCACTGAGGGAATCGCAGATTTGGCCGCCAGCCGCAAAGTTGGCTACGGGCTGGACGAAGCGACCGAAATGGGCCCTGTCATCACTCGCGAGAGCCAGCATCGCATAGAGGGCCTGATCGAGGCGGGCGCGCAAGAGGGCGCGCGCGTCCTGGTGGACGGCCGCCAGAAAAGCGTGCCCGGCTATGACGATGGTTACTGGGTATTCCCAACGGTTCTGGACGCCGTAGACCCGACCAGCCAGATTGCACGCACAGAGGTTTTCGGGCCGGTTCTCAGCCTGATGCACGCAGAAACAATCGAAGACGCCATAGCTCTGATAAACGATCGCAGCGTAAGCGCTTACGGCAACATGGCCTGCCTGTTCACGAGCAGCGGCGCGGTGGCTCGTCAGTTCCGCCACGATGTTGACGCCGGCAACATTGGCATCAACATCGGGGTAGCCGCGCCGATGGCCTTCTTCCCGTTCAGCGGCTGGAACGAGAGCTTCTTCGGCGATCTGCATGCGCAGAGCCGGCACGGTATCGAATTCTATACGCAGACAAAGGTGGTTGTTGAACGCTGGCCGCAGGAGTGGAGCCGAAAGTTCTAGCCGGTGGCGGCCAGCTGAGTTCGGAATCACGACGGCCCTACCTACAACGGTGTCTTGTGAACGCGGTCTGCGGTGGGGCCGTTTTGGCTTGTCGGATCAGTGGAACAGGAGGCAGGCGAGATAGGCATGGCCCAGGAGATTGGCATTGGCGTTATTGGCATGGGCTGGATGGGTACCGCTCACAGCCGTTCCTACAGGCTGGTGAACGACCGTTTCCACGACAGCGGCGTCCGGGCGCGCCTGGTGATCTGCGCCGACGATGTGGCGTACAGAGCGGAGGAAGCGAGAAACACGCTGGGGTTCGTCGAGTCTACGACCGACTGGCATGAGGTCGTCGCCCACCCGGATGTGCATGTCGTCAACATCGCCGCGCCTAACTTTCTGCACAAGGAGATGGTGGAGGCCGTCACCGCGGCCGGGAAGCATGTCTTTTGCGAGAAGCCGGTCGGACGCAGCCCGCAGGAGACGGCTGCCATCGAGCAGTTGGCGCGTGAGGCGGGTGTGATGAGCTTTGTCGGCTTCAACTACCGCTGGGCGCCAATGGTGCAGCATTGCAGAGAGCTGATCAAAGCTGGCAAGTTGGGCCGCCTGACCCACTACCGGGGCCGTTTCTTCGCGATGTACGGCAGCAACCCCTTAGGCATGTTGACATGGCGCTTCAAGCGAGAGCAAGCCGGGCTAGGTGTGCTGGGGGACATCATGTCCCACACGGTAGATATGGCGCACATGATTGTTGGGCCGATCAAACGGCTTGTCAGCAGCCGGCGCGTCTTCATTGGCGAGCGTCCTCTGCCGGTGCCCGGACAGGGTACGCACTTTTCGGTAGGGAAGGAAGGCGACCCGACCGGCGAGGTAGAAAACGAAGACTATGTTGGCGCGCTGGTCGAATTTGAGAATGGCGTACAGGGCAGTTTTGAGGCGTGCCGGGCGATCTTCGGGCCCAAATGCGAAATGTCTTTCGAAGTCAACGGCACTGCGGGTGCGGCCAATTGGAATTTCGAGCGTATGAATGAGTTGGAGCTGTACCTGCCCGGTACGGATGGAATGCACGACGGCTACACAACGTTGCTGGGCGGACCCGCCTACCCTGGCCACGGCCGTTTCAATCCGGGGGATGGCATCGGGATGGGCTACGAAGACCTGAAGGTGCTGGAGGCGCACAATTTCCTGATGTCGATAGCTGAAGGTGTGCAGCGGTCTCCCAGCTTTACGGATGTCCTGCGTCTGGCCGAAGTACAGGAGGCGATGACTCGCTCCTGGGAGAGCGGCGCATGGGAAGACGTGCGGCCGCTGGCCGGCGAGAGCATCCGGTAGACAGACACTTCGACAGGAACCCGTGTCAAGAAACAGGGAGTGAACTGAGATGTCTGAGACTGTAAGGGTAGGCGTCGTCAGCACCAGCTGGTGGGCAGACGCAATGTATCTGCCGGCACTGGACGCTCACCCGAGGGCCGACGTGGTGGCAGTCTGCGGTCGAAACCGGGAGCGGGCAGACGCCTTTGCGGCGCGCTGGAACATCCCTCAAGTTTACACAAGCTATGAGTCTCTGATACGCAGCGGTGAGATCGAGGCCCTGGTGGTGGCATCGGGCCATGAGACCCACTACCCGATCACGATGCAGGCGCTCGACGCCGGCCTTCACGTACTGTGCGAAAAGCCACTGGCATTGAGATACGATCACGCGGCGGAGATGGCGGCGCTGGCGGCGAAAAAAGGAGTGATCCACTGCACACCCTTTACCTACCGATTTATGCCAACGAACAGGTACATTAAGGAGTTGGTGGAGGAAGGATACATCGGCAGGCCGTACCACCTTAATCTGCGTTACTACACCGGCTACGCACGTGAGCCGGGTTATGGCTGGCGGCACGATCGCGCCGTTGCGGCTACCGGTGTGCTTGGCAACATCGCATCGCACTTCTTCTATCTGGCCTATTGGTGGTTTGGCGAGGTTACTGACGTGTTCTGCCTGGCGGGCGAGTTTGTCGACCGGCCCGACGTCACGCCGGAGGGGAAGCCGTACGAGCGTACGGAGGACGCGGCGTACACGTTGTTGCGCTTTGCCAACGGCGCGCAGGGGCTTGTGCAGGCCTCGGCTGTTTGCACGGAGGAATCAGTCTTCGGCCAGCGGCACGAGTTCGATCTGCACGGGGAAGAGGGCACACTGCGCAGCGTGATCGATTGGGTCGAGCGACAGGATGTTGAGGGCACGCGCCGCGGCGAAGGTCCGACGCGTCCGCTTGAGTTACCGGGGCGCGTTTGGGGCGCGGCGCGGCGCGATACAGTGCACAACACGTACCGGGACGTCTTTCGCGTCGAGGATCATATGACGCGGGGCTGGATCAACGCGATTGCCGACGGCGAGCCCTTCAGCCCGAGTCTTGAAGACGGTGCTTACGTCCAGCGGATTACCGACGCGGCTGATTTGAGCGCGCGCGAGAGCCGGTGGGTCCGGCTGCAGGAAATCAGCTGAGGTGACTGAGGTGGAGCAAAAGGTCAGATTCGCGATCATCGGGGCCGGGCGGATTGGGCAGGTTCATGCGGAGAATCTGACACGCCATATCCAGGAGGCGGAGGTGGTCGCGATTGCCGACGTCGTCCCGGAAGCGGCGGAGCAGACGGCCAGGCGGTTCGGCATTGCGCAGGCCGGCGGAAACGCGTCGGACGTGATCTGTCGAGATGATGTCGACGCGATCGCGATCTGCTCTTCGACAGAGACGCACCCCGATTTCATCATCCAGGCGGCTCGTGCAGGTAAGCACGCGTTCTGTGAAAAGCCGATTGCGCTCCGTCTGCCCGCGGTCGACGCTGCACTGGCAGCTGTCGCGGAAAGCGGAACGAAGCTGCAGATCGGCTTCCACCGGCGGTTCGACCCCAACTTCCGCGGGATACGGGATGCTGTGCGCAATGGTGAGGTCGGAGAACCTTACCTGGTACAGATAACCAGCCGCGACCCGGAGCCGCCGCCGCTAAGCTATGTCAGGGACTCTGGCGGCCTGTTTCTGGACATGATGATTCACGATTTTGACATGGTCCGTTTCCTTCTTGACGACGAGGTGGAGGAGGTGTCGGCAACCGGAGCAGTTCGGGTCGATCCGGCTATTGGCGAGGCAGGCGACATCGACACGGCCATCGTTACGTTGCGTTACGCATGTGGTGCGCTCGGGGTCATCACCAACTCGCGCCAGGCTGTCTACGGAGGTGACCAGAGAGTTGAGGTTCTCGGCTCGCTTGGGTCTGTCTTGTGCGAAAACAATACGCCCGACCGGGTCGTCAGGCAGACCGAGGCCGGGGTGATCCATGCAAAGCCGCTCTACTTTTTCCTTGAACGGTATCTCGCGGCCTATGCAGATGAGCTGCGTTCCTTCATACGCGCTATCCTGGATGACACGGAGGTCGAGGTAACGGGCAACGACGGACGGGCCCCGGTTGTGCTGGCTTTGGCGGCCGGGAAGTCGTACCGGGAAAAGCGATCAGTCGCTGTCAGTGAATTCTCACCTTGATAGATTGAATCCGGCCTCACCTCTTCGTTCCTCTACATTCCTGGGTACTCCATTTCTCAAGTTCAGTTCCTCGAAGCGGAGCGCGGCCTTCGTCACAGTCAGTCAACCCCTCCCTTAGGGTTTTCTTAGCCAGTGTTCGTTGGCAGGACCCAAGGAGCCGTCGAACTCTCTACGAATGCCGTTCGAACGAACGACGCTTTTGCACCTCTTGGCGCGGCAGGCGCGCTGAGCGCTGCAATCCGACTAAGTTTACACTCTTTTTCCGTTACCAGGGCAAATTGCCTATGGTACACTTAAGAGACGAGTCGAATTCACGGGAAGCCTCAGCTTCGTTTCCGTCTGACTGAGGCGCGGCCCCTCCACGAAGTTGGAATGCTGGCTTCATGCAGCGCCTTTCTTTTCTCACTCGATATTTCCTGCAATCGCTGATGACAAAACGCGCCCTCATCGGGGTGTTTCTTGGCGGGCGCAAAAGGGCCTGGGCAGTGCAGGATCGTCGAAGAACGCACCGAGAAGGCAAACTGCCTCCCATTCGACGCACGCTGTTTGCGGCCCGCCGCTTGACAGTGGCCGTTGCGGTGGCGGGCGTCCTGCTCCTCTTTTTGCTTTACCAGGGCGGAGCGGATTCTCCTGTCTTTGCAGATGACTTACACCGGTCGCCTGAGGCAGAACGCGCCGATCTGCCTCAGGCGGAGGCTCGACGTGGCAGAGCTCCGCAGAGCCGCACTCTGATACGCGTTTCTACCAACCATACTGCAACTGTCCCTTTTACGAAGACGTTGGATATTTCCGAATTCGGGCTGGCATTTGTCAACTCGGCTGAAACCAATAGCGGCGGCGGGCGCATTCAGCGGGGCGTGGACACCGGCGTCCGCATGGACCGCTTCCCCATCTACTGGGAACAGGTCGAAAAGCGTATCGGCGAGTTTACCTGGACCGGCCAGGACGCGGCCATTCGAGCCAACGAAGGCAAGAACCTGAACACGCTGGCGATCCTGCTGGGCACGCCGCGTCAATACCGCGCGGGCGTCCGGTCTGTGTCGGCGCCTCTTGGCGGGTCATTTACAGAATTGCCGGCGGGCCTGGCGCCGAGGTCGGCTGACTGCGACACGCAGGAGGCCGGAGGTGAGTGCGACGTTCTGGAAGCTACAGATGCTTCAGGGAGGCAGGTACGAGCTACCCGTGACGGGCTGCAGGATCAGTCCGGCGCCTGCCACCGCCACGAGGGTCCTCCGGCGCCCTTCGGGCTGTGGAACCCGATATTCACTAACGGCGCCGACGTTCCGCCGGCCGACGGGCGGCTCAATCCAACGAACCCGTGGGCCCGGTTTGTCGGCGCCGCGGTGAACCGATACATGCCCGGGGGCAGTGCCGGCACCAACATACGACATTGGGAGATCTGGAATGAACCGGATCTGTGCCACTTCTGGTCAGGGACGCCGCAAGAGTTCGCACGGCTGCAGAAGGTTGCGTACATTGTCATAAAGTGGATCGACCCGGAAGCCTTCGTGGTGTTCGGCGGCCTGGCGCACTTTGAGAACGGACAATGGCTCGACCGCATGTTGGACGCGTTGGATGCCGATGCGCTGAGTGAACAGAACGATGGATTCTTTGACGCGGCGGGCAGCCATCACTATTCACTTTCCTATGTCGGCTATCAGTACACCCGGAAAGTTCGCAGCGCGCTGGACAGACGGGGCTGGGCTGACAAGCCAATCTGGATAACGGAGAGCGGGGTACCCGTCTGTAACGATTACCCGGGGCCAAACTGCCCAAGCCCGTGGCGGGCCACGGCCAAAGAACAGGCGTCGTATCTTTGGCAGAACATTGCCTACACGAGGCTCGCCGGAGGGGGTCCCATCTTCCACTTTATGCTCCATGATGACTGCGGGAACGTGGTGGCGGTCGATTCGCCGGACGGTTTCGGCCTGGCGAAGAATGAGAGTTCCAGTTTCTGTTCCCCTTCCAATGCTGAAACGCGGCTGGCCTATACCGCATTCAAACTGGCGAATCAGCACCTGACGGGTACGGATGTTGCCTGGGCAGACATCGAGCGTTTTCGGGTACGGAGGATCGCATTCTATCACCCGGAAACAAAGGAGCGGCGTCTGCTGACGTGGTCGCTCAATACGCAGGCGCAGACGGCCGAGATTCCGGCTGCGGGTACGAGTGGACGATTGATTCGCTTGGACGGGACAACCACTGTCGTCACTCCGAACGCCGGTATCTATGAGGTCAGCCTTAATGGCGCGACAAATGCCAACTGGCCTGACGGCCAGGGCGGCTACGGCATGGGCATTTACGGTGAACCAGTCCTGCTGATTGAAACGGACACGATTCCGCCCAGCGCGTCGATTTTGGACCTGCCGGCCTACTCCCCGCAGACATTCGATGTGACCTGGCACGCGAGAGATTGGGGCTCTGGGGTGATATCGACTTCAGTCTATGTAAAGGTCGACGATGGAGATTGGGAGCTCTGGCAGGAAGATGTCGATGCGTACGGCACGGCGTCCTACAGTGGTGAGGCCGGCAAGAGCTATTCATTCAGCGTTGCGGCTGAGGACCGCCTGGGCTACAGACTGGAGGCAGACAGATCGCTGGCCTCGACGACAGTTGCGGAACACAGCTCAGTTACCGGCAGGGTGATCAACCCGGCAAATGAGGCTGCGGTTGGGGTCCAAGTGAGCATCGGCGCGACGACGGCCGCGACCGATGCAAGCGGCCGGTTTACGATGACGGTGCCGATTGGGAGCTGGAATATCTCGGTAGGCAGCCAGCTGCTCATGCGCAGGCGTGTTTTCGGTACGAGCGAGAGCCTTGCGTTGCTCTACGCGCCGGGGACGAACGCCGTAACAAACGGGGATTTCGAGAATGCCTTCAGTAGCTGGACGAAGTCGGGCAGCTCTTCTTCCCGGATCGAAGCGCAGACCGGCGCATCGGATCATGCGCTGCGGCTGGCCAGTGAATTTGTGCCGAATGATGGCGTACCCGGTACCGAGGGCAGCGACGGGGGAAACAGCACGGTATCCCAGCGAGTGACAGTGCCAACGGGAAGGCCGTTCCTGGCGATCGCGTACAAGGTGGATACCGCAGAATCGGACACGGGCGCCGACTCATTCGAGGTCATTGCCGTAGAGGACGGTCAGCCGGCGAACTATATGTTGGTGCAGCGCCAGAGCAGCGGGTGGCAGTACCGCTCGTTCGACATGGCGCGTTACGCTGGCAAGGAGATCAACCTGATTTTCAATGTCTATGAGACGTCGCCGAACCGCCGCACGACCGCGCTGGTTGACGTTATAACGCTCAGCAACGTGCCGGCGCAGAGCCTGGCGAGCGGCGGACCGTCGGCCAGACCGAGGCCTGCCGAGACGCCAACGTCTCCTCCCAATTCGACAGCTCCTTCAGCCCAGGAAGGCAGTACGTCGAGCGGCTACAGGGTCTATCTGCCCACGGTGCTCAATGTCGGCGAACGGTAGAGGAAACTTCACCGGACCTTCCGGCGCTAGAGGTCCTCATCCAGTCCAACGAGTTCTTCCTCGGCGGACAGCTCCCGCCACAGGAACCAGGCCCCGGCGCGACGCTGACCTTTGGGTGCGCGGTCGTAATAGAGGTCAAACAGGCGGCCTTCTGCCGTGCGCACGCGGTAGTAGACCCTGCCCTGTCCCCAGGATCCCTGGGTACGGCCGCTGCGAACGAAGTAGGGGGGCCGCCCGCCCTGTGTTCGAATCTCCGGCTTTCCGTAGCGATGCCAATTCGCAAGCATCTCGACAACCGAATGAGTTTTTCCCTGCCAGCTGAATGTGTCCGGAACAGGCGGCTTTTTCTCCAGTGAAAAGCCGGGAGGCAGTTTCACTGAAATCTCGCGGCCGATGAATTGCATCTGTTCACCTCTGTACTGCGGCGCAAACTGCGGGCAGGTTGCTCACAGCCCCCCAGACACTGGTGTTTGCGGCTTGGTGTAACGGGCGTCGAGCATAACAAGATACAATAGAGCCAGCACGACCAGCAGCGCGGCGATCCCGTAGACCGGGGCGAATCCCACCGATGCTACCAGCGAGAACGCAAACAGCGGGCCCACCGCGGAACCCAGGTCGGAAGCGGTTGCATAGGTAGCAACGAACATCTGGGGATGGTGAGTGACCAGAGCGGCTTGATTTGCGTATGCGTCCAGAACCACGTTTACGCCGGTGCTGACGATCAGGACGGCAAGCAAGGCGACGAAGGACATGTTATCCTGAACAGTCAGCATCATAGCCAGACCAAGACAGAGCAGGAAAACCAGGACGAGGGTCAATCGAATCCGCCCAACCAGGTCTGCCAGAGCGCCCATCGCCGCGCCGAGAAAGAGGTCGGAAAACCAGCGGGTTCCGAGCACGATTCCGGCCAGCGCGCCCACCTGCAGGCCCAGCAGGACCCCCCCCGAGTAGCTTGCGAAGCGGTCGGCCAGAAACACGGAAGCCGTGGCAACCAGAATGGAGTTGAGCAGTAGCTTAAAGAATCCTACCAGGAGAACAGACCGCTGAAGGGGCTCCGACAGGGCCTCAGTCCAGCCTGCGAGAATCTCGTGTTCGCTGCGGCGGACATTCCCGGTCTGCTTCTGGCTGGCCTCAGGGGAATCGGCAGCTGCATTTGCCTGGTTCTCCTCATGTTGCGGCGACGCGCTTGCGGGCCAGGAAAGGCCGAATGCGATTGGGATGGAAAGCGCTGACAACCCTGCAATCGTCCAGACCGTGGTCTGAAATCCAAAATGATCGAAGAGAAACCCTCCAATCAAGGCGCTGATTGCGCTGCCGCCCCGAACAACACCCCACTTCAGGCCCATCAACCGGCCCGCATCCGCCCGATCCCCGGTCCAGATAGATTGGTAGGTGCCCTGTCGGAGACCTGACCAGCTGACGCCCCACCCTATCCTCGCCAATAAAAAGACGATGAACCCGAACTTGAAACCATACAGAACGGTCGTCAGGACGCCAAGTATGGCTGATATCACAAACGCCCGGTACGGACCGAAACGGGCGAAGATCGCTCCGAGCCAGGTATTTGAGAAAAGTCGGATGAGGCGGTTGGCGCTCAAGAGGATGCCGACCTGCTGTGGAGATAGTGCCAGCTGTCCTGCCGCCAGGGGGAGAATTGCGTACAGCAGCGAATCGCCCATGATTGCAAAGCCGACGGCCCCGGAAACAACAAGCACCAGGGCAGTGGCGGGCGACAGGCGGGACGGGCGATCGACTGAAGACGTATCGGGCTGAGGTTTCAGTTCAGTTTGGGACATTTCGACAGCCAGACTGAAATGGCAGGCAGCCACTGACAGTAATGGCCGCGTTTGTCGACGGTGAGGTGTTCGCCGATTCGAGCCATTGTAACATATCCTCTTACAATTTGGTTTACTCCGGATTGAAACGGAGTGGTCTTGGGTATTCCGCAACTTGCGCCATTGCATTCAGAGCCGTGACCGGGCGCCGGCCCGAACGACTGATTTCGGGGGCAAAGGTCTTGGAGAGTTTTCTTTTGACAGAGCGGGCTTCTACAGCTACTATCGGGATGATAGTACGTCCCAGGTGCCTTTTCGATACGACTGCTACTTTTCCTGCATCCAATTCAAGCATAGACTCTGTTGTTCTTCGACGAGCGCGTCACAGCGCGATTCGCCAATTTTCCATTCGAGGGGGATATTGTGAACCCAAACACAGCCAAAGCGAAGATGCAGTCCGGCCAGCCCGCCTTCGGATTCACGCTGGGGATGGGGTCGGCCCTTAATGCGGAACTTATGAGCCGGAGCGGTATCGACTTTGTGATGATTGACAGGCAGCACGGCTCCTGGGGCGAAGACAGCGCCATCGCCGCGCTTGTGGCCGTCAACGGGAGTTCCGCGGTTCCCATGGCCCGTGTCGCCCGCAATGACTACACCTTCATCGGCAGGCTGCTGGACGAAGGCGTGATGGGTTTGGTTGTCCCGATGGTCGACACGCCTGAGCAGGCTCGTTTTGCGGCCGATGCCAGCAGACTACCTCCGCTGGGGCAGCGATCATGGGGCTGGGGCCGGGCCAAATTGTACGGGGCCGATTATGCTGAGTGGATCAACGAGCAACTCTTTGTCGCAGTACAGCTGGAAAGCGTGGAAGCTGTAGAAAATGCGGAAGCGATTCTCAGTACGCCGGGCATTGACGGCTGCTGGACCGGGCCGAGCGACCTGTCTCTTTCTCTGGGCTTTCACCCGTCTGAGATGGACGACCGCGAGGAGCATGCACGGGCGCTTGAAACGATCCTGACAGCCTGCAGGAACACAGGCAAAATTCCGGGGATTGCGGGGCGCAGCGTGGAAGACGCACTGAGTAGGGCCGGCCAGGGCTTTCGGTTTATCACCGCGACCAGCGACGGAGGCCTGTTGGAAGCCGGCGCGACGAGTGCCGTCGCCCGCCTTGCTGACTTCGGAAACTAGCGAATCCCTTTTTGACTGAACAGCCCGAGAGCTGGAAGATCTAATGGATGGGGCGCCGCAAGAGGGCCCTCTGTGCAAGCGCTTCCCAAGGACTGGAAACCAGTAGGAGAAATTTGATGTCCTCATCTTCTGACTTTCTTGTCGTCGGCGCCGGTATATTCGGAGTGACGACCGCTTTGTCCCTGCGCAGTCGCGGGTACAGCGTCACTCTGATCGACCCCGGCCCCCTTCCCTATCCTCTGGCTGCATCTACGGATGTCAGCAAGGTTGTACGAATGGAGTACGGCGACAACCGCCAGTACACGCGCATGGCGATTGGTTCGATCGAGGGTTTCCATCGCTGGAACGAGCTTTTCGGAGAGACGTTGTACCATGAGACCGGCGTCTTGGCGGCCTCGAAGGGGCCGATGTCGGAAAACGAGTTCGTCAACAGCAGTTTTCAGATGTTGTTGGATGAGGGACAGAGGCCGGAACGCTTGCCCGCTGGAGAGATATCGCGGCGGTTCCCCGCCTGGTCAACCGGAGTCTACACAGACGGCTTCTACAATGCGCGTGGGGGCTACGCGGAAAGCGGGCGGGTAGTAGGCAAGCTGGCGGAACGGGCCGCGGCTGTCGGGGTCGAAGTCCGGCCCGGCCAGACTGCGGATCAGCTCTTGCTGGATGGCGGCCGTGTGCAGGGGATGCGAACGCGTGAGGGCGCAAAATTCACCTCCGATCATACCGTGCTCGCAGCCGGTTCGTGGACGCCCTGGCTGCTGCCTGAACTGCAGTCGGTTATGACTGCCACCGGCCACCCGATCTTCCACCTGAAGCCCAGGAATCCTGCGCCGTTCTTTGCGCCTGACTTTGTCGTCTACTTCGGCGACACTGCGCGCACCGGCTGGTACGGGTTCCCGATGTTGCGTGAAGGCATCGTCAAGGTTTCCCGGCACGGGGTTGGCGTGACGCTTCACCCGGAGCACGATGAGCGTACGGTATACGAGGAGGATTACGCTGAACTGCGCATCTTCCTGGAGGACACCTTTCCAGCGCTCCTGGATGCTGAAATAACCTATACACGAAGATGTCTGTACAATGACACGCTGGACGAGCATTTCTGGATCGACCGCCATCCGGAGAAAGAAGGACTGAGCGTAGCCACGGGCGGGAGCGGCCACGGGTTCAAGTTCGGGCCGGTGCTCGGCGACCTGATCGCGGATGTGGTCGAGGACAAGCCGAATGAATGGGCCGGTCTGTTTCGGTGGCGCGACCTCTCTCCGGATACGACGGGGCAGGAAGCCTCGAGGTACCATGGCAACACTGTATAGACGGCGGCTAAACAGTGCAATCCGGCGCCTTCAGCGCACGAGCAGAGACTGGATGGCACAGAGGTAACCCGATGACTGAAAAGTTTGGTCTGGAAGAATATGACCGCGCGGCGGAGTTCGTACGGGAAAGGGCCCATCGACGGGGATTACAGTTGGTCGAAGGGCGGCCGATCGGGCTGGTGCTCGGCAGCGGGTTGAACTCTTTGGCAGAGGCGATAGAGGAGGCGGAAGCAGTCCCCTACGAGGAGATCCCTTACTTCCCCGCCAGCACGGCGCCCGGGCACGAAGGGCGGCTCATCGTGGGCCAACTTTCCGGTCGGACGGTCGTGGCGATGCAGGGGCGCATCCACTTTTATGAGGGATATACGGCCGAGGAGATTACTTTTCCCATCAGGGTGATGAAGCGGCTTGGCGTGGCTAAGCTGATTCTGACCAACGCGGCCGGTGGGGTAAATCCCGGCTTTCGCGCGGGCGATCTCATGCTGATCGTGGACCACCTGAACTTTGTAGGCATGGCGGGGCAGAATCCGCTGATCGGTCCGAACGCGCCGGCGTTCGGTACGCGTTTTCCGTCGATGACGCACGCGTACCCGGGGTCTCTGCGCAGGGCGGCACTGGCATCGGCGCAGGAATTGGGGATCGCGCTGCGTCAGGGCGTCTACGCCTTTCTCGCCGGTCCAAACTTTGAGACGCCGGCGGAGGTGCGTTATCTGCGCCTGGTAGGAGCCGACGCGGTCGGTATGAGCACCGTACCGGAGGCGCTGGTGGCGGTTCACGCCGGCATTGAGGTCCTGGGCATCAGCACGATCACCAATGTGGCGGTCGATCAGCTGGATTCGGACAAGGAGACCAGCGCAGAAGAGGTAATGGAAACGGGCAAAGTCGTTGTGCCGCGGCTGACGGCCTTGTTGAAGGCAGTTTTGCGGCGGTTGCAGCCCGACGGGGACACAATAGAAATGGCGGGGGCCTGCTAATGGGGCCCCCGCCGTTGTGGAATGGCGCTTTTCTGGCGTCTTGTTTCCAGGGCATTGAGCTGACCGGGCTTGAATCGGTTCTCAATCAGAACTGACTTCCGACTTCTCCTCTTCCTGCGCGGCGTCCTGAATCTTCAGATTGGCGTCCTCGGGACGCTCCTCCCGCATCGCTTTCATAAACTCGATGTGAGCGGGCTGCCGCACAAAGCCGAGCCGGTTGTTGATTCCCAGCATTGCCTGGTTGTTGGTCTCATTCCAGGTCCGGATTTCGCTGAAACCCTTTTGCAGCGCGAATTCCACGGAACGGACTTTCAATGCCATCGCAATGCCGCGCTTTCGGTGGGACCTCGTCACACCGGTAAGTCCAACATAGAGCAGTTTGGAATTCGCCTGGCTCGTCCACAAATTGGTCATTCCCACGTATTCGCCATTGTCGATTGCGACGTACCAGGCATCCGGCAGCAGATTCGTTCGCTCCCACACCTTCTGAAACTCCTCAAAAGGCACCTTAGAGGGGGGTTCCGGGCTGGGGACGTCGCGGTCGATAAGCCACTCCAGCTCGTATAGCTTTCGGTCCCGGTTCGGGTCGGACGCCAGTTCGGCGACCGTCTTGATCTCTATCCCCTGCTCGGCCACCTGCCGGGGATATCGACTCCACTCGTCAAGGTCGAGGCTCGCCGGGTCCAGACGGGACTCCCAGTCCCGCATACATTCGTTAAAGCCGAGTTTCTGGGCAAATCGAATACCCTCTTCGTAGTCTTCACGCGTGTGGGCCAGAAGGCGCAATGGGTCGAACTGCTGGACTTCCTGGCAGAGGTGCTCCCACAGGGCGGTCCCGACGCCGCGCTTGCGAAACGCCGGCAAAACCTCTACGCCTACGAACAGCTTGCCGGGATGGTTCAGCCACAGAGACTGGCCGTAACCGGCAAAGCCGACAGCCGTACCATCGATCTCGGCGAAGAATCTGCCTCTCTTGACCAGTTTCGAGCGCTTCTCATCGGACTCCTTCCACTCTTCCACTGTATCGGGATATTCCGGCCAGACAGTGTTCACTATTTCCACCGCCTGCCGGTAGTCGTGGTCGTTTTTCTCAAAGGGGCGAATTGTAATCAAGGCTCTTGCTCCATTTTGAAAGTTCATCGGATTTCCGGGGATTGAAGTCGACGAAACTGTTGATTTTGCGCCTCCTTTCTTATGTGCGGTCTTCGACTTCTTTGGCCAACAAAAAAACCGTGGAGCGGTCGATACTCGCGTCCACGGTTTGGAGAACAGTTCAGGGCTGACTCAACAGCAGGGCGCAGAACTCCTCACGAAGGACGCGTAGACACCGGTTTCGACAGACAATTCAATTCGCATGGTGTTCGCTCCTTTCTGTGTGAGTTTGCTCTGTGTGAGTTTGCATTGCGTACCGATTTCGTGTCAGGACACGAGCCGAAGGGTAGCACGGAACCTGAACAAAGTCAAGATTTCGAGGTTCTGTTGCCAGGGCAATCGCATCTTATTGCGTCAATCTTCTGGGAGGCTGCCCGAAGCGCATGGCCGTGCCCCTGCCCTCGCACCCCTCGCCTCTCCCCATCCCTCTCAACCTACGGTAGGGGCAGGCCTTGTGCCTGCCCTC
>VXMH01000073.1 GCA_009841235.1 Caldilineaceae bacterium SB0661_bin_32 | reverse complement strand
CCTCTCCCCATCCCCCTCAACCTCCGGCATGGCCAGGCCTTGTGCCTGCCCTCTGCCCGCCATGCCCTCCTCTCCGCATTCCTCTCAACCTACGGTAGGGGCAGGCCTTGTGCCTGCCCTCCGTGGACCCTCTGGCTGACTTCGCCAATGTTGGCAAACCAGGTCAGATGCGATTGCCCTGTGTGCAAGGGCTGAAAATTTGCATAGCAGATGGGATATGCTATACTCACGCCGGACGATGTCCGCCACAGCCTTTACCCCCAAAGGTTAAGCCCGGGCTCACCGTGGCAAATAGCAGGTTGCCTGCTCGATTCTGGCCGGACGCATTCCCGAAATCGTCAAATATACTGATCGGAATAACAAATATGGCGACAGCGGCTGACGTAAGCAACGTCAGTACCGGGCGTATCAGCAGCCCGCTTTCCATTCTCGGCGCTATCTGGGGCTCCTACTTCTTCCGCAAGTTTCTCCGTGCGCTGGCCACCATCTTCATTGTCACCACCATTATCTTCTTTTTGGTGCGCCTCCTGCCCGGCAACCCGATTGAAATCTACGTCAACCAGTTGGTTGTCACCTACGGCCTGCCTGTTCACGAAGCAAAGGACCAGGCCGCCGCTCTCTTCGCCATCGACCTGGAACAGCCGGTTATTCTCCAGTACTTCTCCTACCTGCAAAATCTGGCGAGGGGAAATTTCGGTCAGTCGGTCCTGTCGCCGGGTACGACCGTTACCGAAGTGATCTTGCGCTTTCTCCCCTGGACCCTGTTCAGCGTTGGCCTGGGACTTCTGATCAGTTTCACCATCGGCGTTCTGTTCGGTGTCATCATGGCCTACCGCCGCGACAGCTATCTTGATCACGGCTTAACGGTTTTAAGTTCCGTTATCAGCTCAGTTCCCGACTTTCTCATCGGCCTTCTCATCGTTGTGTGGTTGGGGGTCCAGTGGAAGATCCTGCCGATCGCGGCGATGCGCGGCGCGTATTCGTCCGGTATGGTGCCGGGGCTGAACCTGGAGTTCTTCCTCGACGCCTTTTTCCACGGAGCGCTGCCGATTTCGACCTACGTGTTGACAAGCGTCGGCTTTTGGATGCTCAGCATGAAGAGCAACACAATCAGCACGCTGGGCGAAGACTACGTGACGATTGCCAAGGCGCGCGGGTTGAAAGAGTGGCGCATCACAACCGCCTACGTGGGCCGCAACGCGATCCTGCCCCTGTTTACCATTCTGACTATCCGCATCGGCTTCGTCGTCGGCGGCTCCTTGCTGGTGGAGCAGATCTTCGAGTACGGCGGCATCGGCCGCATGTTGGGCCAGGCAATCAACCAGCGCGACTACACGCTGATGCAGGGAATCTTCCTGATCATCACCTTCTCGGTGATATTCGCCAACTTCTTTGCCGACGTCCTCTATGGCTGGCTCGACCCGCGCATCAAGCTGCAGGATAACTGAGCCCGGCCAAACTGTGAGAAAACACGCAAAGCGCGGGAGCAGATAGATGACGGCGCAACTGGTGGAAGACCAACAGACCGATAGCATCCTCGTCAGCGCATGGAAGGGATTCCGTACTTTCGTGCGTCTGCTGGCCTACAATCGGGTCGGGTTTGTCGGTTTCCTCGTCGTGATCTTTATGATTCTCCTGTCCTACGCCGGTCCGCTATTCATCGAGCTGGATACCAAGACCAAGATCGACAGGATCTACATCACACCGACCCTTGAACATCCGCTGGGCACCGATCATCAGGGCCGCGACATCTGGTCCCAGATCGTCAACGGCGGCAAAGACGTGATCTACGTTGCCTTTCTGGCTGCCCTCATTTCGACCGTAATCGCGGTGGTGTTTGGCACGCTCAGCGGCTTCATCGGAGGCTGGATGGACAGCGCCATCATGTCCGTGACCGACATCATACTCACGATTCCTCAGTTCCCGCTGCTGGCGGTCCTGGCAGCCTTCATTTCACTTAACAGCCTGACCCTGCTGGGAATACTCATGGGTCTTCTGAACTGGCCCACCCTTTTGCGCGCCCTGCGGGCCCAAGCCCTCTCGCTAAAGCAGCGAGACTTTATCGAGGCGGCCCGGGCGCTTGATCTCGGCGTCTGGCACATCGTGCTGCGGGAGTTGGTTCCGAACATGATGCCTTATATTGTCGTCAGCTTCGCGCTGGGCATGACCTTTGCCGTCTACCAGCAGGCGGGTCTCGTCTTCCTCGGCCTGGTGCCGATCAGCGCAGGCAACTGGAGCGTAATGATTCAGTTGGCGTGGGTGCGGGGAGCGATATTCTACAAGGACAGCGTCTGGTACATCATGGCGCCGATCGTCGCCATCGCTATCCTGCAGCTGGCTATCATTTCCATGACCCGTTCGCTCGAGCTCGTATTCAATCCTCGTCTGCGAGCCAGCGAATAGGGTTCTGTTTCTTGGATACAAATGAGTCAATCCACTGACCTTTCCTGGCATCAGGACGCTGAAGAAAACGGCAGCCGGCCCCCGCTGAGTCTGCAGGACGTTCATGTCAGCTATCGAACGCGCAAGGGCAGCGTTCAAGCCGTCCGGGGCGTGACGCTCGATCTGCAAGCCGGCGAAAGTCTGGCCCTGATCGGCGAGAGCGGGTCCGGCAAAACGACGTTGGGGCTGGGTATCGTTCGGCTTCTGGTCGAGACCGCACAGGTCAGTCCCGGCAAGATCATATACCGCCGCGACGGTCGCGAATTGGATGTGCTGTCCCTCGCTGAGGGTCCCCTGCGAGAGTTCCGCTGGCGCGACTGCGCCATGGTGTTTCAGTCGGCTCTCAACGCCTTCAATCCGGTGTTGAAGGTGTGGGACCAGGTGTGGGATACGGCCAAGGCCCACCGCTGGAACAATCGAGAGGAAGTCCGCGAGAGATTTCTCGATCTCCTCCGCTTTGTCCAGCTGGACCCTGACCGCGTAATCGACGCCTACGCCCACGAGTTGAGCGGAGGCATGCGCCAGCGCGCCCTGCTGGCCATTTCGCTTCTGCTTGACCCGCAGATTCTGATCCTCGACGAGCCGACCACCGCGCTGGACATCCTCACGCAGCGGACGATCATCGATCTGCTGCGCAGGTTGAAGGAAGACCTGCACTTTACCATGCTCTTCATCTCGCACGACCTTGCCATCGCGGCTGAGCTGGCCGACAGAGTTGCCACGATGTATGCCGGGCAGGTTGTGGAGCTCGGTCCGGTCGAGGACATCTTCTATCGGCCCCGCCATCCATACTCTTTGGGCCTGATCCGGGCCGTGCCCACTGTAACCGGGGGCTTCGAGGAACTCTCCTCTATCCCAGGTTCTCCGCCCGACCTGATCAATTTGCCGACGGGCTGCAAGTTCCACCCCCGTTGTCCATTTGCCAGCGAGCGTTGCAGCCGTGAAGAGCCCGCGCTCGAAAAGGTAGGCGACAACCACTACGCGGCCTGCTGGCATACCGACGCAGTTCAGGAGGACATCGAGCGCAACGGGCTGCGCGGCAAGAGGAGAGCATGAAGAGAACGCACCGCTGTTCAGAAGTGACAGCCTGCGGCAGAGGCGCGGCCGCTGGAGGCCGCTCTTGATGACGCCTATTATCGAACTGCGAAATGTGACGAAGCACTTCGGGAGCGGCCGCGATCGGGTCACTGCGGTCGACTCGATCTCGTTGGACATTGAGCCTGGTGAAATCGTCTGCCTGGTCGGAGAAAGCGGATGCGGCAAAAGCACAACGGGACGCATGGTGGTCGGTCTGCTGCCGCCCTCTGAGGGGCAGATCCTCTACCAGGGCCAGGACATCGCGTCGATGGAAAAGGCCGATTATCAGCAGTACCGGCGGGCCGTTCAGATCATCCATCAGGACCCCTACGCTTCGCTCAATCCAACGCAGACTGTGCGCCAGATGATAGTGACGCCGCTCTTGCGTCACCAGACCCTGGGCGCGAGCCGGAACGGCGGCGGAAGAAGAGGCCGGCGCCGGAATGTGGAGAGGAGGGCGGCGGAGCTGCTGGAGATCGTCGATCTGACGCCGGTCTCGGACTTTCTCGACAAATATCCGCACCAGTTGAGCGGCGGGCAGCGTCAAAGGGTCTCGGTGGCAAGAGCTTTGACAGTGGAGCCCAGGTTTATCGTCGCCGACGAGGCCGTGTCGATGGTGGATGTGTCGATCCGGGTAAGCCTGCTCAACATGCTCTACCGTCTGAAGGACGAGTTTGACGTAACCTTTCTTTTCATCACGCACGACCTGGCGCTGGCGAAATACTTCGCCTGGGAAGGGCGCATCACTGTCATGTACCTGGGGCGCATAGTCGAAGAAGGGCCGACGCCTCGCCTCATTACCGACTCGCGCCACCCCTATACGCAGGCGCTGCTGGGGGCTGTTCCCGAAGCAGATCCGGAGCTGGCGAAGAAGAAGGTCCATATAGAACTGCGCAGCGCCGAAATTCCCAGCCTCTTGAATCTGCCAACAGGCTGTACCTTTCATCCGCGTTGCCCGTATTTTGTGCCGGGGGAGTGCGACCTGGTCGTTCCTCCCCTGGACCTGATCCCGGATGGAGGCAGCGTTGCCTGTCCCGTCCGCATGTCGGAGCCGGGCCAGATCGTCTGAATGGCTGAAACGACGGCCGGCGCCGCATATGAACCTGGATGTACAACAGGCAGGACATGGATCCCTTTCTTGGTAGAGCGGCATTTCACATCGGGTTCTACATAGCCTTCGTTGCCGGCGCGCTTCTGATTTTCCTGGAAAAAGGGACCGCCGAATACGTGATCACCCAGTTCACCCTGGGGATCGGGCTTGTATATCTCTTGTTGGTCGTAATTCTCGTGCAGTGGGGAAAGCGAAGAGAGAGGTAAGCGAATCAGGCGAGCGCGTCGACCGCGTCCCTGCTCGCGCCTTCACTCTTCATCCCCTTTGTGTTTCACATCTGTGTTTCACATTCTTAAATACCCTAAGGAGGAAACAGAATGAACGGAAGACTTTGGCTTGTAATTGCACTGATCGCGGCCCTGACCATCAGCGCGTGCGGCGCGCCGGCGGCTGACATGGGCGGCGGCGAAGCAGCGCCGGCTGCGGCAGAGGAAGAGGCGGCGCCGGCGGGAACCGGCGTGGCCGAGTTCCATCCGGCATGGCCCTACGCGCCGCCGCCCACGGGCCACTTCAACACCTGGGTCACCAACGGCATGACCCTCGGCATCTACCGCGCCCTGATGGAACCGCCCCTGTTCATGTTCCTGTGGGCCGACGGCAGCTGGATGCCGGTAGCCGGTGAGTCCTGGGAGTGGGTCGACGACGTCACCCTGCGCGTCAGCCTGATCCAGGGAGCCCAGTGGAGCGACGGCAGCGACTTCACTTCGCAGGACGTTGTCGATACCTTCTCCATCTCACGTCTGCTCAGCCAGACTGTCTGGCGCTTCCTCGACGACGTACAGGCCGTTGACGACCACACGGTCGACTTCGTTCTCAGCGGTCCGTCCACGACCGTGCCCCGCCGCGTGCTCCGAGAAGTGCACATCACCGCCTCCTCGGTCTATGGCGACTTTGCCCAGCGCACGCGCGATCTGGTTGACGGCGGCATGACCAACGAGGACGACGATTGGAAGCAGCTGCTGCAGGAGTTCAACGAGCTGCGCCCCGATGAGATGGTCGTTCTGGGGCCGTATGCCATCGACCCCGCCAGCATCACCGAGTCCCAGATGATTCTCAACAAGGTTGAGACCTCCTACTGGGCCGACACCGTGCGCTTCGACCGCATGGTCAACTACAACGGTGAGACGCCGGTAGTGACGCCGCTCGTCCTCTCCGGCGACGTCGACTATGCTACGCACGGCTTCCCGCCGGCCACCGAGCGCGAGTTCATGTCTCTGGGCTATCGCATTATTCGCGCCCCGATCTACGGCGGCCCGGCCCTCTATTTCAACCACACGATCCATCCTTTCCAGATGAAGGAGGTCAGGCAGGCTCTGGCCTACGCCATCAACTTTGAAGAAAACGCCTTCATCTCACTGGCCGAATCGGGTGTGGCGCAAGAATGCATGTGCGGCTTCTCCGACAACATCACGCCCCTGTGGCTTAGCGACGATGCGCGCGCCAGTCTGAATCCGTATAATCAGGATCTCGAAAAGGCTGAGCAGATGTTGCTCGACATTGGTTTCACTCGCGCCGATGACGGTGTATGGATGGACGACACCGGCGCCCGCATGGAGTGGGAGCTGACCGCGCCCGCCGAGTACTCCGACTGGTCCGCCGCAGCTGAGAACGCAGCCGAACAGCTGACCGCTTTCGGCTTCAAGACCAGCTTCCGCGGCGTGAACTTCCAGCAGCATCCGATCGACGTGAATGAAGGCAAGTTCCAGCTGGCGATCCGCGGCTGGGGCGCCGGCAACCCGCACCCGTCCTTCTCCTACGAGAATGACTTCAGCACGCACAACGCGGCCGCGACCGGCGTAGGCGCCTCGGGCGCCGGCAGCATCGAGCTCCCGGGCATGTCCTTCGACCTGAACGTCAGCACCGACAGCGTTGGTGACGTCGACCTGTGGGCCCTCACCAAGGAGGCCGGCTCCGGCGGCGACGCAGCCATGCAGATCGCGGCGCTGGACAAGATCGCCATGGCCTACAACGAGCTGCTGCCGCAGATCCCTCTGTGGGAACGCTACGGCAACAACCCCGTGCCCAGCCGCTTTGCCAGTGGTTGGCTGCCGGAGGGCGACCCGATCTACGTCAACAGCCCCTACGCCGACTCCTTCGTCGTCATCCAGATTCTGACCGGACAGCTTGGCCCGGCGGAATAGGCGCTACGCGACGGAGTTAGCCTTGTTGCAAGACTAAAGCAGTTAGCTAGGGCCGGCGCCTCTGCGTCGGCCCTGCTCTTTCCACCCCGGCGGTACGACAGGCCCGTCGCTCAGATAGCCAGGTACGACGCCTGCACAACAAATGAGGGCAGCATGAACACAGACTTGACCCAGGAACAGATCGACTCATACCGGCAAAACGGGTTCGTGGTCCTGCACGACTTTCTCACTCCGGACGAGCTGGAAACCTGGCGGCAGGCCGTTGACGGGGCCGTGCGCCAGCGGGGAAAGCAGAAGATGTTCAACCAGGAAGTGGACGAGGACCGCGAAGAGTCCTACTACGACTACGTTTTCGTCCAGCGTATCAATCTATGGCAGGACAGTGTCGACGTGCGCCGCCTGATTCTTGATCCGCGCCTCGGCAAGATGTCCGCGGAGTTGGCAGGCGTCGAGGGCGTGCGCATCTGGCATGACCAGGCGTTGATCAAGCAGCCGTGGGCCAACCCCACCGGCTGGCATCTCGACAACCCGTACTGGTCCTACTCGTCCCGGGAGACGCTCAGTCTCTGGGTCGCCCTCGACGATGCTACGTTGCAGAACGGCTGCCTCTACTTTCTGCCCGGCAGCCACAAATCGGCCACCTTCGACAACGTCGGTATCGGCGAAAACATCGGCGACATCTTCCGCGTCTACCCGCAGTGGCAAGACATCATGGCGGCCCCCGCCGAGATGAAAGCCGGCTCCGCCTCCTTTCACAACGGCCTCATCGCCCACGGCGCCGGCGCCAATATGACCCCGGGCTGGCGGCGTGCCATGACCTGCGGCTTCATGCCCGACGGCTGCACCTTTAACGGCAAGCAGAACATCCTCAATGATGAACAGTTCGCCAGCTATGAGATCGGCGACCTGCTTGACGACGACCGGCAGAACCCTCTCATCTACCATCGATCAAAGCCCTACGAGGAGACGCTGGCCGAACGATTTGCGTAGGGGCAGGCCTTGTGCCTGCCCTCGCGCCGCCAGCCCTGCCGCACGCCTCGCCCCTCCCCCTCCCC